>JBGCDS010000001.1:0-4364 GCA_045105615.1 Gammaproteobacteria bacterium
TTTTGCACTAGAACTTTCTATATTTGAAACAGGGGTTCCACCAGAATATCGCGTGTGGGTCACCGACAGTAATCGACCTGTTTCTCCTGATGACGTTGACTTACAAATCAATTTAACGCGCTTAGGAAACATAGTAGATAACATTCACTTTAAACCACAAGGTGACTTCTTGCGAGGAGACACAGAAATCTATGAGCCTCATTCTTTTGTCGTGTCAGTGGAAGCAAAATACAAAGGCAAAACGTATTCTTGGCAATACGATAATTTTGAAGGTCGTACAACAATACTTCCTGATATTGCCCAAGCATTTGAATTACAGACAAGTGTTGCAGGCTCACAAACAATGAAAGAAGTAGTTACATTGTATGGACAAATGGTTATTAACCCTAAAAACAAGAATGAAGTCAGTGCACGCTTTGACGGCGTTATTCAATCAGTTCATGTATCGCTTGGAGAAAGCGTTAAAAAAGGCCAGCTTCTTGCAAAAGTTGAGAGTAATGAAAGCCTAAATACTTACAATATTCGCGCTCCAATAGATGGGGTTATCACTGAACAGATCGCAAATGTTAAAGAACAAACTAATGGAAGACGTTTGTTTACCATCATGGATATATCAACTGTATGGGCAAGCTTACATATTTTCCCATCAGAGCGTGAACGCATTAAAAAAGGCGCTCACGTTACCGTCACACCTTCAATAGGTGGTCAATCTTATCAAGGTGAAATTTCATTTATTAATATTATGGCTGATGCAAACCAGTCAGTAACTGCTCGTGTTGAGTTAAATAATATTGATGGCTTATTACTGCCTGGTACGCACATTACTGGTCACGTCAAAGTCGCTGAATATAATGTACCGCTTGCAGTCAAACGTTCGGGCTTGCAAAGCTTTCGTGATTTCACCGTTGTTTATGCGCAAATTGGTAATGACTATGAAGTTCGTATGTTGGAATTAGGAAGACAGGATGATGCGTGGGTGGAAGTGTTAGGAGGATTAGAAGCTGGTACTCACTATGTGAGTAACAACAGTTATCTCATCAAGGCAGACATCGAAAAATCTGGCGCATCTCACGATCATTAAGGAAAACACATGCTGAATTATATTTTAAGATTTTCAATTGAGCGAAGAGGCATCGTATTTTTATTGGTGCTTTTGCTTATTGGTTTAGGTGTTTGGAATTTTACAAAACTCCCTATTGATGCCGTTCCTGATATCACAAACGTCCAAGTGGTGATTAATACAGAAGCACCTGGTTATACCCCACTTGAAGTCGAACAACGTGTCACGTTTCCCGTCGAAAGTGCAATGTCTGGCTTACCCAAGTTATCGTATACACGTTCATCATCACGCTATGGCCTTTCACAAGTCATTGTGGTTTTTGAAGAAGGCACAGATATTTATTTTGCGCGTCAATTGGTAAGCGAGCGTTTGATATCAGCAAAAAGCCAATTGCCCACCTCACTCGAACCGAACTTAGGCCCTATTGCAACGGGGTTAGGTGAAATATTTATGTTTACCGTCGATGCTGAACTGGGCGCGACCAATGATGATGGCTCACTGATTACCCCAACCGATTTACGCTCAGTTCATGATTGGATTATTCGTCCACAACTTCTGCGTGTCCCTGGTGTGGTGGAAGTGAATCCTATCGGAGGTTTTAAGAAAGAGATCTTAATTGCACCTGATCCCGCAAAGCTACTTGCTTTCAATCTCACTTATCGAGATATTCTTAATGCAGTTGAACAGAATAATGCTAATCGTGGCGCAGGATTTATTGAACACAATGGTGCTCAATGGTTGATGCGTGTGCCTGGTCAAGCGAATGAAATTGATGCATTAAAAAATATCCTAATACAGACACACAATAGTGTTCCTTTACGCATTCGAGATGTCGCAACAGTTGAACAAGGTCAAGAATTAAGAAGCGGTGCGGCCACTCAAAATGGTCGTGAGGTTGTGATGAGTACGGTATTTATGTTGATCGGCGAGAATAGTCGTACCGTGGCAAGTGAAGTTGCACAAAAATTAGAAGACATCAAAGCAAGTTTACCTTCTGGCATTACTGCAACGGCTGTATACGATCGTACCAACTTGGTAGACAAAACATTGAAAACGGTACGCACCAATCTAGCTGAAGGGGCATTACTTGTTGTCGCTGTATTACTTTTACTTCTTGGGAATTTACGTGCAGCACTCATCACAGCGGCTGTGATACCTATTGCAATGTTAATGACAATCACTGGCATGGTAAAAAGTGGCGTCAGCGCTAATTTAATGAGTCTTGGCGCACTTGATTTCGGTTTGATTGTGGATGGCGCGGTGATCATTGTTGAAAATTGCATGAGACGTCTCAGTAGTGCCAACGACAGTCAAATGAATAACCTTCAAGAAAGACTTTCTATTGTATTTGAAGCAACTAAAGAAGTGATTCGCCCCGCCCTGTTTGGTGTGTTCATTATCACTGCAGTTTATATTCCAATCTTTGCTCTGACGGGCATTGAAGGAAAAATGTTTCATCCGATGGCGATTACCGTCGTCATTGCCTTAGTTAGCGCGATGATACTCTCCGTCACTTTTGTCCCTGCTTGTGTTGCACTTCTATTTCGCGGCCCTGTACGTGAGAAGAAGAATCCGATTATTATTTTTTCACGTAGCCTCTATAAGCCCATCCTCAATATGGCTCTTAAATTAAGATGGTTAGTCATTTCAGCAGCGGTTGCTTTAGTTGGTATCAGTGGATTAGGCGCTTTACAACTAGGGTCTGAATTTATCCCAAATCTCGATGAAGGCGATATTGCCATGCATGCATTGCGTATTCCTGGCACATCACTGACACAAGCAGTGAGTTTGCAAGAAGAACTTGAAAATCAAATCAAGAAAATGCCAGAGGTCGAACGCGTATTCACAAAAATCGGAACAGCCGAAGTTGCCACCGATGCAGTGCCTCCCAGTGTTGCTGATAATTTTATCATTTTGAAACCACGTAATGAGTGGCCCAACCCGAATAAACCTAAGTCGCAAGTAGTCGAAGAACTAGAAGAATTAGTCACGCCTATCCCTGGAAATCGTTATGAATTTTTACAACCTATACAAATGCGATTCAATGAATTGATTTCCGGCGTTCGTGCAGAACTTGCAATTAAAGTATTTGGTGATGATTTTGACCAACTCATTGCATTGGGCGAAGAAATTGAACACGCCATACTTGAAATAGAGGGGGCGTCAGATGTGTCTGCTGAACAAGCAACAGGGCTTCCAGTATTAACGATTGATCCAAATCGAGAAGCACTTGCACGATATGGTGTCTCAATTCATCAACTGCAAGAGATTATTGCCACCTTTCAGGGAGGCACAGTTGTTGGTCAAGTATACGAGGGGGATCAACGAGCTGATATTGTTGTAAGACTCCCAGAGTCCATTCGATCTAATCCAGATTTACTTAAAAATCTTCCTATTCCACTCGCTTCTGATAGTTATGTGCCATTAGGCGAATTGGTTTCGATTAACTTAGATATGGGCTATAACCAAATTTACCGAGAAAATAGTAAACGACGTGTCGTTGTTACTGCGAATGTTAGAGGACGTGATCTAGGTTCATTTGTTAATGAAGTCCAGCAAGTTGTCTCTGAGGATATTGAGATACCAGCAGGTTACTGGGTCGAGTATGGCGGCACATTTCAGCATTTACAATCTGCTGTTAAGCGACTCTCTATTGTCGTACCTGCAACATTATTCATCATTCTAGTTACTTTGGTAGTTGCATTGGGTTCAATTCGAGATGCTTCGATTATATTTTCTGGTGTGCCTTTAGCCTTGACAGGTGGTGTTGCTGCGTTACTGCTTCGAGACATTCCATTTTCAATTTCTGCCGCGGTTGGTTTTATTGCACTCTCTGGTGTCGCCGTACTTAATGGTCTAGTAATGGTCTCATTCATTCGAGATTTACGTGTGAATGGCCAAACGCTAGATGATGCAATCATTAATGGTGCGCTAACTCGCTTACGCCCTGTTCTCATGACGGCATTAGTTGCATCATTAGGATTTGTACCAATGGCTTTGAATACGGGAATCGGCTCTGAAGTTCAACGCCCTTTAGCTACCGTTGTGATCGGTGGCATTATCTCATCCACAATATTGACACTAATCGTTCTACCCGCATTATACAAAATTGTGCACTGGAAAAAGTAAATAAAACAAGTACAAATCAATACAACCTTAGAACGTCCAAAGCAGTTCAGCTACAGCCGAGGCATTTAGGGGTATAAATAGGGGCACAGAATTTTTCTAAAATTGGTTGTTGTTAATAGAAACAGCTACTTACATATCAAGTTAAGTAGCTACCGCCTCCACCATCCAATAACGT
>JBGCDS010000002.1:0-81004 GCA_045105615.1 Gammaproteobacteria bacterium
TTTGGTGGAGGCGGCGGGGATTGAACCCGCGTCCGCAAGTTCTTCACTTTCGGTACTACATGCTTAGAGTACGTTTTTAATTTAACAGTTAAGGTCCAACGATCAGGGCGTTTAACTGCGAGCCTAAGCTTTGTTTAATGGATCCGATTTAGACAGTCTTCTCCACGATCTTACTAAGGTGACGCCCGGTTCCTAACGCGTAAGCTCACTAGGGCGGACGACTCTAAAACTGGTTTTTAAGCAGCTAGAGCAAAGTTGTCGTCATTTGCGACTATATAATTGCAGAAATCTTTTACGAGGCATCTACATCCTCGGCATGCACCTAGAGATCGGCTACCCACGTCGAAGCCAGGTCGCCCCCATTACTCTATGTAAGACCCTAGTCTAGCTTAAAAGTTGCTAAATATATAAGGGTATTTAACCGGGTCGGTTAGATAGTAGACGAAATGATATTGTGCTTATTCATAGATATTACGAAAAGTGAGGTTGATTCTTGGCTCACTGACCTTTAGTGATTTTGGCAGCGAGTGAGACCAGTTCTCTTGTGTGTCACCTTGCATGATTAAAAGACTGCCGCTGTTTAGTTTTAAATTTTTAACGATGTCTTTTTGCTGGTAATGGCGGAATTTAAATAATCGTGCTGCACCAAAACTAATGGATATGATGAGTGGTTGTAAGCCATGTACTCTTTCATTATCACGATGCCATCCCATGTAGTCATGACCATTTCTGTAATAATTCAAAAAGACGCCATTAAACGAATACCCCAAATCTTCTTCTATAGCAGCTCGAATGTTAGTTAATGCTTCTGTCCAGGGGCTGCTGGTTAAATTAAGGCTGGAATACTTGAGTGTAATGCCAGGGTCTCCATACCAAGCAATTAAGCGTGGTTGTAAGACAAAGCGACCATACAATCTGATTTCTTTGTGTTCCCAATGTATTTCGTCTTTCAGGCGGTTGAAGTAATTAGAGGCGTCTGTTGATGAGAAGTATTGGTTATCTAAATAAACTTCGCCATCGAACGGCAGTAGATTTTGTTGCAATGATGAATTCATTGTCATAACGGGATAGGCTTGAATTAACGAAATCGATCGTCAATCTGACATGCTTAAATTAGAAAAGGTCCACCTTGAGATAAAGTGGTTTGAACATTCCCTACAGGCAGGGAAATGTCTTAAGTAAAGATTTTACTTAGAACGAACTTTGCTGCGTGCTTCGTGAACCGCCATAGATGCGACAACGGTAATGAAGATCGAAAATAGTGTTACAACGACAATAAAGCTAGTACTCATATATCCGTCCATTTAATAATTCCTACAGCCCAAATTATAGCACCAAGACCGGTTAAAATCCCTCCGTTGATCGCAGAAACGTCTTTTTGTATAACCATGCCAATAAACCCTACTAACATTAAGCCTATACCGAGTTTTCTCAGGTCTTCAAATACGGCTTCAAATTTTAAAAGATTTCTCATGGTCAGTGCTGATTAGGATTAATCCTGACTATACACAAAATTGATGGGTTTCGAGCGGCTAATAATTGATCGAAATGAATGTAAAAACAACTGATTTTGATAGTAATTTTACTACGTGTTTCATGACGTGGTTTCAGCTAATATAGCGACCTTCTTGAACACACGTTCTAACATTTATTCGAGCTTCAGACCCTATGCTGATCCTTCGCGGTGGCACAGCAGCCACGCCATTTAGACTTCAACAGCAGTTAAATTCCGTTCAAAAAATTGCGCCCGGGATTGAATCCATTGAGTCGCATTGGATTTATTTTACGGAAAATTCAGGTGTGCTTCCTTCTGATCAAATAGGCACATTGCGCCAGTTATTGAGTGTTAAACAAGCGATTTCAACCACTTATAAATTAGATGAGCAATTTATTGTAAGTCCTCGTATTGGAACAATTTCTCCCTGGTCATCTAAAGCAACAGATATTGTAGATCATAGCGGTTTGGGGATGACTGGCCGAGTAGAAAGAGGGGTATTATTTAGCCTTGTTGGCTGGAGAAAACTTGATGCTGATGCTCGCCAGCAGGTATTTTTGCTGCTTCATGATCGTATGACACAGAGCATTCTTACCCAGGTAGCTCAAGCTTCTTTGCTATTCCAACAGAAAGAGCCCGCTCCAGTGAGACGTTTAGTCTCAATTGAAGAAATGGCAGATGATATTGCCCAGTATAACGTCGAGCTTGGACTCGCGTTATCTGATGATGAGATTGAATATCTGGTCGAAAACTATACGAAATTAGAACGCTGTCCTTCGGATGTTGAGCTCATGATGTTTGCGCAGGCAAATTCAGAGCATTGCCGGCATAAAATCTTCAACGCAAGCTGGACGATAGACGGCAAGAAAGAAGGAGAAACTCTATTTGGCATGATTCGTACGACTCACGCCAATGCACCACATAATGTGCTTTCTGCTTATAAAGACAATTCAGCAGTGATTGCAGGTCATGCGGGTGAACGTTTTTATGCTCATGCCGATACTAGTTATTCTTATTCTACTGAAGATATTCATATCTTAATGAAGGTAGAAACGCACAATCATCCAACTGCCATATCACCATTTCCTGGTGCGGCAACCGGTTCTGGCGGCGAGATTCGTGATGAAGGTGCAACCGGCCGAGGCGGTTATCCCAAAGCGGGTTTATGTGGTTTTACGGTATCCAATTTACAAATTCCTGGTATGCATGAGCCATGGGAAGGGAACTATGGTAAGCCTGATCGCATAGTCTCTGCGCTAGACATTATGATTGAAGGCCCCATTGGTGCCGCAGCATTTAATAATGAGTTTGGTCGTCCTAATCTGCTTGGATATTTTCGAACATTTGAACAAGAAATAGACGGTGTGGTACGTGGTTACCACAAGCCAATTATGATCGCTGGCGGCATGGGAAATATTCGTGCTAGCGATGTACAAAAATTAGATATTCCAGCAGGGACACCAATTATTGTATTGGGTGGCCCGGCGATGTTGATTGGATTAGGCGGCGGCGCTGCTTCATCAATGGCCTCAGGTAGCAGTAATGAACAGTTAGATTTTGCGTCTGTACAACGTGAGAACCCTGAAATGGAACGACGCTGCCAAGAAGTGATTAATCGCTGCTGGGGATTGCAAGACGATAACCCTGTTCTTTCAGTACATGATGTGGGTGCTGGCGGTTTGTCGAATGCACTGCCTGAGATTTTGAATGATGTTGATCGCGGTGGAATCATCGAGCTACGTAAAGTACCCAATGCGGAACCGGGCATGTCACCAATGGAAATTTGGTGCAATGAAGCACAAGAACGCTATGTTTTAGCGATAGAAGTAGACCATTTAGACGCATTTAGGCGCATCTGTGAAAGAGAGCGCTGTCCTTATGCCGTGGTTGGAGAGGCAACAGAGAAACAAGACTTGATTGTGACGGATGCAAAGTTTGCTCAAAATCCAATCGATATTCCGATGGAGGTACTTTTAGGCAAGCCGCCAAAAGTGGAGCGTGACACTACAAGGAAGGCGCAATCTCAAAAGACAGCAGACTATAGCCATATTAAAACTCAACAGGCCATAGAATATGTGCTCAGAAATCCTACGGTAGCGTCTAAAAAATTCTTGATTAGCATTGGTGATCGCACCATTACCGGGCTAGTCGCTCGTGACCAGATGGTGGGGCCATGGCAGGTGCCAGTCGCCGATGTGGCCGTCACTGCAAGCAGTTTTAAAGCCTATACCGGTGAAGCCATGTCGATAGGTGAGCGTGCACCGATAGCCGTGAGCTCAGGTCCAAGTTCTGCACGTATGTCAGTGGCCGAAGCCATTACGAATTTACTGGCGGCAGATGTGCAAAATTTACACGATATTCGTCTTTCAGCAAATTGGATGGCAGCAGCCAATTATTCTAATGAAGACAGTGTGTTATTTGATACTGTTAATTCACTTTCGAGTACGTGTCGTGAGCTGAATATCGCCATTCCTGTGGGTAAAGACTCTTTGTCAATGCAAACACAGTGGCAAGAAGCGGGCGTTGATAAGCATGTGGTGTCACCAGTTTCGTTAATTGTGACTGCATTTACTCCGGTATCTGATATTCGCAAAACATGGACTCCACAGATACGAACAGATTTAGGTACTAGCTATTTAGTATTGATAGATCTGGGTGAAAAGAAAAATAGACTAGGGGCTTCCTGCTTGAGTCAGGTCTATAAGATTGATGATGATAACGTGCCAGACTTAAATTCATCTGATTTATTAATAAGATACTTTAATTACATTAATAAGTTAAGAGATGAAATTAATGTTATTTCTTATCATGATCGCAGCGATGGGGGACTATTAGCCACCTTGTGTGAGATGGCGTTTGCCGGTCGATGCGGTATGAAAGTACAAGTAAACACTCTAGGTGACAGTGAGTTATCTAACCTTTTTAATGAAGAACTTGGTGC
This sequence comes from Gammaproteobacteria bacterium, assembly GCA_045105615.1. Taxonomy (GTDB): domain Bacteria; phylum Pseudomonadota; class Gammaproteobacteria; order UBA4575; family UBA4575; genus UBA1858. The sequence continues at coordinate 4,437 of JBGCDS010000002.1, forward strand.
TGTTTTCCAAGTGACTGCAGAAGATTTAGGGCAAGCAACGTTGCTTGCAGAGGAATATGGACTGAGTGATTGTTTCCATATTTTAGGCGAACCGAGACCCGATGAAAATATTATAATTACACATAATGATAGTGAGTTATTAAATAAACCTCGTGCAGAACTTGAATTAATATGGAGCCAGCCCAGCATACAGATTCAAAAGTTGCGTGATAATCCTGAATCCGCTGAGCAAGAAAGTCGGTTAATTTCTGAGTCTAACCATAAAGGACTTATTTCTAGGATAAGTTTTGATATTAATGATGATATTACCGCACCCTATATTGTTAAGGGATTGAGTCCAAAAGTCGCTATTTTACGTGAACAGGGTGTTAACGGACAGATTGAGATGGCGGCAGCATTCGATCGTGCTGGTTTTGAAGCCATTGATGTACATATGACCGACTTGGTTTCTGGTCGGCGTAAATTATCAGAATTTCAAATGTTAGCGGCCTGTGGTGGATTTTCCTATGGAGATGTCCTGGGCGCAGGTAATGGTTGGGCAAGTAGTATCTTATATAACAGTGAGTTAAAAGATCAATTTAATATGTTTTTTAATAGGCCTGAGGTGCTAGCATTAGGTGTATGTAATGGCTGCCAGATGATGTCTAATCTGAGTGAAATTATTCCAGGCAGTGAGCTTTGGCCTAAATTTGTACGTAATACCTCTGAGCAATTTGAAGCGCGTTTAGTTAATGTAAAGATCACTAATTCACCATCATTGATGTTCAGTGATATGAAAGGCTCGGTGATGCCAGTAGCGGTTGCTCATGGTGAAGGGCGAATAGATGTTGATGAAACGCATTGTGCACGATTGGTTAGCGCTAATCTAAATGTAATGCATTATGTTAATTCTTCTTCAGAAGCTACTGAAATATATCCACTAAATCCTAATGGCTCTCATCAAGGGATTACCGCATTTACCAATAAAGATGGGCGATTCACAATTATGATGCCTCATCCTGAACGACTATTTAGAGCTGCTCAGCATTCGTGGCACCCAGATGACTGGGAAGAAGATAGCCCATGGATGAGAATGTTTCGTAATGCGCGAGTAGCCTTAAATTAATCAAGCTATATATTTAGCCCAGATAATGTAAAACTAATGCTCATGGGGCTGTCATATTAGAAGCACAAGTCGGGTCTTTAATGTGAAGCTAACGCTATTCGTTAGCAAAGGGTGTGGGATGGACATAAATCAATATTCTAAGCTTGTTATCGTTGCTGCATTAAGCGTGTGCTGTGCTGCTTCTGCACATGCGGAATGGTATTTGGGTGTAGATCAAATATCGACCACTAATTGGTATGACTTAGAAGATTATTCAGTCGACACGACAAGCATCAATTTTGATGATCCAGGCCTTAAGTTTTATAGTGGGTACAAAGCGAACGATTTATTTTCGATTGAACTTGAATATAAAGACCAGATGCAGTTTGGCGTCGGCAATGTCTTTAGTGGTAATGAGCTATGGTTAACAGACCAAAGTGATGTCGAGCTAGAAAGCAAAACTTTATTCTTCTCAGGTATTAGTACTTTTGCAATCGATGAGACTAAGCGTCTATATCTGCGTGGAGGTTTGTATAACTGGGATCTGAAAGCTAACGGCCAACATTCTGTTGATAATTCATTCTCAAGTAAAAGTGGCACGGATCTATTTTATTCTGTGGGCTCATATTTTGATGTCACAGAAAAGATAGGATTCAGTGCTGAATGGGAAAGATTTGAATTTGATGACAACGACGTGGATTTTATTTCTACTGAACTCCATTTTAATTTTTAAAAATTTAAAAACACTATGTTAATTAAAGTAAAACCTAATTCACACATACCAGAATCAGAAGTCACTGATTATGAAATTTATAAAAAACGTCGCGAGTTTATAAAAAAAACGAGCGGTGCAGCCGCCGCATTTAGTCTTGGTATTCCTGCATTAAGTTCGGCCGGTGTTGCTATTAATGACTACAAAAAAGATTCCGCTAATCCATTGGCAGATGAGTTGACTGAAGAAATTAAAGTAACTTCGTATAATAACTTTTATGAATTAGGAACAGGTAAAGGTGACCCAAAAGCAAATGCTCATTTACTACAAACAGATCCTTGGGCAATTACAGTTGAAGGTGAGTGCGCCAAACCTGGGGTGCTTGGCTTAGAAGACTTTGTATCTCCTCACCAAATAGAAGAAAGAATTTATCGATTACGCTGTGTAGAAGCCTGGTCAATGGTTGTGCCATGGTTAGGTGTTGAACTTGGCCCAGTGCTGAAACGTTTCGAGCCTACCAGCAAAGCAAAGTATGTAGAATTCACAACTATACTAGATAAAGATAACTTGCCTGGTCAGCGTCGCGCTGTACTTGATTGGCCATACCGTGAAGGTTTGCGTATAGACGAAGCAATGAATCCTCTTACCATATTAGCGGTAGGTTTATATGGTAAAGAATTGCCTAATCAAAATGGCGCGCCATTAAGATTGGTTGTTCCTTGGAAGTATGGTTTTAAGAGTATTAAATCAATTGTAAAAATACGTTTCACTGAAAATCAACCGAATACTAGTTGGAATACTTCGTCCGCAAGGGAATACGGATTCTATTCAAATGTAAATCCTGAAGTTGACCATCCTCGTTGGAGTCAGGCTCGCGAACGTAAAATTGGTGAGTTAAGAAAGAGAAAAACATTAATGTTTAATGGCTATGCAGATGAAGTGGCTTCACTTTATGATGACATGGACTTAATGAAGTACTTCTAATCTTACTTGTTAGTAATAAAGTGCTTGCCTGCATAATCTCGAGCAAACTGATTAGCAATACGCCCGCTGCGAGAACCACGTTGTAAAGCCCAGCGTAATGCAAGTTCGCGATATTCTTTTTGCGATTGTGTTATCCCAAACTGTTTTAGCCAGTGTTCGACAATAGATAAATATTCTTGTTGAGTCAGTGCTTGAAAAGATAACCACAAGCCAAATCGATCAGATAATGAAATCGCTTCTTCAATTGCTTCGGCGTGATGGATCTCTCCATTAATATGCTGAGCATGTTGATTGTCTGCTAATTTCTCAGGTAATAAGTGACGTCGATTAGAGGTTGCGTATATTAAGGCATTGTCAGGCAAACTTGTAAGAGAACCGTCTAACGCTGCTTTCACTTCTTTATAACTAGCATCGTCTTCGTTAAATGAAAGGTCATCGCAAAATAGGATAAATTTTTCCGGTGATTGCGACTTTATCCAATAGACAATATCCGGCCAGTCTGAAAAATCACTATGACTAATTTCTACAACATGTAATTGTTGTTTATCAAAGCACCCCAATACGGCTTGAATTAATGAAGATTTGCCAGTGCCTCTGGAGCCCCACAATAATGCATTATTCGCAGTAAAACCTTCAACAAACTGTTGAGTGTTATCCAAAAGCAGTTTAGCCTGTTGGTCTATATGAAGAAGATTATCTCTAGAAATCGTACATTGCCACTCTATATTGGTAATCCCTTTGGTTTTACACCAACGTAGTGCGAATGACTCTTTTTCTAATGGTGAGTTCTTAACTGGGTTTTGCGACGACTCTAGTGTATCTAGTAGTTTACTCGCTTTGCTTAACACGTCATTTAACAATAATGAATCTATAGTCATGATTTGAGGCGTGGTTGGTTAAAAGTTATTATTTATCATATCGGTTATTTACAAAATTAACATGGCAAATCAGACATCAATATTCAGTAATCGCCGGGTTATTTTAATTTCCATTGTAATCGTTGCTATAGCAGTAGGATTTTGGTCCACCTCACGCTATCCAACATTACAAGGCAAGGCAGATATGACTGGTATTATTCATCTTGAAGATACGCTCACGCATGAAGTCTTTATCTATGTTGACGAAAATGCATCTTTTGTCGAAAAGGTTGCTTATACGACTATCAACTGGGCTTGGACTAACCGTCAAGGGATGACATTTGCTGTGTTTATTGCTGCAGCATTCATGACTTTGTTTATGTATCTGCCACGATATCGCTCTCAAAATCGTTTTTTAAATAGCTTGTATGGTTTGGCAACAGGAACGCCTTTAGGTGTTTGTGTGAATTGTGTCGCACCAATTGCTAAAGCTATGTATGAAGGTGGACGTAGCATACAAACATCATTAGCGATGATGTTTAGTTCGCCTACCTTGAACATTATTGTGCTGACCATGCTGTTTACTCTCTTCCCCTTCTATTTGGCATTGATAAAACTTGCATTTACAATCTTTTTGATACTCGTTGTAGTGCCTTTTATCTCTCATAAAGATCCTAAGCAAGAATCTATCGCATGTGCTATTCCTGATGCACCAATTATCTATTCTGAATCATGGGGAACTGCTTTATTTGGAATATTAAAAGATTATTGGAAATACTACTCATGGTGGTCTGAAAGTCTTTAAAAATAATCATAACGGCAATCGCTCGATTATGATTGAGATCAAAGATGAAATAGGTAATGCCAACTGTATTGGTTGCAAAGTATTCATTGCAACAGGATCTGGTGAAGACGAAATGAAACAAATTAGAGAAATTAAAGCTGGAGGCGGATTTTTATCTTTTGATGCTCCTTATGCTCATTTTGGCTTGGGTGATAAAGCAATCATAAATAAGCTTGCTGTAATTTGGTCAACTGGGGAAAGAGTTGTTTTTAAACGTAAATTTGAAGCAGGATACAAATATTCTATCACCAGAAGCTCAATTGCTAACACAGAGATAAATTAGATATTAGGAGCTAATATCAATAAAACAAATTGCTATCTTTTAGTGCAAAGGATTAAAATAGGCACTGGAGAGCTAAAAACAATTAAATAACAATAATTTAAATAGCTTAACTGCTATATACACACTTCAAAATTTACGAGAGGGGTTTTAAATGTCAAAGATTATAATTGCAATCATCATTATCGCCGGAGCAGCTTACTACTATATGAATAATATGGCTCCAGAGCAGGGCGATGCCATGATGGATAAAGCATCGTCTGCAATGGAAAAAACAGGTGATATGGCCGGAGACGCAATGGATAAAGCAGGCGATATGGTTGATGATGCTGCTGATGCAACTGGCGACGCAATGGATAAAGCAGGCGATATGGCATCAGATGCTAAAGATGCAGTCATGGATAAAGCTGGTGAAATGACTGATGATGCTAAGGATGCCGCAATGGATATGGCTGGTGATGCTAAGGATGCTGCAATGGATAAAGCAGGCGAAATGGCTGGCGATGCTAAAGATGCCATGATGGAAAAGGGTGAAGAAGCCATGATGGAAAAGGCAGAAGAAGAAGCTAAAGATTCAGCAATGGATAAAGCAAAGTCATTGTTATAAGACTGAATAAAGTTTTATAAACTTAAACGCCGGTCGAGAGAAATCACGATCGGCGTTTTTCATTTAGGCATCTAATTTTTTATAACGCACTCGTTTAGGTTGACTTGCTTCTTCGCCAAGTCTCTTTTTCCTGTCTTCCTCGTATTCTGAGAAATTTCCTTCAAACCAATGCACGTTACCTTCATCTTCAAAAGCAAGCATGTGAGTGGCAATACGGTCTAAAAACCAACGATCATGCGAAATAACAATAGCACTGCCCGGAAAGTTTAATAGACCTTCTTCTAATGCACGAAGTGTCTCAACATCCAAATCATTAGTGGGTTCATCTAACAACAGCACATTGCCACCTTTGCGTAGCAATTTCGCAAGTTGAAGTCGATTACGTTCACCGCCAGATAATTCCTTAACTAATTTTTGTTGACCACTGCCTTTGAAATTAAATTTACCGACATAGCTCCTTGATGGCATTGTGTAATTACCAACAGTAATATTATCTAAGCCTTCTGAAATTTCTTGCCATACAGTGTTGTCACCCTGCAAGTCATCACGTAGCTGATCTACATAGGCTAGCTTAACTGATTCACCCACTTTCAATTCACCACTGTCTACTTGCTCTTGTCCAACAATCATTTTGAATAATGTTGTTTTACCTGCACCATTGCCGCCAATTACACCAACAATTGCACCACGAGGGAGGTTGAATGAAATATTGTCAAACAATATGCGATCATCAAAGCGTTTAGTGATGCCATTGGCTTCTATAATTTGATCGCCTAATCTATCCCCCACAGGGATAAAGATTTCATTGGTTTCTGCGCGCTTTTGATATTCTTGTGAATTAAGTTCCTCAAAACGTTTTAAGCGTGCTTTACTTTTAGCTTGGCGAGCTTTGGGGTTACTACGCACCCACTCAAGTTCTGATGAAATTGTTTTCATGCGTGCTTGCTGTTGCTTTTCTTCTTGTTTTAAACGTGTTTCTTTTTGATCTAACCAACTAGAGTAGTTACCTTCCCAAGGAATGCCATGACCTCGATCTAATTCAAGTATCCAGCCCGCAACATTATCTAAGAAGTAACGATCATGAGTCACTGCGATAACCGTGCCTTGGAATTCTTTCAAGAACTGTTCTAGCCATGACACTGAGTCAGCATCCAAATGGTTAGTTGGCTCATCAAGAATCAACATATCAGGGTTGGCTAGTAATAACCGACACAGGGCAACACGTCTGCGTTCACCTCCTGAAAGTTGTTCAATATTAGCTTCCCAAGGTGGTAGTCGAAGTGCGTCAGCAGCGACTTCCAGTTTGCGTTCTAAGTTCCATCCATCTGCAGCTTCTATCTGGTCTTGAAGCTCAGCTTGTTTTGCCAATAACTCAGTCATTTCATCATCCGACATGGGCTCAGCAAACTTCATACTAACTTCATTAAACTCATCTAGTGCCTGCTTGAGTGGCGCGATGCCGAGCTCAACATTACCGCGGACATCTAATGACTTATCTAGTTCGGGCTCCTGTTGGAGGTACCCAATATTTAAATTTGTCTGAGGGCGCGCTTCACCGATGTACTCTTTATCAACGCCGGCCATAATACGTAGTAAGGTAGATTTACCAGCGCCGTTATAACCTAGAACGCCAATTTTTGCGCCAGGGAAAAAATTGAGAGAAATATCTTTAAGAATTTCTGTTTTAGGCGGGACAACTTTACCCACCCCACTCATTGAGAATACGTATTGGGCCATAAATTACTCTGTTGATTAGGTCGAAATTTGATCGGTGTAAGCCGAATATGAAGCTAGACATGATTTCAAACTTTGTCAGCCTCGTCTAGCCAAGCAATATTCGGATATATCTTGCTCTAAAGCCATCATATAGGCCAGGAGGGTTAGTTCATCCACAATATTTTGGGGTATAATCGCCCGATTATGGATTTTGACTATATTTAAGACAGGAGTATTTACATGTTTTCAGCCGATATGGGTATCAGTAACTTCGACAAAGAATTATCTGATGCAATCAAAAGTGAAATGCAGCGTCAGGAAGAGCATATTGAGTTAATTGCTTCGGAGAACTATGCAAGCCCTAGAGTAATGGAAGCACAGGGAACTGTGTTAACCAATAAATATGCGGAAGGTTATCCTGCTAAGCGTTATTACGGTGGCTGTGAGCACGTCGATACTGTTGAGCAGTTAGCAATAGATCGCCTTAAGAAATTATATGGTGCAGATTACGCCAACGTACAGCCACATTCTGGTTCACAGGCAAACGCTGCTGTATTTTTAGCGTTATTAGAGCCGAATGATACTGTCCTAGGGATGTCTCTAGCACACGGTGGTCACTTAACACATGGTTCACACGTGAACTTTTCTGGTAAGCAATTCAATGCTGTTCAATACGGTTTGAACACAGAAACAGGCGAAGTTGATTATGATGAAGTTGAAAAGCTAGCCAAAGAACACAAGCCAAAAATGATCATCGCTGGTTTCTCAGCATATTCACGCGTAATGGACTGGCAACGTTTCCGTGATATCGCGGATAGTGTCGGTGCATACTTCTTGGTTGATATGGCACACGTCTCAGGCTTAGTGGCAACTGGTTTATATCCAAACCCAGTGCCTATTGCTGATGTTGTAACTTCGACTACTCATAAAACATTACGTGGTCCACGTGGCGGCATTATCATCGCTCGTGAAAATGCAGAAATTACTAAGAAATTAAACTCTGCTGTATTCCCCGGAATGCAGGGCGGACCATTAATGCATGTAATTGCAGCAAAAGCAGTTGCCTTTAAAGAAGCACTAGAGCCTGAGTTTAAAGCTTATCAACAACAGGTTGTTAAGAATGCTCAAGCAATGGCTACAGCATTCCAAAACCGTGGTTATGACATCGTGTCTGGTGGAACTGATGACCATTTAATGTTGGTTGATTTGATTAAGAAAGGTATTACAGGTAAAGCAGCCGATGCGGCTTTAGGTGATGCTAACATTACAGTAAACAAAAACACTGTACCTAACGATCCACAATCACCATTCGTGACTAGTGGTATCCGTGTAGGCTCTCCAGCAATTACTACACGTGGCTTCAAAGAAGCAGAATGTGTTGAGTTGGTAAATTGGATGTGTGACGTGATGGACGATCTTGAGAATGCAGAAGTGGGCAATCGTGTTAAGCAGCAAGTACTTGAGCTGTGCAAACGATTCCCAGTTTACGGATCTTAAGATACTTGTCTAACACGCTATTACTCTAGAGAAAGATAATGCGCTGTCCATTTTGTGGTGCTAACGATACTAGAGTAATAGATTCCCGCTTGGCGGGAGACGGTAGTCAAGTCCGCCGTCGCAGAGAGTGTGCGAAATGCAAAGAACGCTGCACCACCTTTGAGACGGCGGAATTAGATCTACCTAGAATTGTAAAACGCGATGGTCGCCGCGAAGCATTTACCACAGATAAACTTCGCTCTGGCATTATTCACGCTATTGAAAAAAGACCTGTCTCTACCGATCAAGTAGAAAAAATAATTGACCACATTCGTCGTCTTTGTCTTGCCTATGGAGATCGAGAAATTCCTGCCAATCAACTAGGTGAATGGGTAATGCATGAATTAAGGAATGTTGATCAAGTTGCTTACGTTCGCTTTGCTTCAGTATATCGTTCATTTACAGACGTACAAGAGTTCCGAGAAATTATCGAACATGTCGAGAATGATCTTTCTCCAGAAATGCGAAAAAGTCAGTTGTCTCTAATCTCAGACAGCTAATTATTAGTATGAGCAATCAACGTGATGTCGAGTGCATGTCGCTTGCACTACGTCTGGCTAAACAAGGTCGCTATACTACTAGACCTAATCCAAATGTAGGCTGTGTAATCACTAATAAGCAAGGTGATATTGTTGGTACTGGATATCATGCGAAAGCAGGTAGTGCTCATGCAGAAATAAATGCACTAAAGAAAGCCGGTGATCAAGCCAATGACGGAACAGCTTACGTCACACTTGAGCCATGTTGTCATCAAGGTAAAACTGGGCCCTGTACACAAGCATTGATCGATGCAAATATTTCAAATGTAGTAATTGCCATGCAGGACCCTAACCCACTTGTGGCAGGAAAAGGAATACAGGCATTACAGCAGCATGGAATTCATGTCATTGAGAATGTGCTATCAGAACAAGCGAAATTACTTAATCGTGGATTCATTAAGCGTATGTCAAGAGGAATGCCATGGGTAACAGTGAAAACCGCTACCAGTATGGATGGCCGCACTTGTTTAAGTAATGGTAAATCAAAGTGGATTACATCCGAACATGCTCGTCATGATGTACAGATGCTACGCGCAAGTAGTGATGCAATATTGACAGGTATCGGTACCGTATTGGCAGATGACCCATCACTCAATGTTCGTGTTAACAATGAACAGTTAGGTATTGAAGGATGCGTAATGCAACCTTACCGTGTTGTTATTGATCCGGATTTGAAGATTTCACCAAAGGCAAAATTATTACACTCTGAAGGCAAGGCACTGATTTTTGCAAAACGGGGTGTCAATAATAGCGAATTTAATGACCTAAAAGATTGTGAAATAATTGAGATACCAGATGAAAATGGGAAATTTAATTTGAAGTTAATACTGGAAAAGTTATCCTCGCTAGAAATTAATAGCGTTATAGTTGAAGCCGGTTCTTCGTTAGTTGGAGGGCTGATTAATTCAAAATTAGCAGATGAGTTAATCCATTATATGTCTCCAAAGTTGATGGGCAATTTTTCTAAAGGAATGCTGACTATTAATGAAATTACACACATGGATAATTGCATATCTTTGGAATATTCTGATATTCGCAAAATAGGCAAAGATTTAAGAATTACGTCATTAATTACATATCAATAAAAAAACATGTCAACAATAGTCGCCGTAGAAAAAAATGGAACAGTTTGTATTGCTGCAGATACTCTCACCACTTTTGGTGATGTACGTCAAAGTAACGAATATGACTTAACTAGTGAAAAGATATTGCAACATGAAGATAACTATATCGGTATCGTTGGAAGCGCTGCTCATCATCTAGTCATTAAACATGTGTTAGAAAAAGAATCATCAATAATCAATTTCCAATCTCCTGTTGATGTATATAAAACTTTCTTAGATCTTCATCCAATATTGAAAGAACAGTATTTTTTAAACCCGAAAGACGAAGATGATGATGCTTATGAGTCCTCGCGTATTGACGCTTTAGTAGTAAATAAAAAAGGCATTTTTGGTGTGTACTCGTTGCGTGAAGTATTTCAATATAAGAATTTTTGGGCTATAGGGGCAGGCGCAGAAATTGCCTTGGGTGCCATGTATGCCATGTATAAAATCGAGGATGATGCAGAAAAGATCGCCACCTGCGCCATAGAAGCGAGTGCTGAGTTTCATACGAGTACTGCTTTGCCAATGACTAAATATTGCATAACGTTAGAAGGTTAACTTAATGTTTACTGGAATAATTCAAGCCATTGGTTCAATTGCAAATATTGAAGTCAATGATTGCTCCCATGTTTTATCTATTGCTACACCAGGCAATTATCTTTCCGGTGTAAAACCAGGTGATAGCATCTGTGTTAATGGTGTTTGTTTAACCGTCACCTCATTTGATAGCAATATATTTAAAACGGATGTTTCTGCAGAAACTATTCGTTGCACTTCATTTAAGCAATTAGAGAAAAACAGCAAGGTAAATCTAGAACAGGCTTTAACACTTTCTGATCACTTAGGTGGCCACCTTGTAACAGGACATGTTGATGGTGTTGGGTTGATAAAACATGTTGAGAAAGAAACTAATTCAACATGCTTCACTGTGACCGTTCCTAAAGACATTGCTAAATATATTGCTAGAAAGGGTTCGATCTGCATGGACGGGGTTAGTTTGACTGTTAATAGCGTTGATGGAGATGATTTCACTGTCAATATTATCCCGCATACACTTGAGAATACCGTTATAATCGGATATCGAAAAGATACGATTATCAATTTAGAAATTGATTTGATTGCTCGTTATGTTGAGCGATTACATACCTATAATTAACTCCTCGCTTATGAAATTTAATTCGACCGAAGAAATTGTTGAAGATATTGCTGCCGGTAAAATGGTAGTTATCGTTGATGATGAAGATCGTGAAAACGAAGGTGATATCTTGATGGCTGCCTCTATGGTGCGTCCAGAAGATGTTAACTTCATGGCTAAATATGGTCGTGGCCTAATCTGCCTTACGTTGACCAAAGAAAGGTGTCAGCAATTAAATCTACCCTTAATGGTCGATGTTACCGAGGCTGATCATACTACTAACTTTACAATTTCTATTGAAGCTAGCGAAGGTGTGACTACAGGAATATCCGCTTATGACCGTGCACACACCATACGCACAGCGGTAGCACCTAATGCTAATAGTAATAGCATTACTCAACCTGGGCATATCTTCCCTTTGATGGCACAAGCAGGTGGCGTGTTAACACGTGCAGGACATACTGAAGCGGGTTGCGATTACGCAAGGCTTGCTCAATTAGAGCCAGCGGCTGTCATTGTCGAGATTATGGACGAAGACGGGACTATGGCACGTCGTCCACAACTAGAAAAATTTGCTCAAGAGCATGATTTAAAGATAGGCACGATTGAAGATTTAATTCGCTATAGAATACAGCATGAACGCACTGTCCATCGAATGTCATCGCAGCCATTCTCAACTGATTGCGGTGATTTTGAATTAGTGACATACAAAGACACAATCAACAAAGAAGTACACTTTGCTTTGGTTAAAGGTGAGGTTGACTCTAAGCAACCTATTGTCACACGTGTACACATCGAAAATACACTTTGTGACACCCTGCTAGGTAACAGCGCTAGCTGTGGATGGCCGCTACGTGATGCGATGAAAAAAATTGCGAGCGAAGATGTTGGTATTGCCGTGATATTAAGAATTGCCAATGACAGTGAGTCTCTGTGTCAGCAATTAGAGAATTTAAATATCAGCAAAAAAGAACGCCTAGATTCTGATTCCACCGATTCGCCTGTCAATCGCTGGACCTTAGGTGTGGGTGGCCAAATACTCTCTGATTTGGGCGTACAAAAAATGCGTTTATTAAGTGCGCCTCAGGTATTCCATGGCTTAGGTGGATTTGGACTGGAAATAGTTGAATATATAGATGGAAAACAAAATTAATGAAGTTACAAAAAACCAAAACCGGCAACATAAACCCTGGTGATTCTCGTTTTGCCATCGTCGCTGCCAGATTTAATAGTGACATAGTAAACAACTTACTAAAGGGCGCAACTGACACTTTGACTAAACAGGGTGTTGCTGAAAAAGACATAGACATTATTTATGTGCCAGGCGCTTACGAAATTCCACTAGCAGCTATGCATCTTGTTGATGCTGAAGAGCATTCTGCAATTATAACATTAGGCTGTGTCATCCAAGGTGATACGCCTCACTTTGATTTTGTTGCTGGTGAATGTGCACGTGGTGTGATGGATGTAAGTTTAAGTACAGGTATTCCAGTTGTTTTTGGCGTGTTAACTACGAACACTCTTGAACAAGCACAACTTAGATCTCAAATAGGTGGCGAAAATAAAGGTGTAGACTGTGCGTTATGTGCCTTGGAAATGTGTAACGTAATTAAAAGCATTCGGAAAGAGTTTTGAACCACGTAGGCGACAGAGCTTTATTCCATAAGCGACAGTGCTCAAGGAGATTAGCACTGCAGGCTATGTACCAATGGCATTTAACTGATGAAGATGCCGAGACGCTAGTAATACAATACCAAGAAGATGAATACTGGCCTAAATCAGATCCTGCTTATTTTTCAGAATTAGTGCTTGGCAGTATTAAGCAATCTGATGTTATTGATGAAAATATTAATAGTGCCTCAGAGTATAATGTCGATAAAATTGATCCCATAGAACTTGCAGCATTACGTGTTGCGACTTATGAATTAATGAATTGTCTTCAAATACCTGAAAAGGTAGTTACTTCTGAAGCAATTAGACTATGCAAGAAATTTGGATCAGATGAAGGATTCAAATTGGTCAATGTTATTTTAGATAAATTAATGAAAAAATTTGATCGCAAACAGATGCTTCAACAAAGTTGAACGAAAAAGATATCATCCAGAAGTATTTTACTAAGGAACTCAATGACCAATCAATCATTGAAGGAATAGGAGATGATGCCGCCATTATTCGCGCTAACAATGGGTGTGAATTAGTCATAACCACAGACACCATGGTTGAAGATCGGCATTTTTCCAAGTTTGCACCTGCCTATGCTGTCGGATATAAACTGATGGCATCTAATTTGAGTGATATTGCGGCAATGGGAGCATCTCCTCGCTGGGCAACATTAAACCTAACTTTAAGCACATTGAATCAATCATGGTTAGAGAATTTCTCTAAAGGATTATTAGAATGTGCTCAAAAACATAATGTTACGCTAGTTGGCGGAGATACCACTCATGGAGAGCGTTTGAATATCTCTATTCAATTAATCGGTGAAGTACCCAAAGGTGAAGCCATGTTGCGTAATGGCGCTCAAGTTGGCGATTTAATTTTTGTGACGGGCATTATTGGTAATGCTGCAAGTGCATTAAATATTTTGCAAAAAAATGATTTCAATCATGATGATTTATCTGCAATACAATATGCTGCACTCTATATGCCTCAATCAAGAATTGATTTCGCAATAGAGTTACGTGATATTGCAAATGCAGCGATTGATATATCAGATGGTTTGCTCAATGAGTTAGAAATTATATGTAAAGCTAGTCATGTTGGAGCAGCATTACAGCTAAATGATATTCCTGTTAATTGTGATATTAATATTGATCAATCAATAACAGGCGGAGAAGATTACGAACTGATTTTTACAGTTCCGAATGAATTAATTAGCCATGTTGAGTTGCTATCTAAAAAGCACAATTGCTCGACAAGTAAAATTGGAGAAATTACTAACAACAAAATAGTTGAGATATATCAAGGTAATCATGTAATACCGTATCCAGAATATTCTGGTTACGATCATTTTGACAAATAACAAATGAATAATAATCCAACCTGGAAAACAATATTAAGCAATCCAATTCATTTGATTGCCTTTGGATTTGGTAGTGGTTTAGCGCCTAAAGCACCAGGCACATTTGGCACATTAGTAGCTATTCCTCTTTACCTGTTATTAGAACCATTAAGTTTAATAAATTTTTTGCTCGTAGTGACCTTGTTGAGCTTATTTAGCTTCTATATTGCGGGTAAGTCTGCTGAAATATTAGGCATTCACGACCATGGTGGTATCGTCATTGATGAGATATGTGGTTATTTAATCACCATGACACTCGCGCCTGCAGGCTGGCAATGGATAATCATCGGATTTGTGCTATTTCGAATCTTTGATATTTGGAAACCTTGGCCTATCAATTACTTGGATAAGAAGGTTTCTGGAGGCGTAGGTATCGTACTGGACGACCTAATGGCGGGAATATATGCCTTATTGTCGCTTGAGCTTATAGTCTGGCTAGTAAACTAATACTCAAACTCAATTCTTTATTATAAGATGTGAGTTAACGTTATGTTTTCTCATGAATTTTAGTAAATTCTTGAGGAGGCAAGTCTTCACAGTTCAGAAAAAATAATTATAAATTTAATAACCAAATGGGTTTATTGAGCGGCTTTCTTTCGGATGGATCAATTGCGCAAATATCGCAATGTGGATCTCTGGCCGAACCAAACGTACAAAAAGCGATTACTAAGCTTAAGAAGAGTCCTAAATCCTCAATACCTAAACTAGCTGAAGCACTGCAATCCACAAACAAGCAAGGCAACAGCCATATTATTGAAGTGCTCACTGATTTAGCAAGCTCCTCAACACTTGATTATTATATTCCACTATTAGGTAACGATGTTGAAGTCATACGACAAGGCGTCGCTGAAGCATTGAGTCAGGCTGAAAATATAGACCCGAACCCATTAGTGGGAAAATTAGCCGATCCAAATCTTTCTAAAACTGCCATTATGAATATCTTGACGGCACATAAAGAAAAATTAAGAGCTGTTAATTTAATTAAATTTGTATTTAATGTTGATCATAATGAACAGGTTGCTTTGTTTAAAATCATAGACAGTGTTGCAACCGATACAGTGGTTACTGAAATCGTCAATAGAATTGACACCAAAGAAGCTTTTATCCGAAGCAACTTCGCAAAAATATTGCGAAAATTTGATCGTCCACAAGTTCATCATGCATTAGAAAAATTATTAGATGATGAAAACAAAAGCGTTAGATTAGCAGCGCTAGATGGTTTGTCTCATATGAAAGGTGAAATTAGTATTGATCGCCTAACTCAGTTAATCGACGATTCTGATTACGCAGTTCAAAATAAAGCAGTCGAAACAATTGTTACAATTAAACATCCCGAAACAGTCACCCATTTGGTAGAGCACCTTAAGAGTGAATCAGAATATACACGACGAGCTGCAGTAGAAGTACTTAATGAAATTGCCAATCCTACCTCGGTAAAAGATCTATTTCGCATTCTTAAAGATGAAGATTGGTGGGTAAGGTCAAGAGCGGCAGATGCGCTTGGTAAAATTGGTGGCCCCAAGGTTGTTAAGGCAGTATTAATCCTGCTGAAAGATAAAGATGAATTTGTTCGCAGGTCAGCAATTGAAATAATCAACGCGACTGAAGATGAGAGCACATATGATGCTTTGGTCGATTCATTAAATGATTCAGACTGGTGGGTACGTGAACGAGCCGTTGATGGATTGGCTAATCTCGGTAATCGTCAAGCAGTACCTATGCTAATAAAACTGCTACAAAAAAATGAAACGAATGAAAATGATAAAAATATAGAATCTATGGGGATCATATTGCTACAGGCTTTAGGAAAGTTAGAAGCCAAATCAGCGATACCCTATGTGATCAAGCAGCTATGGGCTAAATCGGAGAACATCGTTAAGGAGACTTTGGCTTGTCTAGAAAGGCTTGTTGACGATATGAGCGTTGATGAAGTTGTATCTTCTATCGGACATGCATTGGAAAACCGTGATGAAGAGTTAAGAGAGTTAGGTGGTTGCTCGATTGATCGTATCTTAGACAATCAAAATAAACAGCGCACTGATATTAGAGCAACATTATCTCGCTCTAGTGACAGGTCCGATTCTGAAAGAACCATGCCTGGCACAATTATTCGTGGTAAAGCAGAACTGCAGCCAAAATCTGTAGATCCAACTAAATTACAACCCGATGATATTCTTGCTGGCCGCTACAAATTTATTCGTCAGGTAGGTAAGGGTGCATTTGGTGCTGTTTTCCTAATGGAAGACTTAATGATCAATGAAGATGTCATTCTCAAATTCCTGAACGCACAGTTCGTATCTGATGAGAGTGTTATCAAACGTTTTATCTATGAATTACGTTTTGCTCGTAAAGTGACTCATCAAAATGTAATACGTATTTATGACTTGATTACATTTGGTGAATCTCATGCCATTTCAATGGAATATTTTGAAAGTCATACATTGAGTGCTGAGTTGAAAGAACGCAAACCACTAGCCAATGAACGTGCAATAAAAATTGCAAGTGATATTTGCAATGGCATGGAGAGTGCTCATAGTGCAAAAGTTATTCATCGTGATTTGAAACCTAATAATGTCATGATCAATGAAGATAACCTCCTTAAGATTGTAGATTTCGGTATTGCTGCAGCCAGCCAAAGTTCTGATACCAAGCTGACTAAAACAGGATTATTAGTTGGAACACCTACTTATATGTCACCTGAACAGGTATTAGGCAAGGATATTGATGAAAGAACTGACATATACAGTTTAGGCACAATGTTTTATGAAATGCTAACAGGCCGTCCGCCGTATAGTGGTAAAGACAGCATGTCCATTATGTATCAGCATGTGCAAGGCGAAGCTAAACCGCCTATCGAGAAAAATGATCAGGTTCCGATAGAACTCAGTAATCTGGTTATGGATTGTATGAAGGTTAAGCCTGAAGAACGTATACAATCAATGACAGAATTATCCGAAAGACTAAAACTATTTAACACGTAAAGTTATTAATTATGGCTCGCATTGATGCCTTTTTAAAATTAGGTCGAGAGCAGGGTGTATCTGATATACATTTTGCCGTAGGTGTGCCACCTATGTTTCGCATGCATGGAGACTTACTCCCAATTAAGTTTCGTGACTTAGGTGATACAGAATTAGAAACTTATCTATTTGAAATTCTAACCAAGAATCAAATTCAAAGATTTAAACAAGGACTGGATTTAGATTTTTCATATATGTCTGAAGGAGTTGGTAGATTCAGAGTCAATCTGTTTCGTAAGTTATCAGGCATTGGCGCAGTGATGCGGCATATACCGACTGAAATACCTGCCTTTGATTCACTAAATTTACCTACTGTAATTAAGTCTTTTGCTGAATTTAGACAGGGTATGGTGTTGGTCACTGGTGCAACTGGAACAGGAAAGTCAACGACATTGGCATCGCTTATTCACCATATTAACTGCACACGCCAAGAAAATATTATTACTCTAGAAGATCCAATCGAATTTATACATCCGTCACGGAAATCACAAGTGATACAGCGTGAGGTGGGTACTCATCTCAATAGTTTCTCTGATGGTTTGCGAGCCGCATTACGTGAAGATCCTGATATTATTCTGGTTGGTGAGATGCGTGATTCTGAAACAATTAGCATGGCGATGTTAGCTGCCGAGACTGGACATTTAGTATTTGGCACATTGCATACTACTTCTGCAACAAAGACTCTTGATAGAATTATGGATGCGTTACCTGCAGACCAGCGTGAACAAGGTAAAATATTTTTATCACAGCATTTACATGCAGTCGTCACTCAGGATTTAGTACGCTCTGCCGATGGAAAATCTAGAAAAGCTATAGTTGAAATATTGTTAATGAACAATGCTATATCTAATTTAATTATTTCTGATAAAACCTTCCAAATACCAAATCAAATTCAAACAGGTAGTAATGTTGGTATGCAATTAAAAGATCAAGCGCTATTAGATGCAATTCTAGCAAAAGAGGTCGATCCAGATCATGCTTATCTTTATGCCAACGATAAAAAATTATTCCAGAAATATGTCACAGACACCAGTTTGATTACTTCACAGTAACTAATATCGTTATGTCTATTCTTGATGAATTATTAAAAAAACTTGTCGATGAAGATGGATCTGATCTTCACGTCTTATCAGGTGACCCTGCACGTATGAGGGTAAGTGGTGACTTAATTAGTGTCACTGATGAACCTGTTAGCGCTAAAGACGTATTAGAATGGTTCAGGGATATCATGAGCCTGCGTAATAAAGAAGTATTGGATGAAGATGAGCAAGTTGATTTTGCTCATGAAGTAGATGGTGTTGGGCGTTTTCGTGTCAATATTTTTAAACATCTAAATGGCATTGGTGGTATTTTCAGGGCAATTCCTTCAGAAGTGGTCCCTCTAGAAAAATTAAATATGCCCGCTGTGATTGAATCAATTTGCAAACAGAAATCAGGACTAATTTTAGTCACAGGCAAAACTGGATCAGGCAAATCAACCACATTGGCATCCATGGTTGACGTGATTAACAGTAATCAAAAAGGTCATATTCTGACTATTGAAGACCCAATAGAATTTGAACACCAGCGTAAAGATTGTTTAGTCAGCCAACGTGAGGTCAGCAATCATACAAAAACTTTTGCACAAGCTTTACATTCGGCATTGAGAGAAGACCCTGATGTCATACTAGTCGGCGAATTACGTGATTTAGAAACAATGGGACTAGCTGTGACTGCAGCTGAAACTGGTATTCTTGTATTAGCAACTCTGCATACAAATAGTGCAGCAGCAACAATTGATCGTGTAATAAATACTTTTCCTGTAAATAAACAACCACAAATTAGGACGATGTTATCAACTTCGCTTAAAGCAATAGTTTCACAGCAATTGTTAAAGAAAGCAGATGGTAAAGGTCGTGTAGCTGCAGTTGAAATATTGATCAATACTTCGGCATGTTCGAATATTCTTCGTGAAGGAAAATCAGAACAATTACAAAATATTATTCAAAGTGGTGCCGCTCAAGGCATGCAAAGTATGGATAGTTCATTGCATAATCTAGTTCAACAGCAGATGATTCAACCACAAACAGCATTTGAAGCCGCGAATGACAAAGGATCCTTCACACAATACCTTAAGAAAGATACGTAACTCACTTTTTTCTGGTAATTTTTTTTATTATTACCTGATTTTTGGTATAGTATTTATCGTCGTGAATGCAGCGACTAAGGTATATGCAGCTCCTCATATTGAAGTCATAGCCTTATTTGAAAACAAAGCTATGCTGCATATAGATAAAGATAAAGTATTAGTCTCAGTCGGTGAAATCACTAAACATGGTGTGATGTTAGTGTCAGCTGATGCTCATGGTGCAGTGATTGAAATCAATGGAGTGCGTCGGACTTACCAACTTGGCAATGTAGTCCGAGACACTAATACAAATGAGAACGAATCAAAGCCTGAAATACTCGTGTATCAAGGCACTGATACAATGTTCCGAACAACTGGGTCTATGAATGGTTATCCGGTTAATTTTTTAGTAGACACTGGTGCGTCCAGTATCGCAATGAGTTCTGTACAGGCAAAACGTCTAGGGATTAATTACAAGCTAGATGGAAAACCAACCTGGGTGTCTACCGCCTCTGGTGTGGAAAGAGCAATGACTGTTAACATTGATAAAGTGACTATCTCTGGTATAACAATTAGATCGGTAGAGGGGTTGGTGCTTGAAGGGACAGAGCCTTCCACACCATTGTTGGGGATGTCATATTTAAATCGTTTTAAAATCATTAACGATGGAAATTTGATGAGGCTGAAGAGAAAATACTAAATTTTCAAATATGGAAAAACATACTGATTGCGCAGTTATGTTCGTTGATATTGCGGGCAGTACAAAGCTGTATCACGAATTTGGGGACACACTCGCTCAAGATAGTATTGCGCGTTCGCTCATCCGTATGTCAGAGACAATCAAGCGCAATAAAGGCACAGTCATTAAATTTATTGGCGATGAAATATTATGTCATTTCCAAGAAGTAGAACATGCGATATCTACTGCTTTCTCTTTGAACGATTTGCTTGAACAATTAAAAGATCCTAACGGCATTCAAATTAAGATACGCATAGGTTTACATTATGGAACTGCTATCATCGATCAAAATGATATCTATGGAGATACGGTCAATGTTGCAGCTGCAATGCGTGAAATTGCTCGCTCTCGGCAAATTATAACTACAGAAACAGTAATACAAAAATTACCTGCAGAAGTCCTTCACCGAGCTAGACGTATCGACTGTTCTAAACTGAAAGGCCGTCAAGAAGAAACAACAATCTATGAATTGCAGTGGGAAGATGAAGATTACACTCAAATGCTATCCGCAGTTGGGCAAAGTGAAGATGAAAAAGTCACTCGCTTGCAACTTATTTACCATGATTTAGAAATATCGTTGTTAGAAGACATGCCCATTTTTACCATGGGCCGTGATCCTTCTTGCTCTATGACCATTGAAGGTAAGTTAATTTCTCGCAATCATGCTTCGATTGAGTATAAAAAAGGTAAATTCATCTTCAAAGATACTAGTACTAATGGCTCATATATTCGTACTGAAGAAGGTCGAAATGTTTATGTGCGAAGAGAAGAAGTCGCGCTATGGGGGCTAGGTAATATCAGTTTAGGCCGAGTACCAGAAGAAGATGAAGATAATCTTGTTCAATATATAAGCCGTTAAAGCACGAAAATTAATTCACCTTCATCTGTAGCCCTAGTCTGGGTTATCATCTGCATCGTCTTCACAAACCTATCAAAATTCAGGTCTTAGCATGGCAGTCAAAACTCGTTTCGCACCAAGCCCTACTGGTTATTTGCATATCGGTGGTGTACGTACAGCATTATTTTCATGGTTATATGCTAGACATCATCAAGGTAAATTTGTACTTCGGATTGAAGACACCGATAGAGAGCGATCCACGCAAACATCTGTTGATGCAATTTTACGCGGAATGGAATGGTTGGGACTAGACCATGATGAAGGGCCTTTCTATCAGACACAACGCTTTGATCGATATAAGCAAGTCATTGAAAGGTTATTGGCAGAAGATAAAGCATATCGTTGTTACTGCACAAAAGAAGAATTAGATGCTCTGCGTCTAGAACAACAAAAGAACAAACAAAAACCAAAATACGATGGTCGTTATCGTGATTATACAGGCAAAGTGCCAAATAACATTGATCCAGTTATTCGTTTTAAAAACCCCTTAGATGGAGCAGTCGTCATTCAGGATCAAGTTCTTGGCGAAATTGTGATTAATAATTCAGAATTAGATGATCTGATTATTGCACGTTCCGATGGCACGCCAACATACAATTTAACTGTCGTCGTCGATGACTTGGATATGAATATTACACACATCATTCGTGGCGATGATCATGTGAATAACACGCCGAGACAAATCAACATGATTGAAGCGCTGGATGGAACATTACCAAACTATGCTCATCTGCCAATGATTTTAGGAAATGATGGGAAACGCATGTCTAAACGTCATGGGGCAGTGAGTGTATCTGCTTATGAAGATGAAGGTTATCTTCCTGATGCATTGTTAAATTACCTAGTGCGGTTAGGTTGGGCACATGGTGATCAAGAGATATTTTCAAAACAAGAGATGATTTCGTTGTTCGCTTTGGAAAAGGTAAATAAATCTGCAGCTGCCTTTGATATAGATAAGCTACAATGGTTGAATCAGCAATATATTAAGCAGAGTCCATATGAAAAACTTAGCTCATGGGTTGAATTAGCTTTCTCAAAAAAGAATATTCAGCCGAGCTCTACAGAGCAACTTAATAAAGTAGTCGAATTACAAAAAGATCGAGTAAAAACATTAAGTGAGATGGCTGATAGTAGTGAATACTTCTTTGCAGATTTTGAAAATTATGATGAGAAGTCTGCTAACAAACATTTCAAACAAACTAGTTTACCAATTTTACAATCGATTAGAGCTAAGTTAGATGTGATACACGATTGGAATGCTCAAAATATACAGCAATGCATCAATCATTATTCCGAAGAAAGCGAATTAAAATTAGGTAAAATTGCACCTCCAATTCGTGTCGCTGTTTGTGGCAGCGCAAATTCACCTTCTATTGACATAACCTTGGAATTGATTGGGAAAGAACGTGTATTAACACGTATTGATAATGCCATTGCTTATATTTCTACACTAGTTGAGGGAAGTTAAGAACCTAGGCATAATTGCATCACCTTTCCGAATTTTTGTGATTTCGGGGCTATAGCTCAGCTGGGAGAGCGCCTGCGTGGCACGCAGGAGGTCAGCGGTTCGATCCCGCTTAGCTCCACCACATCTTTATTTGATATGAATTAACTGCCAGCAAATGTACTTTTACCAATCCATTTCGATACGCTATTTACGTGTTCTTTAGCGCCAAATATTTTCATCTTGTCTTCACGAATCATTGTTTCTAATTTGGAATAGCCTAACCAAATATTGGTCATTGTTTCTAGTGTTGTAATGATAGTAATGTCAGGCTCATGACCTGTATCTTCAAAACATAAATCAATCTCATTATTGTCTATCACCATCCACCAATATCGGTCGTGACTACTTTGCTCTGAAAATTCGATATGGATCACTGCTCGCTTATTTTTAAAATATTCAATATTTAAACGTCGGCGCATATCCCACAGTAAGAAGCCTGCATCAAGATCTTCATTGTCAATTTTGTTTTTTGCCCACTTATGCCCCCAGGAGCCAAAACCTAAGACAATTGGGCGTAACTCTTCACCTGATTCAGTAAGGTGATATTCATAACCATTACTTGCAGATTTTTTACATCGCAGTATCACGCCTTGTTCCTCAAGTGTTTTGAGGCGCCTAGATAGAATGCTTGGAGAAATTCTAGGTAATCCTTGGCGTAACTGTCCAAAACGGGTACTGCCCATCATGAGTTCCCGAAGCACTAAAATCACCCATTTTTCGCATAAAATTTCAGCTGCTTTAGCGACAGGGCAGAACTGACAGTATTTTTCCATAGGGTAATTATCAAATAGTTTTAAATACAATATTAGTACTACTTTAGGACTAGTTCATTATTTATTGCTCAGGCACACTAAATACGTTGTAAAATTTTTCAACAAAAGAAATAGCCAAATTTAGACACTTATTTAAGGTACCTCCGTCCTACTATATCGTCTGAATTTGGCCTTTTTCAATCATTAGTTTCCTGATTTATTCACTGGAATTACCTGATTACTCTGGCCAGTAATTAAGCGATTACAATCAAAATAGTAATGCGCGTATAATGTATAGATTATGGCAAATATTACTTAGTCAATAGTACCCGATTAAATTTTCACTATAACTATTAACCATCCTTAGTAATCCTTCATTCACATGCATTCAGTCGATATAGAAGTCAGCGTCAGTCGTGCCAATACGTTAATCGAAGCGGGGGGACCCGTTGTAATCGCCTTAATAGGAATGTCTGTCATTGGTTTGGCAGTACTATTACTTAAAAATTGGCAATTCTTTGCTATACAATTTGAAAAACGTGGATTTATTGAACCAGCCTTGGATGCATGGAAAGCTGATGATATTCAAGCCATGCAGACAATCCTCAAACAGTCTAAAAACCCCATTGCAAGAGTTATTGAATCAGCAACCCACGCATACTCGCAACATAACACTGATCATAATCTTGCAAGAGAAGAGGTGATGCGTGTCGCTACTTTAAAACTAGCAGATGCTAGATCTTATTTAAGAGTGATTGAAGTGATTGCGGCACTGAGTCCCTTATTAGGCTTATTTGGGACAGTACTTGGCATGATAGAAGCCTTTCACCGTTTGGAGTCCGCTGGGACAGCTGTCGATCCTGCTGTATTGTCAGGTGGTATTTGGGAAGCTCTGTTAACGACTGCTGCTGGTTTAGCGGTGGCGATTCCAGCCATCATTGCGCTAAATTGGTTAGAACATAGAATAGAAAGATTCAAATTAGTTATGGAAGATGCAATGACACAAATCTTCACTGCTAAAGTTATCCTTAACGTAAAGTAATGCAACTATCTACACCGAGAAGAAAATCACTGGTTAATCTCACTCCACTAATCGATGTGGTATTTATATTGTTAATTTTCTTTATGTTAGCATCGAATTTTATTCGTTGGCACTATATTGAATTATCTGTAGGTGATGCTAGTGATGCAGAAGTAGATCACCAGAAAATAAGCATTATTACTATCAATCCAGACGAATCTTATACTCTGAATGAACAACAATTACCTATCAATGCCATTATTCTTAAAGTGCGTGAAAAATTACGTCATAACATTGAGCATCCTATTGTAGTAAAACCTGAGCAGGGCACAGATGTGCAAACCATGGTGAATGTATTAAACCGTTTAAAGGATTTTGCCGGCAATAATATATCCGTGGCAAAACCTGAAAATGAAGAGAAATAAGTAATGCATATTCCAGATCAACCCGACAAGCGAGAGTTAGAAAATTTATTGCCTCTAGTCAATGTTGTATTTTTATTGTTGATCTTTTTTATGGTAGCAGGTGCATTCTCATCACCAGAACTATTCATTATAGAACCTACAATTGCAGAAAATGAATTATCAGCAAATCCTGAATTATTAACTATTCTTGTCAATCAGCAGGGTGATCTGGCCATTAACCAAGATAAGATTGCCACCGATTCATTACCTGTAATAATTAACGAATATCTAGAGAGCAAACCTAATAGCATAGTTCAGCTTAAGCCGGATGCAAATACCGAAGCATTACGCATAGTTGAGTTATTAGAAACATTAGGGACTAGTAATTTAGATGCAGTACATATCGTGACGAGTGCTTCTGAGTAATACGTTATGGTAGAAAGCTGCTTTGTTATAAAGCCTTACCACTGGTGGTTAACTATTGGTGTCGCTATGCTAGTGCATGTAATGTTACTAATTAACTATAAACAAGAAAGTGCACAGCTAGATGAACCTATAGAATCTGCGAATTATAATGAAGTAATCATCGGCTTAAAAAAATTAAAAACTCCCCAGCCTATTGAAAAACAGAATGTAGTCGAAATACCTGTAGTTGACTCCACTCCAATCAAGCCAAAACCTCTTATAAGAAAACCGAAAGTCATTAAACCAAAACCTGTTAAAAAACCTAAACCTAAAGTAGTCGTTACTCCTAAAATAACTACACCACAGGTATCTCCTATAATGATTGCTAAGGATCAAAAAGAAACAAAAAATATAAGTAGCAATAAAAGCACTGCTAAACCTAACTCAGCCATTCGAAACATTGGATCTACTGCTTTAAAAAACAAGAAAGCTTCATACTATGCAACATTGGCTAAATGGTTAGAAAAACATAAAAAATACCCAACTATTGCTCGCCGCCGTAATCAACAAGGCGAAGTAACGATAAAATTCACTTTAAATAGGCGAGGTGAGCTCTTGAGATTTAAATTAATAAAATCATCTGAGCATCATAGTTTAAATACCGCAGCAATTAAGATGTTAAAACGTGCGTCACCTATGCCCATACCACCTCAAGAGATTATTGGCAGCGGAGGTGAATTGGAATTTACCATTCCAGTTAATTTTAATTTGCTGGTTAAATGACTAATATTCATGGTCAGACTTAATGGTGACTGGTAACTTTCTAATTTCATATAGATTCATTAAAATCAATGTGTTGAGAGTATATTTTAAGTTAGAATATAGAATAGTTACTAATCTAGTTTATAATCATGTTCATAAAAGCGTGGTTAGGCGCGCTTAATAACTACATTGAAGGGACAGGCGAGAATGACTAAACATATAAAAATCGTCACTAATTGCTATGTTAATAGACGCGAGTCTGAAGATAGACGTCTGAATATTAACCCTACAATTTTTCCAGTCTTTACTAAGAGTGGTAACTGGATTCGCAAAGAATGCCGTAAGATCCCAGAAAGGCGCATTGATAATATTAATGTCACTGAAACACGGCTTAAAGATGAAGAATTTAATGAGCTTTTTAAAGAGTTTTCATAATTCACTCATTCGTATAAGTAATTACATATCGATTCAATTCTGAAAATAATATAACCAATTGATTCGCAAATTATTAACGATCTGGATACAATAGGGCTGCATAATTACTTTAATTAGGTACAGCCTTGCAAAAGACTAAATCACGCCAACCAGACAGAAGAAGAGCAGTCGATTCTTCTGTTTCAAGCAATAAGCCACGCGAGCGGAGGAAAAAATCTTCTGAGCGTAGACATAGTGATAGCATCGCACAATTTCCGATTATCACTACTCAAGGCATATGTGTACGTAAGGAACGCAGAAAAATACCCGAACGTAGAATGTCTAATATTGTAGTACGTGAAACAGTAATGAATGAGGAAGTATTTGAAACTTTATTTTCTAATTACCTTGAATATAAAGAAAGAATTAAATTAATAAAAAAGTTGAGCAGCTAAAGTTTGCCGCTCTGCTGAATTTTAACAGATCCATCTGACTGCAATTCACCAACAAACTTCAAACCATTAATAACCGCTTCACTAGAACTTTCGTTCTGTCTTGCCTTTATATCAAGATCATATTTCATATCATGAAATAGCTGTACGGCTCCAATAAGATCAATATGTCCCTGGCTGTTATTTATATCAATGTGAGTATGGTCGCTCATTGGCTCAAACACACTATTGACATCACCCATTGATAGACGCAAGACACCATTAACATCTAAGGTAGAAAAGTTCATATTACCCTCTAACCGTTGTATGCCATTCGCATCGAACTGTATATCCTGTATATCTGCATCAAAATTTCCAGATAATGAGATTCCATAATCTTTCACAAGCGGACTTAAAATGTCTGCATTACCATTAGCAGTTAAATCGTTAATCTCAGTCGATCCTCTCATTTTTAAATGAAATTTACTTTCAACATCTCCGTGACTTTGATTTATATCAGCACACAACTTGAGCAATAAAAAGCAACTCGATTTGACTTTCCATTTCACCGAACCATAATCAATTTTATTGACAACTAAGCTAGCCGCAGAACCATTCCATAAGTTTCCTTGAAATTGACTAGCTATAATATTATTAGGTAGAAATTTAGCTGCTACGCTTGCGGGAATATAAGCAATCATGGCTAGCAAGAAAACAGCAGTACCTATAAAAATATATTTCTTCATGTTCTTTTTAATTTCAATCTTGCTTTGACAACACCGGGTTTATCTAGCTTAGTAATTGTCGCTTCGAGTACTTTAACGTTACTATTTTTGTCTAGCTGTCCGAGCATAGTTGCTAAGGCATCAAAATCTATCTCATCCATATAAACTGTCGCTGCATGAGGACCATCAGGTTGGATTTGTTTTATTGCTGCTCTTAGACCTAATCGATTAGCGAGACTATCTACGATGGCGAGTAGTGATCGCTTATTATCTGATTTCAGTAGATTCGGGTTGGTTAATTTAAGCTGCTTGATTTCTGTGCTTTTGGTTTTCATCCATGACAGTAGTTTTTGATTATTCTCTACATGCATGCGTTTAGCATCTCGAGCCTGTGTTAATGGTGCCCATGCTAGGCTGTAAAATAAAAACAATATAACAACAACACCCGCAATTAATACGTAATTTTGCTCTCTTGTTTGCAAATTACTCCACCAGTCTTTCATTGTCTTACTCCGATACCTGCATACGTGCCATTACAAAATCACCAACAGTTTTTGCTGTTTGTAACTCGGCATTAATATTTTTAGATTTGAGCTTAGATTTAACCGCCTCTAATAACTGAATGTTTTTAGTTCTAATATCTAGCGATAACTGATTATTTTTATATTGCATATCAGTAATTGAAATATTAGGGTCTTTATATAACTCATAACCGCTTTGATGTAGGAATTTTAGAAAATCAGCATTGCTTGATTCTGAACCTGAAGAAGATAGTTCTTTAATTCTCTGTTCCATTTGAACCCGCGCATTAACTACTTTTTTCACATCAGGAAATGTTCGCTTAAATATTTGATCCACTTCTGAAGTAAGTTTTTTATCTAAAGTATTTAATCTTGAATACTCAATTGCTGTTTGACCCATAGAAATACTTATCCAAATAGCCGCTAGTACAGCAGCTATTTTCCAAGGTCTAATGGTCTTATGTTGTTTATCTGCTTTTACATAACTGCCTTGCAATAAATTGATGCAATCATTATTGGCATAGCCTTTTATAAACGCCGTGGGTGACCAAAAATCATCAAGCTGAACATTTGGTAATTTAACAATATCTTCCAACTTTTCATCCGGATGGCTGTAGATAAATATTTTATCAGGCATTTCAGATTGCTCATTGAGTGTTGCACTCATGAAATCAGTAAAATCATTAGTATCACAGCCAAAACCATTCCATTGTTCTGTTCTCGCTAACAAATGACCATTATCAATACATAGCGTCCATTGGTCCTCATGCCAATCTAATCCATAAATATCAGCTGTAATCACATCTGGCAAAACATTAACTTCACTTAATATTTTGATCAAATGATCTAAGTTAGGCTTTGAAATAACAATGACGGGAATTTCTCCGTCTTCCTTACGATTGCCTAGTGCGAAATGCAAATCTTCAATATCTTCAGTGAGGTCATCCTCTAGTGTATAAGGGATAGCTTTTTCTAATTGCTTCTTGTTTTTTGTTTGTACAGCAACTGAGTTGATATAGAGTTGTTCAATAGGCAATAATATGACAACTTTTCTGTCTTGAATTAATTCAGCCGCATTTGCTAGCTTAACCATTCCACAGTCATTGGCTTCATCATCATCTGTGACTAGCACCCATCGGACTGATGTATCATCATCAATAACTCGATGTTCAGTGTTAGCAAGAAATCTTAAAAATAGGGTCTCCATACTTATTGTCCTGGTACTCTGTTAACAACGGTTATTGTAGAATTGTTGATCCTGTTTAATATACTTTCGTTTCTAATAAAACTATTTCCCACTTTGATTTGAGAATTCAAACTAAAAAAACTGCTATTCACTGATAACGCTTGAAGATTAATAGGAGCACCTTGAAGTAATGGGTTGGAAACAAATTGCTGTATGCTTTCAAATGCCTCTTCATCACGTTCTTCAATAATATTATTAGCGAGATCAATTCCAATATTAGGAATGACGGAAGCTAACACTTCTGCTTTTGCTGTATTCACATTTACTGCAGTATTCGACGGTAGGGCCGTCAAAAATGGCTCTACTTGTTCGTATATTTCTTGAGTAAAACCTTTAATAAGGCGTAATTCAGATATATGTTGCATAGGTCGATTAGCTGTCAAATAGGGATACTCTAGCCCTGTATAATAATCGTCTTCTGCACCATTCGGAGGGATTGCGTTGACATCTGGGTCAATCCAGTCGATGACTGCTTGTATCAGGCTAGAATCCTGCTCCAATAGTGCAAATAATGCCTCTAATCGGATACGTGTCAGTGGATCAGGTTCTGTGCCTGTGATGAGATTATTAACGTTTATTTTCCCCTGTTCATCTTCAATTTTACCCGATATATAACCGCCTGGAAGTGGCAGAGCAGGGAGTTCTGTCGCCCAAGCCTCGCTGATATGGTCATAGTCATTATCGTCGTCTAGATCTCTCGCTAAGACGACTTTCGCCCAAGTCTCTCCACCATGAAGATAGGACCAAACTTGGCTACCAAATACTACGTTCTCAGTTCTACGGATTGATAATTGATGATTTGCTGTAATGGATGTTGCCGCAATCACGGCCAACGCTAATACAAGTATTGCTGTGAGTAACGCGATTCCTTCTTGATGTAAACGTCTGTTCATTCTGGCACCGTGATAATTCGATTGATTTTACCAATTGGGAATGCATCAAAAGAAATTGATATCGCTCTAGGTAGACCAACCTCAGTTGAATTACTATTTATTGGCGGCCATCGATCCACCCAAGTATTATTTTGGTTTAAAAACTCTATTTCTAACTCTTCAATTTCATCCAGTAATACCACTTCACGAGCGTCTTCACTGATTGCGCCATCTAAACGGTTCCAACTATGACGCTTAAATTGTTTCTCATTAACCTCATAGGCAACTCGTTGTAGATTGCTACGTAACAATCCAGCTGGATTACGCCAGCCACTATAAGTCAAACTCATAATTGACTCTCCATCAGAGGAGAATGCTGGTTGAGAATCACCGTATTGATCTCTTATGGGTCTAGCAATAGCTCGATTCACATCTCTTTCTAAATATTTGAGTGTGAGTTGAATTGATTTAATTTGATCTGAGCGAATCTCTAAATCTGTTTGCCATTTTAAAATAGCATTAAGGCCACTAAATGCAGTAATACCAACAATACCAAATACAGCTAATGCGACAACCACTTCTATCAAAGTAAAACCAGTGCTTTTATTTGAATGAATCGACATGGCTGGTTTAATAAAAATATGCAGGAAATAGTGATACTAATGATGCATAGACCTGGCTATCTGGTTCTGCATCACGCCTGACATCTATTTCTACACGTTGAATGCCTGGGTCCTGTGTATCAACAAGTTTTTTAGTCCAGTACCATTCAATGCCAGCAATTTCTTCGCTACCAGTTGTTTCTTTCTCAGCATCATTTTCTAGATTTAACTCATAACTAGCCATCGCATTCTGTGCTACCCAGGTAGCGATCATTCTTTCATTAAGGTGAGCAGTATTCTTAGTAACTGTACCAACCGTTTTTATGGTTCCCATCAAACCAACTGCAATCACTGCAACCGCAACTACTACTTCTATAAGAGTAAAGCCTCTTGTTTTAGCATTTAGCTTCATTATTATGCATCCGCTAATACAATTTCAAATCCATCTAACCCATCAAATTTAATTTGATAAGTCCATTCATCAAGATCAGTAATGTCTAGTTGAAATGGTGATACTTCGCCATCAGAAGTAATAAAGATTTGTGGTTTCCTTTCATCTTCGTTTGATAACACCACCTTTATCCCATCTAGATATAGTTTATGCTCAATACCATCAGGGAGTGTACGTCCTCTAAATATCCTGTCATCACTGACTAGCACCCAACCATCTTCATTTAAGGTATAAAAAGCATAGCCAGAATCCCAAACAGACAATGCATATTCTTGAGAGTTAAATATGGCTTGTTCTTTTGCCAGTTGAACTAATGCTGTAAAACGCTCACTTGTTTGTTTCATGCGCTTGACCTGTGGGTCACCAATGCTAATTGTTGCAATCGTTAATACAAAACCAATAATAGCGATCACAACAATCACCTCTATAAGAGTAAATCCAGATTCTGGCCGATTAACTTTCACTAGTGGAGGCGATTAGGTTTCAAAATCACTCTAAGTCTAGATGGGTAATATCAGCGTTGTAATCTTCGCCACCGGGAGCGCCATCCGCACCTAAGGTATATAAATCGTAATCGCCACTTTCGCCTGGACTTATATATTGATACTCATTTTGCCAGGGGTCTTTGGGCAGTTTTGGAATATAGCCACCTTTCTGCCAATTTTTTGCTTCAGTACCTGAGGTTGGCTTTTCTACCAGTGCTTGCAAGCCTTGATCAGTGGTTGGATATCTATAATTATCAACCCGATATATTTGAAGTGCACTCTCAAGCGCACGTATATCTTGCTTAGCTTTTACAACACGAGATTTATCAACATTACCAATGACATTGGGAGCGACAATAGATGCCAGAATTCCTAAAATCACTAACACCACGATAACCTCGATTAATGTAAATCCAGATTGCTTTCTCACTTTAGCTTTCTCCTATTTATATGCTCTAACCAACTAATTGATTCATTTCAAATAGAGGCAACATAATTGCTATTACAATGCCAAATACTAAACCACCCATAAACACAATCATTAATGGTTCAAATAAACTTAATGTTGCCGAGATAACTGTTTTCAATTCACGCTCTTGTTGGATAGCTGCTCGTTCCAGCATAACTTCCAAATTTCCACTGGCTTCGCCACTGGCAATAAGATGCAAAGTCATGGGTGGGAAATGTTTTGACACTTCAAGTGAACCATGAATACTTGCACCTTCACGCACATTGACCGCAGCATCATTTACAGCTTTTTTCATAGGTAGATTTGGAATTACATGTGAGGCAATGCGTAATGCTTCCAATACTGGCACGCCTGAAGCTGTTAAAATGCTTAAGGTACGTGCAAAGCGTGAAGTGTTTAATCCACGAATCAGTCTTCCAGCAATAGGTAAGCGCAACTGTAGTGAATGAAATTTACTTTTAAACGCATGCGTCTTCATTAAATAATTAAATGTAAAGATGCCTGCAAATATTGCAGCTATCCAATACCACCAAGTAGCTCTTAGAAAATCACTGGATGCGAGTAATACTTTTGTTGGTAGTGGTAATTCATTACCTAGATCAGCAAATACCTGAACAACCTGTGGCACGACATAGGTCAGTAACCCAACAACCACGCCGATACATATTATTAATAATACGACAGGATAAACTAATGCCGTCGTTACATTCTGTTGCATTTCTTGACGGCTCTCAGTGTAATCAGCAAGACGTTCTAGGACAGGATCTAAGTTCCCTGATTTTTCACCAGCTGCCACAGTCGCGCGATACAAATCTGGGAAGGTGGCAGGGAATTCAGCCATACCATTTTCTAAACTATGACCTTCAGTGACTTTCGAACGCACTCCCAAAATCGTGCGAGTGACATGTGATTTTTCAGATTGTTTTGCCGTTGTACGTAATGCTTCTTCTAAAGGTGTACCAGATTGCAATAATGTTGCAAGCTGACGAGTAAATAAGGCTAATTCACTCGAGTTCATACGTTTGCCTAAAGAAAAGAATGGCTGTCTCTTACCACTACGATCTTTTTGGGCAATTGGGTGTATATCAAGCGGGGTTAATCCTTGCGAGCGTAACAATTGACGTGCAGATTTAGGACTATCGCCCTCAATAACGCCTTTCTTGTTACGTCCTGAATCGTCTAGTGCTGTATATTCAAAAGCCGGCATGGCAGATCACTCGTTTAATTTTCTCGAGTGACTCGCATCACTTCTTCGAGAGTCGTTTTTCCTTGTAATACTAAGCGGATACCATCCTGACGTATGCTAGGTGCAATTTTACGAGCATACTCATCTAAGTCTTGCTCTGCGCCTATGTCATGAATCATGCTACGGAAAGTGTTATCCAAAGTAATAAATTCATAGATACCGCTACGACCTGTATAACCACTATTATTACAATTTGGACAACCTTTAGCAGAATAGATAGTCGGGGCTTCACTAACACCAGAACCAAACTGAGCTAAATTTAGTTGTTCATATTCCATTGAGCTAGCAGTATGTGGTTCCTTACATTCATCGCATAAAACTCTTACCAGACGCTGTGCTAATACACCGAGTAAACTAGATGCTAACAAGAAAGGCTCAACACCCATGTCTCGCATACGAGTAATCGCACCGACAGCCGTATTGGTATGTAATGTAGAAAATACTAAGTGTCCGGTTAAACTAGCTTGCACAGCAATTTGGGCAGTTTCTAAATCACGAATCTCACCGACCATTACTACATCCGGATCCTGTCTAAGAATGGCACGTAATCCACGTGCAAAAGTCATATCAACTTTATTATTAACCTGTGTTTGACCAATGCCATCTAGAAAATACTCTATAGGATCTTCGACAGTTAGAATATTACGAGAAGTGTTATTCAATTCATTTAACGATGCATATAACGTCGTTGTTTTTCCTGAACCAGTAGGACCTGTGACTAATATAATTCCATGAGGTTTAGTAATCGTACCTTTTAATTTTTCATGCAGATCTTTAGTCAAACCCAAATGAGATAATTCTAAGCGTCCCGCTTGTTTATCCAGCAAACGGAGTACGACACGTTCTCCATGACCTGATGGTAAAGTTGATACACGTACATCAACAGGTCGGCCCGCTACTCTTAAAGAGATACGGCCATCTTGAGGCAAACGCTTTTCTGCAATATCTAGATTCGCCATAACTTTGATTCTAGATACAATCAAAATGCCAATATTTTTTGGTGGTTGTAATACTTCACGCAGTACACCATCGACTCTCAAACGAATTGATAAGCGTTGTTCAAAAGTTTCTATATGTATATCAGAGGCATTTTCACGGACTGCTTGAGTGAGTAGGGCGTTTAACAATCGAATAATTGGTGCGTCATCATCAGCTTCCATTAAATCCTGTGGCTCTGGAATCGAATCAGCCAAGCTCTCTAGATCTAAGTCATCGCCGAGATCTTCCATCATCGCTAGTGATCCATTCGCACCGCTGTCATAGACTTTTGAAAGTAATTCATCAAACTCGTCTTCTTGCAAAGATTTAAAGGCAATAGGCGCCCCCAAGAAACGTTGAATTTCTTGAATAGCATTCATCTTCACGTTAGGACGTTGAAAGACAATCACGCGACCATTAATTTCGTTACCGACTAAAACACCATGCCTTTTCGCAAAGCTATAAGGTGGTCGACGTGTTTCAATTACAGAAGCCATTCAGTGTTACTGTCTCGAAGAACTTGGTGCTTGAGGTTGAAGTTGATTATTTGATGCCGGCTTCACCGGATTTTTCACTTGTTTTGGCAACTGTGTGACTAAGTCATTGAGATCAGGGAAACGTGCAAAGTTATCTTTAATTAAACCACGATCTTCAATTTTTGATTCAAGCTGACGTGCTCGTAAATAATCATATTTAGATTCAGTGGCCAAATTTGAACTACTGGCATCACGAAGAATCACAGGATGGATAAACACCATTAGGTTTTGCTTTGTTTTAGTCGTTGAGGTCGATCTAAATAAATTTCCTACTAAAGGTATATCACCCAATAGTGGCGTTTTTGTAACAACATCTCGGTAGTCATCTTGTGTTAGACCTCCAAGTACTAATATTTCATTATCATCTACCATTACTGAAGTACTGATTCTTCTTTCATTAGTAATCAGATCAGATGCAACACTGGAGGTAGAAATACTTGATGATTCTTGTTCAATTTGCAATCGAACACTATTACCTTCATTAATCTGCGGAGTGATACGTAAAGTTAAACCAACATCTTGGCGTTCAATTGTTTGGAAAGGATTCACTGCTGAATCAGTTCCACTGCCTGTATTAGTAAACTGGCCAGTTACAAAAGGGACATTTTGTGCCACGACTATTTCAGCTTCTTCATTATCAAGTGTAACCAACGTTGGAGTAGATAAAATATTTGTCGACGCATCTGCTTCCAAAGCGCGAATTAAGAAACCCCACTGTGTGCCACCATTCAAATCAGCACCACCAAGAGATAAGCCCTGTCCGGCTAAAGCCGCACCAGAAGTAACACCATCAGATAACAACGATAGAATGCTTCCTGCATTAATAGAAGAAGCAGCTGGACCACTAGGATCATCACCGCCAGGTAATAAGAAACCTTCCGCACCTAGTTCTTTAGTCAAATCATTGGAGACCTCAGCAATGACCGCTTCAACTAATACTTGTGCACGTCTCACATCTAATTGGCTGATTACCCTACGTAAGCTATCAAATCGAGCTGGCGGAGCCGTTATGATTAAAGCATTGTTAGTTGCATCTGCTTGAATATTAATATCATTATTTCCAGATGTGCTAGGTGTGCTCCCATTATCAGAAGCTTCAAAATCAGATACCCCTTGGAGAATTGGCGCAATCTCTTCAGCTAAGGCGTAGTGTAAATAAACTACTTTAGTATTACCTGTACCTTCTATAGGAGTATCTAAATGTGCAATCAAACCACGGATACGTACTTTTGAAGCACTATCTCCAGATAACAAAATACTATTTGTGCGATCATCTGCTGCTAAGGTAGGCGCTCCCGGAGTCTGTGCAGCTTGTCCTCCAGCAGCTCTTAGAGAATTTAATATCTGAACCACTTCACTGGCAGAAGCATGTTGCAAAGTAACGACTTCAATTTCTTGCGCATCAGGTTGATCGATTTTACGAATTATTTTTTCTAGTCGAGCAATATTTGCACCACGATCAGAAATTACCAACATATTACTGCCAGGGTAGGCGGCTAGATGGCCTTGTTGGGGAACTAATGGACGTAAGATAGGGACTAGTTGTGCTGCTGCGACATTATTAACTTGGATAACACGTGTGACTAATTGATCACCTTTGGAACCAGAAGATCCTGTCACAACACTACCTGCACCTTGTTTGGCATTAACATCAGGCAATATCTTGATTACCTCACCGACCTCTACCGTGGCAAAGCCGTGTACCTGTAATACTGATAGAAATACTTCATATATTTCTCTGCGATCCATAGGTCGCGCAGAAACCACGGTCACTTTAGCTTTTACACGTGGATCTATTACGAAATTTTTACCGGTTATTTCGGCGACTGTTTCAATAAATGACTGAAGATCAGCATCTTTCAAGTTAAGAGTAATACCAGTTTCAGAGAAAGTTAGATTAGAAAACAAACAACTAAACAACAACGTCAGGCCAAGCAAGCGTGACTTAATAACAACTGACGCAGCAAATTTTTTCATTATCATCATCATTTTAATTTTAACTTATTACACAGCGTAATAATTATCTTAATTGTCACTAAACTAACGTTCTAACAGTAGATTATCGAACACATATGAATAGATTGTGTAGACATGCGATTAAGTGGTCTATTCTAGGTTATGAACTAGGTTAATTTCAGTGCCTGAACGAAAAACAGTCATTTCTAACTGTGAGGCACTTACCAGCTTTTGAAATGCTTGAGTGGCCTTATTTGGGTTATCCAATGCAATTTGATTAATCGTGGTGATGACATCACCTTCAACCAGTCCCAATTCGTAGAATAGGGCAGAAGAGTCGCCATTTGGCTTAACTTTATATCCCATGAATTTTCCTGTTTTCTCATCATTGGCGCTACTGATAGAAATATACTTGGCTAAAGAAGATGGATTTTTAGTCAACTGTTGTTTAAGCGTTGACAAGCTTGGCTCACCATCTTGTTTTGTTGTTTGAGTCTTAGCTTGTATCTTTTTACTAAGTGACCTCGAAGTCGTTGGCGCTCTCTTAACAGGTGTATTATTTACACTGGAAAAGCCTTTATCAGAAGCTTTAGGTAAAGCTAATTTTTCTGTGCGACCAGAACGAGCTAATAATACATATTCAGGAAAAACAGAATGCAATGTAACACCTGAAGTTATCTCATCATCTATATGATATAGCTTATGTTTTTTAGACTGATTTTCAATTATTGCAAACCCTTCACCAGCACCTAATGCAAGTACTCCACTCAATGTTAAATTAAGTGATGTGACTGGGGCATTCTGATCCGCGATGGCTGGACTGTTAGCAATTGGTGCTTTACCCATGAGGTGTAGGCGCGCGATTTGAGAACCATAATCAGGCTTTGGAGGAGGCGGCTTAACTAACTTAGGCGGCGCTGACTTCACAGCAGATACAGTATCTGGTGAGCTGTCACTTGAAAATAGCATCCATACTAACTTCGCTGAGCTCATCGCAATCAGGACTATTAGCAAATAGCTCAACAAACGAGGCAATAAAATGCTATTTCGTTGCAATATTCCTGGTAGTTGTTGTGCGATCGTCATCATAAGTGGCAAGTTAGAATACTTTAATGCCCAGAAGTTTACTTAAATTACTACCTTAATTCAGAGAATTCCCGATAAGAGAGAGAATAATAAGCGTGAGACCATAGTTAATCTTCGCGCTTGACATAAGTAGCTGTTTTACGTAATGTTCGCGGCCCATAAGGACTGCAGAAATGCAGTGCACTCTACGATACAGCGATCAAATTGTCCCCATCGTCTAGAGGCCTAGGACATCGCCCTTTCACGGCGACAACAGGGGTTCGAATCCCCTTGGGGACGCCATCTATACATATTCAGTGAATACACTTTTCATCATAAAATAGAAAAGTTAAAATTAGCCAACGATTTTCACAGATTAGATCTCCCTTTTGATTTCCTGCAATTGGTATTGGCTTGCGGAATAGGTAGGGCTAAAATCATGGATTAAACCAGTAGTTTAACACCGGGAACATTCTTTGAAACATAGTAAGATTCTACGCAGTACATTTATTGCGATTGCTTCATTAATCTCAATCATCTTCGTCATGTCTGCTAATGCAGCTATGGTATCTCATTCAGTCGACTTCAATATCGGCAGTGGAATAAATAGAGACGAGCCAACGCGAAATTTCAGTGCTGCGATTCCATTTTTTGATACAACCTTGGGAACGCTTAACCAAGTAGATATACGTTACAATTTCGATCTTGAGTTGGGCATTTCAATTAGCAATCGTACTCTGAATCCAGTCTCATTTACGCTTGCCCCAAACTCCTTTCGTATTGAAGGGCCAAAATTCTTTGAAAGGTTCAATTTTAATAACCTTATTGCATCCTCAACTATCCCTGAAACTGCCTTCGAAGCACCTGCAGGCACAGAAAGAACATTTGGCAGCATAACCATAACTTTACCAGGGCGTGCATCCGACGTATTCAATCTAGAGGGTGTTTATTCCAGGACATCTAGGCCTTTATCTATTAGAAATATCGTAATAAGGGAGCAAGGCAACGTGGCACCGTTTGTGGGAATTGGAGATAAGTTACTTGAATTTACTGCTTTTACATCAAATTCACTTAATCTTCCAAATAGTGGCAGCATCCTAAACGGAGTATCTTCCAGTGCGACTATTAACGCGCTTGGTTCAGTCGATGTCACTTATGACTATGAAGCCACCGTTGTTCCAATACCTGCTGCTTTGCCATTGTTCCTATCCGGGATTGCTGGGTTCAGTTTTTTTGCTAGTCGTAATAGACGTAAACAGAAGAATATAGCTGCATTGAAAAATAAAATTTATTAAGTGTGGTATTTAAAGTTAAATCTTAAGTTCGCATAATGTATATTATGTTAAATAATAGATTCATGCTATAGGAATAAGATCAAAAATTGACATCTGCCATCAGCATCATAATTCCAGTTCTTAATGAAGAACTAACCATCCGCAACAATATTGAATATCTAAACGCATTATCATCTAAGCATTTCGTTATATTCGTTGACGGCAATAGCTCAGATAGCACGGTACAAACTTTAAAAGAGAGCCATCTTCAGGTGATCACATCACCGATACGTGGCCGCGGTGCACAGTTGAGCTTTGGTGGATCCAATACAACAAACACAACAGAATTAATATTATTTCTACATATTGATACGAAATTACCTCAAGATTTTGATTCGATGATAGCTAGACAGTCAGAATTTGATTATTGGGGCCGGTTTAACGTCAAATTAGATTCAAATAAAGTCATCTATAAAATCATTCAATTTATGATGAATGCACGCTCTAAAATCACTGGCATTGCTACTGGTGATCAAGCAATTTTTGTTAGCAAAAGTGAATTCATGGAACATATAGACGAAATGATTGAACATCCGTTAATGGAAGATATCTACCTATCAAAAGTACTTAAATCCAGGTTAGGACGCGGACAAATAATCAAACAGCCCGTGACGACTTCGGTACGATATTGGGAAAATAGCGGCATTATTTCTACGATGATAAAAATGTGGACATATAGAGCAATGTATTTCTTTGGTGTATCACCAAAACAACTTTATCAACGTTATTACAAATAACTCATGCGGGCTGACAATACCTTAATACTATTCACTAAAGCACCACAAATCTGCCGAGTAAAGACACGCATGAATGCAGTTCTATCGCATAGAGAATGTTTATACTTACATAGGAAATTGACTGAAAATGCTATCAATCAATTCCAATCAAACAATAAATTCAAGCTAGTAATTTACACAACTAGTATTGATAAAGTTCGTTATTCTTATCCTCGCGGCATTACTGTTAAAAAGCAAATCGGTAAACACCTAGGCGCTAAAATGGACAATGCTATAAATCAAGAAACAAAGAATGGACAGCGCACTGTATTAATTGGTTCAGATTGTTTAATGCTTGATATTAACTATATATTTAAAGCTTTTGATAATCTGTCAAAATCCAATAATATTGTCATAGGACCAACAATAGATGGCGGCTACGTATTAATAGGCATGAAAAAACAAAATACATTTTTGTTTAATAATTTACCTTGGGGAGCATCTACTGTGCTTGATAAGACTTTAGTAACTGCACACAAACGTGGACGAAAAATAAATACTCTGGAAAAGATTTCAGATCTGGATACGGTTGAAGATCTACACCAATTAAAAAAATTAAATATCCTCCCTGAATGGGCAAGTATCTTAACTAACTAACTTTAGTCCTTGATGGATCAAGTCCACCCCTGCCCCAGGCTTATGCATATTTTCACTCAAATGCCTACGCCATAACTTAGCACCTGGAATACCTTGATAAACATTCAATATATGCTTAGTCATGGATTTAAATGGGGTACCTAACTGCATATTACGTTCTATATAATTAGCATACTCTAAAATAATATCATTCATTGTTGCATTCTGAGTATCACTAGATTGATAAATCTCTTTATCTACTTTTAATAAGAATCCTGGATGTTTATAAGCTTCTCTTCCAATCATGACACCATCTACAAATTGTAAATGATCTTTCATTTCCTCGATTGTATCTATGCCACCGTTAATAATAATATTCAATTTAGGGTAATCGCGTTTAAGCCTGTAAACACGTTGGTAATCCAATTCGGGGATTTCACGATTTTGTTTTGGATTCAATCCTTTTAACCAGGCTTTACGCGCATGCACAATCAATGTTTCACAGCCAGCAGCAATAATTGTGTCAACAAACTGGGTTAAAAATTCATAACTATCATCGTTATCTACACCAATTCTGCATTTAACCGTGACGGGAATATCTACATGTTCACGCATTGCTACAATACAGTTTGCTACTTGCTTAGGTTCGCGCATTAAACACACGCCAAACCTGCCTGCTTGCACACGATCGCTAGGACAACCTACATTGATATTAACTTCATCGTAACCTGCTCTTTCACCCCACTTTGCAGACTGTGCCATCTCGCTTGGTTCGCTACCACCTAATTGAAGAGCAACAGGGTGTTCACAGTCATTGAACCTTAAAAATCGTTCACGATCACCATGAAGCAAAGCACCGCTAGTAACCATTTCAGTATACAAACGTGTGTTTGTTGTCATTAGACGCACCAAATAACGATAGTGGCGGTCAGTCCACTCCATCATGGGTGCAATGCAAAGTTTATGTGTATCCATGAAACCGCTAACAATATGTTTAAGTATCCGCTAATTTAATAATTAGCAGACATATAGTCTATTAGCTAAAAGTGTTAGATGGAGGTTTAATTGCTAGATGGTGGGTTTGATGCCCAACCTGCAGGTTTAATAACAGCCTGAGTGATTATATTCTTATAGTCCGTATCTGGCATATGGATTGCACCAAACTGTTCTAAGTAAGGCGACAGGAACTGGACGTCATGGAGCAGGTAATCGTTGGATTTTAAGACATCAAATAAAGCAACAAATGCTACCTTACCCGCATCTCTTACAGTATGGAATTGACTCTCAGTTGAGAAGTAACTGCCAATTTTCAATCCGTACAAACCACCTACTAACTCACCGTCTTGCCATGATTCGACAGAACTCGCGATGCCCATTTCATGCAACTGCATAAATACATTAATAATGTCATCATTGATTTGAGATTCAGACTCTCTAACGGCACACATCTTAATCACTTTTTCGAAGCTTGTATCAAAACGCACTTCAAACTTTTTTTGATTAATTAAACGTTTAATATTTTTGGGGATATGGAAATCGTTAATTGGCA
This sequence comes from Gammaproteobacteria bacterium, assembly GCA_045105615.1. Classification (GTDB taxonomy): domain Bacteria; phylum Pseudomonadota; class Gammaproteobacteria; order UBA4575; family UBA4575; genus UBA1858. The sequence goes on from JBGCDS010000002.1 coordinate 46,745, forward strand.
TCAGTGCTCGCTGAGGCGGGGCATGCCAATGGATCTTCGAATTATTTAAAGTGAAAAACATTCCATTCATATAGCCTTTCAGGACTGTTTGAGCACTGAATGGCATCGACTCGAGAGCAAACTGCTGACCTAATTCAGCAATAAGTGGTACTCGTGGCGTTACTTTTCTTAACGCCTTTTTGATCGCTCTAATATGGAAGGGCTGCGGGAGTTCACTTGTTATATTCATGAGCGCAATTTTAAATGAGTAACTTACTCATTTAAAGGCTATTTATATCGAGTGCATCACATTGCAACTTAAAATATTATTTATTAGTCCCATATCGCTTTTCAAGGTAGCTGCATACACTTCTTAGGCCCATTGCTTCCCCACCTTTAGGCCTGCCAGCACGACTTCTCATATTGTAAGCCATCACATCAAAATGAACCCAATCACAATCATCAGAAACAAATGACTGTAAAAATAATGCTGCAGTTATGGCGCCTCCATAACCGCTTGATGCACAGTTTACTAAATCAGCAATATTGCTTTTTAATTGATGTTTATATCCTTGATGCAAAGGTAAGCGCCAAATATCATCCTCTGATGTTTTAGCCGAAGAATATAAACCATGAGATGTCTTATCGATCTCACTAAAAAATACGCCAACTTCCGTGCCCAAAGCAACACGTGCTGCACCTGTTAAAGTCGCATAATCAATCAATAGATCTGGCTTAAGATCGCAAAGTTCTGAAATAGCATCTGCGAGTACTAGCCTACCCTCTGCATCAGTATTATCGATTTCTACAGACTTACCTGAACGTGCAACTATGACATCACCAGGTCGATATGCATTATTTGAAATGGCATTTTCTACCGCTGGAATAGCCACTTGTAAATGCACCGGTAGGTTAGTTTGCATAATATAATTAGCTAAACCAAGCGCATGCGCTGCTCCACCCATATCTTTTTTCATCCAACGCATACCCGCAGCACTTTTAATATCTAAGCCACCACTATCAAAACAAACACCTTTGCCAGCGACACATAATAATGGATGTTCAGGATCACCCCATTCTAATTTTATTAAACGTGGTTGATGTTCGCTAGCACGACCCACCGCATGTATTAGAGGGTAATTATCTTTAATTAAATCATCACCAATAGTTTCTGTAACGGAAGCATTAAACTTTGAAGCAATCTTTTGTGTGGTATCAGAAAGATGCTCGGGCATCATTTCATTTGCAGGTTCATTAATGAGGTCTCTAACAATTTGAGTTGATTTAACAATCGCTAACACGGTCGTCTGATCAATATCAGAAGCAAATAATAGACGAGCAGATTCTTTTATCTTTTTATATTTAGAAAATTGGTAAGACCCAAGGCCCCAACCAATTGTGAGTTTTTCACGATCTTCAACGGAAATCGTATCAGCAAGAAAATAATTACCACTTGGAAGTGAAAAAGGTAGATCAGCAATAGACCACATTGATAGATTATCGTCGACAATAACGACAACTTGGTTTAACTTACCCTCATTATCAGGCACGAGATAATGGTTACCTTCTTGTATTGAGCGATTACTAGACAAAATCCATGTGGTAACACTATCTAAAGATGAGTTGGTTAATTCATCAAACTCTACTTTAGTAAATAATGTGATTAAAATGCTATCTTCTTTAGCTGCTGCGTAAAAACAATCCATGCTTATGCTTAAGGTTATTTATAAAGTATTAATTGTAACAAACCATGATTGAAACAGCTGCATCAAAATTATGCCAATAAACACTCAGGTACCGGCTCTTAAAATAGAGAACCTAACCAAGCGCTACAAAGATGGTTTTCAAGCCCTCAATGGCATTTCATTTCAAGTAAACCAGGGTGATTTTTATGCTTTACTGGGCCCCAATGGTGCTGGCAAATCAACGACTATTGGCATTATATGTTCGCTAGTTAATAAGACGTCTGGCTCTGTAGAAGTATTTGGCAATAGCATTGACGATAATTTCGCACAAGCAAAAAGATTAATCGGTTTAGTACCACAGGAATTCAACTTTAATTCTTTTGAGCCAATTTTAGAGATTGTAAAATACCAGGCTGGCTATTACGGCATTCAAGCGAATATCGCTAGAGAAAAAGCCGAGCACACATTAAATATATTAGGACTTTGGGAAAAAAGAAAAAATACTCCACGTGAATTATCTGGCGGCATGAAACGTAGGTTAATGATCGCGCGTGCACTTATTCACGACCCACAATTACTTATTCTAGATGAGCCCACTGCTGGAGTAGACATAGAAATACGTCGTTCGATGTGGGAGCTATTACAGAAATTAAATAATGATGGCAGAACTATTATTCTAACCACGCATTATCTTGAAGAAGCAGAATATTTATGCAGGAATGTAGGCATCATTAATGATGGAAATATTATCATTGATACATCATTACGAGAGTTCTTAGATCAACTAAAAAAAGAAACCTTTATTGTTTATTTGAAAAACCCAATAACAGTCACACCAAACATTGAAAATGTTAGCATTACATTAATAGACGATCGCACTTTAGAAATAACACCAGAAAGAGGCCAGACATTAGAAGCTATATTTTCAACGTTTTCCAAGCTTGATATTCAGATTGTCAGCATGAGAAACAAATCAAACCGACTCGAAGAGTTATTCATGAATTTGGTTAAAAAGTAAATCAATATCACTATGACACCTGTTGAAAATTTTATTGCATTTAGAACTATCTTTATAAAAGAAATATTAAGATTTGCACGTATATGGGTGCAAACTATCGTGCCTTCGATTATTACTGTCGCACTTTACTTTGTGATTTTTGGGAATTTAATTGGATCTCAGCTAGATGAAGTCAAAGGACATAGCTATATCGACTACATCATTCCTGGCATGATAATGATGTCAATCATTACCAATTCATATGCCAATGTTGTCTCTTCATTTTATAGCTCTAAATTTCAAAAGCATATAGAAGAAATGTTGGTTTCCCCTATGCCCAACTATATTATTATTTGGGGATTTTTATCAGGAGGGATTGCTAGAGGATTAACAGTTGGTGTTGCTGTGACAATAACAGCAACATTTTTTACCGATTTACAGTTTCAAAATATTGGTTTACTACTACTCGTAGCTTTACTTACCTGTATTCTATTTTCTCTTGCCGGTTTAATTAACGCTATTTTCGCAAATAGTTTCGATGATATCTCGTTGATACCCACTTTCGTACTCACTCCTCTAACTTATTTAGGAGGAATTTTTTACAGTATCGATATGCTACCAGAATTCTGGCGCAGTGTTTCGTATGCAAACCCAATTGTATATATGGTTGATACGTTTAGAACTGGGATGATAGGTGTGAACGACATAAATACCTATTTGTCGTTATCGATTATCTTAGCGTTTGTAATTGTTTTATATATTACCGCCTCTACACTATTAAATAGAGGCACTGGTATTCGCAGTTAATTAAGCTGTGGAATGGCTGCCTCATTTGTAGAAGTCATCATATTCTTAGGCATGCCCGACACTGGCTCATTAGCTTTAGCGCCTTTTGAGCTTGCTGGTAAAGTACTGACACTTTTCTCTTGATAATTAATATTATCTACTCTGTATTCCATATCAACACGAGCAAACGATATTTTGTCGCCCGCTTTTAATACGCACTTATTAATGCGATGTCCATTCACCAACGTGCCATTAGTACTACGCAAGTCCTCTAAGAAGAAATTATTATGGAAACTAATCACCTTAGCATGGTGCATACTCACTGACTTAACAGCTACATGTATATCGTTACTAGGAATACGTCCAATAGTAGTGACTTCTTTAGTCACATCAAAACAGGCAACTACTTTGTCGCCATCCATTTGAACTAATTTAGGTGTCGGTTCACCCGCCATATTTAGTGAAGCGATGTTCTTTTCTGCAAAATGCTTAATACCAACACGCTCTTCATATGGAATCCATTGAAGTTCGTCGACTGATAATTCCAACGTTTTAATTGATATCGTTTTTTCTTGTTCAACAAATGCAGTAATTAAAGCAGTATCGAATAAAGCATTAATTAATCGGGGAACACCACCAGTGTATCGATGTATTACTGAGTAACACTCAGGATGCACAATAGGTTCAACCTTACCCTCTTCTTCAGCGGTGTAATCATATCCGGCCATTCCTAAGCGATGCTTAACATAGGATGCAATATCTTCTTCATTCAAAGGAGATAAATGAAATCTAAAGCGAATACGCTGACAAAGTTGCTCCATGCCTGGCGCATCTAATACTTGCTTCAATTCTGGCTGACCAACCAAAACAAGATTCAAAATACGTTCTTGTTGTGTTTCCATACCTGTCAACATACGTACTTCTTCTAGTACGCGTCGACTTAAATTCTGAGCTTCATCAATAACTAGAATAACTTGACGGCCTTGCTCGTATTGATCCATCAGATAACTATTGAGCATTTCGATTAGCTCAACTTTATTAGATGTGAATGGCTTAAAGCCAAATTCAACTAATATTGCCTGGAAAAATTCAACCTCATCAAGTTGAGTTTGATAGACGCGCGCAATAATAACGTCATCACCAACGCTTGATAGCAAACTTTGAATAAGCGTTGTTTTACCAGATCCAATCTCACCAGTTATCACAACAAACCCATCACGATTCCAAACAGTGTAGTCCATATACGCTTTTGCGCGCTTATGTCCTTTGCTCAAATAAAGAAAGTTTGCGTCGGGAGTTAATTGGAAAGGCTGTTGTTGTAGACCAAAATGTTCTAGATACATACCAAAGTTTCTCTTCTTTTATGAATGTTGACGTGTTTAGCTGTCGGTTATGTTTTATTATTAATTATGGCTATCATTGTAATGGTGATAGAAATCATTTTTAGAAGACAATTCACAAAACAAAGTAATTATTAAAATAAGAAGCAAGATTCTTATGCGAAATCAAAATGCTCAATAAAATTGATAACTCAATGTTATTTATGAATTTTATACAAACTACTGAGTTGAAAATGTGATATCTATCAAAAACAAAGATATTGCCGGAATGTTATCGACAAAGGATGGAGGTGGTGAGATTTGAATTTATCGCTCGAAGCTTTTAGGTGTTTTCACAGTCATCAGAATTGCACTCGCCATAGATAATTAGCGAATGATCAGTGATTTTAAATCCAGCCTCTTCAGCTATCTTCTTTTGTTGTTCTTCTATTGAGGCATTAACGAACTCAACAATTTTTCCGCACCTTATACAGATAAGATGATCATGATGCTTACCACGATCCAATTCAAAAACGGCCTGCCCACCTTCAAAATGATGACGCATAACTAAGCCTGCGCCTTCAAACTGAGTCAGAACTCTGTAAATTGTAGCAAGTCCAATCTCTTCATCAGAATCAAGAAGTACGCGATATATATCCTCTGCACTTAGGTGTTGCTTACTTGACTGTTCTAAAATCTCCAAAATTTTCATTCTGGGGAGCGTGACTTTCAGACCCGCTTTGCGTAAATCCTGATTTTCCATGTTATTTTAGTTTTATATTGAAGAACTGATCGCGACTATAGCAATAAATACAGGCTTCCAGTAGTCATAAATGATGACTTACTGTTTTTGTTTAACACGAAAATATTTTAGATTTCTCAACAGGTTACGTGTTGCACTTTCAAAAGTTTCATCTCCATTAACGGTGCAATAATCTCGTAACCAGGATTCTATTTGCCCTATCGTTTTAGTTTTGCCCATTATTGAGTATGTCTCTTCTGCAAGATGGTTATAAGCAGTCATATATCCTGCCAACCAGCTTAAATAGTAAGCTGCACCTTCTTCATCTTCACTAAGAAATGATTTACAACTGAGATTACCAAGTCCCATTGTCAGATATTGACCAGTGTCATCTGCGGCATAGGCGCTAGTGCCGCCCCATTGTAGGGTCAAGAGAACTAGAAAAAGGATAGAAAATTTATTCAGCTTTTGATCTAAACTTAATCTCACAATTAACCTGAATATAGTGATCTATAGTATTGAATTTAAAAATAAAAACCCGCCTTAAAGGCGGGTTTACAATCTGCCAATTGTACGCTGGGACTCCGACAATTTATTATATTTTATACCCAACTAGAGGAGAAAGGGTTGCCAATTTTCCGTGCGTACGGCATATCAATTCTTTATTATCTTCAAAGCCGCTTATCAGTGATTTATGTAGCTTAGCGAAGATATCTGAGACAACACATTAGCATAACTTTACTGCCATTTCACAAGGTTTTTTAACTATTTCCGATCAAAACCTAAGTATTTACCGCAGTATTCAACGACTCAAAAAGTGATTTTGCAGGGATAAATTTAATCATAAAAAATTTGTCTGACCAATGCGTTTAATATCCCGCTAAAGCGCCAATTATAACCAATCAAATACAATTTAATTCTTTATAATTCATAAAGTTATGACTAATTATTAATGCTTGTATCTAGGCTTTATATTAGGCCTAAACAGCATTTATTTCGTTCAATACAGCAATATGACAAGACATAATTCATGAATATCAAATCTCTCATTTTTATATTAATTCTGGTAATACCTAGTTTGACCAATGCCGACATGATTCTTAATAAATCGATTATTTATTTTGAGCCCGGCCAACCAAATCGAGAAGATTTGGAAATTCAGAATGCTGGAGCTGATCCTTTATACATACAGGTTACACCTAAAATTGTGCATAACCCTGGAAGCGATGATCAATCACGCGAGATATTTGATAATCCCAAAAGCGCTGGCTTATTGGTGTCTCCTAACAAACTAATCGTTCCTCCCAATGGAAGAAAGCTACTAAGATTTGTCAACTTAAATCCAAAATCAACAGAAGAAAAAGTATATCGCGTTAGTGTTACACCTGTTATAGGAGATTTGAGTGCTAAAAAAAGTGGGGTAAAAATACTTATTGGTTATGAAGTATTAGTCATTGTTCACCCTGTTCAAGGTGACTTTAATCTCACATATGAGCGCACTAACAATAACTTAATAATTAGTAATCAAGGAAATCAAAATGTCCTTCTCAGAAAAGGTACTCAATGTCCTGCTGGTATCGATGATGAAAATTTATGTGAACATTATCCAGGCAAACGTCTATACCCTGGGAATACATGGAGCCTCGACTTAACAAAAGATCAGCCAGTCACTTATTTTCTTAGTCGTGGAAAAGAACATTCAGTTCGAGTGTTCGAATAACTTAAAGAAGTTAGTCAGGGAATGACTACTCAAAATACACAGCAAACCCAACACTATTATGATCTAAATTATTCGATTTGGTGTTTAGTGATATGCGCAGTCATATTTTCAAATAATCTATTTGCAAATAATAATAGGGAGCAAGCTAGTGAAGAATTTATTGAAATCTCTAATAACGTCCCTTTCGGGTTCGAAGATTTAGCTGGACCACAGATCAATCAAGTAGACGTCTATTATCAAGGACGATTTTTAATTGCCGCTGAAGCCACCTATGATTTTGAAACCTTAGAATTTCACCATCCAGAAGTAGTAATTGATAGCATCGATAATTTGCTAGATAAGCAATATATTCTTGAAAATATAAAAGGTCCTCTTAACACCAATGCAAAAAATTTATGTTTAGCTCAAACTAGCAATATTGAATGTGGAGTACTGTCTCCTAACGTAGTTGGTATTATATTTGATGAAGGCAAATTTAAAGTCGATTTATTTATTAACGAAAGGTATGTCGAAATCCAGTATGTAGAATTATCTAAATACTTACCTGCTGCTGAAGATAGTTTCTCTACTATCCATAATTTTAGCTTGAACTTGTCTGGCACTGATGCGATTGAAGATAGATTTAATGCGCAGACTAATAGTATCTTCGCATTTGGTGATAGTAGAATATTAGCTCAATCAAACTACACTGATGATGAAGATTTTCTCGTTGATGAAATATCACTACAAAAAGATTATCAAGGCTGGGAAGCAGAAACTGGTGTATTTGAAAGTGAGTCACGATCAACAAACTTCTTTTCACAGGTAGACATTACTGGATTCCGTATTCAGACGTCTCTGAATACTCGCACAGATATTGATACATCTAACGGGACCGATATATTTATTTTCCTCAATGTGCGTAGTCGTGTTGAAGTGTTTCGTAATAATCGATTGATTGACGCACGTTTCTACAATGCTGGAAATCGTCAGTTGGATACCTCACGATTTCCTGACGGCGCCTATCAAATATCAATTCGCATACGAGAAGAAAACGGATCAGAGCGTACAGAAGAATATTTCTTTGTTCGTAATTCCTTATTGCCACCAGTTAATGACCCGATTATTTACGCTGAAATCGGAAAAATTAATGAGTTACAACAAGATACTATCTTACCTAAGACATCAAGCGAAACAATACTTCATGTCGGTGGTGCATTTCGTTTTACAGAGCACATTGCTCTAGAGGGTGAATTCTTAAATGCAGGCAGCCAAACCATGTTACAAACTGGCATTGTACATGTAGGCTCTGGCGTACAAAGTCAATTAAACATCATGGGTACATCTGAAAGTGATTGGGCACTTTCAATCAGAGAAAATTTCACTACTAACCATTTCTCTTTCAACATGGATTATAGACATGTGAGCCTTGGAGATGATGACATAGCTGGTGAAGATGAATTTGATTTAGTCACAAATGACTCTACTCAAGCAACGGCTAGCGTTGTACATGATTTATTTGGTGGCCGTGTATTTTGGCGTTATAGACATCTTGATCTTAGCAATTCAGAAAAGTCCGAAACTTATTCTGCAAATTACCGTAGGCAATTAATAAGAAAAAATCATTATCAATTGGATTGGGATTTGTCTGCAAGTAAAGATACAAACGATTATTTAATAGGCACTCGATTAGAGTTTAGCTTTAGGAAAAATAATAATATATTCAGATTGAACAGCGGAATTCAAAGTGCAGAAATTAATGACTCACGTGATAATGATTTTATTAATAGTGCTCGTTGGCAACATACTCGGCGTGATCCGAGATTTGGCAGAATTCAATCACAACTATTCCATATTAAAGAAAGAGACTTTAATACTGCTGGTGTCAATCTTTCTTCAGAATCACGCTATGGATACAATGAAATAGAATTAAACAGAACGTCCAACAGTCAAGATGATACTTTTGGTTATTCTATAAGAAGTCAGTTAAGTCTTGCGAGTGATTTCAAAACCGCCTCACTTGGCGGCGCACAACGCAATAACAGTGCAATTATTATTGATCTTGAAGGCCAACCCAAAGGCGCCATCTTTGAAGTTTATATAGATCGTCAATCTGTAGGTTTTGCCAGCGTTGGAAAAACCACAGTCATACCGTTAAGCCCATATCAGACCTATGATGTGCGCTTACAGTCAAGAGCGGATGCATTTTTAAACTTTGATGAATCATCACGAGAAGTAACTTTATATCCGGGTAACGTCAACACTCTTAGCTGGGATGTTGATCGCGTATTAGTACTTATTGGACAGGTGTTTGATCCTAAAGGAGTACCGATCAAACATGCAAAAATAAATAATGCAGGGGCATTTTCTGGCACGGATGACCGCGGTTGGTTTCAGATTGAATCAAGTTTAACTAACCAACTTACATTGAAAAAAGATGATGGAGTTATTTGTACCGTTAGCTTGGGAGAAATTGACAATCAAGACGATATACACGTATTCGAAAAATTGGTTTGCCAATAAAACCTACGAAGTTGAATTATTCGGCAATCATCATCAGTAACAATGCTTTTCCACCATTAGTATTTTTAGTATTGTTAATGCTTGTTTGGAAGTTACACCGCGTTGAGCTCAGCCCATTTGATTTTATCATTTGTGAAGATAGCTGATAGTCACTCTTACCAATATTGTAATCAGCAGGAATATCCCCTTTTAATCCAGCAATAGTAATAAAATTAACATCTTTAGGATTATTAATATCGGACACATGTAAACATAACTGTGCATATTCAGATAATGGCAGCTGATCTAATTCTGCACTGATACGAGTAAGCTGTGGAATTTCTAATGTAATAGAGATATTGCCACGCGAACTGCTGTTGCCAACAGATCCTTGCGTCGCTGCGTATAAATTAGATTGCACTAATAACAGCACAAATATAATCAAACACCAATGCCATAAACGACAATGATTATCTCGACTGACATCCTCCAAGATGACCTTCCCTGTTATTATTATTTTAATGCGTATTAGCTATCGGCTAACACATGTAGTTTCTCTAGTCTTAAACTAGCAATATAATAACAGAAGGTAGGAAAATAACGACAGAAGGTAATACTTGATCTACAGCTAATTGAAAATTAGGCCATCACTATTCATTCAGGCACAACAGATAATTGAATAACACCGCGATATAAGCCAGCGACGGCACTATTTAAAGAATTTTTCTCAATTATAATACGTAATCTGCCAGCATTACCTTGGCAAGCTCGATTATTACGCAGGGGTCTAGATAGAAATCCGCTGACAGGAATACCTGGTTGCAGATCTGTAAAACTGCCTCCTGTACGACGGTCACGATATGACATTTTATATTCAATATCATATGGCCCACTAGAGATTATAAATTCACCATTATCACCACTGCCTAGAGCAGTTAGGCCATAAACACTAATAGGGTTACTTGCAATACATAATCGCTCTGTAATAACTACATCTCTACCAACATTAGCATTCGTAGAAAAGCTAACATCATCTAGCTTGGTAATTAATATATCTGATAAAACTACCGAAGATTTAAGCAGTAATAAACTTAAAACGACGAATTTAATAAAAAAGGGATGCCTCATCAGCATATGGTCAATCAATATCCAATATAATTGAATATACTACACGATAAAGCGTTATGACTATTCTGCTGAAAGCTCCAAAGTCAGTGTTCCAGTATGCGTACCACTACCTGAAGATAATTCCGCCTCTTCAACTAATATAGAAATTGTTGCATTAGGATTAATACAAGGGTTGGCAGCCCCACCAAAAAAAGCATTAATATTAGCATTGTAGCCAGCGTTACCTATAAATTGTCTGGCGCTGTTAATATTGCCAGGCAACATCTCTATTTGCCCATTAGTATCTGTTAAAAATACACGATAATCGATGTCTTCGACACCATTAGACAAAGTAAATGCATTTGGATTGGCAGCAGAACCATCACCAGTCGCACGTAGTCGATAACTACGCGGCTGACCTAGAAAGGTAGCGATAGTAGATGTGACAGCCACGCAGATATCTTCATCTGCCGACAAATCACCAGCCCCGCTCCAAGTCCCTAAATCAACATCATTAAGACCAAATATTAAAGCAAACTCATTATTTATTACCGTAATATCTAACGAACCAGTAGATGTTGTATCTCGACTCCCCGAGGTGGCAGCCCATGCATTATTACCTATTGTGAATGCAAAAACACAAAAAGCCAGCATTGTTAACCGCATATGGAAACATCCAAGTTGTTTATTAAGTAATGGCATATTCATTGAAATTTTTATGAAAGATATGTGCCGATCGCATCCTTACCATCGACACATATTTCATGTGTAAACCTATAGTTACATATCCAAATTAATTACTCAGGGGCAACTTCTAAGGTCAATGTACCATTGTATGTACCAGCTGGAGCAGCAACTAAATCAGCACGAGGCACTGTTACTTCTACAAACGCATTTGCGCCACCACCAGTACTGCAATCATCAGAAACAGTATTTGCACCACTCTGGCCGCCAAGAGCTGTGCCTGAAGTTACTGCCGCCGCTGCTGTACCAGTTACCGCATCATCCCAACCAACAGTATAAGCAACGACTGTTGGTGTCGCTGCACCATTCTGAATAGTAAACGCATCAGCTGTACCGTCACCAGATGCAGTAACGCTGTAAGTTCCTGCGCCATTTCTATAAACACATGCTGTTGAGCTACCGACAATATCACCAGTACCAGTGACATCGAATGTAAGTAAAATATCGCTCAACCCTGAGATACGTACTAAATCCTCAACATCGACACTGATGTCTAGTGTTCCTGTTGAAGTAGCGCCGATAGTGCCGTCAGTTGCTGCCATTAAACCACTAGTGGCAATCATTCCAGATACAAGAGCAGTAGTTCTTAAAAAGTTTTTCATAGTATTTCTCCGTATTAATTAAATCCATTTAGAAACAAAACGTCCTTCGTTTTTTGTCATTCCATAAACTTCTGTCAAAAATAATACTTAATAATTTTTGAATAACTGCCCATATCTCGATAAGGTGACTTTATTTAAGAGTGAGTGGACTAAAGGTTTTTAATTTAGTGAATCAGGTCAAATTTTTGTCGCAGACTCAGCAGTTTAGCTGTGTCAATAAGATGGCATATAGATAGTAAAACGTGACTACAATCACACTTTTTAATCGTGAAATTCGAATACAAAGAATAATTTATTTAGAATAAGACTTGAGAAATTGAAATAGATGAACAGAACAGATAGTTGCGCTCAATGCAAAAACCCACAACGAGTTCTTGTAGGTTTTGCGACCTCTTGGTGAGAGGTCTTATGTATGTGCCAGTAATATTACCAAGACTTCAAAGAAGTATGAAATCTTATGTTTTTATAGAGCAAATAAGAGAAAGTAATATGGCATTACTTTTAAGAAATTGTAGTATTTAGTAAGATACAAAGAGAACTATTAACGTTCTCTCTTCATTAGATAATTAGTAAATTTTCTTCGCGCACTTTTATCTGGTTGCACATGGTGAAATGCACACCAACCACTAAATGTCTCTATATATATTGGAAGTAATTTAACATCCAAGCCACGGTTTGATATTTCAATAATGGCTTTATCTGCTTCCGTTCTCCACTCATTGAATGAGTTAAAGAAGGTTTTCGGATCCGAACAGTATGATTTAGTCGCCAACCATTGTCTTTTAGTATACCAAGGCAGCCCAACAACTAGCTTGTTATTACCTGCATCGACAGCTTCTAGAGCCTCTTGCCCAAAATTATTCATCCCTTCATTCACTTAAATAATTAAATTCAAGTGGAGAATAGCAGACTATAATTAGAGCTTTATGTGCGCCTGATCACGCATCGTTTGTTAAAGATTATAACTGTCTTGAGATGTGATCTAGCTATACAAATTTCTGGTATTTTTTAATGAATTCTTCTTCATCTATTTCAGTGTCTTCTACCGCAATGTTGTTAACTCTACGGTCAGGTGCTTTCCTTCTATCTTTCAGAATAACCAAACCTTCTTTAGTTTTATAAGGAAAATCCACAGAACGATGAAGCGCTCTTCTATCATTACTTTTTCGACGCTCTTCCTGCTCTTCATTTATTTCATCTTGATCACTCAAGGCACTCTCCTTGGTTGCCGACACACAGACATTATGACTATAACAAGGACTAGCACGATATTTTTTCTAAGCAAGATAACCATAGCGATATAGCGGATTATCGGTAATCGTCATAAATCATCTGACCGATTTGTATAAAAATGCTGTGAAATTAAATTTATTTCATAATATGTCGATAACTTAGCTTGGATCATTCATTAACCATGTCTTATTGCATGTTAAAAAAGTTAAGTTTTACCAACAAAGAAAGCTATAGTCTAGACGCAATTACTGGTGTCTTGGATAGAATTAATTTTATCGAAGCATTGACAAATATCCTATCGCACGACATAGGTGAAAATGAATATGTTTTTGGACTAGCCAATATAGAGCAATTTAAATTACTCAATCATTCTTATGGATATAAAGCTGGTGATTATGTACTGAACATTGTAGCTAAAACAATGTCTTTAGAACTAGACAAAGACGTTATCATCGGAAGATTGGGAAATGATGAATTTGGCTTCATTTGTACAAAGAAAAATCTAAGCCAGATACAATCTAGCTGCGAATCATTAAATTTCTCTTTGGGCCACGCACCCATCAAATGGGACGGAAGAAAAATAAGCTTACACTTAAAATTTGGTTTAGTCAGAGTCGACAAATCAAACATCGACATTGATCAAATATTAACGGCAGCGAACGAAGCCATCTATTCAGCACAGTATGACGGTTGCTCAACCGTCTGTGCATATGACGAGCAAGACACTGCGATACTACGTCGCAGCGATAACATGCAAGAAGCCATACGATTGCAAAGATGGATAGCGCGTGATCAGTTCCTACTATATGTGCAACCGATCGTATATCTAGACAACCCCAAAAAAGCCAGTCACTTTGAGTTATTATTACGTGGTGTATCTGATGAGGGCAAAATAATCTCGCCTGGGAAGTTGATTGAAGCAGCAGAAGATTTCAATATAACTCCTATGTTAGACAAATGGGTTATAAGAAATTTGTTCACCTGGATTAATAATAATAGTGCCACACTATCTTCCAAATATAAATTTTCATTTAACCTCTCTGCTTTATCAATTAACGATAACGACCTTAGTAGATATATTATTGATCTGGCTAAAAATGAAAATATTAACCCGAGAAAGATCAACATTGAAGTGACAGAAAGAGTTGCTATCAGCAATATGAAACGTTGTTACGATTTTATGATCACCTTAAAAAAGGCAGGCTTTTCTTTCTCACTAGATGACTTTGGTTCAGGCTACTGTTCATTTAAATATATACAAACTTTGCCATTTGACGTAATTAAAATTGACGGATCGTTTATAAAAGATATCGATACTAATAAAAAAAATCAAACAATCACTAAAGCAGTGACGGATATTGCTAAGGCATACAACAGGAAGACAGTTGCTGAATATATAGAGAATAAAGAAATTGCGGATATCGTCAGCAAGATTGGCGTTGATTATGGACAGGGGTATTTTTACTCAAAACCTTTCCCTATCTCTCAACTATCCACCACAGAAGAATGATGCAATGTTAAAAATACTTTTTTGTTATTATCAATAGCAACGCAGTTGATAATGCACAGACTGAAAATATCATACACTTCACTAGTATTTGATGGAGTAAAAAGCTGTATTCGCCTGTAAAGACTATTTACAAAGTATTGCAATAACTAAGCATACAGGGATAAACCCGATAGCTAAATTGCTTAACGGGTTAATTTTCACGGTCGAGCCCATAATAAAATTCCATACTGCAAAAATACAGTATGGTTATAGAATAGATATTAATACACAAAAAAATGATTAAGTTAGCGCTGGGAAACTAACTTTTTTTAGGCGTGCGTTTACGCTCATGTTCTTTTAAGAATTTTTTACGAATTCTTATATTCACAGGTGTGACTTCAACTAGCTCATCATCATCAATAAATTCTAATGCATACTCTAATGTCACATCGACAGGGGTAGTCAACACGATGTTCTCGTCTGTTCCAGAAGCTCGCACATTAGTTAGCTGTTTACCCTTAAGCGCGTTAACAGTTAGGTCATTGTCACGAGTATGGATACCAATGACCATACCTTCATAAATTTCTTCACCGTGTCCAATCATCATGCGTCCACGCTCTTGCAAACTAAATATTGCATACCCAGCAGCTTTACCTTGACCATTCGAGATCAATACACCTCGTGAGCGTTGGCCAATCCCAGTAGAAACAGTCGGTCCGTAACTATCAAATACGCTATAAATAAGCCCTGTTCCAGATGTCATCGTCATAAATTCTGTACGAAAACCAATCAATCCACGTGCAGGAATAACATAGTCTAAACGCACACGACCTTTACCATCTGGCTCCATATTCTTAAGCTCACCACGCCGATCGCCCAATTGCTCCATGACAGAACCTTGATGGTCGGTCTCAACATCAATAGTTAACTGCTCAAATGGCTCTAATACCACACCATTTTCTTCTCGGGTAATTACTTCTGGGCGCCCTACCGCGAGTTCAAACCCTTCACGTCGCATGGTTTCAATCAATACTGAAAGATGTAATTCACCACGGCCTGAAACTCTATATTTTTCACTATTTTCAATAGTTTCCACGCGTAATGCAACATTATGCTTTAACTCTTGCTGCAGACGATCCCAGATGTTTCTACTGGTCACATACTTGCCTTCTTTTCCTGCAAATGGTGAAGCATTAGCTTGAAAAGTCATACTGATGGTTGGTTCATCTACGGTCAGCGGCTTGAGCGCCTCTACCGTATCGGGTTGACAAATTGTGTCGGAAATATCCAGAGGATCAATACCGGTAATAGCTACAATATCCCCTGCACTGGCTGACTCAACTTCAATTCTCTCCAGGCCATGGAATCCCAGAATTTGTAATATTTTGCCTTTTCGCTGTTTACCTTCTCTATCAATAATCGCGATCGGTGTATTTGATTTGATCTCCCCACGCTTAATTCTTCCTATACCAATAACTCCGACATAGTTGTTGTAATCTAATGTCGATATCTGCATTTGGAACGGGCCGTTAGCATCCACATCTGGAGCTTTTACATTTTCAACGATGCTCGTAAGTAACGGCGTCATATCACCTTCACGTACACTTGCATCAAGTCCTGCGTAACCGTTAATTCCAGAAGCGTAGACCACTGGAAAGTCTAACTGTTCATCAGTCGCTCCCAAGCGATCGAAAAGATCAAATGTGCGATCCAACACCCAGTCAGGCCGTGCGCCATCACGGTCAATCTTATTTATAACAACGATTGGACAGAAGCCCATATTAAATGCTTTTTGAGTCACGAAACGTGTTTGCGGCATTGGACCTTCAACTGCATCAACCAATAACAGCACGCAATCCACCATCGAAAGAACTCGTTCGACTTCTCCACCGAAATCAGCATGTCCTGGAGTATCTACAATATTAATACGATATTCATTCCAGCGGATGGCAGTATTCTTTGAAAGAATAGTGATTCCACGCTCTTTTTCTAGGTCGTTAGAGTCCATTACTCGCACTTGAGGGGCTGAGCGTTCATCAAACGTGCCAGACTGCTGTAGAAGTTGATCAACCAGGGTTGTTTTTCCATGGTCAACGTGGGCAATAATGGCGATGTTACGAAGTTTGTCAGTCACGTGCTGGTCCTTGTTTCAGAATGCGCGCGATTATACATGCACGCTGTCCAATTGATAGCAGCTGCATCAAAGCAGGATGGATATACTCAACTATTAAGATTCAATGAGGACTATTACCATATCTATAAATTACTTTATATTTTACTTATAACTATCTGTATATAATAACTTATTAATAAGCCTTATATCTATAATCTTATTTAATAATAGTTTATAAATTATTGATTATTATATATTTATATGATTATTAAGCATATACTAAAATTCCATCTACCAACCCTGTTTAATTTTAGGTATTTAGATCAATTCTGAATAAGATTTGTTGGCTATATCAATCCACATGACATCCTGTATACTTCGCGCCTCTTAAGTGCACTTCGGTCTGCACACTATTCAAGCGACTATTCTCAAGATAGTCACTCAAACAAGAAATATGTATCCGCCTAGACCGACTCAAGCCATAGTTTTGAGTAGGCCGATCCTCTGGAGTTAAATCATTAATGTCATTTGAATCACTCGGCCTGCGTGCCGAATTACTTCGTGCTGTGTCTGAAAAAGGCTATACCGCACCTACCCCAATACAAGAACAAGCCATTCCTTATATATTAGACGGTCGCGACCTTATGGGTGGCGCTCAAACAGGTACCGGCAAAACAGCTGGCTTCACCCTGCCGCTATTACATAGGTTAGCCTCTAAACAGGTTAGCCAAAAAGGCCGGCGCCCCATTCGAGCCTTGGTATTAACACCCACACGCGAGCTAGCCGCTCAGGTAGCTGATAGTGTGCGTGATTATGGACAACACTTATCACTACGCTCTGCAGTTGTTTTTGGTGGAGTCAGTATTAATCCGCAAAAACAAAAACTGATTAAGGGAGTGGATGTATTAATTGCCACACCTGGTAGATTACTAGATCACGTAGGCCAAAAAACCGCAGATTTATCGAATATAGATATTCTAGTATTAGACGAAGCTGATCGCATGTTAGATATGGGCTTCATACACGATATACGTAAAGTCCTTGCACTACTTCCAAAGCAAAAACAGACTTTATTATTCTCTGCAACTTTTTCTAAAGAAATCAAACAGCTCTCAAGCGGCCTGTTGAATAATCCCGCATTAGTTGAAGTGGCAACAGAAAATACTGCGTCTGACTTGGTATCTCAGGTTGTGCATCCAGTCGATAAGTCACGTAAACGCGAATTACTTTCGCACTTAATTGGCACTAATAATTGGAAACAGGTATTAGTATTTAATCGCACTAAACACAGCGCTAATCGCTTAGCCAAACAATTAGAGTCAGATGGTATTAGCGCGGCTGCTATTCATGGAAATAAAAGCCAAGGCGCAAGAACAAAAGCACTTGCTGATTTCAAGATAGGCAAAGTACGCGTATTAGTGGCCACTGATATTGCAGCACGAGGATTAGATATTTCACAATTACCCCACGTGGTAAATTTTGATTTACCTAACGTGGCTGAAGACTATGTACATCGAATCGGCCGCACAGGTCGCGCAGGTAATGAAGGTGAAGCAATGTCACTAGTATGCATAGATGAACACAAGCTACTAAGAGATATCGAAAAACTAATTAAGCGAGACATCCCTAAGGTTGTCATTGATGAGTTCGAGCCAGATCCTTCAATCAAAGCAGAACCAATCAATACTGGACGCGGCCAGCAACAGAGAAAATCAAAACCTTCTCGAAACAAGTCCTCATCAAAGCGTGGCAGTGGCTCACCATCATCACCTTATAATGGTCGCTCAAACAATCAAGGCCGCTCAGGTAATCGAGCGCGCCAGAGCTCCAGAGGCTAACTACTGATAATTATTTTAGGCGAGAGAATGAAATATTTCTCGCCTATTATGGTGAAGATAATTTTTGTTCTGCCATTTTCCAAGCCGGCATATATTCAGAGACGAAATTGTAGAAACGTTGATTATGATTAGCCTCTAAGAAATGCGTCATTTCATGTAGTACCACATACTCTAAACAATTCATGGGCTTTTTGGCCAATTCCAAGTTCAACCAAATCCTTTTTGCCTTAGGGTTACATGTTCCCCATCTGGTTTTCATTTTCTTTACACCAAATTCTTTTACTTTCAAATTCATTAAAAGCTCATATTTATCAATCAATATTGGAATTTGATTTTTCAATTGATCTCTATACCAAGCTTCTAATATAGACTGTCTTTTTTCACATGAAGCCTGTTGCTTGACATGTAATTCCAATATATGCCCATTTAAGACCACCTTAGGCTTAGAAGTTGATTCAACGCATTGAAGCTCATACTGTTGATCAAAACAGTAATGTGTTTCTCCAGATTGATATACGAATCCACTATTTTTTGCGCAAGCTTCAAGTCTTTGTTGCTGCACCAATATCCAATCATACTTGGACACAACGAACTCATAGATCAAATTAGTGGGTATTCCTTTTGGCGCAGATACTCGCACCTGCCCCTCTGGCTGCGTCACTCTTAAATTAATGTTTTTAACATTTTTACGTGTCAACTCAACAATGATATCTTGTATATGTAATTGCGTTGTCGATAAAACTTTACTTCTAGCTCTATTCATAACGAGAGTATCAACGAATTTTTCGCACTTTAAATTTACGTCCTTTGATTTTACCTTCAGTCAAAATCTTTAATGCTTGTTTTGCAATTGATCTCTCGACTGCAACATAAGAAAAATGATCGAAAATATTAATCTTACCAATTTGCTTGCCCGATAGAGTTGTTGTCGAGGTTAATGCACCAAGAATATCTCCCGCACGGACTTTTTCTTTACGACCTCCACTGATACATAACGACACCATGGGAGGTATCAATTTAAAATTTTCACGTACTTTAAGTGAGGCAACAGATAGAACAGAGACATCAGCCTTTTGATATTCCTCTATCGCTTTAATTCGATGTGCTTCACTTTCTATAAACAAGCTCACGGCCACGCCTTGCTTGCCCGCGCGTCCGGTTCGCCCAATACGATGAATATGAATCTCAGGATCAAATGCTAACTCAAAATTAATCACTGCATCTAAATCTTTAATATCTAATCCGCGTGCTGCAACATCGGTTGCAATCAATATGGAAGTACTTTTATTCATCACTTGGACTAATACTTGATCGCGTTGCTTTTGCTCAAGATCACCATGCAATGCCAGCACATGAAAACCTTGATTCCATAAGTCATCTGCCAGTTCCTGGCATTGTTGCTTTCGATTGCAAAATACCACACTTGATTCAGGACGATAGTGTTGTAGTAATGACACTAATGTTTTGGTCCGACCACCCTTTTGAATTTCGTAGAAGTTCTGCTTTATCTTTTTATTGTCATGCAGACTTTCAACACGCACATCAATTGGATTTTTCTGAATAGAATCACTGATTTTTTTTATCTCATCAGGGTATGTCGCAGAAAATAATAATGTTTGTCTTTTATCTGGTGTTTCTCGAATGATATTCATAATATCTTCTTGAAATCCAAGGCTGAGCATTTGATCTGCCTCATCAAGCACTAGTATTTTAACGCCACCCAACAGTAATGTTCCCATGCTTAGATGTTTAAGAATACGTCCTGGTGTACCCACCACTATATGAGGATTTCGCTCAAGAGATGCCAACTGCGGACCTAAGGGTTTACCACCACATAAAGTCAAAATATTAGTATTAGGAATTGCCCGCGCTAATTGGCGTATTTCTTTGGTAACTTGATCTGCCAACTCACGTGTTGGACATAGCACCAATGATTGAGTCATGAATACATGAATATCTAACTTACTCAGAATCCCAATCGCAAAGGCTGCAGTTTTTCCGCTACCAGTTTTAGCCTGAGCCAAAATATCTTTGCCCTTTAATATGTCGGGCAGACTCTGCGATTGGATATCAGTCATTGCTTTGTAACCCAACGACTCAATATTGCCTTCCAATTTAGAACTGATGGATAAGGATGAAAAGTTTTTTGCTGTCACGTTTAATTTTGTCTGTTTATTGAGCGTTTCATTAACATTTACCACCCTAATTGATTCGCATAATAGATCGCAGCGCTAATAATAAGCCATTCGTACACTAGTATGTCTTATATAAGAGTTTTCTGATATAGTTCGCGCCATTTCACGCAGTTAACTCCCACTAAAAAGATTCTCAATGTTCCATCTTGGTTGCGCAAGTAGCGCCTGTTTTAAAAATGAAATCCTTTCTGGTTTAACCGTGGCATTAGCCCTAGTTCCCGAAGCAGTTGCATTTGCATTCGTGGCCGGAGTAGAACCCTTAGTAGGTTTATATGCTGCATTTATGGTGGGGCTTCTTGCCGCCATATTCGGGGGGCGTCCGGGAATGATCTCTGGTGCAACGGGTGCAATGGCTGTCGTGATGGTTGCTTTAGTCGCAGACCATGGTGTTCAATACTTGTTTGCAACCGTAGTTGTCACTGGCTTATTTCAAATGCTTGCAGGCGTATTAAGGCTTGGGAAATTTATTCGTATCGTGCCTCACCCTGTAATGCTTGGTTTCGTTAATGGACTAGCTATTGTGATATTTATAGCTCAATTACAACATTTTCAAGTAGCCAATGAAGAAGGTGTAAAGCAATGGCTAAGTGGTGATGCTTTAACAATTTTTGCTAGCTTAATATTACTCACTATTTTCATCATTCAGTTCTTACCTAAGCTAACAGGAAGCTTCCCAGCCGCATTGGCAGCCATCATTGTGGTGAGTTTATTAGTGATAGGCCTTGATTTAAATACAGTAACAGTGGGGGACCTAGCCAGTATTGAGGGTGGACTCCCTGTCTTTAATATTCCTGCCGTCCCTTTCACCTTTGAAACACTTATTATCATTCTGCCATATGCGTTTATTTTAGCAGCGATTGGATTAATTGAATCGTTACTCACTTTGAGCTTAATTGATGAAGTGACTGGCACTCGTGGCAGAGGCAATCGTGAGTGCTTTGGCCAGGGCATTGCCAACACTGTCACAGGATTCTTCGGCGGTATGGGTGGGTGCGCAATGATTGGTCAAAGCATGATTAATGTAAATTCAGGTGGGCGCCAGCGTTTATCTGGAATATCCGCAGCCATCTTTTTATTAATATTCATTTTGTTTGCTTCACCCTTGATTGAACAGATTCCGATGGCCGCACTAGTGGGCGTGATGTTTATTGTCGTATTTGCAACTTTCGAATGGTCCAGCTTACGTATTATTCGTAAAATCCCAGTTACTGATGCCTTTGTATTAGTATTAGTCTCTGCAGTCACAGTATTTACTGATTTAGCCATCGCCGTGGTGGTTGGCGTAATTGTGTCAGCATTAGCCTTTGCTTGGGAAAATGCTAAGCATATTAATATCAGTACTTATGATGATGAAAAAGGTTCTCGTATTCACGAACTTAATGGACCACTATTTTTTGGATCAGTGAAAAATTTCCTCGAACTATTCAACCCTGAGAATGATCCCGACGATGTCATTATTGAATTTCAAAATTCTCGTGTGGCAGACCACTCAGCCATCGAAGCCATCGATACATTAGCAGAAAGATACATTAAGGCAGGTAAGAAATTGCATCTGCGCCACCTAAGTCTTGAGTGTCGTCAGTTACTTACCAAAGCTGGAGATTTAGTTGAGGTCAATGTTCTGGAAGATCCTCAATATCATGTTGCTGATGATCAGATCGCCTAGACAAAATTATGTGCTAATAACTGCTTAATTTAGCTCGATATTGACACAAATTTACTCGACGTCACTACAACAAATCCTTATAGTACCGCCATTTTACTAGACATCATTATTACTCGTTCAGGAATACCGCTTTGATCACTACCGCAAATATCACCATGCAATTTGGCGCTAAGCCATTATTTGAAAATATCTCTGTCAAATTTGGCGAAGGTAATCGCTATGGCCTAATCGGTGCTAACGGTTGTGGTAAATCGACATTTATGAAGATTCTTGATGGCAGTCTCACGCCCTCTTCTGGCAACGTTTCAATTACACCAAATGAACGAGTTGGAAAACTACATCAAGATCAATTCGCTTTTGAAGAACACAGCGTTATTGATACTGTCATTATGGGGCATTCAACCCTATGGGAAATTAAACAAGAACGTGACCGTATTTATTCCTTGCCAGAAATGTCTGATGAAGAAGGCATGAAAGTCGCTGACTTAGAAGTCCAATTTGCCGAATTAGATGGTTACAGCGCAGAAAGTCGTGCTGGCGAATTATTAATGAGCGCAGGTATTGAAGAAGCCTTACATTTTGGCCCTATGAGCGAAGTAGCCCCAGGCTGGAAACTAAGAGTCCTACTCGCACAGGCATTATTTGCTGACCCTGATATTTTATTACTTGACGAGCCTACCAATAACTTAGATATCAATACTATTCGATGGTTGGAAGGCGTACTCAACGAGCGTAAAAGCACTATGGTGATTATTTCTCACGATCGTCATTTCTTAAATGCCGTATGCACTCATATGGCAGACATGGATTTTGGCGAACTACGTGTTTACCCAGGCAACTATGACGATTTCATGATTGCTTCAACAGCTGTCAGAGAACGCGCTCAATCACAGAATGCTAAAAAGAAAGCACAGATCGCAGATCTACAACAGTTTGTTAGTCGTTTCTCAGCCAATGCTTCTAAAGCTAAGCAAGCAACCTCTCGCGCCAAACAAATAGATAAAATCAAACTAGAAGATATAAAACCTTCAAGTCGAGTAAGCCCTTTTGTTCGATTCAATCAAACTAAAAAATTACATCGCCAAGCATTAATACTAGAAGATATTGGACATGGCTTTGATGGCGAAGAATTATTTACGAATGGCAATGTTATTTTAGATGCTGGCAGTCGTCTTGCCGTCATAGGCGAGAATGGCGCAGGGAAGACCACCTTCTTACGATGCTTAATTAGTGAGATCGAAGCTAATCATGGCACATTAAAATGGTCTGAAAATGCAACCTTAGGCTACTGCCCCCAAGACAGTACTGTCGAATTTGATAATGACTTAACTTTATTTGATTGGATGAGCCAATGGCGGAAACCAAAACATGACGATGAAATTGTACGCGGAACATTAGGCCGATTATTATTCTCATCTGATGATTTCAAAAAGAAAGTAAACGTATGCTCTGGTGGTGAGAAAAATCGTTTGTTATTTGGCAAATTAATGATGGGCGAAACCAACGTGCTTATCATGGATGAGCCAACTAACCATTTAGATATGGAAGCGATTGAAGCATTAAACCTCGCATTAGATCATTACGAAGGTACGCTAATATTTGTAAGCCATGATCGTGAGTTCGTCTCTTCTTTAGCCACTCGTGTCATTGAAATTAAAGACAACAAAATCATCGACTTCCAAGGTAACTATGAAGAATATTTAGCTAGCCAGCAGAATGATGATCAAGCAGCAAGTTTTTAATGCTGCCAATTTTTGAAGAAATTGATTTTCAACAAACTCCTTTGGGAGATATTAGCCTTAGACGTCGATCAGAGCCCAGGTTAGATAATATCATTATCTATGAAGTAAAGCTTAACGAAGAATTTTTAATGTCTAGCCTATTCACCGAGGCAGAAGTACAATTATCACTTCTTGGGCTCAAACAAGTTCAAAACACTTTCGGTAGTCATGCGAAATTAGATATTATAGTCGGTGGTTTAGGACTAGGCTTCACCGCAGCGACTGTATTAGAAAATCCTGCAGTCATTTCATTAAATGTAATCGATGTAATGCAACCAGTAATCAATTGGCATCAACAACAACTGGTTCCTTTAGGTGAAACACTTATCAATGATGAACGCTGCACTCTAACGCTTGCAGATTTCTATCACCTATCCAAGCTAGAAAATATTGGATTTAACAGCGACAAGCCAAGCCAATTAGCCCATGCCGTATTATTAGATATTGATCATTCACCAAGCCACTTACTTAATGAGAACAATGCGGGTTTTTATACTAAAGTTGGACTTAAAAGCTTAGCCAGTAAAATACATTCAAAAGGCGTATTTGGATTATGGTCAAATGAATTACCGGATCAAAATTTTATAGACTTACTAAACTCTGTATTCGAATCAACCCAAGCACATATCATTAAATTTCCTAATCCCTATACCCGCGAAGAATCAATTAATACAGTTTACATATCAAATACGCATTAATTATAAATTGCTTTCTTTGTTGGCAATAACTTGTCGATGCAATGATCGCATTCTTTTCACCATTACTTTACCAGTAGAAGAATAAAAATTTACTCTTCTAGGGTGCTCACCACCAATATCCTCACCACAAAGCTTATAGCCTTTCAGGTTAATATAATTCTTAATGAAGCGAATATTTTTTTTACCCACGTCACCAGCAGAAGAAATTATTGCACCGCCACCAAATATTTTCACTTCCATCGTTTCTTTAGAAGCTCCTAAATACAACATTTTATTCAAAAGGTAATCCATAGAATAGAGCCCATATTGAAAAAGGCTATGACCACTAGCTTTATCGATATCACTTTTGCTTCCAACCAGCATAAAATGATTCATGCCTGATATTCCCGTTAAAGTGTCTCTAACACAAGCAGACACACATGAGCCTAATACTGTAGTAATGATTTCATCGTTTTCTGTCATATAGATACCACCTAAAGAAATCCCTACTACATGTTTCTTTGACTTTTCATGGTAAGATCTATTTATGTTTTCGAAATCCCCAAATTTATTCGAAACCATTTCAGCTTTATTCATGATCTATAAAACAATATTGCTTTTTATTACACCATAGCATCCAAGAAGATCCTCTTATTATCAAGGTACTTCTTTTTGATACGAGTGCAAATTGTTTGAACTTTCTTAGTATCATTTACAAACAATTTCGCTATCTGAGCATTCATTGGTGGAGCATCATCTAAATCATCACTTTCTATTTCTATTAAGACAGAAAAAATATTGGCAGCATGAATTAACAATGCTTCTTGTTTATAAGTTTGCGCGCAACCAGGTGCATGATGGAATTCAATACATGCTTTCAATAACCCTGGGAAATTCCATAATGTGGCTAATTCAGCCCCTACCTGTTGATGATTAAAACCAAATACTTCATTCTCAACTATGCTTTGATCTTTAACATCAAAGCTATTCATACAGATTTCTAATACTTCAGTCGATTTTTCTGGTCGATTGGCGTATAGAACTAATTGCCCAATATCATGCAGCAAGCCAGCCGCATAAATAGCACCACTTGGTTTCATTTGAATTTCCTGTGCTAATTCCTGTGCCGAAAATGCACATAACAGACTATGGCTCCAAAAATCTTCCATCGTAATCAAAGTACTGGGAATATTAGTAAAAGATTTTGCTGCAGAAACACTTAATGCCATTCGATATATTTCGCGTGTGCCTATGCGACTCACAGCTTCATCAATCGCGCCAATTTCTTGAGAAAATCCATAAAAAGCACTATTAGCTAATTTTAGAATACTGGTAGACAAAGCTGCGTCTTGTTGTATGACGAAACCAATACTCTTAGAACTAGAATATTTATCATCTATAATTTCACATAAACGCAAAGCAATAGGAGAAAATGCAACAAGCTCATTTGCAGTACTGGCCACGTTATAAGGAGTATCTTTCATATCAGTTACAACAATCGACCTTTAAGACTATTTCATTAGAACAATTACTACTATCTACTAGGTTTAAACAGCCACATATCGAAATATACCTAATGACTATGGTATAAATAGCTCTAAACCACTCAATGAAATTGCTATGATTTTTCGACAACTTTTTGAACCTACCTCTAGCACCTATACTTATTTACTAGCCTGTGAAGAAACTGGTCACTGTGCACTTATTGACACCGTGATAGATACGACAGAACGTGATCTAAAAACTATTAGTAAATTAGGTCTAACACTTAATTACACGATTGATACACATATTCATGCAGATCATTTAACAGCTGCTGTTAAATTAAAAGCGCTGACCAAGAGTAAAATTATTTATCCTGGTATTTGTGATTTACCATGTATGGATGTCGGCGCCAAAGAAGGTGAAGCGATCAAGATAGGTAACATTACGTTACACCCACTATTCACCCCAGGCCATACAGACCATCATTTTTCTTATTTAATCGATAACGGCACACAAAAAATGGTCTTCACTGGCGATGCTTTATTGATTGAAGCCTGTGGCCGTACAGACTTCCAATCAGGTGATGCGGCAACATTATATAAAAGCATACATGACAAAATATTTTCATTACCAGACGATACGATTGTTTACCCAGGACACGATTATTCAGGACGATTGCTTTCAAGTGTATTACAAGAAAAGCAGCGCAATCCTCGATTAGGCAATAACAAACCTATTAATGAATTTATTGAAATAATGGATAACTTGGATTTACCCTATCCCAAAAAGATTGATTTTGCAGTACCTGGCAATGAAGACTGCGGTGTATGTCCAGAGAATACTCCTGAAGAATTACGGGCTCCCTGCGAAATACATGAACAGGGATAATATTTACCCAGTTTTACGTCGTCTATTTACGTGTTGGATATAACCTAATCGATTATGGTTTGCGTAACGTGTAAAGCGTAATTTTATTTCTTTAATTGCAACTGTTCTTTCGCGCGTTCTTCCGCCGCGGATCGCATCAATTAGTGCAAGTAACTCATATAAAGTAGTATCAACACGAACGGCATCAGGCACTGAAGGATACAATGGCCTAAATGCTATTCCTTGAACTTTGCCATTATCATCTGGCCACACAGGCGGATTAACATCATCACAGATGACCTTGTCACAAAGAGGCTTAGCCGCGTATGAAGTTGGAATTCCCATACACAAGTCTCCGCGTTCTGCCGCAAATGCATATTTCAAGCCATAGACAATGAATTCCTCAAGGTTCTTTGCATCTGGCATGATAGTGTCGCCTTTGTCACGTATTAATCCAGCACTATAAGCTCGTTTCATTGCCGCATGAATTTCTGAAGAACTCATACTCAATTCCATGGCCAAGCGACTATAGACCCAGTTCATGTCACCTTGGGCAACAAGTTTGAGCAGTATTAATACGTCCTGTGGTTTTAAATTCATAATCTATTTATTGTTCGCGATTAGCGAACAATAAATACCCGAATTTTAAGCCAATACAACATAAGAACAGGTTAAATAAACAAGAAAGCCTACAAGTGGGCGTATTTTTATAGGAAACTACTCTTATAGATACTTCCTATTTAACTTATTACTAGCCCTATTATGGATCCGCTCACCCAAGGCGTAGTTGGCGCAAGTCTGGCGCAATCATTCACGAATAAAACCAAAATATTCATTGCTGGAATTTTGGGATTCCTATCTGGAATGGCGGCAGATCTCGATATCTTTATACGTTCAGATACCGACCCATTATTATTTTTAGAATATCATCGCCAATTCACTCATTCGCTAATATTCATTCCCATTGGTGGCTTAATCTGTGCAGTCTTCTTTTATTTCCTTTTTTCTCGTCGCGCCAACTTAAGCTTTAAACACACCTATCTTTTTTGCACATTAGGCTATGCCACACATGGCTTACTCGACACCTGCACTAGTTATGGTACCCAGCTACTATGGCCATTCACTACTCACCGTTTTTCTTGGGACACAGTCTCCATTATCGATCCAATTCTCACCCTGCCTTTGATAACATTAATTATTCTTTCCTCAATTAGAAAAAATTCTAACTATGCACTTGCTGGGTTTCTTTGGATATTAAGCTATCAATGTATCGGGCTATATCAAAACCATCGTGCTAGCGAAATTGGTTGGCAGCTAGCAAATGAACGTGGGCATTCACCTATTAGGCTCAATGCAAAGCCGACATTAGGAAACTTAATTTTATGGAAGGTGATTTATGAAGTTGAAGAAGGCTTTTATACTGACGGCGTAAGAGCTGGATTCAATATTAAAGTATTTCCTGGGGGACTGACACCCAAACTCGATGTAGCACGTGACTTCCCAAGACTAAATAAAAACTCGCAACAGCTTAAAGACTTGAATCGCTTTACTTGGTTTTCACAAGGTTATATTGCTGTAGACCCAAATAACCCTTCACGAGTCATAGATGCTCGTTATTCCTTATTACCAAATGAGGCACGCGGATTATGGAGTATATGGATAACGCAAGATGCACCGCTTAGTCAACATGCCGAATATCGAATGGACAGAGAAGTAGATTCAAGCAAAAGACAAAAATTTATTGATATGTTATTTGATAAATAAAATGTCAAACACCCTAGTTATTCAGTCTCATCGACAACCTTTACCCTATCCCTGGATAGAAACATGTATAGCTTCAGTAAAACACTGGGCTAAATCAAACCAATATGATTACGAATATATCCACGATGAATTATTTGACTACATTACACCAACATTATTAACCAAAGTAAAAAATCAAAAAGTCATTGCTACAGACTTAGCACGTTTAAAATTACTTCAAAATAAATTAAAACAACGATATCAAACCGTTATTTGGTGTGATGCGGATTTTCTAATATTCTCACCAGAAAAATTTAATCTACCAAACGAACCCTACTCCATAGGACGTGAAGTATGGGTACAACAGAATAAAAATAATTCTGAAAAACTCATTACCAAAACAAAAGTACACAATGCATTTATGATGTTTCGTCGTGGCAATAATTTTTTAGATTTCTATGCAGAGACGGCGGAACGTTTACTTACTTTAAACATTGGGAATATTCCTCCACAGTTCATAGGTCCAAAATTACTATCAGCGCTACATAATATTGCTTATTGTCATGTATTAGAAACTGCTGGCATGTTAAGCCCAATGGTCATTAAAGATATTGCACAGAATGGCGGCAAAGCTTTAGATTTATTTAAAAGTAAATCAATTGAAGCAATTGCTGCGGCGAATCTATGTGGTTCGTTATTTGGACAGGGAGAAATGACCGCACAAGAAATAGAACAATGCATCCACAATATCACTGAATGCATTGCTCCTTAATACTTCACACCTTTGATTTTTATTTCAAAAATTTACCCATCAAATCATCAACGATACTACCATCACCATCTTGATCGAGAAATGAAGTTAATATACTTTCTATCCCCGATGATTGTCTTGATTGACCACCATTAAGTAACGAGCCCAATACGCCACCTGCACCCGACTGTTTACTCATTCCCCCCATCACCATAGTGGCAATAATAGGAAGCATTTTTTTCAAAATACTAGAATCAATGCCGGTATTCTGTGCAGCATGACCTGCTACCTGACGACTAACATCTTTACTCCCAAACAGGTGCCCCAAAATAGCATTACCATCAGAAACGGTTGATGCATTTTCTAATTGAGATGGGTTGTCTAAGTACTGACTGTGCTTTCCAGAATTGAGCGCAGAAATAAGTGAATCGAGTCCACCCTGTTGCACGTTTTTCTTTACACCACCGGCAAGAGCGGGAATTAATTGTGATAATACTGAACTGGCTTGATTGCCATCTAAACCAAATTGGTTAGCTAGCTGTTTAACACCACTTCCACCCTGTGCCTCTAAAATTGTTCTCAATAAGTCCATAAAACAACCTTTAAAGAGGAATTCTAATTTTTTGTCCAGGATAAATTTTATCTGGATCTTCTATCACTTCTCTATTAGCTTCGAATATCTTAGGGTAATCCATCGCATTGCCATAATAATGCTTTGCAATTTTACTTAACGAATCCCCAGATACAATTGTGTAGTACTCAACCTTGACACCATCATCAGGAATAGACTGGTTATCACCTGCAGCACTCATTGGTGCTGCCTGTCCATTTTGAACAACCTGTAGATCATTAACGTATACATCAACAACACCTTTAACATTGCCAGCCATTAATACTGTTTTCTGAAATGCTTCACTTGATTCACAGTCCCCACACAATCCAACAATACCATCATCAAAAGTCACTTCAAGATTATTGACACCTGGGTTATTCCCTTCTATATAGGTCTTAATCTCTTCTGCAGCTTCTTCATCTTTATTGAAAATTTTTCTGCCTATATCTTTAACGAATCCAAATAAACTCATTGTATTCTCCCCTTGTAAAATGTTTTTATTATTAATATTTCAACCATAACAACATAATAATGAAGCCTTATTATTATGCTTTTATTATATAGCCCCAATATAGGATATGCTAGATACATGCTCAGGTTGCTCACATATATATTTATTCTATGGGTGACTGTGTCAACGGTTTGGGCGCAAAACTGTCACCGCCACGAAGCTGCATTGGTGATCGAAAATGATAGTACTTTAACGCTAGGCGGCGGCACTGACCGCTATTATTCAAATGGCTTTGAAGCCGTCTTTACTTGCCATACAGGCCCTGATAATGAAGAGGCTCAATCAAATCTAGCTTTTCACACATTAAATTGGTTTGAAAACAACGCTGACTTCATCAAAATATCCGAAGGCTTCAAGCTTGGACAAAAAATATACACAAGCTCTGACTTAACGCTTGCGCCAGAAGAAATAGATACAGACAGAGATAGACCCTATGCAGGCTGGACATATTTAAGCTACTTCTATGAAGCTGAAACTCTCCAAGACAGATACCTAAGGCATGAATTTAGTCTCGGCTGTGTTGGCCCCTGCTCACAGGCAGAAAATATACAAACCGAGTGGCACGAATTATTAGGGTTTGTCAGACCAGAAGGATGGGACTTACAAGTAAGGAATCAATTAGCCTTGCAGTATTTTCTTGAATATAAAACTAACCGCTATAAAGTCTTTCCATATATCTCTTTGCATCCAAGATACAAAGCATCATTAGGCACTGTATTTAATGATATTTCTTTTGGTGGAGAATTTATTGTTGGCGATAAAAGTAATGAGCAATTATACAAACCAACATATAAATACAAAAAATGGGGTTGGCAATTATTTTTGCATAACGATATAAAACTAGTGGCGTTTAATGGCACATTAGAAGGTTCGCTATTTAGTGATAGCAGTCCACATACAGTCAACCCATCAAGAGTGGTTCTTGAAAATGGAATTGGCATACGCCTCAATTATAATAACCAATACTCTTTCCAATATCGCTTCATCGGGAGAAGCACCGAAAACGAAGAACAGGATTGGAAGTTTTGGGATCATAAATATGGCAGCTTTGAATTTGGCTTTGGATTTTAAATTTCTTTACCACCCAAGTAGTTAGTACAGTGCAAAATCATTGAAAGTCAATTATTAAATATCATTCTTAGATATAATCCTCAATCATTTAAAAATTACTAAACTTTGATGGCAACTAAAAATATCAGCCTTGCGAACCCACAGGGTAAAGCTTCGATTGCCATTCTCAACGACCTGCAATCTTTTAATCCTGTTAATGTAAAGACAAAAAACATACCAAGATGGCTAACAGACCTGTTCACATCATTATTAGTATTAAGCGCAAAGTTCAGCTTCAAACCAGTTATTAATAAGGAATACTATTTGTATTTTGACCATGATCAATTGAAGCTAAGCCTAATTGAACCACATGCTTGGAGAGACTGTCCTTATATATTTTTTGCTGCCTGCCGACTACATGAAGATAAAAGCTGGAGTATTGAGCCTACTAACGATTGGGAGAACAATCATTATTTTCTCGAGAGAATTAATGAAATGAGACAGGCATTTTTCGACGCATTAAATACTAATGAGCCTATGATAAATTCACTCCCATACTATGCTGGCCATTTACCTTATCATCAACGAGTAGCAGCAAATGGTTTAGCAAAATCGTTGCGACAATCCCTCAAACTAGAGCTAGGTACCAAATATAGTAAAATTATATGCGGAAAAGAGTTAATTAATATAATGAAAAATATCGGCCATTCTCCATTGAGCTTACTCAAACAAATCTAATATTTTACCCTCCATCATCAGCTTTACCTCACTTTGAATATTTCCCTGGGACGAATAAACGCACATCGTAAATTCGCTATTACACCACCTGTACATAACAGTATAAACAGACTTTTATATGTACATATTATGTATATATTGTAGTTACTATATATTTCAGTTAGTTACACACATACAACACAGAATATGTTGACCGAATATTGTGTTATTTCGACAGGATTTTATTTTGTACACCTTTTTCACATGTACATTATTAGCTTTATCTTAACAATAAGGCTAGTATCTACTTCAAGTACATGACATGTACATAAACAAAGGAGATGTTAATCATGAAGAAAATACTAGTCAACGTTAGATACTTCATAGCGCCTTTGCTAATACTCTCAGCGATATTTGGTGTATTGGCTGGCGGCCCATGGGTATGGACAGGTGTCGCATTATTAGGTGTAGGAATAATTATCGATACATTAACGCGAAAACAAACCCCGGGTGCTGGTTATGATGAAGCCGGCAATACATATGCTGTGCCAGGATTACAAAATGGTGTGATGTATGGAATGTTAGGTGCCTTCGCACTTTTACAAATAGTCCTAGCCTGGCGTGTATGGGAATACGTCAATGGAGTACCTATTGGTGAATCAACCCTTCTAGGATTTGCTATACAAAGTGGTATCAGCGGAAATCAACTTATTGGCGCATGCCTGTCTAGTGGAATATTTGCGGGTATAGGTATCATATACGGGCATGAACTTGCACATACTAAGGGCTTTAGTTTCGTGATTGCACGTTGGATGATGGCGCTAAGTGGTAAAGCACACTTTTGTTACGCACATGTATACAACCATCATTTAGAGCTAGGACATAAAGATGATCCTGCAACGGCACCACGTGGACGTAGCCTTTATGCACACTTTCCACTCTCTGGTTTAGGCCAAAGTAAATTCCTATTCAATATGGAAAAGCAGCGCCTAGAACGCCTAAATAAACCTTTCTTAACTTGGCAAAATCGCTGGATTCGTGGATACGCCATGAGCTTGCCAACGGTATTACTTTTTTGGTTCGCTGGAGGATGGATTGGTATGGCCGCACTAGGTGCACTTTGGGTGATCGCTAACTTCGAACTAGAAGCATTAAACTACTTAGAGCACTACGGTTTAATTCGAGAAAAAGGCCAACCGATTGATTATCGCCATAGCTGGGATAATAACACTGCCTTTACTAGCTGGTTCTTTATCGAAATTGGTAGACAAGCAGATCATCATGATCGTGGCGAAACACACTTCTGGGAACTGGACGAAGTTGGCGCACCAAACTGTGGTCGCGGTTACTTTTCTTTGTTTGCATTAAC
>JBGCDS010000003.1:0-12823 GCA_045105615.1 Gammaproteobacteria bacterium
AAAACGAGTTTTTCCACACCCAGTTGGGCCCTTTAGCAGTATAGGGAGCTTATTTTTATAAGCGGCCTCGTAAACCTCAATTTCATCGCCCACAGGCTCATAGTAAGGCTCGTTTTCGACGAAATATTCTTCTGGCTTGTAGCTCTTTGCTTCGTTTTTAGGATGCATTTTCTTTATGTTAATACTTTGAATTGGGTATATGGCCAACCTAACGGGTTCTTTTGGAGCGTGCAAGTCTAAATAGATTTAACTCGCAGCATGTTAGTGATAGTGCACTAGAATTATTTAGCACTAGCTAGAGCGTGGCTATAATTTTATTGAGAACTAGCTTGGAAGAAAAGAGTTGTTTATGCAGGTGCATAATTAAGTCACTGAAGATTAGTGTTATCGTTAAAGCTTGGTTGAGAGAAGAGATTGGTTTTTTTAAAATTAGTGATTACCAATAAATAAAAAAGACAACTTTTGCGTTTTATTATTATGTTAATGATGTTAGATTGATTATGGTTTTATGTCATTAAGTTTTAATTTCGTTATGTATTTTAGATCTCCACCTCCTTTTATCAGTTTTTTAGTGTTTGCTATTGTAATTAACACTATTTCTAGTTGTGCTACTAAAGTGGGAAAAGTTTTATATGTTGATGAAAGTCACTCGACTTTCTACTTGCCCGAAGCAATACCATATGAGAAACATTTCCTTCCTGCAGGAAACTATCGTTGTTACTACTATGATGATGAAGGTAAATATTACGAAGGTCCAGCATCGCTAAATGAGGAAAATATGTTTTCAAGAGGCGCGACGGGTGGTATCTATATTTATGATGGCCATCCAATTAGAGCGCATGTTTATATTCAAGAAAAGCACCCTAGTTATACATATGTAGAAGGTATTGGTGCCATATCTTTTGGGGGTAGAGGCTACTATATAGTGCAAGATGTTTTGCCAAATTCTATTACATCATTAATCAATGTTAAAAAAGGAGTAGTTAATGAAAGTCAATAATTGGATGATCATGACATTTGTGATTGTGGCAATGTTTATTTCTGGCTGTGCAAGTCAACCGAAGGCGTTAGATGAAACATTTTGGACGCAAAAAGATACAACTGTAGCTGTGGTAATATCTAAGTTGCCGGAAAAGATGGTGCTGTATAAAGAAGGAGGGCAGGGTCTTCTTGATATAGCTATCAGTAACGTAGCAACTGATGGAGTAAATAAGAAACTTAATGAACTTGACCCAACGCCTTTTATAAAAGTAAGAGGAGAATTTGTTGCTAAATTAAGAGAAGAAGGATATACAGTTATCGATTATGAAGAGCTTATTGATTTAAAAAGCTTTCCGGAAAGAGAAAAGAAAGTTGGATATTCTCAAGTCGATTATTCCCAGCTATTTGAAGATACTGGTGCAGATCAAATTATCATTATTAGCTTGTTGGGCTACGGAGCTTCACGAGGTTATTATGGATTTATTCCGATAACTAAGCCTCAAGGTATGGCGGCGGTAGAAGGAGTTATGTTGGATAAAGAGCAGAAGATATTGTGGAACACTGGTAATTCAATCAATGATAGTTTTATCAAAGAGCCGGTAGTAGGTGAATGGAAGCAAAAACCAGATTACCCAAATTTATTATCCGCATCAAAGCGTGCTTTAGAAAAGTCTAAAGTAATACTGTCCGATAAATTTTTTAACAGATAATAATTCTATATCAAAGGATAAAAAAGGACGCCAATGGCGTCCTTTTTTATTTGCTTATGAAATAGTTTCAAAGATATTTCTCGCTCTTTCTAAAATCTGTGGATTTGTTACTTAAATGATCATTGACTCACTCCATATAAATAAGTAAGTTCTTATATAAGTCCTTTTTAATCAAGATTTTAACAAAGTTATGCAAAGTGCTGCTCAACAAGCCCTAGAAATAGAACAGGTTTCGGATCATCCGCTCGCCGGTCAGGAAATGACGGGTTCGGATATTATTGTACAGGTACTTGCCCAAGAAGAGACAGACGTCATATTTGGCTATAGCGGTGGTGCTATTCTTCCTACCTATGATGCGGTTTTCCGTTTCAATGAAGAAACCAAAGATGCTATGCCATTGATAGTGCCTGCTAATGAGCAGGGTGCTGGATTCATGGCGTCGGGTTATGCCCGTGCTAGCGGTAAAGTTGGTGTTGTCATGGTGACATCAGGGCCTGGTGCAACGAATACAGTCACGCCCGTCAGGGACTGCATGGCAGATTCAATACCTATTGTTGTTATCTGTGGGCAGGTACCGACGGCAGCAATCGGCAGTGACGGTTTCCAAGAAGCGCCAATTGCTAACATTATGGGTGCGGTGGCTAAGCATATATTCTTAATCACAGACCCGACTAAACTTGAATCAACCATACGTACCGCGTTTGAAATTGCGCGAACTGGTAGACCTGGTCCTGTCGTAATTGATATTCCTAAAGATGTGCAAAACTGGGTTGGTCCTTTTCGTGGGCGGGGACGCTTGCCAGTGCGCGGCTATCGTGAGCGAATGCACGATGTAATTGCCTCAAAATTAACAGCGGATAAAAGAAAGCAGTTTTATGATGCGTTGTCTCAAGCTGAACGACCATTAATTTACGCTGGGGGTGGCGCCATTAATGGTGAGGCATCGGAGCAGCTTAGAAATTTTGCAGATGAATATAAAATTCCTGTCGTGACCACTCTGATGGGAATAGGTGCATACGATACGACCAAGCCTAGGGCTCTACATATGTTGGGTATGCACGGAACTGCTTTTGCTAACTATGCTACGGATGATAGTGATTTTCTAATTACTATCGGTGCGCGTTTTGATGATCGTGTTGCTGCTGTGCCTGCGAAGTTTGCACCAAATGCAAAGTATATTGCTCACTTTGATATTGACCCGTCTGAAATAGACAAAGTTAAATCAGTAAACTGGCATCATATCGGTTTATTACCACAAAGCTTGCAGAAGCTTCTAGAGTACGGCAAAGAAGTTTATAAATTTAAAGCAGATTATTCAGACTGGCATGAACATATTGCTGATCTCAAATCTACATATGCAATGAATTATGATAAACAAACTGAAGCTATTCAGCCTTACGCTGTTATCGAAGAAATTAATAAGCATACTAAAGGCAGTGCAATCATTAGTACGGGTGTTGGGCAGCATCAGATGTGGGCTGCTCAGTACTTTGATTTTAAGCAACCGCGTTTATGGTTAACCTCGGGAAGTATGGGGACTATGGGTTTTGGTTTACCATCAGCCATTGGTGCTCAGTTCGCAAAGCCGGGTTCAATGGTGATTAATATTGATGGTGATGCCAGCATACGTATGAATTTAGGTGAGCTTGAAACAGTGACTACCTATAAGCTCCCTGTGAAAACAGTGGTGTTGAATAATTTTGGTGATGGCATGGTCAAGCAGTGGCAGAAGCTGTTCTTTAAGGGCCGTTTGTCTGCTAGTGATAAGTCACTACATAAAAAGAATTTCATCAAGGCGGCTGAGGCAGATGGTTTCGAATATGCCGTGCGATTAGATAAAAAATCTGATATCGCGAAAGTGATTAAAGAATTTGTCGAGTTTCCAGGGCCAGCATTCTTAGAGGTGATTATAGATCGAGATGCTGGAGTGTATCCAATGGTTGGGCCTGGCATGTGTTATGAAGAAATGATCACTGGTGATCATATTCCAATGCGGGATGCCGGCAAAGCTAAAAAAGATGTCGACTCTTCAGAAATGTTCTAGCGGCTTCATCTAAATGATGAAGCTCGCATAGACATATCTTAAATTTTATTAATGAGCTTTTTGCTCACCCCAAATTTCTTCTACGCGCTGATCGCGTCCACAATTCCACCGGTAGTACTTGTAGCGCAGAGGATTCTTCTTGTAGTAATCCTGGTGAAAACTTTCGTCACCTGCAATAGGGTAGAAAGTTGAAGCATCTAAAATAGGTGTGACCACAGTTTGTCCGGGAAACTTGTCTGTGACTTTCTGCTTGGATTTTTCTGCAAGGTTACGTTCTCCTTGATCGGCTACGAAAATAGCACTTAAGTAGCTAAACCCTTTGTCGCAGAACTGGCCTTTGGCATCAAATGGGTCGATGTGTCGCCAGAAATAATCTAGTAACTGCTCATAGCTGACAATGCTTGGGTCGTAGGTAACTTCTACAGCTTCGTAGTGACCCTTATGGTTGCCGCTGTAACTTGGGTTTTCTGAGGTGCCGCCAGTGAATCCTGAAATGGCTTCGTGTACGCCCTCAAGTTTCTCAAAGTCTGATTCTACACACCAAAAACAGCCGCCTGCAAAGATGGCTTTATCAGCAAAGGCAATAGAGTTTGATACTTGTAAAAAGCTAATGAGCGCAAAAAACGTAACATTTTTCATTGTGTATTCTTCAGGTGTAAGTGTATTTAATAATACAAGACCCTATGAATAGCGGTTTTATTACAGTGTTTAGAAGTACGAAATAAAAACTTCATATGTGTTGAAAGAATTTACAGATAGCTAAGGTCTTATAGTCGTTAAGTTAAATGTGCTTTTAGGAAGTTGCATGAACAAGGATGTTCGTTTTATCTGAAATGGGAATAAC
Source organism: Gammaproteobacteria bacterium (assembly GCA_045105615.1). Lineage (GTDB taxonomy): Bacteria > Pseudomonadota > Gammaproteobacteria > UBA4575 > UBA4575 > UBA1858. Next base: position 4,580 of record JBGCDS010000003.1, read on the forward strand.
TAGGTTAGTAGTCATTCCCATTTAACTTTCAATTCAAATCGTTCTTCAGGCTCACAGTGTGAATGTCCATATTGAGCTAAACTTTCTTTAGATCGCCGTTAGCCTTATAAGCTATGTCTGATTTACTTATTAATGATTAATTCGCTGACAAGATCTATTAGTTGATTGGACTGGTCAGTACAATCTGATTCGTTATCGATTAAAGCATCCAGGCCTTCAAAGCTGGATAATTTCCCTAGGAAAGCTTCTACCTGTTCGTCATTGAAGCTTTCTTGCAATGAGCTGACCTTGTCTTGATCCACGCCACTTTCAATTAAAGTATTAACCAATACTTGTAATTGTGCTTGAGTTGACATCCTTACACCTCAATTAAATTCAAACTAATGTGAATATATAACAATTTTAATAATAAGCCACTGTTATTACAATTTATTTGCTTGTTGAGGCTTCTATTGTTTTTTTAAAGGCTACCTGAAAACTTTCTGCACTTGTCCTGTGATATGTCTAAGCGGTAATTATGGTGTTCTGAGTGAAGATATGGAGGCTACAATAAATTTTCACGCCGATTATCATGGTAATTAAGTAGTAAATTCGTGGTATCCACATAAGTGCTATATCGGTTGATTGATCAATATGTAATTGATTGGCCTTAAGGAAGTGCTTTAGAGCATGTGCCAGTCGACCTGAGTTTTCACCAGTTTTAATAACCTGTTGCAGTTCTCCTGCTGCCAACAGATGTGCATCACTCAAAGCATCAGTTACAGTCTTGCCTTTGTTGATATTCGCTAGGTAATTAGACATTGACTGTTGAAAAGCACTCGCATTAAATAATTTGTTTAGTATTTTAGCTCCGGAAATATAATCAATCCCTGCATCTTGTTGCCAATAGAATAGTGTGAAGAAGAAATGATCAGAAAGGCTTCTGAATTTATTGCTGGATGTTTGTAAGCCTAAGCGCCAACCAAATGAAATCCAATAACTAGCATCATGGCGCACTAAGGATATTAATAGATAGGTAATAGAGATTGATAGTGTAAGAACTGGTATGGAGCTTATTAATATCGAGCCAATCCCACTTCCCGCTGTCATAGCGCGTATTGTATAAATAGCTAACATAATAAAGATGATTGCATTAGGTAGAATTAAACGCATGCGCAAATCGTGAGATCGCTTTTGTCTTTTTATAATGTTTGATGAGATGAAGCGTAATGCTTCGCTGGTTTTACCTGACAGCTCGGCAACTTTAAGAATTTCATGCTCTAATTGACTAGTAAATTCTGCCTGGTTGACCGATTCGGCAAGTGTGCATCCCAGCCTGAGATTTTTGATCAATTGCGAGATAGCCTGTTTATCATCTGGGCAGATGTTTAGCAGCCTTATGCTAGCTTCAATAGGGGCTATGTGTGAATCTAATAGCTGTGCTAAATAGCTTAATGTTGATTTGTCTGCCAATTGTCATGCCTAGGTTGGCAATCTATTAATAGTCACTGCTATCCACTGCAGGTCGACTATCGAGCATGATCTTATCCAATATTTTTTGAGCGCGTTTAGTATTAGTTAAATCGCCAGATTCTAGCATCTCGCACTGATCAGAAATCATTTGGTCAATAGTGACTGGGTAAAACTTACAGTCATCAGGTCTGTCGTAGTAAATATCGCAAGTGTAAACATTATTGGCTTGCTTGCGCAGCCATGGGCAAAGCGTCAATGGTTCGCCTGTATTTGGATCCATCCAAATTTTTCCGTCACGTACATGTTCATATATATGAGGCTTGGTCGTGTCCCACCAAGCAATTTCGTTGGCGCTGGCTGATAAGCCGCCATTGCTGTATTTAATGCAGCATTTTCCACATTGGTTACATTCTTTCACGAGATTTATTTGGGTCGATAGGTATTGTTATGGGGTAAAAATTCTAGATAAGGCATGACATCTTCTCCTGAAAAGACTTTCTTGAAAAAACGCTTTACTCCTTTGTTGTGATCCACAGTCTTTTTGTCAAAATAAGAATGGCTATTGTTTACAGCTCTTTCACGAGTGAAATCAATGTAGGTAGCATTGTTAGAGTCTAATCTTTTCAAATAATGTCCTAAGCGTGCTTTTTGCTGCTCGCCAGGTTTGCGTCGAGACCATGACAATGCATAGTCATTTTCATTAATGGTAATATAGACAGAGTTTCTTACCTGTAGTTTCTCTACCCATTTTCTATGCGATTCATTGTTAGCATCTGCCGCTGCTAATATAATATTGTCAAATATCAGTTTGCGTGACTCCGAAAGACTACTAGTTAACGCATACTTAAATACATAGTTACCCATGCTATGACATAGTAAGCTGATAGATAGATCGCAATCTTTTTTGATTAATTCAGATAAATATTCACGTTGTTTAGTTGGGTTGTCGATAAACTTTTTGCTGGCGCGTTGCTCTAGTGCTTTTCTTGCTGCCATGGTAAGTAACGCATGATATTTCCCGACTAAATCAATACAACGGTTTAATGCATCTTGAGATGCACGAGCATCACGTTTGTCTGCTAAATAAGATAATGTGCCTGACAATGCTCCGCCACCATTAGCTGGCCAGGTGAAGGTCACGACGATGACATTATATAACCGTTCAATGTCTCTTGCTGTGGAATAAACATCTTTAATGTCATTGTTGTATCCATGAACGTAAAGCAATACATTTTTGCAATTCTTTCGAGCCTGCTCAAAAATATTACATGCGACAGTTAGGCTGGCATAGTGTGCAGCGTTCTCATCAATATCTAAATTAAATTTATTTTTAAAGCGCTTAACTTCGGTGAGTGATAGCTGGTCTTTTAATAACTTGAATTTAGGAGTGGTGACGCCGGTAATTTCGATGGCTTGTAATTCGTTAGGCCCTTTAGCATTAGGATGCTTAGTGAATTTTTCGTAGCCACGCTTAGATAAATCAAACTGCCTATTAGTAATAAAATACATAAGTGCCCCAAACCGTTATAAAACTTAGTGAATAGTATTGATCTTTTTTTGGAATAATCAAGCGCTAATAGTTTTATTTAGAAAATAATATAGTTAAGTAGATAATTAAAGACAGGCAAACATAAGTATAATTCACAGATTTCATACGTTGCTCATTATTACGTGAACCACTAATGTCGATGACAGCCTGTCTAAGTAAGAAGGTATATAAAATATAGTATACGAAAGGTACGACATGCACATACCAGGCAAAGTCATCAGCGTGCTTATTAAAGTGGGATAAAATCCAGTCTATTTCGCTATAGATGCCTAGAAATCCAAGTGCAGCATTCGTGAACATCCATTTGACCTGTTCAAGGCCAAAGATAGCGAAGTAGAAAACAAGATAAACTGTAATAGCTATGCCGCCATGAAGGAATAAAAAGGTGACGTCAGAGTCGTTGCCATAAGCAATTAAAAAGCCTGAGCCGCCAAACATAAGCATATGAAACATAAAGAATGGATAAATCATATACCAAGGAACATTCATTCCCTGGCTATACCTTTTACCATTTATCTTTATGTCACTGTGTAGCTTCATAGACTAAAACTGTTAAAATTTAATATGTTATTTTCGCTTAAGTAGAGTGTATATAAGATTAAATTATGTGTGGAAGAGTAAATGTAACCGATTACCAGGCCATTTCTATTTTGATGGAATCCATTGGAGTGCCAATTAACCTGGGCGCTGGAATAGAGCTGAGTGAAAATTTATTTCCTTATTATAAGCCGCTAGTAGCAGGTTTCATGACTGAAGATAATAAAATCGATAGCGCATTAATGAATTGGGGTTGGCAACGAGACTGGGATCCAGGTAAACGTTTATTCAATTCGCGTCGAGTAAGCGCTAAGGGGCAGGTGATTTGGGAGAGCCCTGTATGGGGAGAGGCAATTAGGAGAAGGCGTTGTTTAATTCCTATTAATGCATTTTATGAGTGGGATCAGAATCAAGCTAAAGGCAAACGCAATCGTTACCGGGTAGAAACTTCTGCCGCTGCATTCACTCTGGGTGGAATATTTGAAATTAGCGAAGATGGAGAAATGTTTTTATCCATTTGTACGACTGACCCTAATGAGGCTATGGCAGAAATTCATCACCGTATGCCAGTGATTATCGATAGTAAAGATGCAGAACAATGGTTAGCGAGTGATAATGCACAGGAAATTGATGAGTTAATGCAGGCTAAACCCGAAGACTATATTTGTATGACAAAGGAAAGCCAAATCGGTAGAACGGAAAATTTATTCTAACTACCAGTCAGCAGGGTCTAAATTATAAAAGCGGCTTAGCTGTTCATATAAATCCGGCAGTTTCTTTTTCATTTGTTTGGATTTCTCAAAAAAAGACTCAGAGGCCACCGCAAAGAATTCAGGCGGTGAGACTGTGCCGTATTCATCCATTACAGAATTTTTCCCACGCTGAGAGCGATACTTTAAAGAAGTGAATTCCTTGCCGAGTACATTGGCCCAGTCTGCGTAGTGGGCATTTTCTCTTAACACTGGTAAGCCATCCATACTGCCGCTCTGTTCGTCTAATTTATGCGCGAATTCGTGAATCACTACATTGTGTCCATCTTGAGCATTTAATGAGCCCCGTAAGCTATCACCCCATGACAATACAATAGGGCCACGAAACCAAGATTCTCCTGCACGATGACTATCTTCTGATGATTCTAATGAGCCATCATGACTAATTTGTTTAGCGACATAGGTATCGGGGTAAACTAAAATGCTAGTAAAACCGGGAAAACTACGCTTTTGTCCATGCATTAGTAACATGCAGGCATTACCAGCAATGGTTAAACGTATTTGCTGGGTAATTTCAATTCCTCGACCAATAAATTCTTTTTCATTTAGAAATAATTGGATGCAACCGTGCAATTGAGTTTTAAATGAATTGGGTAAGCGCTTATATAACGTGACATTGTCTTCAAGCAGTAAAATCCAATCGTTAGATAATGGTGTATCGAATAATTGGCTGCGCTTGTTGGCGATGATGCGTTTGCGGGTATACCAGGTCAAACACACAACAATAATGGCGGCAAATAAAATATAGATTGGCATGGTAATCGCTGGTTAATTTTAATCGATACAATAATGTAAAGTTAAGGTTGAGTTATATATAATCTCTAATTAGTATTCACACAATTCAAGATTCACATCAGGTAATCCATAGAAATTCTAGGTAAATGTAATGAATGTCGCAAATAGACTTCTTGGCGGTTTGCTATTGTTCGCCCTCACCACCCAGGTCATATTAGCAGATGAAATCACATTAACATCTGGTGATCGACTGTTGGGCTCAGTACAAGAAATTAATGATCAACATATTGTCATTGATACCGCCTTTGCTAAAGCATTAAAAATCCAACATGACATGGTGGAAACGTTGACTACAGATGAACCTATCCACATCGTATTTGAAGATGGTGTTTCACAGCTTGGGCAATTGAGTAAGAGTAAAGACTCTCCATTTAGTGTGATTGGTGAAGAGACTAGTGTGACTTTTGGGGTCGATGAGTTAGCCGCCAATCAATCGAATACAGTAGAACAGCCAGAGCAGAGTAAAATAAAATATTCGGGTAACCTTGATATAGGCTTAAGTCGCTCTAGTGGTAATGAAGATGACGAGGATTATCAAGGTAGGCTATACGCTCAAGCAAGGACGCTGAAAAATCGCTACACAATAGAGTTAGCAAAAACCATCGAAAAAAATGATGGAGATAAAACCCAGGATGAGACATTTGGTTCACTGCAGTTAGACCATTTCATTAATGAAAAATGGTATGGCTTTGGTTCAGTATCATTTGAAGAAGATTTTGAAGAATTATTAAATTTAAGATCAACCTACTCATTAGGTAGCGGTTATCAGTTTTATGAAAGAGATGACCTTGCGATGAAAGGTGAAATCGGTTTTGCTTATGTCGATGAAGACTTTGAGGGTGATGAAGATAACGACTATGCTGGCGGACGCTGGGCATATGACTACGAGCAAAAGCTATTCCCTTGGGTGGGTGCATTTCATAGTCACGAGGGGTTTTTCAGTTTAGAAAACAGTGACGATATTAATGTTCGCTCAAGTACGGGGTTTAAATTGCCTCTAAATGACTACATTAATGCAAAGCTGCAAGCTAACATTGATTGGAATAAGTCGCCCGCAGAGGGTGCGGCAACAACTGATAAGGAATACATCTTTACTCTGGGTTATGAATTTTAACTATATAGAGGTTAATCTTTTTTTAGAGATGCAAACTTCTCTGCCATAGTTGGATTTCCCTTGGTTAATTTCTTGACCGTTAAGTCGTCAGCTTTATTATTAGCAAGGCGAAGATTGTTTTCAGAGCCGACTAGCGCATCCTTCGTTTTCTGGAGATGGATAATTGTTTTATCGATTTCATCAATGGCGGTTTTGAATTTCTTCGAAGCTAACTCATAGTTCCTAGCAAAGCCTGACTTAAAGGTGTCAAGTTCGCTTTCGAAGTCGGTAATATCAATGTTCTGTGCTTTCATTAATGCGAGTTCTGTTTTGTACTTCAGTGAATTCTGGGCAGCGTTTCGCAGTAAAGTGATGATTGGAATGAAGAATTGTGGCCGAACGACATACATCTTCTGATAACGATGAGACACGTCAACAATGCCTGAATTATAAAGTTCGCTATCAGGCTCGAGTAGTGAAACCAGCACCGCGTACTCGCATTGTTTCCCATTACGATCTTTATCTAGTTCTTTAAGAAAGTCTTCATTTTTCTTTTTGGTCGCTGTTTCGTCATTCTCATTTTTCATTTCAAACATAATTGAGACAATCTCAGTGTCTGAACTGTCTGAGTCACGAAAAATATAATCTCCTTTGCTGCCAGCTCGTGAGTCGTTGTCTTTTTCAAAATAAGCGGTAGGAAATGCTGTAGCTCGAATTCGGTTAAATTCGGTTTCGCAGTGTTGCTCAAGCGTTTCCCCAACCATTTTAGTAGACAGGCGAACTTTCATATCTTTAAGCCGTTCAATCGCATCATCTCGATCTTTTATCTGTGTTTCGTATTTGTCCTTAAGTGAATTTTCAGCAAGCTGTTTTCCGAGCAGAGTTTGTTGAAGATCATTTTTTAATTCGTCACGTTCCTTCTCAACCACGTTGACCGCCTGTGTAATGGCGAGCTTCTGTGCAACTTCACTGGCATTGAGTTTGCCTTTAAGGCTTTCTATTTCTGCATCTTTCACCGCTGCAGTTTTCTGTAGTTCGCTTGCAAGCTTCGCTTCAGCAAGTTGGGAAGCATTCTGTTTGCTGTCTTTTTCTCTGCTTAGTTCGTTTGCTAACCGGTCACGCTCTTTTTCCAAAGCGCCTAGCGCATCACTCATTGCTAGTTTTTGTGTCACCTCGCTGGCATCAAGCTTCGCTTTCAGCTCTGTGATTTCAGCTGCTTTGGATGCACCTGCTTTCTCTAATTTACTAGTGACTTTGGTTGTCGCGAGTTCAATAGCGTGTTGCTTTTCCTGCTCAGCCTGTTCCAGCCGTTTATTTAATTGCTGCTCAAATTCTTTGTCGTGAACCTGCTTGAGAATATCTGCGTAACCCACTTCGTCGATTTTGAATGCCTGCTTACAATGCGGGCAGGTAACTTCATGCATGACTATATTCCTTTTACTGGGTCAGATTAGCGTTTTAGGAAGGGTATAGTTTACGCGTACCCAGCTTAAGCAGGTTATATTTTTTGATGATGAGATGAGATTAAATTCTTCTCTAGGTAAACATCTGTTTTTTTAGATTCACTGTTATAGAAAATAATTTTGTTTTCGCGATAACGTAAAATAACACCGTCATAGCATGTTGCTTGACCGGTTATGCATATTCTATCAGAGGCATAAGTAGTTGCCTCAGTTGCTGCCTGTTGGGCATCTTGAATAATAGGAATAATCGCCATCAAAATAATGGGGCTACTGGCAATTAATATGTACGGCAAGCTATCAGTATCAATAAAGCGTTCTAAGTGATGCTTAGATATTTTTTGTGTCAAAGGTTTATAGAATATACCGATTAAACCTAACACAATAATGATCAGTTTTAAGTTGCCAGCATATGTGTGAAGTAGATAAATGCCACCAATTGATATGTAATGAGTGGGCGAACCAATCAATTCATAATAGCCCACGCCAAATTCTTCTAAATAAACTGAATCATAAATAAATCCAATCGCCGTGGTGATAGCGAGAATTATCGGTATGACTAAGGAAACAATTTTAGTGAACATACAT
>JBGCDS010000004.1:0-144007 GCA_045105615.1 Gammaproteobacteria bacterium
GGAACTACTAAAATAAGACATTATAAAAATAATAACCATAGTTTTATTACGTCTTTTATACGTTCCTAACGTACGTACTTAAAAAAACACAGGTGCAGTAATTATTTATTCGCACGCAGATCTAATGCTGCGCGCGTACTCTTTTTTTAATCTAAAACAAGGGAGGATGCTGTGGATATCCACGAGTATCAAGCAAAAGAGCTATTAACCAAGTTCGGAGTAAGTATTGCTCCTGGTGGTTTAGCATATAGTCCAGAACAGGCAGTTTATCGCGCTAAAGAAATTGGTGGGAACAAATGGGTAGTTAAAGCCCAAATCCATTCTGGCGCACGCGGCAAAGCCGGTGGCGTTAAAGTCTGTACTACTGAAGATGAAGTATTAGCAGCAGCGACAGAAATGCTTGGGAAAACATTAGTTACCCATCAGACTGGTCCACAGGGCAAAGTCGTCTATCGCTTATATGTAGAAGAAGGTGCTGACATTGAGCGAGAAATTTACTTAGCGTTAGTATTAGACCGTGTTAAACAACGTGTTGCGATGGTTGTTTCTTCTGAAGGCGGCATGGATATTGAAGAAGTCGCTGAAAAGAATCCTGAAGCTATCATTCGCACTGAAATTGAACCTCAAGTTGGTTTAACAGATTTCCAAGCACGCGAGATCGCTTTTAAGCTCGATCTACCTAAAGCTCTTATCACTCAAGCAGTGAAAACCTTTAAAGGTGCATACCGCTCATTTAGAGAATTAGATGCCACTATGGTTGAAATCAATCCATTAGTTGTGACTGCTGATGGCCATATTCGCGCATTAGACGCAAAAATGGGCTTTGACTCAAACGCTTTATTCCGTCGCCCTCAAATTGCAGAGCTGCGTGATAAATCTCAAGAAGACCCACGTGAAACAGCAGCATCAGACTATGGTCTTAGCTATGTTGGCTTAGATGGTGACATTGGTTGCATGATTAATGGTGCAGGCCTAGCCATGGCTTCTTTAGACATGATCAAACACAAAGGTGGCAACCCAGCTAACTTCCTAGATATTGGTGGTGGTGCGTCTCCAGAACGTGTTGCTAAAGCCTTTGAATTAGTACTAGCAGATGAAGGCGTGAAAGCGTTCTTAGTCAATATTTTTGCCGGTATCAATCGATGCGATTGGATCGCAGAAGGTATTGTCCAAGCATTTAAACAAGTCGAAGTAAAAGTTCCATTAGTTGTACGTCTTTCAGGCACTAACGTAGAGCAAGGACAAAAAATAATTGACGAAAGCGGACTACCAATTATTTCTGCTCATACACTTGCTGAAGCTGCTGAAAAAGCCGTAGAAGCTCGCAACAAAGCCGTTGGCGCATAGGGAGATTACATATGACTGTTTTATTAAATGAAGAAACCAAAGTCATCGTCCAGGGCTTTACCGGTAAGATTGGTACATTCCATGCTGGCGAGATGATGAACTATGGTACCAACCTAGTGGGTGGTGTAACACCAGGGAAAGGTGGTCAGGAACACTTAGGCAAGCCTGTTTTCAATACTGTTAAAGAAGCGGTTGAAGAAGCCGGAGCTGAAGCCAGCATCATTTTCGTTCCAGCTGCATTCGCAGCTGACTCAATCATGGAAGCTGCTGACGCAGGCATTAAATACTGTGTAGCTATTTCTGATGGTATTCCTGCGCAAGACATGATGACTGTAAAACGTTACATGTATCGTTATAAGAAAGAAGATCGCATGGTGCTAACTGGACCTAACTGTGCCGGAACAATCAGCCCAGGAAAAGCAATGCTCGGTATTATGCCTGACCATATTTATATGGAAGGTAACGTCGGTGTTGTAGGTCGCTCAGGCACATTAGGTTACGAAGCAGCGTCTCAAATGAAAGACCGCGGCATCGGAATCACAACCAGTGTCGGCATTGGTGGCGACCCTATTAACGGCAGTTCACACCGTGACATTCTAGAGCACTTTGAAAATGATCCAGACACTAAAGCAGTCATGATGATTGGTGAGATTGGTGGTCCTCAAGAAGCTGAGGCAGCTGAATATTTCAAAAATCATATGACTAAACCATTAGTTGCATACATTGCTGGTCTTACGGCTCCTAAAGGACGTCGTATGGGTCACGCAGGCGCAATTGTTTCTGGTGTTGGCGAAAGTGCTGCTGAGAAAGTTGCCCTTCTAGAAGAAGCAGGTGTAGTAGTTGCACCGACACCTTCAGATTTGGGTAGCACCATGGAACGAGTGTTAAAAGATTTATAGTATAAAAGAGTCTTAAGGAGAATCTTGATGAGCAAACCTAAGGTTATTGTTACCCGCAAGTGGCCAGAGCCAGTTGAGGCGAAATTAAAAGAGTTATATGACGTACAACTAAACGAAAGTGACGTTGCTATGACTCCAGAGCAAATGAAAGATGCACTAGCAAACTGTGATGCGTTTTGTCCAACTGTGACTGACCCCGTTAACGCTGATGTACTTAGCGGTGACAATATCTCGGCAAAAATCATTGGTAGTTATGGTGTGGGTTATAACCACCTTGATCTTGATGCAGCTAAAGCAAAAGGATTAACGGTTACAAACACACCTGAAGTATTAACTGATTGTACTGCGGACATCGCAATGGGCTTATTGCTTTCAGCAGCTCGACGCATTGGCGAAGGTGAACGTCATCTTCGTAGCGGCGAGTGGACAGGCTGGCGCCCTACTCACATGATGGCGACTAAAGTCACTGGTAAAACCTTAGGCTGTATCGGTTTCGGTCGCATTGCTCAGGCAACTGCAGCACGTGCTCATTTTGGTTTCGGCATGAACATTATTTTCAGTGACCCGTATCCACCTTCACAAGAAGTCATCAATAAGTTTGGCGCGACTCAAATGAGTGTTGAAGACGTGTTACAGAAATCTGATTTTGTTTCTTTACATTGCCCAGGCGGGAAAGACACTTACCACCTGTTGAATGACGAACGTATTGGCATGATGCAAAAACACGCTGTGTTAATTAACTCAGCTCGTGGTGATGTCATTGATAACCAAGCACTCATTAAAGCACTAAAAAATGGCACGATTGCAGGCGCTGGACTTGATGTGTTTGAAGGCGAGCCTAAATTAGACCCTGGTTTCTTGGATTGTGAAAATGCAGTACTACTTCCGCACCTTGGTAGTGCATCAATCGAAACTAGAATTGCCATGGGGGAACGTGTTTTAGAAAACTTAAGAGCTTTCTTCGCGGGCGAAACGCCACGAGATAAGTTGGTATAAACTACCGCTTAAACAGTCATGCGCAATGACTACTTCACATAATAAAAGTAGTATTGTTTAATAACTTATCTAAAAGGAGGCTACATGCCTCCTTTTGCACGTATGAGGGCTAAACCATTTTATGTCTACTAAAAAGAAACCAATGTCGATTAAATCATTTTTATCTAACTGGACTCAGTTTGTGTCGGTTTCCAGCAGCGCATCTATCTCTGAACGCGTTTCAACCTATGGTGATGAAGTATCTGAGTTATTATTTAATAGCCTGCTTGACGTCATTCGCAAACGCAGCCCTGAAATTGAAAATATTATTCTTGGTAAACAAGAACTACGTCATTCTAACGAGACGTTATTAACTTATTCGTTACAAGCTTACGGAATATGGTTCCAACTATTATCCACCTTGGACCAACACGTCAATGAAAAGCGTTTACGTTTAATTGAGACTGAAATTGGTCATGACCAAGTACCCGGTACTTTCGCACAGGTTGTGTCACAAGCAGCGAGCGAAGGCGTTAGCGCTGAACAACTGCAAAGCGTATTAGAAAATTCGTCTGTCTTTCCAACAATCACCGCACATCCGACAGAAGCTAAACGCGTCACGGTACTGGAAATACATCACCGAATTTATATGCTACTTAAGCAACTTGAAAAAGATCGCTCTACACCTCGCGAAAGAGAAATGTTAAAACTGAAAGTACGCGATGAGATTGATCTACTTTGGTTAACTGGTGAAATTCGCCTAGAAAAGCCTACTGTTCAGCAGGAAGTTTCCTGGGGTATGCATTTCTTCAAAGAATCTTTATATGAAGGTGTAGTAGAACTGTATTCAGAACTAGAACGAGTGCTAAACACATATTACCCAGGACAAAACTTTAACGTTCCTGCTTTCTTTCAATTCGGCTCTTGGATTGGTGGTGATCGCGATGGCAACCCTTTCGTCACCACAGAAGTTACAGAACATGCAGTCAAGCAGTCGGCTAAAGCAACACTGCAGCATTACTTAACTGAGCTTAGAGAGTTAGGCTCTTACCTAAGTATTGCCAATCATTCAGTCGAATTGCCTGAACACTTCTATGATCAGTTAAACTCTATTCTAGAAAAGAGCGGTGAAGCAGAAACAATTAAATCTCGTAATCCTGGTGAAGTATTCAGACAAATCACTTACTGCATCATAAAACGACTAACAGCAAATCTTTATCAACTATCAACAGACAGCAATCAAAGCATTGCTTACAAATCTGTCAGCGAAGTAGCCGATGATCTACGCGTAATTGAAGATGGCTTAATCGCTGCCAAATGTGAATCATTATGTATGAATTACATTCGTCCCTTCCGACACGGAGTAGAGGCATTTGGATTCCATACTACTAGCTTGGATTTAAGGCAGAATTCAACAGTCACTACAGAAGCATTACAAGATATATGGAAAATCCAAAACGGAGCAGACCAGGAACCTCCAGCAAAAGAAAGCAAGGAATGGCGCAAATGGTTATTAGATAAATTAAAAGAGCCTTTAGATAGACTTCCACAGTTCAGCACACTCACTGATATGAGCGCTGCAACTTTAGACTTAATGCGTTTAATCGTAACGTTACAAGAAAAAATTGATCGGGATGCTTTTGGCGTTTTCATTTTGAGCATGACTCAATCTAGCGAAGATATTATTGGCGTATATTTACTTGCAAAGTATGCCGGACTGTTCACTGACGAAAAAAATGTCGACTCATGCCGCATCCTAATTGTGCCACTTTTAGAGACTATTGACGATTTACGCAATGGCCCAGCAATTTTAGAAGACTTACTTGATATTCCATTTGTACAACGCACTATCAAAGAATTTGGCGGGCATCAAGAAATCATGGTGGGTTACTCTGATTCAAATAAGGATGGCGGCTGTGTCTGTTCCACGTGGGAAGTCAGCAAAGCACAAACTAAAATTTACCAAGCGGGTGCAAAACACGGCATCCAGATCTCTTTCTTCCATGGCCGCGGCGGTTCAGTATCACGCGGTGGCGCACCAGCCGGACGTGCAATTGCAGCACAACCCGCAGGGACCATTAATGGTCGCATGAGAGTCACAGAACAGGGCGAAGTAGTATCAGGAAAATTCGCTAACCGTGAAGTTGCTGAGCAACAAATGGAATTACTTGCTGCCAGTATTTTATCTCATACATTATTCTCTGAGCAGGATCCTAATCTACAAAATCGTGCCGAATATGATGAAGTCATGGAAGCACTGTCAGGCACTTCTCAGGTTGCGTATCGTGGATTAGTTGACTATCCAGGACTAGTAGATTTTTATCAGTATGCAAGCCCAGTGGAAGAACTAACATTAATGAAAATAGGCTCTCGCCCTGCTCGTCGCTTTGGCGCCAATAGCTTAGACGATTTACGCGCAATCCCATGGGTATTTGCATGGACACAAAATCGTTTAATGGTCACTGGCTGGTACGGTTATGGTAGCGCTATTCAACAACTACTTAGTGTTCGCGGAGACCAAGGCCTTGCCATGCTGCACGAAATGTTTGAACAGTGTCCTATTTTTAGATTAATCACTGATAACGTTGAGAAGATGTTATTTCTCACTGATTTTGATGTCGCTAACGAATATGCTTCATTGGTTAAAGATCAGAAAAATAGTCAAGAAATTATGGGATTAATTAAAGCCGAACGCGAATTGACTGAGCAGATGATCTTAAAAATCACTCAAGAAACCGAGCTTTGCAAACGATTCCCTAACTTCCATGACACTATGGTAGCGCGAATTGATGGCATCAAACAGATTGGTCTTGAGCAGGTAAAACTAGTACAACAATTTAGATCACCTGAGTCAAACGAGAAATCTCAGCAATCAAATTTAGTGCCCCTACTACTGTCAATTAATTGTGTTGCTGCAGGCTTAGGCTGGACCGGCTAAATATTCAATACACGCACTTAAACAGCGAATTAGATTATGAAGAAATTACTTTATCATTTTGATACTGATGCCATACCTAGTGTATTTGACTCCGTCGTTGCTTACGATGGCGGCGCAGATCATGTCACTCAGTTGGCCGGCATCACGCCTGAGAACTGCTACTCACTAGTCGAAGGTGCGATTTATACGCGTGCGCCTAAAAACAAAAAGAACACAGCACTGTTCGTTGGCGGTAGCGATCTTGCTGCAGGCCAAGAATTATTTGCTGCTGTACAGAAAATATTTTTTCAGAAATTTCGTGTCTCTGCAATGTTAGATAGTAATGGCTGTAACACGACTGCTGCTGCAGGTGTCGCGCTTATTACCAATTCAACAGATGTTAAAGGCAAGACAGCTGTTGTATTGGCGGGGACAGGCCCTGTCGGACAGCGCGCTGCAGCTATGCTAGCGATGAAGGGTGCGAATGTGAGATTAACTTCACGCAAGCTTGACCGTTCCCAGCAATCATGTGAGTTGATGAAGCAACAATTTGATGTCGATTTAGAGCCAATGGTAGCTTCAGATGATGACACTATTGCTGCTGCACTTGATAATGCTCATATCGTGTTTGGTGCTGGCAAAACCGGCATCCAATTGTTACGCGCAGATAACTGGCAAGATCATCCAACGTTAGAAGTACTTGCCGACGTCAACACCGCACCACCACTAGGCTTTGAAGGAATAGATATGATGGATAAAAATGAAGAGCGCTTTGGTAAGCGTATTTTTGGCGGTATCGGTGTGGGCGCTTTAAAACTTAAATTACATCGCGCTTGTATAGCACGTTTATTTGAAAGCAATGACCTAGTCCTTGACGCTAAAGAAGTTTATCAAACGGCTGAGTCACTTCTTTAATCAACGAATTTAGCCATGCAGCCTGCCTTTGGGTTCAAACGCATCTCCAACGCAGTTACTTTTTCCTGCAAAGGTATCGCTTCAACCTGGAAAGGTGAGGCCGCATTTCGAGAGGAAGTACTCGCAGGCATCATCATGTTTCCTGGCGCCTTCTTCCTTGGAGAAACACTGAGTCAAACCGCGCTATTAATTATCCCTCTATTTATGGTCCTCATTGTAGAGTTACTTAATACCGGTATTGAGCACGTGGTTGATCGTATTGGGTTAGAGCACCACGAACTGTCAGGCTTAGCAAAGGATGCTGGGTCCGCTGCTGTATTCTTATGTAACATACTTATCATTTGCGTATGGAGTTTGGTCGCATTAGACCGATTCATTTTTTAATGGCTAAAGCACCCACCACTCACCACATGTTGGAAAAATTAATTTCCAGCCCTTCTATTAGTAGCAATCATCTCCATTTAGACAGTAGCAATTTATCAGTCTTAAATTTACTTGCTGATTGGCTAGATAGCTTTGGTTTTAATATTGATATTCAAGCCATACCGGGACAGAAAGATAAAGCTAATTTAATTGCACGCTTAGGCAGTGGTGATGATGGCTTAGTACTATCAGGGCATACTGACACTGTTCCATGCGATGAAAACCTATGGAATTATGATCCATTCAAATTTACTCAAGTTGATAGTCGTTACTATGGTTTAGGCTCAAGTGACATGAAGAGTTTCTTCGCACTCGTTATTACTTCATTGATGAGCATTAATCTCAGTAAACTTACTAAACCACTAACCATCCTTGCGACAGCTGATGAAGAAAGCTCCATGTCTGGCGCTAAAGCGTTACTCAGAGACCAAACTAAATTAGGCAAGTATTGCGTGATTGGCGAACCAACTAATCTAAAGCCCGTGCATCAGCATAAAGGAATCTTTATGGATAGCATTCGTTTAGTTGGTAGATCTGGACATTCAAGTGACCCAACACTGGGCAACAATGCCTTAGATGGCATGCATGAAATCATGCAGGCAATGCTCAACTATAGAGACGCACTAGGAAAACAATTCACTAACCAAGATTTCGCCGTACCACGGCCAACATTAAATTTAGGCCACATTCATGGTGGTGACAACCCCAATCGAATCTGTGGTCAGTGCGAGTTACATTATGACCTACGCGTCCTTCCAGACATGGAAATCGATAGCATCAGAAATAATCTGCATAATATGGCATTAGAGATTGCTCAACGCCGTAAACTAGAATGCAAATTCACAAGCCTATTTGATGGTACTCCCGCTTTATCCACGCCTAAAACAAGCAACATTGTTAAAATTGCTGAGCAATTAACACAAACACAAAGTAACTCGGTGGTGTTTGCCACCGAAGGACCATACTTTTCTCAAATGGGAATGGAAACGATTGTACTAGGTCCTGGCAGTATCGATGTAGCTCACCAGCCTAATGAATATATTGAACATGAGCAGCTAGATTCAGCGATCAAAATTTATAAGCGATTAATCGAGAAAATTTGCATCAACTAATATAAAAATTATCTTTTATAGTCTACTTTCTTCTGATTTATCTTTACAAGTTTATCTTTTAACAGGGCGCTTCTGTAACTTGCGCTGTAATGTTCTTCGATGCATATTCAGCGCGCGCGCCGCTGCAGAAATATTTCCATCATACTCCAATAATACTTTCTGCAAATGTTCCCACTCTAGTCTTTTCACCGATAGTGGTGTTTCTTCGATAAGCGCATCTTCTTGTTCTGGTGACTGCAATAGCTTATCAATAATTTCCTGAACTGAAGCAGGCTTAGTCAAATAATTTTTCGCGCCCAATTTCATTGCTTCCACTGTCGTAGCTATACTCGCGTATGCCGTTAACATAACAATTTTTATATTCGGATTTTTTTCTAGCAATAATTTAATTGCGTTTAATCCTGACTCTTCACCTAGCCTTAAATCAACTACACCATAACCAACTTCGCCTAAACTATTAATTTTTTTCAGCTCAGCAACGCTATGTACTGATACAATCACATAATCTCGCTTAGCAAATGCACGACTAAGCGCACTACAAAATGCTATATCATCATCAACGATAATTACACTATTATTCATAATCACCTTAACGACTGCACAGGTAAAGTGATAAGCGTTTCAACACCGCCAGAAGACCTATTAGTCAATTTAATTGTCCCGCCTAATCTTTGAATGATCTCATGAGCCAAAAAAGCACCCAATCCTATTCCATCTGGCTTAGTTGAATATGGCTTAGCGCCTATTTCCTCTATTATCTTTGGATCAATACCTTCACCGTGATCAACTATAGTTAATTGAGCTTCATTATCTCCCCAGCTCGCATTCACATAGATAATGTTAGGTGAGGCATCCGCAGCATTATCCAAAAGATTAATTAATGCTTTAGATAATGTTTTTGCTGCCACAACACCCACCTTTGTTTCACCCAATATACTTTTCTTTAATGTAACTGTTGGTCTTGTTTGCTGCCATTCTTCTAACAAAGATGACAAAAATTCTTCAAAGTCGGCTACACCATCACCCTCAACATGTAACCCTCCGGCAGAAGTCGACATTTCTGCAAGCGCTTGCTTACAACGCATTACCTGCTCCAATAAAATATTTATTTCTTCTTGACTAATTTTATTTTCTTCTAAATCGTTAGTAATTAATTGAATCGTTCCTAGCGGTGTTCCCATTTCATGCGCAGTGCTTGCCGCTAACGTACCCAAAGAAACTAACTTTTCATCTTTAATTGCCCGCTCTCTAACAGAAGTAAGCAGTTGATCTTTTAGCTTTAACGCTGAACGCATTTTGACAACAAAAAATGCAATGACACCTGCACTTAATACAAAGCTCACCCACATACCCAATACATGTAATGTGAATGACTGTCCATTATGGTGTGCATGCTGATTTGGATATAGCCACATCAAGTAAGAATAGGCTGCCATACTTATCACCGCCAATACCCATACCCATGCTTGCGGCAATAATACAGCGCTGATAGCTACAGGTAACAGATACATCGATATGAACGGATTTGTGGCTCCACCAGAAAAGTAAAACAGCGCACTTAGTGCGGCAACATCAACAAATAACTGAATAAATATTTCTAAATTACTTGGTTCGGACACCTTAGAAGAACGTAGCCAGGTAAATACATTCACTACCATTAGGCTACAGACCACAATAGCAATCCCCTGACTATTCAATGGAAATGAGAAGACTAGTTTAGCCAACACTGATGTTGCAATTTGTCCCAGGATTGAAAATGTTCTAAACCAGAACAGTATCCTAAGAGTATTTGGCTCTTCTTTCCCCCACCAGGGCATATTTTGTTTTGTCACTACTCCATCACCAGGTAAACACTCGCTCTAAAGCTAGATTGTAGTCTATATTTGGCCATTATTTCTCTTATCTATCAAACACATATGCGACATTTTGTCGCACTTGATCAACGATCTTATTTGTTATTATTCAAGCATCGAAATTTAATTACAAAGAAGGACACATGTCTCGCTTAAAAACCTCTCTAAGTTCCTTATCCATTGCCTTGAGCATATTTGCTACCCATACCCATGCAGAAGAATTGAAGCCCATTTCTGTCACAGATACAGCAATTCAAGACTCCAATTCACCTAAACCTACTGCAGTAGAGACGGATGTCACTACTTTAATGGAAAAAATACCCGGAGGCGGCATTCATAGTAATGGCGCTATCAGTGGTCAAACATACTACCGCGGTGTATTCGGCCCTAGAATGAATGTATTAATCGATGATACTCGCATTGAAAGTGGTGGCCCTAACTGGATGGACCCACCATTACACTATATGCCAAATTCACTGGTTGAATCTTTTGAAGTAGAACGTGGTATCGATTCTGTTAGTAATGGTTCAACACTTGGCACTACGGTGAAAGTCACACCCAAGTCCAGTAAGTTTTCTGACTCAGACAATTTCTCACTTCAAAGCGATGTAGAGATATCTGCTCATAGCGTTGATTCTGGTTACAATGCTGGAGGTATTATAGGCATTTCAAATAACCAACATCGTTTTCATGTCACTGGTAGTCATGATGATGGCAATGATTTCAGTTCGGGTGATGGTGAAATCGATGGCACTGAATATGAACGTAGCAGTGTTGGTGCAGGTTATGGTGTGTCGATAGGTAACCATGAGCTTTCATTTGATGCTCGTTACGTTAGCTCTAAAGATTCAGGCACACCCTCTCTGCCCTTAGACCCTAACTTCTTTCACACAGAGTTATATAACTTTGAATACTTTGGTGAATTAAATGACTTTGTTGTTGAGCTTGATGTATTTCATACGGATATAGAACACCAAATGAGAAACTTTGAGTTACGTCCTGCTCCAAATTTTTCATCACTCCCATTACCTCCTTTTACAGGCACTGACCGTAGAGAGGTCAATGTTGGCGCTGATGATAGTGGTGCTAAATTAAAGCTAACACGTGCCATTGCTAATGGTGAAATCAGTTTTGGTATTGATGGACATAATGCTGATCATAACGCAGTAATTCTCGACCCAGATTTTGATCCATTCTTTGTTACTAACTTTAATAATGCCGAAGAAGATCATCTAGGTTTCTTCACCGAATGGAAGGGTACTTTTAAACAAGCCTCTATTGAACTCGGGTTCAGATACAAGCAAGTAGAAACAGATGCAGATGAAGTTGACGCGCAACCTGCAAACCTACCAGCTGCTAATGTCATGGGTACCCCTCCTGCTGCTGTACGTGCATTGCGTGATCGCTTTAACAATGCTGACCGTTCACAGGAAGATGACTTGGTTGATTTTGCTGCGAAATTTAATTTCCCAGTTAATGATGAGTTGTCTTTCATCGCAGGATTTGCGCGCAAAACGCGTGCGCCAACTTACATTGAACGTTATCTTTGGATTCCATTAAATGTTAACGCCGGCTTAGGCGATGGCAACAATTACATCGGCAATATTGAGCTTGATCCTGAGTGGAGCAATCAATTTGAACTTGGTTTAGATTGGGCCAATGAAAAAGCTTACTTCAACCCTAGAGTTCACTACCAACGCATCAATAATTACATTCAAGGTGTCGCGATTGAAAACAGTACATTCAATACTCCCATTATAGGCGTCAGTGGTGGCGCTAATGGTGATGCAACACCATTACAGTTCGCAAACGTTGAAGCTGAAATTTATGGCTTTGATACAGATTGGGGATATCAACTCAACCAACAATGGACCGTGTCTGGACAAGCAAGTTATGTACGCGGTAAACGCCGTGATGTAAATGATGATTTATTTCATATTGCACCACCGCGTGCTAGTGCTGCATTAACTCGTAATTTTGGCAACGGTTCAGCTACTATCGAAGGTGTTGTTGTAGCAAGGCAGACTAAAATTTCTGACGAATTAACAGATGATATTAATAACGATAATAACAATAATGACTCTACTCCTGGTTATGGGTTAATTAATCTTTACGGCCAATACACACCAGCAAGCATGTCTAATTTATCAATTCAGGCAGGCGTTGAGAACTTATTAGACAAACAATACACTGACCACTTAAACGGCTTTAATCGCGTTCAAGGCAATGGTGTAGATGTAGGTGAACGTTTACCTGGACCAGGTATCAATGCTTTTGTAACAGTAGGTATATCTTTCTAACATAAAATTAAAACTACCCGCAGTGATAGAAATTAAAATTTCTATCACTGCGTTTTGAACTAGTTTGAACGTTTAGCTAATTCACTATCAAGTGCAGCAATCACCTTCCTAAGATCTCCGCCTGACTTAATCAGATCCATCTCAGCTCGCGCTTGCTTAACACCAAAGTAAGACTCATCAAGTGTTTTCTTGTAACTACCAATTGAAGTTTCTTCATTGACCATATCCACTTTCAGCTGCTCATAGAAATCTGGATACTTTTGAAATGCATACAACATTGACATATACACTGCTGCAAATCTAAAGTCATAAGACGGGTAATCTTCAAGATCATGTACCACTTTACGATTTTCCATCATATCGACAGCAAAGGTATCCTGATAACCTAACAGCGTCTCTTTAAACTCACCGTCAATTTCATAATCCGCGATCATTTCAGAAATAACATCTGCAATGCTCAAACGCACCAAATCATGGTCCATTAGCTGGCCAAATAATTTCTCTTCTGCTTTGCGTTCAGCATCCGCATCCGCAGCCGTTTTCTCCAGGTCACGCTGACGTGCAGCACGCATATCTGTTATTTCTTCGGTGGACAAACTGTCTAAATTGTCAGGCACAGTGTAGACCACTGTATCTTGAATAGGCATACCCCCGTCTGCAATGGCGGTGGCACTAAACAAGCCTGCGGTCATAGCTATTAATAGAGGCTTAATAACTAGATTTTTAGTCAATTTGCCCGCATTCAGTTTATTATTAAATAACATATATTCATCTTCCATTTTCATGCTCAAAATGAGCTTTTATCGATATATTTAGTAGCCAATTATACTACCACAGCTTCTATACCATCATAATAGACAACCCATTTCTAGTAATTAATCAGTATAATTCCTGACAAATTATCCGTTATTTATTCAAAATTTAGCCATGGAAACATTTGACATAGAAACTTTCCGAAGTGCCGCACCCTATATCTATGCGCACCAAGGTAACGTATTTGTAATCACCATCCCTAGCAGCCTAGTCAATGGGGATCATTTACCTGCTCTTATTCAGGACTTAGCATTAATGCAAACTCTAGGCATTAAGCTAATACTGGTTTACGCCACTGGGATATACCCCTTAGGCAAGACTAGTAGACCTGTAATAGACTCTAAAACATTACTCAAGGTTCAACATAAAATTGGTGAATTGCGATCTCGCATAGAATCATTGTTTTCTACAGGCTTAGTAAACACTCCAATGGCCGGCATGAAGCTCACCACCGTATCGGGTAATTTTGTACATGCCAAACCCGCTGGCGTGGTTGACGGAATAGATCTTCAATTCCACGGTGAAGTACGTCGAGTAGACACTCAAGCTATTCAGGATCAACTTGGGCATGGCAATATCGTATTGCTTTCATCATTAGGCTACTCACCGAGCGGCGAGTGTTTTTACCTTGATGAATATGATGTCGCCACCACGGTGGCCGCTAGCATGCCTTCGGAAAAGCTCATTTTCTTAATGGATGAGAAAACATTACAGAATAGCCGCAAGCAACGAATTAAATTCCTCACGCTCAATGGTGCACAGGAATTATTGTCTCGTCGTAAAAGCTTAAGCAAAACACTAAAACAAAATATTGGATTTGCTATTAACGCATGCTTGAATCGCGTACAACGCGTTCACTTGCTTAGTACAGATATTCCTGGTGCTTTATTACAAGAACTATACAGTCATGATGGCGCTGGCACACTCATCACTGCTGAACACTACAATGACATTCGACCGGCGACGATTGAAGATGTTGGCGGCATTATTTCTTTAATCGAGCCATTAGAAGCACAAGAAATACTAGTGCACCGCACACGTGAGCAAATCGAACTAGAAATTCATAACTATGATGTTGTTGAGCGTGATGGCTTTGTCATCGCATGTGGCGCATTACATCCATTAAAGCAAAAGAATATTGGCGAGATTGCTTGTTTAGCCGTGCATCCTGATTTCCAGAAAGAAGGTCATGGTGATCGCTTACTAAAAAACCTAGAACAAAAAGCATGGTCTTTAGGGCTTAACTCAGTATTTGTTCTCACAACAAAAGCATTACACTGGTTTCGTGAACATGGTTATAGCAAATCGAGCATACAAGAGTTACCTATTACTAAACAGAAGGCTTTTAATTACCAGAGAAACTCTCGTGTATATTTAAAACTTTCCAAGTAATTGCTTTTACCCCGCTATAGGCAACATTATAAATACTAATGTTTAAGTGATACTGTTTTAAAAATATATGTTTAACCAGTCTCCATGTAAGATATGGCACATCAACTAGGTCTATTTGAAACATAACATTATATTGGAGGCAAAATATGAAAAAGGTTTTAACAGCAGGCTTAATAGTTACCGCTGCATACTCATCTCAAGGTTTCACTTTGGGAGGTGGATTAGACTTAAAAGATGGATTATTTTGGGGTTCAGATTTAAATCGAAACGAACAAATAGATATAAATGAAGCCAAGAATATTTACAATTTAAGCGATCCAAAAGTCTTTGCTAAATATGACACTAGTGGCGAAGGCGTTATAACAAAGTTTGAGTTTTACGACTATCTTAGAAATCGCAGCGAAGATGAATAGCGCTACAACTGCTTAGAGCGAATTACTACTTGCTTATCTATTTGCATGTCTTCAAAGGTGTAGGGTATACCACCTACACCTAATCCAGACTGTCGAATACCAGCAAACGGCATCCAGTCAACTCGAAATGCCGTATGGTCATTGATCATAACAGTGGCTGCATCTAAGCGACGACTACAATACAATCCAAAATCTAAATTCTGTGTTAACACAGACGCCTGAAATGCATAAGGCAAGCTATTAGCTTGCGCCATCGCCTGTTCAACTTCGTCATACCCATACACACACACTGCGGGACCGAAAATTTCTTGAGTACTTATTTGCGAATCAATCGATGGCTCTAATAACACAGTACACTCATAGCTAGTCTCTGATAATGTATTTCCACCACAAACTTTAGTTGCACCCTCTGTAATAGCAGCATCCACCCAGGACTTAACTCGATCAACTTCGTGTGTCCTAATTAGCGGGCCCACCTCTGTAGACTCCGACGTTGGGTCGCCAATTTTCATTTTTTTTGCAAAACCAGCTAATCGCTCAGCAACTTCATTAGCCATTACACGTGGCGCAAATACTCTCTGTACAGACACACACACTTGACCTGCGTGATAAAAACCACCCTTAGCAATTAGTGGCAAGGTATCATCAAGATCAGCTGTTGAATCAATAATCACTGGGGCAACACCACCATGCTCCAAAGCACAGCGTGCACCTGGTGCTAACTTAGATCGCAACATCCAACCGACTCTGCCACTACCAATGAATGAAAAGAATCCTACACGCTTATCGGTAACAAGCTTTTCTGCCACTGAATGATCACTCACTGCACATGCTTGGCAATACTCTTCTGGCAAACCTGCATCACGCAAAATTTGCACAAAACGAAAACATGATAACGGTGTATCTTCAGCTGGCTTAACAATTACTGGGCAACCTGCTGCAATCGCAGGGCCAACTTGATGCACAATCAAATTAAGTGGGTGATTAAATGCACTCACTGCAACAACAACTCCAATCGGTTCTTTATGCGTAAAAGCCAGGCGGTTAAGTGATGATGCATTTAACCCCATAGGAATTTCACGTCCACTTTCAGTACGCAACACTTCGATGCAGTTTTTCACACCATCAATTGCGCGCGCGACTTCTACTCGGGAATCTATTAATGGCTTACCACCTTCTCTAGCTGCTTCTAGAGCCAAATGCTCAGCCTGTTGCTGCATTAATTCTGCTGTCTTTTCCAGCACATCAATTCTCTTAGGAACTGATAACCAACGGTCACGATCACGAAAAATCTCATAAGCAGTATTTAAAGCTTTATCAACATCATTAGCGGAGGCAACGGGCACCTCAGCAATTGGCGTTAAATCCCAAGGGGCAACCACAATGATTTTATCACCAGTGCCAACAGCACCAGGAATCATAACTTTAAATTCTTCATTCATAATTCTTCTACTTTACTCAGGCGCAACGCCAGTGACCAGGCGACTTAACTCTTCTGTCAACTTCATGTTTTCAGAGTAATCTACAGGGCAGTCAATAATGACTACTGTATCATCAGCAATAGCCTGCTTGAGCGTAGGAACAAGTTCTTCTGCACTATTCACACGGTAACCTTTAGCGCCAAAACTTTCTGCATACTTGACGAAGTCAGGATTAGTAAATTCAATATTACTAGGGCGTCCCATTTTGCGCATTTGATGCCACTTAATTAATCCGTATTCACTGTCACTCCAAATCAGAATAATAATAGGGATTTTATATCTCAATGCTGTTTCGATCTCTTGAGAATTCATCATAAATCCAGCATCACCTGTAACGGTCAATGCTGTCGCGTTTGGATTAACCATTTTCGCCGCAATCGCACCTGGAACACCTATGCCCATAGAGGCAAAACCATTGGAAATAATACAAGTATTAGGCTTTTCCGCTTGATACATACGCGCCATCCACATTTTATGAGCACCTACATCTGAAACCACTACATCTTCTGGATTCAATACTGCACGTAAATCACAAATTATTTTCTGCGGCTTCACTGGAAAACCAGTGTCATTAGCATACTCATTCAGCTCGCCGACAATTGTTTCACGCAGTTCAGCATTAAAGCTTCCTACATGGGGTTTCGCATTTTCCGCAATACCTTCTAAACCAGCTTTAATATCACCGACCACACCCACTTCAAGGATATAGTGTTCGTCCACTTCGGCAGGGCTCATATCAACATGAATAATTTTCTTATCTTTATACTTATGCCAAATATGTGGATGAAACTCGACCATATCGAAACCAACACAAATAATGACATCAGATTTTTCAAACCCACAGGCCACATAATCTTTAGCTTGCAAGCCTACTGTACCTAAAGATAAATCATGCGAAGAAGGCATAGTGCCTTTAGCCATGAAAGTAGTAGCAACGGCTATATTCAATTTTTCAGAAAATTTCACTAACTGGTCAGAAGCACCACTTCGAATGACACCATTACCCGCCATGATTATTGGGTTCTTGGACTGACTGATGATATCAGCCGCTTGCTTAATTTTTTCTGTAGGAGGCACAGGATGAGTTGGAGCTTGTACTTTCAAAGGTTGCTTTTCTACCGCCATCTGCGAGCCAGCAATATTCTCAGGAAAGTCGATAAAACTCCCGCCTGGCTTTTCCATCTGCGCATCTTTAAATGCTTTTCTCACAATTTCAGGAATAATTTGTGATGCGCGAATCTGTGTGCTGTATTTAGATATTGGCTCAAATAGATTCACTAAATCTAATACTTGATGACTCTCTTTATGCATGCGCGTAGTCGCGCCCTGCCCGGCTATTGCTACGATAGGGGCACGGTCCATATCTGCATCAGCAAATCCGGTGATCAAATTGGTCGCACCTGGGCCTAGCGTGGCTAAACATACACCCGCTTTACCTGTCAGCCTTCCATATACATCCGCCATGAATGCTGCACCCTGCTCATGACGAGTAGTGATAAACTTAATTTTACTATCGAGCAAAGCATCCATAACATCCAGATTCTCTTCACCGGGTATCCCAAAAATATACTCAACCCCTTCATTTTCAAGACATTTAATAAACAACTCGGATGCTTTCATGTATTTCTCCAACAAATAGGAATTTACGGTAACTTGGTTACAAAACTGACTTATAATTGACTAATTATATATATCGGCATATTTCTAATTTATTTAAGCGAATAGTCGCATAATTCACTAAAAGATAAACCTTTTTTAAAACCATCACTTTTCTGCGTTATTAATCGAACTAACATGAATCATATGACCGACAAACGCGCCCAACAATTACAAACTTGGGTTACTTCTCTATTCGACGTAGTTGAAAATTCTTTTTCTACTGTGTCTGGTGACGCGAGTTTCAGACGATACTTTAGATTTATCGCAAAAAATGAAATGGGGTTAGATCAAGTTTCTTTAATTGCAGTTGATGCTCCACCAGAACTAGAAGATAGCCAACGATTTATCGATATTGCTCTGCTATTAATAGACAACAAGCTCCCCGCACCAAAAATTTACGTGTCTTCTAATGATGGTTTTTATGTACAGCAGGATTTTGGCGATCAATTGCTTCATAGTAGTTTAAATGAACAGACTGCTGATCACTTTTACTCTTTTGCTATGAACTATATTGTGGATCTTCAGCAGGTCAACTCCTCTAGCCTGCCTAATTACAATAGCCAACTGCTACAAACAGAAATGGGGTTATTCACTGACTGGTTCTTAAATAAGCACTTAAGTTGCACATTAAGCAAGGAAAACAAAAACCTCTTAACCTCTACTTATCAATCATTAGAAGCGAACGCATTAGATCAACCACAAACATTTGTGCATCGTGACTATCATTCTAGAAATTTAATGGTGTTAGATGAAAGCCACCTAGGAATAATTGACTTCCAGGATGCTGTTGTTGGCCCGATCACTTACGACCTAGCCTCGCTACTTAGAGATTGTTACATTGATTGGCCACAACAAAAAGTTGACCTATGGATAAAACAATTCATGGATAAGTTGCCCGAACAATACGAATATGCTCAATTTGTGCGTTGGTTCGATCTAATGGGAATGCAACGGCACTTAAAAGCAATAGGCATTTTCTCTCGACTCAAGTACCGCGATAATAAACCTGCTTATATGAACGACATTCCTCGTACAATGAATTATCTACTCACTGTCAGCAATAAATATGATGAGTTGAAACCATTTCATGCATTCATTAGCAAGCTGTTATGAAAGCAATGATTCTAGCAGCTGGTCGCGGGAGACGCCTGCGACCACTGACCGATAAAAAACCCAAGCCATTAATTAGAGTAGGGAAGCGCACGCTGATTGAGCACCATATCAGTAAGCTTGCTAGCGCTGGATTTGAATCTATTGTTATTAATACCGCATACCGAGGCGAACAAATTCGGCAACATCTAAGTGATGGTTCTAAATACAACATCCCTATCCGTTATTCCGACGAAGGCGAGCATGCACTAGAGACAGGCGGGGGAATTTCTTATGCGCTTCCATTATTAGGCGACAAACCTATTTTAGTCATCAGCGCAGATATTTATTGTCACATTCCATTTGATCCAGATTTTAAATTCAATGATTCGCAAATGCATTTATATATGGTGAAAAACCCTAAGCATAATATTGATGGAGATTTTTCTAGCGAGGAACTAAAGTTAAATAATCATAAGGAACAACGCTTCACTTATAGCGGCATTGCCTATATAGACCCCAAATTATTCACTCATGAAGAAAGAGCTTTTCCATTAATAGATACAATTCACCATTGTATAAAGGGCCATAATATAAGCGCTGAATTATTTGCCGGCGCATGGTTTGATGTTGGCACTGGTAGTCGTTTACATACAGCCAATAAATATGCTTTATGTAATTAACATATAGAGAAAATTATCTACCCAATACCCGCCGCTTGTTGATCTGCGTGGTATGAAGAACGCACCATTGGCCCACTAGCTACATTTGAAAAACCCATTGCTAAGGCATCATCGCGCAATTGATTAAACTCATCTGGTGTCACATAACGAATGACTGGCAAATGATGTTTCGAGGGTTGCAAGTACTGACCCAGAGTCAACATATCACAGTCATGTACACGTAAATCTTGCATTACTTCACGTACTTCATCTAACTCCTCACCCAGTCCCAACATGATTCCAGATTTAGTAGGCACATGCTCATTATCCTGTTTAAATTGTTGAATCAACTTCAATGACCATTGGTAGTCTGCGCCTGGTCGCGCTTGCTTATAAAGACGTGGTACTGTTTCTAAATTATGATTAAACACATCTGGCAACTCTATTTGCAACGTCGCCAATGCTTTTTCCATACGCCCACGAAAATCTGGGACCAATACTTCGATTTCAATATTAGGGTTCAGCAAACGCACTGCTTTAATACATTTCTGAAAATGACTTGCGCCACCATCTTTTAAATCGTCACGATCTACCGATGTAATAACAACATATTTCAACTGCATCATTTGTATCGTTTTAGCCAACTTAGCTGGTTCATTCTCATCTGGTGCTGATGGCCGACCATGTGCGACATCACAAAAAGGACATCGACGCGTACATAAATCACCAAGAATCATAAATGTGGCTGTGCCATGGGCATAACACTCATTGAGATTAGGACAGGATGCTTCTTCACAGACTGTATATAGTCCATTATCTTTGATTGTTTTCTTCAACTCAGCTACTTTTGCTGAATTAGTCACCTTAATTCGTATCCAATCAGGTTTACGCAACGCCGTCTCTGATGGAACAATTTTTATGGGTATACGTGATACTTTATCTTCGCCACGCTGTTTATTGCTAGTGTTCATTTTATTGATAAAATTGTTTAACGATTAGATTTGATAGCGCTGATGCAACCTCATCACAGCTTTTATTTATATTCAATTGTGACAGCTGAGTAACTTGCATTCCTTCTAGCCCACAGGGATTTATATAGGTGAAAGGATTTATATCCATATTAACATTTATAGACAGGCCATGAAATGAACATCCTTTCCGGACACGTAATCCAAGTGATGCCAACTTGTCACCATTCACATAAACTCCTGGCGCACGTTTCACTCGCTCTCCCACTACATCACATTCAGACAAATATTTAATAATTACTTCCTCCAAACCATAGACCAAGGATTTAACTCCAAGCTGTAATCGTTTCAAATCCATCAAACAATATACCAGCAACTGACCAGGGCCATGGTAGGTAACATCACCACCTCGATCAGAGTGTATCAAGGGGATATCAGAATCAATCAAAAAATTATTCTTATCACCATTACGACCTAAGGTAAATACAGGCGCGTGTTGCACAAACCAGATTTCATCACATGTATTTTCATCTCTAGCATCAGTAAATTCATGCATCTGTTTATGCACAATTTGGTAATCCTGTTGACCCAAATACCTTGCCTTAGGCATAGAACTTTGCAGAACCGCGTTCACGCAGCTTCTTTTTTCTTATGTTCAATTTTATGCGCCATTAAATCTGCAATGATTTTCACTATGGCCAATATAATCAAACCCGTTTGAGTAACACCAAATGATTGCAATACCATGCCACTAAAAATAATAAACACATGTAAAACAATAATTCTCTTATATGGCGAGAACATCACTTCAGAAATAGACATTTCCCTGAATTCACCAGCGATTAAATAGTTTTTCATAAAAGAAAACCCATGGCTAACCACTAAAGCAATCAACGCTAACTGCAGACTGCCTTGCATAACGATATGTATTGCCGCCGGAATAGAATCTAACTCACCACCAAACAAGTCCACTAAAAATGTTCCATGCCCAAAGCAGAACATCCCATAATGAAACGAGAAGAAGATCGTCATAAATATTCTTTGCAGAAAAGATTCAGAACCGGAACAAGTAAGCATCTTAATGGCATTAAATACACCAATCACCACATTTTCTAACCAATACAGTAAAATAAGCGGGAACAACTGCCATTCAAAAAACAACACTCCAATAATCGGCACTAAATTCCCTACGATCAATGCTAGAGAAGAGCTACTCATCTTGGAGATATTAATCACGCTTAGTCACTGTTACTACAGCGGCCACAGGGCCAGGCCCAACATTAAAAAACGCGCGGAGAGTATTACGCAGCTGATGCCAACTACAGCATGTATCGCACTATAGCCCAAATCAATTATTCGCCGCAGGCTTAGATAAGCACCAATTGCACATAGAAAAAATGCAAACTCACTCACAACCAATAATGTCAGCAATGGTAATTGAGTAGAACTATTTTCATCTAATTGTCCACCAATTGTCACCACCAACATGAAAAATATGCCCATTGCCAAAGCAACGTAAGGGAAATTATATTTACTCATAAGGTCTATTATACGAATTAATCAGAAAGGTAATATTGAACAGTGGAGACCACTCGTACTTTTTTGATGTGTGGATTATTTTTATCGCGCGGATAAATACTGAATTGTCCTTGGGAGGCTCTTTTTATTTTTCCTAGCTTACTTTCAGAATCACTAGCAAATTTTTCTGCTACCTCACGTGCTTTACGTGTCGCTTCTTCTATCATTTCCGGCTTAACTTGATTTAAGCGAGTAAAAATATATTCTGTTTGATATTCATAACCACCACCAGAAAAAACAATACCCTGCTTACCTAACTCAGAAAGTTTACTCATAACAGCACGTACCGCATCTATATTTCTCGAATAAACAGTGACAGTCTGGATAGCTGAATAGCGGTAACGTGGCGCCTGTCCGCCACCATATTGCTGGGCAGTTTTATCAGTAATCGATGGAGATGAAAATGAAATTTCATCAGCAGCAATATCATTAACTTCTAAAAATGACTTGATCTTGTAAGTATGGTTATCAATCGTTCTATACAATTTCTCTAAATCATTGTCAGCCAAGGTGAATTCTATTGGCCATATAACAATGTCTGCTTTATATTCTCGCTCCGACAACCCTTTCACTGTCACGCTACGGTCGTATTGCTTAAAATCAATCGCTGCAGTTGCAACAAAATAGCCCAATGCCGCCAGACCTAGAAATATGAAAAAACCTAAAATAAAAGCGCTGGATTTATTATCAACCTGCATACAACTCTCCAAAAAAATCACACATAAATATTGAATGCTGCGTTGATAATATTATAGAGAAATATTCCCCTCAAGTATCCTGCTTTCGCCTGGTGCTATGCCAGCTAGGCTCCAATCACCTATTTTATGTCGAATCAATCTCAAGGTGGGATGACCCACAGCTGCAGTCATTCGTCGAACTTGACGGTTTTTCCCCTCCCTAATAGAAATCTCTAACCACTGCGTGGGTATTGTTTTTCTGAAGCGTACGGGCGGCGTCCTCAGCCACAGATTTTCAGGCTCTGCAATACGCATCACTTCAGCAGGTTTGGTCTGACCATCTTTCAATTTCACACCTTTTATTAACAAGTTAATCGCATTGTCATCAAACTCGCCTTCAACTTGAACCCAGTAACGCTTTATTAGCTTATAATCTGGACTGGCTATTTTATCCTGTAACTTCCCGTTGTCCGTTAGCAGTAACAAGCCCTCACTATCTTTATCCAATCTGCCTGCTGCATAAACATTTTTAATTGAAATAAAGTTAGCTAATGTCTTGCGCCCATCTCCACCAGTAAACTGACTCAATACACCATAAGGCTTATTAAACAATACTAACTTAGTCATACTCCCTACTCAGATAACAATCTAAATATACTTTTCTAGAATTTGATGCCCCATATATGCAAATAAGAACACCCCCATCAGTATCATAAGAAATGATAAAATTAGGTTAGACTTCTTCACGCTATAAGGAACAATCTCCGAAGACTCAATCGCTTTTTTATACGAAAAAAATCTCAGCGTAGCACCAATTATCACAGACATACCCACTATAAATAATGCTAGGCCAACTAGTTCAGCTGATATAGAAGATGAGAATTGCTCTTCATTTCCGATCACTTTTCCAACATAAGAAATAAATAAGTCAAACTTCTCAATCAGAAAACCAAAAGCCATAATAGCAATCGCAGTGCGGATCCATGCTAAATAAGTTCTTTCGTTTGCAGCATGATCTGTATATCGATTTATCATGATATTTATCCACCAAATATTAAATATGTTTCTTACGCTTAGTCATTAATATTTTCGCTAGCACAAACACCAACCCTATTCCTGCACACAAAATAAAGATAGCACCCAAAGGTAGAAAGAAACTCTCATGTAAAACGCCATTTTTATCAACATACTGATAAAAAGTATTTTCTAACACTATAAAGGTTATGCCTGATGCCAATAACAGCAGACAAGCTATCAAAACTTTCACAACACTTGCTTCCTTCTATACATTACTATTATGCACAAGATAGCGCATGATATGACTATTGAGGCTGGGAATAGCACTGTCGTTACTGAGTAATTCTCTAACGCTCCTATTACCAATAAATCGCGCAGCACGAATATTGCGAAAAATAGTAACGATTCAGAATAAGGCAAATAATATGCCTTTCTTATCGTCGGCCCAAAGCCTAAAACATCTACCGTTGTGAGAATAATTACAGCCCATAAAGGGTCAGAGGCAAGATACCATACTGGCAATGAAACAAGCGCAGCCGTTAAAAACAACCAGTCAAGCTTAGTGATAGTAATGTCCGCTCGCTTCCAGTAAGCCAAACAAGCAATAAATGCTGTCACACACCCAGATACCCCTGTTGACCAGGCTCCAGCTCCAGCACCATCTTCCACCTGTGCGAAAAATACTACCAGAGTAGTAATACTCCATATTGCCCAGGAAAAAACATGAGGCTTTATTTGATTGTTTAATATGGATTTTATATAAGGAATAAACGCAGCAAAGGTTAGCGCAATGGCTATTGCGCTTAACGCCTCCTTATAAACAATCATTGAATAGAGAATATCTCTTCATTATCAGCCGGATACAACCAGGTAAATACATCGTTATCCTTTTCCCTATATGCCACTCTCAAGGTTGCAATCAAATCAAGATTAACCATATCAAATGCTTTTTCATAACCTAGTTCTGGCTCATCTGTTTGTATTAGAATATTTATCTCACCAGCGCCAAAATTATGCCCATCAACAATATAGCCCTCACCCATTTCAAGTGTTAATCGCGTTTCAAGCGCTATGATTGAATCAAAATCGAAATCTTCAGTAACAGGAAATTGAATAACTAGTTGGTATTTCATTTTTTATAATATTTATTAATCTACGCTGGCATGACTACTTTCTATTAAAGTAATATGAATTTATAGTTTCAGTTTAATAACAGGTATTGATATTCAGTTGAATCTACTTGATGATAAAACAACCTCCGAAAGGCCTCAGTAGCAAACTAACATGAAACAGCTCGAATGGAAATCTAAGCGATTTGACCAGCTTGATAATAACCAACTATATGATCTGATTAAATTTCGCGTGAATATTTTTGTCGTTGAGCAAAACTGTCCTTATCCTGAGTTAGATGAAAAGGATCGCGCAATTGACGCACATCATTTAATCGCCTACCAGAATTTAAATATAGCTGCTTACGCACGATTATTACCTCCTGGTGTGAGTTACCCAGAATGTAGCATTGGACGCTTCGCTGTCGACGCATCTATACGTTTGCAAGGCATTGGTTCTATATTAATGGATAAATGCTTTGAGCAAATAGCTATACTATGGCCAGATAATGACATTAAAGTTAGCGCTCAAGCCCACCTAAAGAAGTTTTATGGAGATTTTGCATTCGAGCAAACATCTGAAAGTTACCTTGAAGATGGTATTCCACATATTGAAATGCTCAAAAGCAAACCACATGCATAGTAATAAAGCATCTTTAACATGAATCCCATTGCATTAGCGGGTATGCCTCTGAAAGAGTTCCTATCTGAATACTGGCAAAAGAAACCTCTCTTAATACGTAACGCATTATCCCAGATTGAATCACCCGTAGATGCTGATGTACTTGCTGGACTAGCCTGCGAAGAGTCTGTTGAATCACGACTGATTATTAGAAAGGGAGATTCATGGGATTTGCAACACGGTCCATTCAGTGACGAAATATTTTCAACACTCCCCGAAACCGATTGGACACTCCTTGTTCAAGCCGTTGATCATTGCGTTCCCAAAGCCGCTGAATTATTAGAGCTATTCAATTTCATTCCTCGCTGGAGGATTGATGACTTAATGATGAGCTATGCCAACAATGGTGGCGGTGTTGGACCACACTTTGATCACTATGATGTCTTTCTAGTGCAGACTAGCGGACAACGCAAATGGGAAGTAGGTGGAATTTATGATGAAGCATCTCCTATTCAAGAAAATCTACCCGTAAAAATACTTAAGGATTTTCAAGCGACAAACAGCTGGGTATTAGACCCTGGTGACATTTTATACCTACCACCTAGTGTTGGGCACAATGGCATCGCACAGGGTGATGGCTGTATCACCTGCTCCGTCGGCTTTCGAGCTCCTGCGCATAGTGAAATATTACGCGAATATACTGACTACCTAGGTGATCGACTAACTGAATCGATGCGCTACCAAGATCTCGACCTTACTGCGCAAAAAAATACCGGCGAAATAAGCACATACACAATTGAAAAATTTCAACGGATACTTTCAGATTATGCTCAAGATTCTACTGCTATTAGCCAATGGCTTGGTCGTTACATCACAACGCCAAAATATCAACACGCGAACGATTTTGAATTGCGGCAGTCAGACAATACATATTCGCTTGCAGAGCTAAAAAATCATCTTGCCTCTAACTATTGTTTGATGAGAAACGAAGGCTCTCGTTTTGCTTTTAAAGCCGAAGCTAAACATAATATCCTTTTTGTTGATGGACAGGTTATTGTCTCCCAATCTAGTTCCAACGATCTAATAACGTTGCTTTGCAACAAAATTAAGCTTCAACCTAAAGATTTCACTCAGAGTGAGGATAACCTCGATTTACTATTAACCCTGCTTAACCATAGTGCACTGTATTTAATGGAATAAAAAAATCAATGGATTCACATCATATTATTATTGTCGGCGGCGGCGCAGGCGGTCTAGAGCTAGCCACCAAACTGGGTAACAAGCTTGGCAAAAAAGGAAAAGCCAAAATCACCTTAGTAGACAGTGAGCTCACTCATGTATGGAAACCACTATTACATGAAGTGGCAGCGGGAACATTGAACACCTATGAAGACGAAGTGAGCTATCCTGCACTAGCCTACAAGAATCATTTCATCTTCAGAATTGGTCGCATGGACTCCTTAAATCGTGAGACACAAGAAATATCGTTAGCCCCTACTCTAGATAAAAATGGGATTGAGTATATCCCGCGCAGATCATTTAAATATGACACATTAATTTTTGCCGTCGGCAGCCAAACCAATGACTTTGGCATCAAAGGTGTAAAAGAACACTGTCTGTTCTTAGACACCAGTGCTGAGGCAGAGGCTTTTCATCATGAGCTATTACGTAATGCTTACACTGCCCATGCCCAAACAAGCCCTTTACGTGAAGGACAACTCAAAGTAGCTATTGCTGGCGCAGGTGCCACTGGCGTGGAATTGTCCGCTGAATTACATGAAGCATTCGAGCAGTTGATTAAATTCGGCATAGATGAATTGCACCAAGACAATATTAAAATCACGATTATTGAAGCTGCTGATCGAGTATTGCCTGCTTTACCTGCCGAGCTATCAGAAAAAACACTGAAAGCGCTAGAAAAAATTCATGTTGAAGTCCTTGCAAATCACCGTATCAGCGAAGCCACTAGCGAAGGCTTTATCACAGATAAAGGTGGCTTAATTCCTTCAGAAATTAAAGTTTGGTCTGCCGGAATTAAAGCACCCGACTTTTTAGCTGAAATTGATGGATTAGAAACAACTAGCAATAATCGATTAGTTGTTAACAAAACATTAGAGACTACTCGTGATAACAATATTTTCGCTTTCGGAGACTGCGCTGCTTGCCCAATGAATGACACCGACATGACAGTGCCTCCTCGCGCACAGGCCGCACATCAGCAGGCATCCATGTTAGTAAAAACTATCAAAAACAGATTAAAGAACAAGCCTCTGCCTAGCTATCGCTACGTTGACTACGGCTCTTTAATCAATTTAAGTAACTATGCCACGGTAGGGAACATGATGGGCAATCTAATGGGTAAAGCTGCAGGTAGCTTTATGGTAGAAGGCATCCTTGCACGATTCGTGTATTTATCTTTATACAAGATGCATCAACTCGCCATTATGGGCTTGATCCGCGTAGGCTTAATAACCATTGCAAACATACTGACTCAGAAAACTCGACCAAGAATGAAATTCCATTAACGTGCTAACGCTCACCACTCAGCTACCATCATGAAACTCTATTATGTACATGACCCAATGTGTAGCTGGTGTTGGGCATTCAGGCCTGTATTAATAGAACTGAAGAAAAAACTTCCTAGCAATATTAGATTTATTCGTTTACTTGGCGGCTTGGCTGCTGACAGCGATACTCCTATGCCTGAGGAAACCAAACAATACGTCATAGATAATTGGCACCGCATTCAACAACAACTGCCTAAAACAAAATTCAATTATGATTTTTGGACCAACTGCCAACCACGTCGCAGCACCTACCCTGCATGTCGCGCAGTGATCGCGGCAAGAAAGCAAGGATTAAAGTACGACGACATAATGACCCATGAAATTCAGCAGGCTTATTATCTACAGGCAAAAAATCCTTCTGATAATCAAACACTAATAGCGCTTGCTCAGAATATCGGCTTAGACACAGATCAATTCAACCAAGACTTGATCAGTACCGATACCCACCAAGCATTAGCTCACGAACTAAACACTGCTCAAAGTTTACAGTTAAATTCTTTCCCTAGTTTTTTATTAACTGACGGCGAGCGTGGGTTACACATTAATCCTGACTATACGCAGGCAGATGTTATCTTGGAAAAAATACAACATGCTTTACCGAATTAACCAGCTCGCCAAAGCAAATAAATTACTTCTTCTTAAACAATGCAGTCAGTGGATATAGCGTTTGACCGGTATATGTTATTGGCAATTTAACTGTCGTACCGTAGTCTGCAGGCCAAATGTTTTTAGGCATGTGATGTGTTTTAAATAAACGATCAAACAATACGGTATGCGCTGAGTAATTTGTATCAATTGCTGGCTTCTCAGAACTATGATGCCAATGATGGAACTGAGGCGTAACAAAAATATATTTCAACGGCCCAAACGAAAAACTCAAATTACAGTGAATCAATATCGCCTGTAATGCAGCAAAAGTGACATAGACATTCAGCGCTGTTTCACTTGCACCTAACAAATACAATGGCACCATAACCATGGCACGCTCTGAAAACACCTGAATGAAATGTCCGCGCGAACCAGCTAGCCAGTCTAAATTTTCAACTGAATGATGCACCGCATGCACAGGCCAGAGGAAAGGAATTTCATGATAGGCGCGATGCTCCCAATAAAGCACGAAGTCGGCACATAAAATAATTAGCGCCACTTGTAACAATAGCGGAATTGACTGTATCGATTGTTGCAATGCCGGGCTGACAGCCCAATCAAAATGGGCCGCATGATAATTAGCGTATATCAAAATAGCCGAGATCATTAAATGATTAAAACAGAAATAAAATAAATCTAAGCCCCATTCACGGCGTAAAATAATTTGGTTTTTATATTTCGGGAACAACTTCTCCAAGGTCATAAAAATCACCGCCGAACCAAGAAAAGCTAATATCAACCAATCCACACCTAAAGAAAGTCGGCGTGCTTCTACGGATTCAATAGGAATACTATAACCACCAAGCGCGAATGCTATTAAGGTTAACCCAATGCCTACTGCACCCATTAATTTATGTTTATTTAGCACAAAGGTTAATACGCCAAATAACAATGAAAAATACATACCGTATTTCAATACCTTCTGTAGAAACACGGCATCATAGGCCTGCCTAAGTTCGATTGTAGTTAAATAGGCCGGAAACAGATATGCAAGCACTGCCAGCAGACTGAGCGCACCTAAAAATAATGCGCTATAGCCGCTAATTCTACCTTCACCCAACCGAAACTGGTTTTTCTCATCCAATGGAACATCCCGTTCACGATATTGGTAGTCTTCACTCATAAACTACTATTCTTTTATTTAATTTCTTTCAAAAATCTAATTGCCATATCCTGAGCACTATTACGATGCCTATCTACCAACTTGCCCCATTCTTCACAGTACTCACATAGCCGGCCTGCGTTGGTATTATCTAGTGATTCGCCAAGCTTATCTCTCATATAAAAAATTTCTGAGCATAGCTCTATTAATTCAGCAGTGATCTTATCTGACTTCTTTTTCAAACTGACATAAGAAACAAAACTTTTCGCGCAAAAAATAAATTCGTTTTTACCCTTTGCAGCTTCCTCTAAATGCGGAATCAATCTCTCATCTAGCTCTTCTTCTAGCGAATCAAGCTGTGCATATAATTTTGAACGTGCAACCATAATATTTAATGTAACACCCCAGGGGAAAATTTATAGATTTTACTATTGTAATCTAACAGCCTCATTTCACCGCACCTATCTTCATCAAATGAATATGAGAAAGATTAATTATAAAAACTCACTAGCCAACAAACCTTAAATGTAGTTGTTGAAATATATTCCACCCAAAAGTCATATTTCTTTACATTACATATCTAAAAAGCAAACGATTACTAGCTTTTCACATATACTATTAATGACAATAACTGTTCAAGTGTGTGCATTACATGTTGAACCAAGCAAAATTTAAACTCAATAATGAATGTCCGCTATAGACCAGAAGCTTGTCAATAATATTTAGTGGCTTACTCATAGAAATTGATACTGCATTGCAGCAATCTAATTAAGCACCTGATAACCTCTTCCGCTTAGACAGCGTTTAACAACCTCAACCTCTTCACCTTCTCCTTTATTTATACCCTCAGCACCTCCAGTGACTGCACCGACACCTGCTCCACGTGCTGCACCTTCTGCGCCATCAAATATCGCACCCACAGCACCACCGACAACCGCTCCTGAAACAGCTCCTTTAGCGCCTTTTTCTTTAGTCTTCACTTCAGCACTATAGCCACGGCACTCTTCCAGATCAGCATAGTACTGTCCCATATCAACACCTTTTCTGTCGATAATAATCTCTTTAGTCGTAGAGCAAGCTGGCAGCACGACTAACAAGACTATTGCTATGTTTAATTGATTCATCTTCATTCTCTAATAATTGTTATAAACTCACTTTATCTAAGATGGCTTTCTCATACAGTCAGTCAATTTTTCTAAGTCTATCCAAACAAAAATACAAAAGCTGGCTTATCAAAAGCACATGGCCGCATTCAATTGACACCCCATCTTCAACGCACCATTATAAAGTATCTTAACAGTTATTTAAAAACACTAGCTTCTTCATCCTTGAGTTTATATTTTCTATTAAAGAATATTATCTATTCACTAATCTAAAGTTATCTGCCTTTGCATAACCTTTTATAAATAATGTTTTCGCCAGGGTATATAATGAGCTCACGTGGCATATCACGTCGAATTTATACTGAATTTGGAATTACCCTTTTTCTTCTTTGCACGCTCGCTATTGTCAGTGCATTATCCATTTGGAATCTTGCTTATATATTCAGCGAATACTTAGAAACTGCACGACAGAGTCTTTCCATCAATCAATCAACAATCAAAGCAATGTGATAAACGCTTTGGTTGAATTTATTGAAATCGCTAATAACAGTAAGAAAAATGAGCTAGCAATTAACCTATTTTGTTATAACGCCATAATCACTTCTGGGCAATTAGTAACAGCTGCACAGACTTTATCAAGTTGATCTCTATCGCGTGCAACGATGACAATGGTGTAACTAACATACTTATCATTTTTGCTGGGGGTAGTTTTTGTTGACGCCCAATCTTCTCTTGGAACAAATTGTTCAACCACGCTATCGACTGCGGCTATAAAATGCAGCGTGTTCATCCCAAACATTTTTAACGGAAAATCACAGGGATAGACTAAACCTTGCGGATCTTCGCCACTTCCATTTGCACCACCATTTCCATTGAGTTTAGACATTATTCTTTACGCTGCTGATATAAGTCATACACCGTTTTCCATAGTTCACCAGGTGTTCCGGTTCCTACCATCTTTTCATCGACAGTAGTTACTGGCGCGCACTCTTTAGTTGAACTAGTAATCCACACTTCATCAGCATCTGCCAACTGCACTAATGTAACAGCCTGCTCGAATAACGGAATATTATTTTCATTGAGTATATCTACCACTACATCACGTGTGATTCCTGGCAGAATTAAATTATTTTTTGGCGCAGTAAAGACCTGACCATCTTTAACTACAAACACATTAGTCGCTGCCCCTTCCAATACATAACCATCTCGAATCATGATAGCCTCATCAGCATTGCTTTCGGCCGCTTGTTGTTTGTTCATCACGTTAGCTAACAAACTGGTGACTTTAATATCACAACGATTCCAACGTATATCCTGAGCAGTCACTACAGTTAATCCTTTTTTGTACATATCTGGATTGACTGCTGGCCATGGGTTAGTCATCGCGAATACGGTAGGTTTTGTATTTACCGGAAAGACATGATCACGTTTTGCTACACCGCGTGTTATCTGTAAATACACAGACAACTGCTCTAGGCCCGAGCTTTCGATCAATTTATTAATGATTTGTTGCCAATCACTCTCAGTATGCGGATTACTGATTTTCGTCTGATCAAGGCTGTGGTTTAATCTTATTAAATGCGCTTCTATACAAAAGGGCTTTGAATTATAGATAGGAATTAACTCATAAATAGCATCGCCGAAGATAAAACCTCGATCTAACACTGAAACTTTACACTCGTCTAAAGGTAAATAATCACCGTTCAAATACGCTATGCTCATTTTACACCATGTTCATCTATCGCAAGCTTACTCAAAGTAGCTCATTACATAGTCGCTAATTCTCTGCATCAAACTGCCTTCCTCAATCGATTCTAATGCAACCAATTCAACCTCGGTAAACTTTGCATCATCCAAGTTCACTACCACTTTACCCACAGACTGATGTAATGAAATTGGCGCTTCCAGTTGAGATGCTACCTGCATGAATGGTTTCAAGTCATTGTAACGACCACGCGGAATAGTAATAATAATATCTTCTTTAATACCCAAGCTAACTTCTTTCTTTGCTCCGTACCAGGCACGCTTCTTAAGAAGTTCTTGACCTGCGCTATAAAGTTTATGCGATTC
This sequence comes from Gammaproteobacteria bacterium, assembly GCA_045105615.1. Lineage (GTDB taxonomy): Bacteria > Pseudomonadota > Gammaproteobacteria > UBA4575 > UBA4575 > UBA1858. The sequence continues at coordinate 33,712 of JBGCDS010000004.1, forward strand.
AAAGAAACGGAAACCATAGTTTAACAACGCTTGCGAATGCGATGCTCTCGCATCAGATGATGGAGCTCCCAATACGACAGAGACTAAACGCATATCATCTTTTTTTGCTGACGAAGCCAAGCAATATTTTGCAGCATCAGTATGACCCGTTTTCAATCCATCAACCGTCGGGTCACGCCATAATAGTTTATTGCGGTTATGTTGAGTGATTCCGTTATAAGTGAATTCTTTCTGTGAATAACGTTGGTATTGCACTGGGAAATCCCGAATGATGGCACTACTCAATGTAGCAATATCTCTAGCTGTCATGAAGTGTTGCTCATGGGTTAGACCAGTGACATTAGTAAAATGAGAACTAATCATACCTAGTCGCGCTGCTTCAATATTCATCATGCCCGCAAACGCTTCTTCACTGCCTGCAATATGTTCTGCTAATGCAATACTGGCGTCATTACCTGACTGCACAATTAACCCTTGGAGCAAATGATCTACCTTAACGCGCTTACCCACTTCAACAAACATACGTGAGCCAATAGCACGCCATGCTTTCTCACTTATCAAAACCTCATCACTTAACTGTAACGTCCCTTCAGATAGTACTTTATAAACCACATAAGCGGTCATTAGCTTTGTAATACTCGCAGGGTCATTTCTCTCATCCGCATTTTGTTCCACTAAGACAGTGTTAGTGTCATGGTCTAACAAAATATAACTCTTAGCATTAATCATAGGTGCCTTTGGAATAGGCACAGGCTCCGCATTAACATTGGTGACTGCTATAAAGGATAGCGACAGGATGCAAATTATATTTTTGATCACGTTATTCATTTATTATTTATTTACGGGTTAATAATGACAGCTACAAATTGTTGGTGGTTACTTATTTTGAAATACCAACTTATATTCTTTATGCCCTAGCTGAGTAATTTTTTCTACTGTGCTATCTGCCTGCTCTACTGTATCTAACGGACCTACCCACACCTTGTAAATAGGCGCAGCTTCAAACATCTGTTGTTTGACACTAATCCGTCCTACTTGATGTGCTGCAAATGTAGCTCGAAGTTTTTGCGCATTTTGTTGGCTACGAAAAGCACCTATCTGCACAAAGATACCAATATCACTCTCCAACTGTTCTGCACTTGGCAATGATGGCTCTATAATTTCAACACTACTTGCAGGCTCTGCTACATCCACAACATCTTTCGGCAATACCGACTTTGTTGATTTTTCAGGTGTTGGCTTAACTGCTTGTCTGCGTGGATCGATTGCTCTTACTTCAACTAAACCTGTGCCTGTAGTGACTATGCCCAGTCTTGTAGCAGCCGTATATGATAAATCAATGATTCTATTGTCATGAAATGGACCACGGTCATTGATGCGCACAATTATCGAGCGTCCATTCTTCTTATTTGTAACTCGCGCATAGGTTGGCAATGGTAGTGTTTTATGCGCGGCTGTCATGGCATACATATCATAGGTCTCACCACTTGAAGTACGCCGACCGTGAAACTTAGTGCCATACCAAGACGCAACCCCTTCTTCTACATAACCCTTTGCAGTTGGTAGCGTGTGATATCGCTGACCAAATACAACATAGGATTTAGGATTACCATATTTACTTTTAGGCTCAACCTTAGGAATAACCTTTTCACTACGATCTATGCGTGTCGGTTTTTTAGGTGCAGAGTCTTTCTTTGTTAACGGTGAGGTGCATGCAGCCACCAACACTACACAAACCAACCAAACCGCTACTAATTTAGAACGACTTTCTAGTTTGCGCTTTGCGCAGTCAAAATCCATTGCTTTTTAATTTCCTGACTGAGTTGATGCACCGCCATGGCGTACATGTGACTGTGGTTATAACGAGTGATAACGTAAAAATTGTGTTGCCCAATCCAGTACTCTTTTGTGTTTTTACTGGTATCAAGTACGAACAAAGACACTTTTTCATCATTAGCGATGGGCATATCTGCCTCAAAGCCTTGTTTAATTAATTGCCCATAGGTAAATGCTGGTTTTAGCGTATTCGAATCATCAATTTTTTTCGCATTACCTGAAAATTGTGCCGAGCTTGCAACGGCCTGGTTTTTCTTCCAGCCATGGACTTTAAAATAGTTGGCGACACTACCAATAATGTCTTCCTTGCTATTCCATAAATCACGCTTACCATCTTCATTTTGATCCACTGAATAACGGCGGTAACTACTAGAGATAAACTGACCCACTCCCATTGCACCCGCGTATGAACCTTTCAAGGCAGAAGGATCAAACCCCTCTTCACGACACATTAACAAGTAGTGTTCTAATTCGCTTAGGAAAAATTTAGCTCGCTTAGGATACCCAAAACCCAGGGTAACCAAGCTATCGAATACCGGGTGCTTACCAGTAATACGGCCGTAATAGGTTTCTACACCAATAATGGCAACAATAATCTCAGGTGGCACGCCATAAATTTCTTCGGCCTGCTCTAATATAGTTTGATTTTCACGCCAGAACTTCACTCCAGCATCCGCACGCGCCTGCTTTAAGAAGATAGGGCGATACTCGAACCATTTCTTTTTACGTTCAGCAGGTGTTGCGATTGCTTCAAGCACGCTTTCTTGTTGTTTGACGCCCTTAAACAATAGCTTCAGCTGAGTACGTTCAAAACCGTGCTCATCTATCATGTATTGAACAAAGTTTTTTACGTCTTCACGAGCGTAATACGATTTAGCGAATCCGCTTGAAGTTTGTAACGTTAGAACTAGCGCTAATATAATTAAATGAAAATGTCTCAATGGCCTAATAACTTTCTGTGGGAATGGATTGACATTAATATTCCAAACATTGTCAGTAACGTTACCATAGAGGTACCGCCGTAGCTAATTAAAGGTAACGGGACTCCAACCACGGGCAACATCCCTGACACCATTCCGATATTAACAAATACGTAAGAGAAAAATGACAAACTTATTGCGCCACCTAGTAAACGTGCATAACAAGTTTGTGCTCGCGCAGAAATAATCAACCCGCGCACAACGATAAATAAATAGACCATGATTAACAGCGAAGTTCCAAAAAATCCAAATTCTTCGCTAAGCACTGAAAAAATAAAATCGGTGGAACGTTCAGGTATGAAATCGAGTTGCGACTGCGTGCCATTTAGCCAGCCCCTGCCATAAACACCACCTGAACCAATGGCGATTTTGGATTGAATGATATGATATCCCGCACCCAATGGATCCCTTTCAGGGTCAAGCAGAGTAAGTATCCGTCCACGTTGGTAATCCCGCAGATAAAACCAAAATGCTGGAGCAGCAGCTAAAGCCAACCCAATAAACACCGCAATGACTCTGTAACGAATACCGGCAAGGAAAATCACGAACAGACCTGCGCCTGTAACTAGTATTGAAGTCCCTAGATCTGGCTGCTTTATAATAAGTGCAGCAGGCACCATTAATATCACAAAGCCGACAAATATGTCTTTCAAACTGGGAGGCAACGCCTGTTTTGCATAATACCAAGCCATCATCATCGGCAACCAAATTTTCATCAGTTCTGAAGGCTGAAAACGAACAAAGCCCAGATTCAACCAACGCTGTGCTCCTTTGCCAGTTTCACCTGACACCAGTACTAACACTAACAACGCCACACCGATTATATATAACCAGAATGACCAGCTACGCAGTTGGTCAGCAGGAATTTGGGCAAACAATAGCAACCCCGCAAAGCCAAGTCCAAGGCGTACTAGTTGACGCTGGATTGCATCGACATCACCACCACTAGCGCTGTATAAAACCACCAATCCGCTAATGCATAAAATCACCAAGGCCATAAATAAGGCTGTATCAATCTTTAAGAAATGATAAACCACCCGCAATGGGTGTTCGTATAGGCTAGATTTAGCGACTGACAATCTGCTTTCCCTCTAATGTCTCATTCTGTAAATATGCATCGAGAATTTTGCGTGCGACTGGTGCTGCTGTACCACTTCCGCTACCACCATTCTCGACCACCACCGCTAGGGCAATAGTAGGATTTTCTACCGGCGCATAAGCCACAAATAATGCGTGGTCCTGCAAATGTTTTGGCGTGGTATCTTCATCATATTCTTCGTCTTGGGCAATACCAAACACCTGTGCCGTTCCAGTTTTACCCGCAATTTGATAATTTGCATCGACACCTATGCGGCGTGCAGTGCCATTAGGCGCATGCACTACACTTACCATCGCCTGTTCAATCGCCTGCCAGTAACTCTCTTCATCCACTTTAATCTTAGCAATAGGTATTGGCTTTTTATTCTCGAACTTAGCTGAGCCAGACGGACGTGTTGCACGTACAAACCGCGGTTGAAACATGGCCCCATGATTGGCAATGTAACCCGTCATAACAGCTAACTGCAAAGGCGTTGTTAACATATAACCTTGACCAATACTGGTAATAATCGTTTCCCCTGGATACCAGGGTTGACCTCTTGCCGAACGCTTCCATTCAGGTGACGGCATCAAGCCTTTGACTTCGCCAACTGTATCTAACTTAGTGCGACTACCTAAACCGAATTGGATTAAAAACTCATGCATACGATCTATGCCCAATTCATCACCTAATTCGTAGAAATACACATCACATGATTGAGCTATCGCACTGTCCATATTTACAATGCCATGACCGCCTTTTTTCCAATCCCGATACTTACGCGCTTTTCCGGGTAACTGAAAAAATGGCCCGGCATACATAGTTTTTTCAGGCCAAGTCACTCCGTATTGTAAACCTGCCAGTGCCACAATCGGCTTAACTGTAGAACCGGGAGGATATTGCCCAATCAATGCGCGGTTAAATAACGGTCTATGTTTATTATCTCGCAATGCAGAATAGGCTAGCTGGCCAATACCATTAACAAATAGATTCGGGTCATAATTAGGCTGACTAACAAATGCTAATACATCACCATTATTGGGGTCGATCGCTACAATGGCTCCGTTTTCCTCACCAAGTGCTTCTTGTGCTACTTCTTGCAGCCTAGCAATCAAGGATAATTGAATATCCATTCCCGGTAGAGAAGGCTGTGTTTTCAATACTCGTAATGAGCGGCCCTGAGCATTAATTTCTACATGCTGGTAACCCACTTCACCGTGTAAATCAGTCTCGTAACGTTTTTCAATGCCCACCTTACCAACATGACTAGTGCCTTGATATTTTTGCTTGTCGAGTTTGGTTAACTCTTTTTCATTGATGCGTCCAACATAACCTAAAGCATGGGCAAAACTATTTTTCTGTGGGTAATAACGTGTTGAGTGTGCCGCAATCTCTACGCCAGGATAACGATGTTGGTTAACGGCAAACTTAGCGACTTCTTGTTCAGTTAAGTTAAGTTTTAGTGGTGTTTGCTGAAACGACTGCTGGCGTTTCAGCGCTTTATTAAAGCGTGCTAATTCATGTTCTTGAATGTCGATAAATTCTGCCAAGGTGTCAATGAGACCTGACATATCTTTTACTTGAGAGGGCGTGATGACTAACTGATAATTCGGTGTGTTGTCAGCAAGAATCTCACCATTACGATCTATGATCAGCCCACGTGTTGGAGCAATCGGTAACACCCGCACACGATTATCATCAGAGAGTGTTTGGTAATGCGAGTAATTAGTAATCTGCAAATCGTACAAGCGCACGATTAATAATATAAATGTGCCTGCCACTAACATCGAAGACAAGATCGCCCGTTCCTTGAAGATCAGAGTTTCTAGCCTGAGGTTTTTAAGGGTAACTCGGCGCGCCATATCAAGAAGTGTCAGTCATCAATCGCTTATATCTAGTGACAGATTAGCAGTTTCGAACAATTTGGTTATATACTGTACTAGCAAACTGTACAAATGTTAGTGAAAAATAATAATAAATCGTTAGTCCTTACTCTACTTGCCAGTGTACAGGATCTAACTCTATCAATCGGGAGTAAAACTAACCATGTCTTTACATCAAATACCTGTTGCCTTAGGTTTGTTTGGGCTAATTTCTGCATTTCTTATCTATCGAGTCGTTTTATCTTCTTCACCAGGTGAAGGAAGAGTAAGAGAAATTGCTAACGAGATTCATATTGGCGCAATGACTTTCATGCGCCGCGAATATTCAATTCTATTTATATTTGCCGCTATCGTCACCTTAGCTATTTACTTTTCAGATTTAGGCGCACCGACAGCCGGCGCATTTGTACTAGGTGCAATATGTTCTGCTGGTGCTGGTTATATTGGTATGCATGCTGCCACTCAAGCAAATGTAAGAACCACCGTTGCGGCCAACACCAAAGGCTTGGACGCTGCACTGGATATCGCTTTTCTAGGTGGATCTATTATGGGCTTAACGGTGGCTGCAATGGGTTTACTTGGCCTTGGCCTGTTGTACTTACTATACGGCGCCAATCCTGAAACGGCGCATGTGATTCACGGCTTTGGTATGGGAGCTTCAACAGTGGCATTATTTTCTCGTGTCGGGGGAGGGATTTTCACTAAAAGTGCCGACGTAGGTGCAGACTTGGTGGGGAAAATTGAAGCCGGTATACCAGAAGATGACCCACGCAACCCAGGAGTTATTGCAGACAACGTTGGCGATAACGTCGGTGATGTTGCCGGTATGGGTTCCGATATTTTTGAATCTTACTGCGGTGCTATCATTGCGACAATAGCCATTGCTGCCACACTAGGCACAACGGTATTAGAAAGTTTGGGCTCTCAACAAGCACTGATGTTTTTGCCTTTAGGTCTAGCCTCGGTAGGTTTGCTTTGTTCATTAATAGGCATTTTCTTAGTCAAGATCCAATCTGATATGGCACCTGCCAATGCCTTGAGGCTAGGCACATTTTCTGCAGCGGTATTATTTATTGTTGCGGCATATTTCTGTATTCAGTTCTTATCCTTATCAACAGGGGTTTGGGTGGCAGTTCTCTCTGGTGCCGTTGGCGGAATTATTATCGGCCTAGTCACTGAGTACTACACAGGTGGAGCGCCAGTACGAAAAATTGCTGCCGGAGGTGAAACTGGCCCGGCTACAGTGATGATTGCAGGATTAGCCACCGGTATGCAGTCAGTGTTGATCCCCGTCTTAACCATTGCAGCAATTATATTTTTTGCTAATGAATGGGCAAGTCTTTATGGGGTAGGCATTGCGGCGGTTGGCATGCTTGCCACTGTGGGCATTACCATGGCGATTGATGCCTACGGCCCGGTCGCCGACAACGCCGGCGGCATCGCCGAAATGGCAAACTTAGGCGAAGACACTCGTGAAATTACCGACAACTTAGATGAAGTTGGAAACACAACTGCCGCTATAGGTAAAGGCTTTGCCATAGGCGCTGCTGCACTCGCAGCATTGGCTATCATTACCGCGTTCATTAGCGAGATAAATAGTCACGGCAGCAGTGTGAGTCTTGATTTAAGAGAACCACGCGTACTGATTGGTTTGTTTATTGGAGGCGTATTTCCATTTCTTGTGGCTTCTCTCACCATGACTGCCGTGGGTGATGCTGCATTTGATATGATTAAAGAAATTCGTCGTCAATTCAAAGAGATCCCCGGCTTACTAGAAGGCACTGCCAAACCGGACACGGTACGGTGCGTAGATATTGCCACCACTGCAGCGCTAAAGAAAATGGTATTACCAGGATGTTTGGCTGTGATTGCACCAGTCGTGGTTGGTTTTGGATTGGGACCACAGGCACTAGGTGGCATGTTAGGTGGCGCATTACTTTGCTGTGTATTGTTAGCACTGATGATGGCGAATGCGGGCGGCGCATGGGATAACGCAAAAAAATATGTCGAAAAAGGCAACCTTGGTGGCAAGGGCTCTGATGTTCATACAGCCGTAGTCGTTGGCGACACAGTTGGAGACCCATTCAAAGACACTTCTGGACCATCAATGAATATTCTCATTAATGTCATGGCCATTGTTAGCTTAGTGATTGCACCTTTGCTATAAACATTAAACAATTAGCACCTGCATTAGTGCAGGTGCTAATTTTTATTGCAGATATCTTTCAGGCTTTGATTTTTCTTCTCGTTTTCTAAGAATAATATCCACTTGCATTTCATTTAATTCACGGCATTTTTCAACATGCGGGCTGAGTGATGCAACAAACACTTCCACCTCTTCACTTTTCTTCAGCAAATCACGATACTCATCCAAATAGGTAAGATAGAGCTCATCTACTAAACCTTTTTCATAGCGGCCCGCCTTAGCAAATTCGAGCGCAATGATTCTTGAGTCTAAGGAAGCATGGTGTAACTCATGTTGATAAAACTCCTGCTCAGACTCACTTGCAATATTGGCAACGACATTCTGCAACGCTTCGCATTTAGCGTATTTATTCATATGCGCATAGTAATCAAATCCCTCTGACATGATGCTCTGTGAAAAAAGCAAAACACTTACATTCACTATTAACTTAATCATATTTAATCTGCATCATTATTCGCCATACCAAAAAGATTGAAAAATTTAATGTACTAAATCTACTTAAAATCACTAAAAAAATAATTATCTCAGCACGTTGTGCGTAACCGCACAATCATCATTGAATATATTGCTCAATCACTCAATGATCACTTCCAGCAAGATTAACCTCATAGGAACCAAAAATCATGTTGAGAAAAATTCAAATTCATCTGTTCATTTTACTTTCTTACCTGGGCAGCATATCTCATGCAGCAACCATCCAAACCGGTGATCTATTAATAAGCGAAGTAATGGCTAATCCTTCTGCTGTCAGCGATACCAATGGTGAATGGTTTGAAATATTCAACGCCTCTGCAAAGAGTATTGATATCAATGGATTAATCATTAGCGATGATGGAAGTAATTCGCATCAAATAAACAATGGCGCAGGCTTATTCATCGCATCAGGTGCATATTTGGTTCTCGGCAGGAATATTAATCTTACCGAAAATGGAGGCTACTCTGCTGATTATGTATATAGTAATTTCACCCTAGGCAATACACTGGACCAAATAGTACTTTCAGATAATACCAGCGAGATTGCCAGACTTAACTACACTGGCGCGCCCTTTGGCGCTAATGGTGTTAGCGCTGAACTCATCAATCAATTAACAAACACTAACCAATCTAACTACCAATTAAGCCAAAATGATCAATATGGTTTAGGCGACACAGGCACACCTGGACGTCGTGGATCGCTTGAATTAGTTAGCACCTCACCAGTTCCCGTCCCAGGCGCAGTGTGGCTGTTTGCCTCAGCGCTATTAATATTGGGCAAAAAATTTAAATCAGCTGGACAAAAATGTCGTCCAATTGGAAAATATAGTTTGTGCTGATCTTTTCCAAGGATTGTCCAATACTTGTTTCAACTCATCTTCCGGAAATAAATCGAGCAAATCTTGCTGCCCAATAGATGCTTGCACTAGCTGCTTATATTTGCCTACTACTTCAAGTGCTGACTGATTGAAATAATTCTCTGGCACTGGAGGATATTCCTCTCGCTCACCAGCGAGATAACGAATAATTTCTCTTTTGTACTCTTTCAGTAAACTAATGTCATCGTATTCCGGGTGCCCCTGAAAATAAACCACGCTCAGGTTTTTTTCACTAGCAAGCTGAACTCCGACCTGCTCACTATGAATAAGCACTTCTACATTATTCTCAGAAAACTGTTTTTGCGACACATCGTTAAAACGCGAGTGGCACATCATAATATTACTACCTACATTATTTAGCAGCGGATGTTCTACTTGTAATCTATTATGTGTGTATACACCCCAACACTTATCTCCTAAATGCTTTCTGTCCACATTATAAAAAACTTTAGTCGCTGCATGGGTAGCTAAACAAGAGCACATAGTGGAACGAACATTAGTTTGCGCCCAATCTAAAACTTCTATCAACTCAGGCCAAAACAACTCATCTTGCAACAACGGTTGAGATACATTAGCTCCGGTAATAACCAACGCATCCACATCAATCAACTTTAAGGCATCAAATTCACAATAGTACTGATCAGTATACAGCTTGGCCTGTTCTGACCTATCTACACCGACAATACTAAATGGGTAAAAGTAGCAATTCACCTCAGGGTTAGCAGCAAGCAGACGCAAGAACTGCCTTTCAGTGGCGGCGAGTGCTGCATCAGGCATCATATTTAAAAAGCCAACCTTAATTGCCGGCAAAGAATCGTTCACCTGATCAGGCGAGCACACCTCAACACCCTCTGAACGCATGCGTTCGATGCTAGGTAAATTATTATGTTGAACGAGCGCCAAGACGAAAAACTACTACAATTACGAACGCTCGATCGCTTGACCAATCAGATCCATAAAGTCTTTTTCATCTCGCACATTTTGAATATCATGCAAGTTAACTGTATACCCATATTCATCAGCAATGGATTCATAGAGCGGTTTTCGATGCTCAAGTAATTTAGGAAATACCCAGCTACCAAATTCATCTGGATTGATTTCACCAATTTCAGATAAACTATTTTCCTCAAGAAAAATAGCTAAATGTTGATCCAAAAATTCTTCTTGAAAATAAAGTGGCTTAGGATGACTAATAGCACGCTCACATAAAGTTTGTTCATGTTCTTGATCGGCACGAATATAAAGCACCAATGTATTCTCAGACAGGATTTCAAACACACTCGGATCATTTAGCTCACACAGACTTCCACCTGCATCATTTAGAAAATTAGGATAGCCATATATATTATTTGCTTTACCGATAAACTCCGGCACATCTAACATGGCATAGATTTCTGCCTGTCGATGCAAAAATTGCCGCCTCTTAAATTCAGATAACTCAAGCCCACCTAACTCAGTATTTCCTACCTTCCCTAGAAATGTAGACACAGGATCGAGGTTATTCACTGTTATGTTACTACAGATATAAATAGAATCTGTTCGTAAAAGATCCGCCAAGAAATCAACATTCATTGCCTTGGCTTTTATATTATCCAATATGGGTTCTTCTAGATATTTGGTCCCAATACGATAATCACCTGAATAATGAAACCATTTCGACCTATCCAGCTTATTTGCTAATGTCGTTTTACCCACGCCCGACATCCCTAGCAGAGTTATCGCTTTATTCCCCAATGATTTAAATTTTTTCGAAGAAAGTTTCATTTTGATAGTTGCTAGTATTAAGCGCTTAATAGTAGCAGCTTAGATAAGAATTAAAAGAATAACTTTATTATTTACGCTCGCTTAGCAAGGCGTTCATATGTGACTCTTCTAAGATCATCAAGAACCATATAAAAACATGGTACCACTACCAAAATTAACACTGTGGCAAAAATCAAACCAAAGCCTAGACTAACGGCCATCGGAGATAAGAATGCAGTTTGACCACTGGCAAAAAATATTAATGGCGAAATACCCAAAAACGTGGTCACTGTCGTGAGCATGATCGGACGAATTCTAACTCGCCCTGCATCCATTACCGCATCAAAACATTCCATGCCTCGTGCTCTTTGTTTTTTAGTAAAATCCACTAAAATCAAAGAGTCGTTCACCACTATTCCAGTCAATGCTAAAAATCCGATCATAGATAGGAACTGCATATTATAATCAAATATCATATGTCCAATAATGACACCAACAATCGCAAATGGTATCGCCAGCATTATCACAAAAGGATCCAGCAAAGATTTAAATAATGCAGCCAATATAAAAAATATTATCGCCAATGAGATAATTAGCACATTGATCATATCGTTAAATGAATCGTTAGCTTCTTTTTTTTCGCCTAAAAATAATAATTGGTTTTCTGATTTCCTTTTCATCAAATCAGAAAACTCTAACGCGATTAATTCATTCACTTCTAATGGTGTTGTTGACTCCAAATCAACTTCCGCAGTGACTATCGCTAAACGCTGCGCATCCCTGCGCAGTATTGTTCCCAAACCACGCTCCAATGTAATATCCGCCACTTCACCGAGATACACAGTACGCCCCCCACTTAACGTAATTGGCAAGCTACCGAGACTACTGCCATTTTTGCGTAACACATCCGGGTAAATCACTCGTACAGGATACCTATCTTCCTGCCAATTGACATGTGTCACCTCTAACCCAACGAACCCAGTACGTACCGCGCTGGATAACTCAGACTGTGTAAGCCCTAAATTTCTCCCGCGCTCATTTAATGTGTACTGATACTCTAACTTTCCTGGCTCTAGATCTTGCCTGACATCCTTCACTCCTGGCACTCTCTTTAGGAAATTAGTCACTCTACTCGACTGATTAATCAATTCATCAATATCTTCGCCCACTACACCTACTTCTATATCCGAACCAGACGGGCCACCCTGAGGGCGTAAAATTGAAAATCTTTGCACGCCCGCAACCACTTCCAATTCCGTGCGAATTGCTTCTATGATTTTTTCAGTACTTCGCTCACGTATGCCTTCAGTTTTAAATTTCAAATTAACGACAGGTGAAATATATTTTTCAATAATAGTCTTAGGCGCTGTCTTCTCAAGATCTATAATCACCTGTATATAATGGCTGCCTGTTTTTAAACGATTAAAGTCAATTAAGATAACACCAACATTAGTCAGCATGGTTTTAAGCTCATCAGGCTCAAGCGCTAAGTTGATTTTCTGCTCAATGATTTGTGCTAATTCAGCTGAGTCCTCAACACTATAAGTATTAGGCGCTTCAATATTTATTAAGAACTGTCCAATTTCTACGTTTCCAAACTGATTATATGGCAAACGTGTTTGTGCATAGGTCAATATCACCGATAACACAGCAATTGTCATCACCGATACCACATAACGATTATGCAAAGCCCACTTCAATAGCGATAAATATTTTTCTAATGATTTACTCCAAAACGGATTGGTTTTAGGTTTTTTCTTGTTGATGCGAAGAAATTCTGCCGAGTGGGCAGGCAATATTACAAACGCTTCAATTAACGAGCCGATCAAGGCAGCACTCACCACAACGGGAATCACTTCTATAAATTTACCCATGGTTCCACTGACTCCAAACATAGGTAAAAAAGCTGCTACTGTAGTACAGGTTGAAGCCACCACAGGCCAGAACACTTCTTTGCTACCTATCAATGCAGCCTGTGCACGATCAACTCCATTTTCCATATGCCGATAGACATTCTCTGTAACAATAATCGCATCATCAACAATCATTCCCAGCGCAATCAAGAAGGCAAACAAGGAAATCATATTGATTGTGTAACCAAGATAATGAATCAATATAATCGCCACAAGAAAAGACACAGGAATGCCAAGTGCAGTTATAAATGCTACTCTGAAATTTAAAAACACATACAAAGAAATAAGCACCAACACCAAACCAACAACACCAGAAGATGTCACCGTTTCCAATCGATTCTTCACATAAACCGACAGGTCACTAAATAAACCAGCCTTCATTCCCGCAGGAAGTTTTTCTTGTAGATTTACTGTGTATTGCTTCACCTCATCAGCCACGTCAATTGTCGATGCACGTGCGGTTTTGGTCACAGTTAAATTTACCGATGGCTCTCCATTGAAACGGCCTATGGTTTGCGCTTCTTCTAAGCGTAGATCCACTTCAGCAATTTCAGACAATGTTAATTGCCCTCCTCCAGCATTACTACGCAGCACCAAATCACCTACCGCCTTCGCATTAGGCGCAACACCCATACCACGCAATAAAATATCGCCCTGTGCAGACTGCAAAGAACCACCTGGTAGATCTTGTAAATTTTCAGTTAAAGCATTTTGAATTTCATTCAAAGAAACTTTACGTGCCGCCATTTCTTGTGGATCAACAATAATCCATAATTCCCAGTCCTGATCCCCAGCAATACCTACGCTAGCAACACCTGGCAAACCTAGTAAATCTCGCCTGACATCTTCAGCAGTTTCATATAAAACACCTAACTCGGTTGAACCGTATAACGTGACACTAATCACGGGAAACCGAGTTTTTAAACGACTAATCTCTGGTGTTTCTGCCTGAACAGGAAAATCATCTATGGTATCAACGACTGAACGCACTTCACGCAAGAAATCATCGACATCAACATCTGTCTTCAATTTTATGCTTATCTTGGAAAGTCCTTCAGAACTTTCTGAGGTAACAACATCTACATCTGGAAGTGTTTCCACTTCCTCTTCTATCAATATAGTGATTTGTTTTTCGACTTCCTCAGGCGGCGCTCCTTCGAACTCGGTGACAATCCTCACTAAGTCCAAATCTACAACAGGGAACATTTCTTGCGGCATGCTGCGCCATGACAATACTCCCACAATCACAATCACAAGCAATAGCAAGTTAACTATTAATGTATTACGAATCGAAAACTTAATAATACCCATCAGTACAATACTTTATTCTGTAACAACTTGTTGTTTGTCTGACAAGGAATTCACATCACGCGCAACTACATTTTGACCAACAGACAACCCTTTCAAAATAACGACTTCATTTCCGATACGACGACCTAGCTTCACAGCCAATTGCTTAAGAGCATCTCCCTCTAAAGTATAAACATACGCTTTTCCATGCAAATTCAATACAGCCGATATTGGAATAAGTTTTGATTTTTCTTGCATAGATAGAGGTAGTGACACGATTGCAAGCAAACCTGCCTGTGCAGTATTGTTGGGTACGCGCACGCGAATCTGATGAGTATTTGTATTGATATCTGGATCGAGTTGTAAAGCAACAATTTCACCTTGAGTAACTAGATTATTTATTTCAACATCAACCTGTTGTTTTAGGACTAATCCCGAGATAACTTCTCCGCGTACATCTAGCTGCACATCAAATTCACTTGTATCTACTAAAGTGAGTGCTGCTTGGTTTGCGTTGACGAAGTCCCCTTCATCAATAAACACTTCATTTACAACGCCGTTAAATGGCGCACTCAAAATAGTACGTTCCAGATTCCGCTTTGCAATATCTCGCTGCGCCCTTTTCATTCGTACGCGCGCATTATTTGTCGCGACCGAATAATCTAAACGTGCCACTTCAGCTTGTAAATCAAATACTCGCTGACGCGCACTATCTAACTGCGACTGGGCAATAAGATTTCGACCAACCAGGCTTTGCAGGCGCTTTTCTTCTTGTTGTTGTAGTTCGAGATTTTTTTTGGCATATTTAAGTAGGTTTACATCTCGAACCACTCCTTTCTGTTCAATTACCAGTTCAGAAGCGACTTGTTGTAATTGATCTCGGTAATCTGCCCCATCTAAGTTCATTAACTCAGCACCTGTGCTCACTTTTTCACCAGGCTCTACTTTCCGAGCAATGACTTTTCCTGCTACCTCATAACGAATTTGTGCAGTTTTTATGGGTTGCAGGCGTCCCGTGACCTGCTCAAAAGGCTGTACCTCACGCTCCTCAACCTGAGAAAGAGAAACTTTAATCGGTGTTAATTGCTCAAGTTTTGCTTCAGGCTGTGGCTTAGTCCATAGTAATAACCACACGGTAATAGTGGCTATAGCAACGATTGCGGCTATCAATCCAAACTGTGGCAAAACAGCGCCTTTCTGCTGTTTATGCTTTATAATCTTGTCCATTGACGTAGTTATGTTCCTTGAGTGGTGTTTTCACAATATGGACGTATCCAAGTCGGTTTGACATTAATTAACAGCAATAAGTTTAAGTCAATCCGTATCAGTCATTCTCTATTATTAATAACTATAAGAAACTACACAGACCACATGCACCTGCGCGCACTAATTTTTACTTCTCTATGCGTTTATTGCAGCAACCTATTTGCAGAAGATTCCCAATGGCGTCAATGCGGCAGGCAACCTAGCAAGCATAAAATCACTACAAGTCCATCCAACCCTGATCTTGTAACTGATGATAGCGATCGTGTACACCTGTTTCGGCTTGATCAGGATGTTCATGCTGACCGCGTACAGTATTCGGAAAAAGAAAAGAAAGCAGTAGCCACGGGTAATGTGCTTCTGCGTGACCCAGATTTAGATATCACTTCTGAGAGAGTCGACTATTGGACTGAGAAAGAAACTGCCAAAGCCGAAAATGTACGCTATTGGTATCACCCCACACATGGCAGCGGAACAGCTGATAAAGCAGAACGCATTTCTCAAGATGTTGTTAAATTAGAAAATACTACTTATTCTAGCTGTGACTTTGAAGACCGCGACTGGGAGCTAAAAGCAGGTAAAGCCACTTTAGATAGACAAAAAGGAGTGGGCACAGCAAGAAATGTTACCGCTAAATTCAAAGGCGTTCCGTTTTTCTATTCTCCTTGGCTAAGTTTCCCTTTAAACAATGAACGCAAGACTGGTTTACTCGCACCAGTATTTGGCCGTAGCAGCAATTCTGGTATCGATATCGAAACACCTTTTTACTGGAATATTGCACCGCATCGTGACGCATTATTCACACCTCGCTATTTATCAAAAAGAGGCGTGCAGTTTGGTGGCAAAGGCCGCTACTTAAATGACAATAACTACGGTGAGCTTAATTTACAGTTTTTAGACGATAGAGATTTCGATGATGAGCGTTATCTCGTCTCGTTCAAACATGAACATTTCTTCAATGATCATTTGCGTGCAGATCTACTTTATAACAATGCTTCTGATGACGACTACTTTGAAGACTTAGGTGACTCTATTGGTGTCACCAGTACACAGCGCTTAGAACGTCGTGGCGATTTATTTTATTCAGCTAATCATTTGGGCGGCAGCTGGAATGGTCAATTACGCTTACAACAGTTTCAAATTGTTGATGATGAAAGTCTTCCAATCAATGACCCCTATGAAATATTACCTCAAGTCAGATTAAGCAATTCATTTACTGATCTACCTGCAGGATTAGAATTTAGCACTTCCAATCACTGGACAGCCTTTGAACACGATGATCGTATCGATGGAAATCGCCTACATCTATCAACAGAAATATCACGCCCATGGACAGCGCCTAGTTATTTTTTTACACCATCAGTACGCTTCATGCACACCGCTTACGATCTATCCGACTCGGATAGCAACAATGACCCTACACGCACATTGCCAAGCTTCTCACTTGATGGCGGATTAATTTTTGAACGCGACACTTCAAACAGTAATCGCCGTCAAACTTTAGAACCACGTTTATATTATTTGTATACCCCAGAACGTGATCAAACTGATATTCCACTATTTGATACTGGCGAATATGAATTTAGCTTCGCCCAATTATTCCGTAACGATAGATTCACTGGAAGTGATAGAATCTCTGATGCTAACCAGCTCACAGCTGCACTTACCACTCGCTATATCAATCAAAATACAGGCAAAGAATTATTCCGCACAAGTCTGGGCCAAATATTCTTTTTTGAAGACCGTGAGGTTACATTAAACAATACAGAAGATGACGATGATTCCTTCTCAAATCTTGCTGGCGAACTGCAAATCAACATCAATGACCGCTGGGAAGCTATTGCAGCGGCTTTATGGGATCCACAAGAAGATGAATTCAATCGAACTAATGCACGTCTTCAGTATCGAAGTGCTAACAACTTCGTGTTTAATATAGGTCATCGTTTCCGTCGCGACGATTTTTCACAGTCGGATATATCCTTTATTTATCCAATCAGTGAACAATGGAGAGCTATTGGACGATGGAATTATGATTTCAGAGACAAGCGTGATTTAGATCTATTAGGCGGACTTGAATATGATACTTGCTGTTGGAAATTAAGTTTTGCAGCACGCAGGTTCACCAATGACAGTGAAGGTGATTTCAACAATAGCATTGAGGTTCAATTAACTCTTAAAGGGTTAACATCATTAGGTTCACCACTCACCGAGCAATTACAACGAAATATCAGAGGCTATGAAGATCGCAACACGTTTAAATACTAAATCTTTAGTGCAAATAATTATTATTTGTTTTTCTTTATGCACTGCCATAAGCACTGCTCAAGCAAGTCTATTAATAGATCGTATAGTGGCTGTTGTTGAAAACGACGTCATCACCGCTAGCGAATTAAGAGAACGCATTAACGTCATCAAAGCTCAGGCTGGAGATCAAGCCAAACTACCAGATGAAGCAAGACTCACAGAACAAGTCCTGCAGCGAATGATAGTTGAACGCTTACAGATTGAATGGGGTGAGCGACGCGGCATCACTACTGATGACATCTCACTAGACCAAGCCATGCGCAATCTTGCGGAACGCAACCAGCTTGACCTTGATCAATTCCGTAACGCTCTACTTCAACAGGGTATTGATTACGTCGCTTTTCGTGATCAAGTTCGCACCGAAATGACCATCGGGCAAGTCGTTAGGCGCGCTGTTGAATCTAACATTCAAGTATCTCCTAGTGAGATTGATACTTTACTTGCAAGCCAACAAGGCTCTCTAAACACTAATGCAGAATATAGAATCGCACATATACTAATTCAACTCCCACAAGATCCAACGCCAAGCGACATTGAAACCGCTAAAACAAAAGTCGATGCTATCCGCAAACGTGCAACAGAAGGTGAAAGCTTCACACAACTAGCCATTGCTAATTCACAAGCTCAAGATGCTTTAGAAGGTGGAGATTTAGGCTGGCGCAACATGAACCAACTTCCAGGTGTATTCTCTCGTAATCTATCAAAAATGAAGCCGGGTGATATTAGTGACACTTTACGTAGCGGCAGTGGATTCCATGTATTTAGAATCCTAGATATGCGCGGCGATGATCGCGTCATGGTTAAACAGGTGCTTTCTCGTCACATATTAATTCGTACTAACGCTGTGCGTAGTGACGAGCAAGTCAGACGAGACTTAGCTTCGCTACGTTCACGCATTATCAATGGAGAAAATTTTGCGGAACTTGCACGCGCTCACTCGGAAGATCCTGGGAGTGCATCCAAAGGTGGAGAATTAGGATGGACAGCACCAAGCGCATTCGCACCTGCATTTAGAGAAGTTACTGAATCCATTACAGTAAATGATATCAGCGAACCATTTAAAAGCCAGTTTGGCTGGCATATTTTACAAGTCACAGATAGACGAGAACATGACAACTCTGATGAAGCACGTCGCAATCAAGCACGAGACTTTATTCGTCAACGAAAGTTAAGTGAAGAAACCGAGCTATGGCTACGCCAACTCCGTGATGAAAGCTATGTAGAAAACAGACTAGCCTCAGATTCTTAACAATCAACACAAACTCGCACTTGCATGAGCATTCAGCCCCTTGCTATCACCGCCGGAGAGCCCGCAGGGATTGGCTTTGATATCATTCTTCAATCAGCATCCAAATTAACTGACTGCATAATTATCGCTGATACACAGGAACTTATAAATCGCGCACAACTTTTAAATATTGACGTTGAACTTTGCGAACATACCCCTAAAACTCCCATGCAATTGAGAGTTAAGCACGTTCCAGTTACAGCAAAAGTTGCATGCGGACAACTCAATACTCATAACGCAAAATACGTATTAGCTTGCTTAGATGAAGCATTACGCGGAATCTCAACGAATGAATATTCCGCCATCGTAACGGCGCCATTACATAAAGGTGTCATTAATGATGCCGGTATCCCTTTCACGGGACACACCGAATATTTAGCCGCACATACAAATTCGGAAGTTGTCATGCTATTAGTAGCTGATCAAGTGCGTGTGGCACTCGCGACGACACATTTACCTCTTAGCCAGGTACCACAGGCTATCACGCCCGAACTAATCCATAAGGTAGTCACAATTTTGCACCAAGACTTAATCAGCAAATTTGGTATAGACAAACCTCGTATCGGCGTATGCGGCCTAAATCCTCATGCCGGCGAACAGGGGCATTTGGGGAAAGAAGAAATAGAAATTATTGATCCTGCTCTCACCAAACTGAAAAATTCTGGCATCAATGTCACCGGCCCTTTCCCTGCTGATACAATTTTTACACCAAAACAGCTACAATTAGTCGATGCTGTTTTAGCCATGTATCACGACCAAGGTCTTCCAACATTGAAGCATATAGGTTTTGGTAATGCTGTGAATACTACTCTAGGATTACCGATAGTACGCACATCAGTCGATCACGGGACCGCCCTTGATCTTGCTGGAACTGGCAAATCTGATGCAGGCAGTTTGCTAGCAGCAGTTGATCTGGCACGCATACAAGTTAATATTAAAAAACAACCAATTAAATGAAATAATGTGATTAAGAAAATCTCTCTAATTAAGTTACCATTAATAAGCTTTGCACTTTGCACAGCTATATCTTGCACAGATAATCCGGCATCCGCTCTACAAGAGTTCAACCAAAGCGCCTCTATAAAAATAAAAGCCTTAGCCGATAATTTAAAAAAAGAACTTAGTGAGTCCATGCAGGCTAATGGACCCATTGCAGCTATTAAAATATGTAAAATTAAAGCACCAGAAATCACAAATCAGCTCAATAGCACAGACAATGTAACAATCAAACGTACAAGCTTGCGCTTACGTAATCCCAATAATGTAGCAGATGAGTGGGAACAGAAAATTCTCAATTCTTTTGAAGAAAAACACTCATCAGGCATACTTATAAAAGACTTAATTCACAGCGAGAAAATTACCACTGGAGATGTAACGACTTATAGAATGATGCGCGCTATTCCCATGCAACCTGCTTGCTTAAGTTGTCACGGAGACAAACAAATCATGAGCAAAGACCTTATCGGTGCACTAAAAAAAGACTATCCTAATGATCTCGCCACTGGATTCTCTGTCGGGGAAATTCGTGGCGCATTCTCCGTCTCACAAACTATTAGCAATTAAGGTACCAAAATGAGCACATTACCCAAAGTATTTTTAGATGCATGGGATCAGCGCGAACCTCGCATGATACTCACTACCGTCAGTAATTCAGGTGAACCGAATGCAGTATGGGTATTATGCGTGGATAAACTCGACGACAATAGAATATTAATTGCCAATAATTTTTTCAGCAAAACACTAGAAAATATTCTTGCTGGTAGCCAAGGATCACTATTAATGATCGCTCCAGAAAGAGAAGCTTACCAAATAAAAGGGGTTCTTGATTATCATACAGATGGTCCTATATATAATAATATGAAGGCTTGGCTAGACCCAAAATTCGCTGGCGTAGGCGCCGTTATCTTAAACATTAAATCCATTTATTATGGTGCAGAAAAAATCATCTAACATTATGAAAATAATATTTACTTTATGTCTATTATGTTGCCTTTGCACTGCCACGATTGCTGACGACAACGCAGCCGTTACCAGATCGATCACCTTGATCTCTAGCAGCGATTTCACTCTAGCAAATGACGACACATCGACACTCACGATCAAACCATTAAAAGAGAAATTACGCTCGATAGAAAACCTCAAAAACACAGAAGCCGTTGGCATCACCTACTTAGGAATCTTAACACTCTCTGAAAGCGCAACACCTCTCAGTGTTTTAAGAGAAATATCCGTACAAATTTCAAACGGCTTGGATATTGATTTAGCTTTAATTACTGATTCAACGACCTCCCAATCTTTACAACCGAATGAAATGCTATTGTTGTACCATCCACAATTAGTCATCACGCTGGCATTAACGAAACTCGAAAATAGCGAGCAATACACATTAGTAGCCACTTACGCTATCCCCGTTGATAGCAGCAAGAACATCGAGATAGAGAACCAACCAGAATAATCTTTGCCGGAATCCTATTCGGCATGATTACCTACATAGGAGGTGCCACACTAGTTTAAATTTGTAAGATATTGATATCAGCAATAACAATAAAATATCATGTCAACACACTTTGTCTAGCTCAAGCATCACCTAGTCAGTAGTAATTTATATATTAGAAAATTAAAATAGCAACTCTCACATACTGACTATCAATGTCTTATACAGAAAAGGCACCCCAGACAAATAGCACCTAGCTATTCTCATTGCTCATTCGTGTAAATTATTCTACGTTTTTATTAAAGCGTGTTACTGTAGATATATATTTTATCTATAGACAAATATTATCCATATGCACCGCGCACGCAAGCGGTTTGGTCAAAATTTTTTAATCGACCCAACCATCATACAATCTCTTGTATCTGCTATCTCCCCAAAAAATGCAGATAATATTTTAGAAATAGGTCCTGGACTAGGAGCACTCACCAAACCATTACTCACAAAAGTTGACTGCTTAGAAGTTGTTGAACTAGATCGCGATCTAATCGAGCAACTTGAGCAATTAAATTCAAATGAAAAAACTGTCATCGTTCATCAACATGATGCTTTGAAATTTAATTTCGCTAGTCCAGATAAACCTCGACGTATTGTTGGCAACCTCCCGTACAATATTTCTACACCCTTAATATTCCACCTGCTTGATCAGCTGCCTTCCATTATAGACATGCACTTTATGCTGCAAAAAGAGGTTGTCGATAGAATTTGCACACCTAGCGGCAGCAGAAATTTTGGTAGGTTATCCGCAATGGTGCAATCAAAATGTATTACTCAACAACTAATAGAAGTGCCTGCAAAAAGTTTTTCTCCGGCACCTAAAGTGACATCTGCCTTTGTTCGCTTAACACCACATCATCAACCTTTTGTACCCACCGAATTAGAAGGTACCTTTAAAAACATTGTACAAAAATGTTTTTCGCAGCCTCGCAAAACACTTACAAATAATTTAAGAGACACTATCAGCAATGATGAAATTTCTGCGATTGGCATTGACCCGTCCATACGTCCTCAGCAACTCACACTTGACAATCTATTAGCTCTTAGCAAAATCAGCAAAAATCAATCTTCTCTCTAGAATAGTTTTGCAACCAGCATCAAAGATATTTTTGTTTGCCTAAGGCATAATAGTCACATGGACGAATTAGCCTCATATAACATCAAAGTTAGTGTTGATACTACTTACCTGGAATCTCAGTCTGACACGACTGATGATCGATACGTGTTTGCATACACGGTCACTATTCAAAACGATGGTGAAGTTCCAGCCAAGCTACTCACGCGACACTGGATTATCACAGATTCGAATGGCAAAACACAGGAAGTGCGCGGTGATGGTGTTGTCGGCGAACAACCTCACTTAAAGCCAGGAGAAGGTTTTCAATATACTAGTGGTACCATGCTGGAAACACCTGTTGGCACCATGCATGGCAGCTATCTCATGCAAGCAGATGATGGCACTGAATTTGATGCGGAAATAGAGTTGTTTACCTTATCAGCACCCCGCGTGCTACATTAGAGAACTAATTTACAACACAAGTTTCTCTACCTATGGCTGTCTACGCAATTGGTGACATTCAAGGTTGTTTCAGCGAACTCGAACAACTATTAGATAAAATTAACTTTGATGCCAACGCAGACCAACTTTGGTTCGTTGGTGATCTAGTTAACCGTGGACCACAGTCTCTAGAAACTATTCAATTTATTCGTGCTTTAGGCAATTCTGCACAATGCGTATTGGGTAATCACGATATTCATTTAATCGCATGTCATGCTGGTGTACAAACCTGCAAATCCAAAAGCTCCCTTAACCAGATTTTGCAGCACCCGCACGCGGATGACATTATTAATTGGCTACGCTTTCAACCACTATTGCATCATGATACAAAACTTAATTGGCTCATGGTTCATGCCGGATTAATTCCACAATGGGATTTAATCACTGCAAAAGCATGCGCAATTGAAGTTGAAGAACAACTAAGAAGTACAAACTATGTAGAATTTCTTGGTCAAGCTTATGGAAATACGCCCAACCAATGGGATCCAACATTATCCAGACAGGATCGTTGGCGAGTAATTTTAAATGCGTTTACGCGTCTACGTTTATGCGACCAGCAAGGCAAAATGGATTTTAATTATAAAGGTTTATTAGGCGAACAAGAAAAACACCTACATGCATGGTTTGATATACCCAGAAAATCTGCAGACTTAAACATCATATTTGGACACTGGTCTGCATTAGGTTTAAAGAAAACTGACAATCTTTTAGGTTTAGACACTGGTTGTCTATGGGGAAGCCAATTAACTGCAGCTCGTATTGATGTCAGACCTGTTACGCTACAACAAATTGACTGTAGCGCAAAAAAGATTATTACTGGCAACGAGTAAAAAACTTAAATACCATATTGTGGGGATTTTTTTCATCTGACATATACTCATGCTCTCGCACCAAATCCCACTCTTTCATATCAATCTCAGGAAAAAATCTATCTCCTTCAACCTGAATATCAACATAGGTAATGTAAAGTTCTTCGGCAAGGCTTAACGACTGCTGATATATATCCGCCCCACCGATAATAAAAAGCTTTTCATCATTACTAGCCAGCTGCAATCCAGACTCTAAACTAGTGACCACATCACAACCATCACAAACTAATTCAGAATCTCGTGTAACAATAATATTTTGTCGTCCGGGCAATGGCTTTATCTTCAATGATTGATAGGTTTTTCTTCCCATCAATACAGGCGACCCTAATGTCGTTCGCTTAAAATACTGTAAGTCTGCAGGGCAATACCAAGGAATACTGTTGCCCGCGCCAATAACATTATTTTGTGCCACAGCAACAATGACCGCAATCTTAGTCATACTGCGACAGGTGCTGAGATATGTGGGTGCGATTGATAATTTTTCAATTCAAAATCCTCATACTTAAAATCAAAAATTGAATTCACTTTTCTCCTAACTTCTAATGCTGGCAGTTCATATGGCTCTCTTTGTAACTGCAAGTTGGCCTGTTCAACATGATTTTTATACACATGCACATCACCGAATGTATGAATAAACTCCCCAACTTCCAGATCCGTGACATGAGCAACCATAATCAGCAATAAAGCATAAGAGGCTATATTAAATGGCACACCCAAAAACACATCGGCACTACGTTGGTATAGCTGACAAGAAAGTTTTCCTTGAGCTACATAAAACTGAAACATGGTATGACAGGGTGGCAACACCATGTTATCTATCTCTCCTACATTCCATGCGCTAATAATATGCCGACGCGAATTGGGGTTATTTTTTATCTGCTCTATCAAATGACTGAGCTGATCTACTGAGCCTCCATTGGCTGTTGGCCATGCACGCCACTGCGCACCATAAACCGGACCTAATTCACCCTGTTCATCTGCCCATTCATTCCAAATGCTTACACCAACTTCTTGCAATGACTTCACATTGGTTTCTCCTCGAAGGAACCAAAGCAATTCATGAATAATAGATTTGGTGTGGAGCTTCTTAGTCGTAAGCAAAGGAAATCCTTGGCTTAAATCAAAACGCATCTGGTAACCAAAAGTAGAAATAGTGCCAGTACCCGTCCTATCCTGTTGTTCAACACCATTTTCCAACACATGTTTAAGTAGCGTTAAATACTGTTTCATACTTTTTTCTCAAATAAATTTTTATTCGCCATCCATAATAATAGAAATCCTGCGGCAATCATTGGCACACTGAGTAACTGCCCCATGGTTAACCAGTCAAACGCAATAAACCCAAGATGGTCATCAGGCTGACGTGCAAATTCAACAATAAAACGAAATGCACCATATAAAATTAGAAACCACCCAGATACAGAACCTGTAACCCGTGACTTTGACGAATACACCCATAAAATAATAAACATGACTACGCCTTCCAACATCGCTTGATATAACTGAGATGGATGACGAACCAAATTATCAATCTGAGGAAAAACCATTCCCCACGCAACATCTGTAGGTCGCCCCCATAATTCACCATTAATGAAGTTACCAATCCTGCCAAAACCTAAGCCCAGAGGTACTAATGGTGCAATAAAATCACCTAAACGAAAAAATCCCCAAGCTCTTTTTCTCTGATATAACCATATAGCTGTAAGCACACCGATTAAGCCACCATGAAAACTCATACCTCCTTCCCAGATCTTAAATAGATAAAGAGGGTTTGCTAGAAAGTGATCGAAGTTATAAAAAATAACCGAGCCAACTCGCCCACCAATAATAACGCCCAACACAGCATAGAATAAAAAATCACTGACTTGATCTGGATGAATAAAACTTTCAGGTTTACGCGCACGCTTTGTTCCTAGATACCAAAACGCAGCAAAGCCACATAGATACATCAACCCATACCACCGCACTGCGAGTGGGCCAAGTTGAAAAATAATAGGGTCAAATTGAGGATGAATTAACATAACGCGAATATTAACATGCTCGAATTAATATGTTTTAACCGTATACACCTTTGGCACTAGATACATTAATTTTCCAGCTAGTTATAGTAATAATTAAGTTATATAGAGCATGTCCATGTCTAAAAATCATCTAAGCAATGAAACTAGCCCCTACCTATTGCAGCATGCTGACAATCCAGTGGAGTGGTATCCCTGGGGCCCGGAAGCATTACAAAAAGCTCAGCAAGAAAACAAGCCCATCCTATTATCAATTGGTTATTCTGCATGTCATTGGTGTCATGTCATGGCACATGAATCATTCGAAGATGAACACAGCGCAGCATTAATGAATGAGCTTTTTATTAACATTAAGGTCGACCGTGAAGAACGCCCTGACATCGATAAGATTTACCAGACAGCTCAATTCCTACTCACCCAGCGCACAGGAGGCTGGCCGCTCACCATGTTCCTAACACCTGGTAATCATATCCCTTTTTTTGGCGGAACATATTTTCCTGATCAAGCTCGCCATGGATTACCTGCATTTAAAGATTTATTACAACACATTGCTAAATCTTATCAAGACAAGCCCAAAGAAATTGCCAAACAAAATCAGTCACTACAAGACGTACTAAAAAATATTTACCAATCGAATCATGCACCAGTGTCATTAGATAACAGTGCTTTAAAGGCAACAAAAGATCTGTTACTTGAGTCATTCGACGATCAACACGGTGGCTTTGGTAAAGCCCCAAAATTTCCTCATCCCTGCAACATTGAGTTTCTATTACGTTATTGGCACCTCAGTAAACAACTAGACAAGGAAGATTCCCAGGCATTACACCCAGCAGTGTATACCCTAAACAGAATGGCCAGCGGTGGTTTATTTGATCATGTTAGTGGTGGATTTTGCCGTTATTCAGTAGATGATTACTGGATGATCCCTCATTTTGAAAAAATGCTTTACGACAATGGTCCACTATTGCATTTGTATAGCCTAGCATTTCAAGCAACAGATAAAGGCTATTTTAAAACAGCAGCAACCGAAACAGCACAGTGGGTAATGCGAGATATGCAATCCCCTCAAGGCGGCTATTACTCTTCTTTAGACGCAGACTCAGAGGGTATGGAAGGAAAATTTTATGCTTGGGAACAGCAGCAATTAGAAACATTACTAACTAAACAAGAATATGCACTCGTTAATCTTCGCTTTGGCATAGACCGCGGTCCAAATTTTGAAGATAAATACCATCTACATGAATACACTAGCATTGAAGAATGCGCTCAGGAATTGTCTTTAGATACCACTGAATGCATTAACTTATGGCAACAGACACGAGAAAAATTATACAACCATAGGGCCACTCGAGTTGCACCTGACACCGATAAAAAAATACTCACTAGTTGGAATGCATTAATGATCAAAGGCATGCTTACTGCTAGCCGAGTTTTCAGAAATAATGAATATTTCATTTCAGCGCAACGTGCTATACAGTTTATACATGCTGACATGTATCATAATGATCGCTTATTTGCTACCTATAAAGATGGAAAGGCACATCTCAATGCATACTTAGATGATTATGCTTTTTTGCTTGACGCCATCATTGAATATTTACAAACATATTGGGACAGCCATTACTTACAATTTGCAGTGGATCTGGCGGAAGTATTATTAGCCCAATTCGAAGACGCTGAACATGGTGGCTTTTACTTTACTGCTAATGACCATGAGTCACTAATACAAAGACCTAAAGTCACATCAGATGAAGCCACACCATCTGGTAATGGCATTGCTGCTTCAACTTTGCTTAGATTAGGCTATTTGTTGGCTGAACCTAGATATCTTGAGGCCGCAGAACGAACATTAGACTATGCAAGCCAACAAATTATTAGCACGCCTATTGCGCATGCCTCCTTGCTACGTTGCAGTGAAGAAATAAATAACCCGCCGACAATAGTTATTATTCGCGGCAGCAGTGATGAATTGAAATTATGGCAACAGACATGTCAACAGCAATTCAACCCAAGAAGAATGACCTTTGCTATTCCCAGCAATGAAGAAAACTTACATCCAGCGTTAAAAAGTAAATTTTCTAATAGCGAAGAAACGCTAGCATATATATGCCAAGGGACAAGTTGCCAAGCGCCAGTCAATCACATTACTCAATTAACTAAAGCGCTTGGCAACAATTCAAACAATAAAAATTAACCTAATGCTTTTAATGCAGCATCGTAATCAGGCTCATCAGAGATCTCACCAACAAGCTGGGTATAGACAACATCATTATCCGCATCTAATACAACAACCGCACGTGCAGTAATTCCAGCAAGAGGCCCATCTTGTATTAACACACCATAATCATCGGCAAAACTTTTACTTCTCATCATTGATAACGTCACAACATTTTCAATGTTCTCGCTAGTGCAAAATCTTGACATAGCAAAGGGAAGATCTGCCGCAACAGTCAATATCACAACATCATTTCGATCCATTGCAAAATCACTGAATTTTTTAGCTGATGTTGCACATACTGGCGTATCTAGACTTGGGACAATATTAATTAACTTCTTCTTACCAACATATTCAGCCAGATCTACATTATTAAGATCTTTATCAACTAACTGAAAGTCAGGTGCTTTCGACCCTATCGCTGGCAAATCTCCATTAGTGTGAATTTCATTTCCTTGTAACGTAATTGTTGCCATTTATTCCCCCAAATTAAATTAATAAAAACTTGTATTTATTCGCTGCTACTTAATATCTGACTATTATACTCATCCGACGTCATTTTACCTTGAATAACACGATTCTCGGCCATTTTAATTTTAATAATCCAACCTTTATCGTATGGAGATTCATTGATCAATTCGGGCTCATCTGCGAGCTGATTATTCACCTCAATAATTTCACCAACCACTGGACAAATAACATCCGATGCTGACTTCACCGATTCTACGACCAGACACGCTTCACCAGCTTGCGTATTAGTGGCTAATTCAGGCAAATCTACAAAAACAATATCACCCAACTGTTGCTGGGCAAATGCAGTTATACCCAAAATAAACACCTGCTCATTTTCTGGCACTAACCACACATGACTCTTGGTATAAATTCTATCTGACATATTTGAACTCGTATTAAACTTAAGCTGTTTTATCCTCTAACTAGCCAGCAATGATATAATAATAACCACCTATAACCGAACTAAAAACTATGCGTATTCTTGACCTTTTTAGCTTATGTATTGTATCTACTTTAACACTTGTAGCTTGCAGCCAATCAAGCGAAGATCTCATCGAAATTGATGCTGCTTGGATTCGCGAGGCACCACCTGGTGCCACGGCCATGGCAGGCTATATGCGCATTATCAATCACTCTGAAAAAAATACTATTCTACACAGTGCTAGCAGCCCAAGCTTCAGCTCAATTGAATTCCACCGCAGTGTTGAAACTGATGGCGTATATAGAATGGTGCCTCACATACACCTGCATATTGATGCTAATGCATCAATTGAATTAAAACCTGGTGACTATCATTTAATGATGTTTAACCCAACCAACGCACTAAAACAAGGCGATAGTGTCGAGGTAGAATTAGTTTTCAGTCATGAGCAGATAGTTAGCACTACTATTCCGGTTAAAAAAGCACAGTACTAGTTGGCTTATATTACCCAATTTAATCATTATTAAGCGCTCATGCATGATGACGACCTAGGCATCTTAAACACTGCCCTTCAGTTAATATTCACACTTGAACCGGAGTTAGTCGAGATTGTGCTGTTATCTCTCAAAGTAAGTGTTACAGCTGTAATCCTAGCAACGTTAATATCAATTCCACTGGGTACTTTACTAGGTGCTTATCGTTTCAGAGGACGTGATTTCATCACAGGCATTGTTAATGCACTAATGGGTCTGCCACCAGTAGTGGTGGGGCTAGCTTTATATCTACTACTCTCACGTTCCGGTCCACTTGGTGATTTACAGCTTCTATTCACTTCAAGTGCAATGATACTGGCTCAATGCATATTAATTACGCCTATCATTAGCTCGCTAACTCAGCAAACCATAGAAGACTTATTCAACCAACATGCGTTGCAATTCAAAGCATTAGGGGCGCCGACCTCTCTAACATTATTACCGCTACTTCGTGATGCGCGTACAAGTCTATTCACTGCCATATTAGCTGGTTTTGGTCGTGCTTCTGCAGAGGTTGGTGCAGTGTTAATCGTAGGTGGAAATATAAACCACCTCACTCGCGTGATGACTACTACTATTGCGCTAGAGACCAGTAAAGGAAATTTAGAACTCGCCATGGCACTAGGCATCATTCTATTAATCATTTCATTTACAATCACAAGTCTTATGATTGTTGTACGTAAAACTCAATCAATCTAATGCTCGCTAACCAACAATTTCTTCCGCTCGTTGCTAAAGATGTCACCTACGAGGTAAATGGAAGCAAACTCATCAAAGGTATCAGTCTAGAGATTACATCCGCAGGATCAAGCATTATCCTGGGACATAACGGATCGGGTAAAAGCTTACTATTAAAGTTACTTCACGGCGTCATCACACCCAGCTCTGGGCAAGTCGCTTGGAACAATAATACTCCTACTACTAATCAATATTGGCGTACTTTTTTGCTCCAGGCACCGACTTTTTTCAAACAAACAGTGCAATACAATATCAAGTTTGTTTTATCGATTGCCGGCATTCCGGCGAGTGAACATCAAGCACGCTGCCAGCAAGCTTTAGAAATATGTGGTCTTAGTGAATTAAGTCAGCGAAACACCCATTCTCTTTCGGGTGGCGAATTACAAAAACTATCTTTAGCAAGAGCATGGGTGCTCAAACCACGTGTGGTTTTATTAGACGAGCCCACAGTAGCGTTAGACCCTCCCTCTGTACTTGGATTTGAACAGATTATTCATCAGTTCAAAAAATCAGAGACTAAAGTGATTATGACAACTCATGATTTAGCACAGGCCAAAAGACTTGCAGATGAAGTTATCTTTATTGATGCTGGTAAAGTGATCGAACAATCACGAGCTGCAGAATTCTTCTCTGGACCTCAGTCCAATCAAGCGCAAAATTTTATTAGTGGGGAGCTAGTATGATTTTATTTACGCTTGATCTAGAACTATAAAGTCTGTTTAGTCAGTGCGTGCTGTTACTTCTAACAGGTGATATCCAAACTGAGTTTTTACTGGACCCTGCACTTGATTAAGCGGTGCACTAAACACTACCTCATCAAATTCTTTAACCATCATTCCCGGGCCAAATTCTCCCAAGTCGCCGCCTGATGTACCTGATGGGCATTTTGAATGTTGCTGTGCAATTTCGCCAAAATCAGTCCCTCCTGAGATTTGATCTTTAAGCTGATTACATTGTTCTTCACTATCTACCAAGATGTGTCTTGCTGTTGCCTTTGCCATGATAATTTCCTAAATTTGGTTAAATATTTCTTACTCTTCTGCAGGTGCTTCTTCCGGTGCTGCCTCTTCAACAGGAGCAACTTTAGGCTCAGGAATTTTCACTAAGCCAGCATCAGCTAGAATTTTTGCTTTCTCTTCACCATTAATGTATCTCTTATCTTCGCCTTTAATCGCGTAACGACCTGACTTTTTCTCGAAGATTGTATTCTTGCCGACTGACTTAATTTCTTTCATGTACTTTCCTAAGTTTGTGGAATTTCAATAAATGGATTTATCAATGCTGTCGATTCTAACCGATTCTCGTTAGACTATTCCAGCCAAGCTATGCTCGTTAAAAATTTTAGCTAATACCTATATTTACGATAAAATCTTCTAATGATTATACCGGCACACCCAACGCTTGACGCATAAACATCATTTTCAATGGTAATGCTTTATTTGTGGCATTGACTCCGATTGAACGGATCTGCTTGACTAACTGTCGCTCTTCTCTAAATAGGATATCAATCATCTCTAACGAACGCTGCATCAGTACATTTTCGCTTTTACGTGCTCGCTCATACTGGCGTAACACTCGTTCGCTGCCTAACGGTCTATCTGACTCCTGTAATAAATCGCTCAAATATGCCAAATCCGCCAAACCTAAATTAAGTCCTAAACCTGCAAGTGGATGCACCGCATGAGCCGCATCGCCAAGCAATACTACTCGATGATCAATATATTGTGTCGCCTGCGCTCCTAACAAGGGAAAGGACTTTCGCTCAGACACAAGCGAGATATTTCCTAACCTATACTCAAACGCATGACTTATCTGTTGATTAAATTCAGCATCAGTCAGCGCCATAAATTCATGACACTTTTGCTCTGGAATGCTCCACACAATGGAGCAGGTATTTTCCTCCAGAGGAAGCAATGCCAATGGGCCATGCTGAGTAAAACATTGCCATGCGGTTTGCTGGTGATCTAATTCGGCTTTAACTGTGCATACCAAGCCCAACTGCTGATAGTGAGTCCGCATACAACTGACACCAATGCATTCACGAACTTTAGATCGTTGGCCATCAGCCCCAATAATAAGTTTCCCTGTCAACCGAACACCATTATCTAATTCGACCAACATCGACGAATCAGAAATAGCTGACAGCTCGTGCAAAGCATTATTACTAAACTGGGTGATATTAGAATTCTCATTTGCTACATTATTTAACGCAGTTAATAACACCTGATTTTCAACAATCGAACCCAATGAAGAATGCGTGGTATCACTAGCGTTAAAATCAATTTGCGATTCCCCACTCTGCTCCCACACATACATAGATCGATATGGGAAAGCGCGCATGGTTTGCACATCCTTCCATACATCAATCTGCGACAATAACTCAATGCTAGCCAAATTAATTGCACTAACACGCAAGCCATAGTCATCGTCTTTTTGCCATGGCACGTGTTGTGTATTATCAACAATCGCAATGCGATTGTATTGCTGGCCCAACTTGCAAGCCGCAGCAATACCAACAGCACCACCACCAATTACAACAACATCAAAATCTGTCACTGTACTAACCATGATCTTTCATCTTGCTGTTACCCATAAAATGTCTTAAGCCTAAATTGCGCCGCAGCACTCCGCGTTGCATAGCTGGCAAACTGCTAATCATTCGCACACCAATACTACGTAATAATTTAGCAGGCCATGCCTGTTGTGCAAAAATTCTTGTTAAGCCATCCGTTAACTTAATGACATGTTCGCGATCTGGTGCACGTCTCTGCTGATACTCATGCAACATGGTTTCAAAATGCGCAGGATTGAAGTCTATTTCCGTCATCAACTGCACTAACGTATGCACGTCACGCAAGCCCAAATTAAATCCCTGCGCTGCAACTGGGTGAACCGTCTGCGCTGCATTTCCAATTAGCACCGCATGCATGCCAACAAGCGCATTACTTTTGACTAGTGATAGAGGATAGGCACTACGTTTACCTACTTCTAAGAATTTCCCTAAACGATAACCAAACGCTTTTTGTAGACCTTGTAAAAAATGTTGATCGTCCATTTGCAAATAGCTATCAACACTCTCTTCTGGTTGAGTCCAAATCAGCGCACAACAATCATCTTGAATAGGCAGCACTGCTAATGGCCCATGCAGAGTAAAACGCTCATAAGCAATATTCTGGTGCGACTTTTGAGTTCTCACATTGGTAATAATCGCTGACTGCTGATAACTCTTATACTCAGCATCAATTCCTAATATAGATCGGACTTTAGACTTACCCCCATCTGAACCCACTAATAGGGAAGTGCTAAACGTTAGCTGCTGACCATTGTGGTTTACTTTTATGTCATATCCTGATGAGTTAACCTCAGCAGTCTCTAACGATGCGGGAGATAATATTTGTATATTGTCTAACTGTGCTACCTGCTCACTGAGTGTTTCAATTAAGTGATGATTTGGCACCATATAACCAATAGGTGAGATACCATGTTGATTAGCATCTATGCGTGCCGCACCAAAATTCCCCTGCTCAGAGATATCTAACCTTTTTATCGGGGAAGCGGCCGTCGCAATTTTTTGCCAAATGCCTGCTTGAATGAACATCTGTTCAGAACTACGCGTTAATCCAGTAGTTCGCAAATCCAACACGTTGGCATGCAAAGGTGCTGACTGATTTTGTTCGAGCAATAAAACGGAGCAGGGGCTTTTAGCTAGTGCAACGGCTAATGACATTCCAACCAAGCCACCGCCAACAATAACAATATCAAATGAAGATCGTGAACTTGTCATGCGCTAATTCTAGAATCTTCTACGCAGATGCCATGAATGCTTCAATCGCATCAGCTTCTTTAACCAGTGCCTGTGTTAACACTTCATTGCCATTGCGCGTGACACGCACATCATCTTCAATACGAATACCAATATCCCAATATCGTTTAGGAACACCGCGAGATTTCGCTGGAATATAGATACCTGGTTCCACTGTTAACACCATGCCGGGTTCAAATAGTCGCCATTGCTCTTCAATTTTATAGTCTCCGACATCATGCACATCCAAACCTAACCAATGCCCCGTTCTATGCATATAAAATCGGCGATATTCACCGTCTTTAATCAACTGCGCAGGGCGGCCTTTTAACAGGCCTAATTTAACCATGCCTTTAGTTAATACTTTAACCGCCGCTTGATGTGGATCATTCCAGTGATTACCCGGCTGCACCGCATCAATTGCAGCCAACTGCGCATCTAGTACTAAGTTATACAACTCTAGCTGAGGTTCACTAAATACACCATTAATAGGAAATGTTCTGGTGATATCACTTGCATAACCTTGATATTCAGCGCCGGCATCAATTAACAATAAATCACCATCATTAAGCACATCTCGATTGTCGGTGTAATGCAAAATACACCCATTTTCTCCTCCCCCAACAATAGAGGGATAAGCAGTCTCACAACCGGCTTTTTTAAATTCGTATAATAGTTCTGCTTCGACTTGGTATTCATACATCCCTGGCTGACAGCATTTCAGGGCACGTTGATGTCCGGCCACTGCAGCTTTCGCCGCTTTCTTCATATTCTTGATTTCAACACCCGATTTAAATAAGCGTAATTCATGCAACAAATGTTCTAATGCAATAAATTCATGTGGCGTATGCGAGCCACCACGGCCTTTCTCACGTATCTGATTCACCCAGCCTATCACTTTGTGATCAAACTCAGCATTCACGCCCATGGTGTAAAATACACGCTCTCTTTGTTCTAAAATGCCAGGAAGAATCTCATCGATATCTCCAATCGGAAAGGCATCATCAGCACCGAAAAAATCTATTGCGCCTTGTTGGCCTGCACGCCGCCCATTCCACGTCTCCATTTCCATATCACGTTCGCGGCAAAACAAAATGAACTGCGCCTGCGATCGACCAGGGACTAAAACTGCGACTGCTTCAGGCTCTAAGAATCCGGTTAAATACATAAAGTCACTATCTTGGCGATAGTCAAACTCAACATCTCGATTACGTACTTTCACCGTAGAAGCCGGGACAATAGCAATAGCGTCATTACCAATCATGCGCATGAGGTTTTTTCTACGTTTGGCGAATTCCTTATCCACTTATTGCACCTCTGTTGTCATTTTGATTGGCTGTAATTCTTCTGCAACAAGCAGTGCAGACATGCGTACATATTCTAATAACTCATAGAAAGATACTTCTTCATCTTCCTCACCAGTATCTGCACCATGTAGTTGCGAAATACGAGTCAGATCTAGCAAAATTTCTGACGTATCTTTTGGTAACTCTGCCTGTGCTTGTAATCCAGCATTGGCTAAACCAAACAAAAATCCATCGCACCAGGAAGCTAACGCAGTCACTCTTGTCGTGAGATCTATGGAATCACTGTCTGGCAATAGCAATTCTAACTGCAATACAGGATCCGTCATCTGTACACGTACAACCTCGTATAACTCAGCTAATAAATCATTAAGCTCTTCGCTGCCAACAACATGACTTAAGTCGGGCGCTAAAGTACTAATACAGGTATCTAATGGATAAGAAATATCTAGTGCGATCGCTCCGCACAGAAATCCATGTAATTCGGACGCACGATCGCCAAAATCTATCGACTGAAGTGCATTATTTAATTGTTGGTAAGCTGGTAATTGCATTTTTCGCAGTTTAACACCATTAAATACAAATATTTATATCCTTAGGTGGTAAAATATTGCTTCTGGTTCAAGTAATTAGCTATTTATTTCAATTACTATGTTGACCGCTGGCCTGGTAAAATCTACTATCTATCTACACCAAATAATAATAAGAATACGATGAAAATCTCAGAAGAAGAATTCAAGCGACTCGAAATTAGAATTAACGAGCTAATTGAGACCTGCGAACAACTTAAAGATGAAAACCGTTTATTAAAAGCACAACAGCTATCTTATAGCAGTGAACGTGCCAAGTTGCTCGATAAGCAAGAAGAAGCACGCACACGCGTTGAGTCTATGATTAATCGTTTAAAAGCTTTAGAAGCAAGTTAATTAGTCTTCTATGAGCGCCAGCCCAATAACTGTTCAGATTCTCGACAAAGAATATCGTATCGCCTGTCCAGCAGGAGAAGAAGAAGCACTGCGCGAATCTGCAACATTTTTAAACAAACGCATTATAGAAGTGCGCGAAAGTGGCAAAGTCATTGGCCCCGATAGAATTACGGTGATGGCTGCATTAAATCTAGCTCATGAATTCTTATCTGAGCGCAACGAACACGAACAAGCCACTTCAAACATCAATAATAGAGTTCGCACTCTACATGAGCGGATAGATAACGCCATTCGTTCTTCTAATCAGTTGGAATTATAAGAAAACCCGTCGTAAAATACTCGATAGCGCCTCTGCGATATTCGTGAGCTTGTCGTTAATTCCCTTGAGCCTATTTATACCCCCGGGATTGCTTGTTAAAAGGTCGTGTGCATACCTGCGAAAGCGGGGAGCCTTACATCTCTTACGGTGAACCCACTTGAACCGATTGGTTCAAGGTCAGCGGCTACCACGGTACTCATGGAGCGCGCTTTTCCAACTCCACCCAGTCAATACAATCTTCCTGTTAAGTATTTTCCCTGTGCTAGGATTATTCTTCTACATTCAACCCTAAACAAACCTAAAAAGAGATTTTTACTATGCAGTATTGGCTAATGAAATCCGAACCCAGTGAATACGGAATTGATCATCTAAAAAAAGATAAAACAGAACACTGGGATGGTGTACGCAATTATCAGGCACGAAACATGATGCGCGATCAAATGAAAAAAGGTGATCTTGCTTTTATGTATCACTCAAATTGTGACGACATCGGTATTGTTGGAATTATGACAATTCATCGTGAAGGCTATCCTGATCACACCGCTTTTGATAAAAAAGATAAACATTATGATCCTAAAAGCGACCCAGATAACCCGCGTTGGATTATGGTTGATGTGAAATATAAACGTAAATTAAAACGTACGATTACATTACATGAGTTAAAAAATCATAAATCTTTGCAAGACATGCAACTACTTCGCAAAGGAAATAGGCTATCAATCATGCCTGTGACTAAAAAAGATTGGGATTTTATTCTTTCTTTAGAATAAAAAAGAATTTTTTTTAAATACTTTAATTTTTATTAAAAATTTATAAAATTTTTGCTTTTAACAGTGTAAACGTACCGTTAAATGTTGTTATGTTAAAAAATAAAGTGTTTTTCAGTGTTATTTGAATAAATTTTTATGCTTTTAACTAAAAATGTTTTATAAAACGAAACAAGTTTTTATTTTTTGTTTATATAAAAATAAAAATTACTGACGAAAAGTTTAAAAAACAATATAAAAAAACTAGTAATTTTTAGACTATTGTTTATACTCACGTCGTCAAAAAACGTTAACGTTAAAGTTTTGGAGGAATAAAAGATGGCCGTCAAACGCAAAACTGCGAAACGAAAGACTGCGAAACGCAAGGCACCTGCTAAGCGCAAAGCGGTAAGAAAGACTGCTAAACGCAAGACTACTGCTAAGCGTAAGACCGCTAAGCGTAAGACCGCTAAACGCAAAACAGCTAAACGCAAAACAGTTAAGAAAAAGACTGCGAAGCGTAAAACAGCTAAACGCAAAACAGTTAAGAAAAAGACTGCCAAGCGTAAAACAGCTAAACGCAAAACAGTTAAGAAAAAGACTGCGAAGCGTAAAACAGCTAAACGCAAAGCTCCGGCTAAGCGCAAAACTGCTAAGAAAAGACGCTAGATTAAGTAGCTTTTCATTAAAAGGGTCCTTCTTAGGACCCTTTTTTTTGCCTTATTTTAAGAACAAACGGTAAATTGGATTGCTAGTCTCATCATAAAAAGAATATCCAAGATCCAACAAAAATTGTTTAAATTCATCCACTTCTGATGCAGGAACCTGCGCGCCCACCAGCACTCTTCCAAATGCTGAGCCATGATTTCTATAATGAAACAAAGTAATATTCCATTGTGCGCCCATTAACGACAAAAATTTCAACAACGCCCCTGGCTTTTCAGGAAACTCAAAGCGATAAATCAATTCATCCTGCAAATCTGGAGAATGTCCTCCCACCATATGACGCACGTGCAATTTAGCGACTTCGTTATCAGACAAATCACTAACTGGGTATCCTTGCTCTAAAAGCATGCTTATCATATTTGCCTTTTCATCAACGGCATTTTGAAATTTAACTCCAACAAAGATATGCGCTTCATTATCACTTGCATGGCGATAGTTAAACTCACTGATACTATGATTCTCACCAATCAACTGACAAAACTTCAAGAAACTTCCTTTTTGCTCAGGAATAGTGACAGCAAATAAGCCTTCTCGACCCTCACCTAACTCAGTGCGCTCAGTAACATGACGCAAACGATCAAAATTGATATTTGCACCGCTGTTAATAGCAATTAAATTTAAGCTATTACAGTTTTCACGTTGAATATATTTTTTGACGCCTGCAACAGCCAGTGCACCTGCCGCTTCAGATACCACACGCGTATCATCAAAAATATCTTTTATAGCGGCACAGATTTCATCAATTGACACCAATACCACTTCATCGACAAACCTCTTAGCAATATTAAAGGTGTTCTCTCCAATCTGTTTAACCGCTACACCATCGGCAAATATCCCTACCTGCGGAAGCACTACTCGCTCACCGGCATGCATCGCGGAATATAATGTCGAAGCATCTTCAGGCTCTACACCAATAATTTTAGTGTTTGGCGAATGTTGTTTTATCCATGCGCTAACACCTGCAATCAATCCACCCCCGCCAACAGGGACAAACACAGCATCTATATTCTCTTGAAATTGTTCGAGCAATTCTTTTCCTATCGTTCCCTGGCCCGCGATCACTTCAATATCATCATATGGATGAATAAATACTCTGCTTGTTTGCTTTGTTATTTCATAAGCGTAGCTACAGGCATCATCATAATTGTCGCCAGATAATATAACTTCTGCACCCATAGATTTAACCGAGTCGACTTTAATTGCCGGCGTAGTCACAGGCATAATGATTTTGGCATCAATATTTAAGCGCTTAGCGGCAAGCGCGACACCCTGAGCATGATTACCAGCAGAAGCAGCAATGATTCCAGCTGCTTTTTGGGCATCATTAAGATGACTAATCTTGTTATAAGCACCTCGCAGTTTGAACGAAAAAATACTTTGCTGATCTTCACGTTTCAACCATATATTATTATGCAAACGTTTCGACAATGACTTTGCTAAATTCAACGCAGACACCTCTGCCACATCATAAACAGATGCATTAGAGATCATCTCATTGACCTGAGTTAAACTATATTCGGTGATATGATTAGACACCTTAGAATTTTTCACGATTTAATTAAGCCTTTACAGTGCTGTATTTATAGTTACTTCATCAACGAGCATACTTTATGAATATTAATGACAAAAAGAAATTAGCCGCCGAAGCTGCGATTGATTATATACAAATTGGCGATGTAATCGGTGTTGGTACTGGTTCAACTGCAAATTACTTTATCGATGCCTTAGCCAACATTAAAGGAAAGATCGATGGTGCAGTTGCAAGCTCAGAAGCCAGTGCAGAACGACTGAAATCACATGGTATTCGTGTATTAGAACTAAATTCTACTGGCCAATTACCCATTTATGTCGATGGTGCCGACGAAACCACGCGTCAGCGCTCACTAATTAAAGGCGGTGGTGGTGCGCATACTCGAGAAAAGATCGTCGCTAACGCAAGTACAAAATTCATCTGCATTGCTGATGACACCAAATTAGTCGACACCCTGGGTAAATTTCCCTTGCCTGTTGAAGTAATTCCAATGGCACGCAGCTCTGCTTCTAGAGAATTAGTAAAACTAGGCGGTGTACCGGAGTTACGCGAAGGATTCACCACCGATAACGGCAATATTATTATCGATGTGCACAACCTTCAAATACTAGAACCATTAAAAATGGAATTAGATATTAGCGCTATGGCGGGAATCGTCACAGTAGGCATATTTGCTATTCGACCGGCAGATATTCTATTACTTGGCACAGATGATGGACTAAAGATTATTTAAATCATGACTACTTTATTTCGACAACGACTTTTAGCGAACGAAACATTAATTGGTACACTGGTAGCGACTCCTAGCCCTGAAATAGTCGAATTACTTGCTTCATTAGACTTTGATTGGCTATTTATCGATGCTGAGCATGGAGCATTTGGCCCTGAGCAGGTTGTTTCTTTATTGCAGGCAGCTCACGATTGTCCCTGCTTAGTAAGAATTCCTGGCCCGGATGAAGCGTGGATCAAAAAAGTATTAGATGCAGGTGCAGCAGGCATCATCGTTCCACAGATAAGTACCTTAGAAGAAGCACATGCTGTGATTAATTATTCTAAGTATCCGCCGCTAGGCAAACGAGGTGTAGGATTAGGACGCGCACATGGTTATGGCAAAGAATTTTCTAGTTATTTAGAAAATGCCAATCAACAAACAGTTGTTGTCTTACAAGCGGAAACTGAAGCAGTATTAAATTGCATAGAAGATATATCAGCAATAGAT
Organism: Gammaproteobacteria bacterium; assembly: GCA_045105615.1. Classification (GTDB taxonomy): domain Bacteria; phylum Pseudomonadota; class Gammaproteobacteria; order UBA4575; family UBA4575; genus UBA1858. The sequence continues at coordinate 74,774 of JBGCDS010000004.1, forward strand.
GCTGTTGACGCCATCTTAATTGGCCCTTACGACCTTTCTGCGAGCTTAGGGCATATGGGCGAGATATCTCATCCTGTTGTGCAGAACGCAATAGAGAGCGTCAAACAAGCATGTTCCAACCATAACACCCAGTTAGGTATCTTTGGCGTTTGCGCAGACAACGTCGCTCCTTACAAATCTATGGGTTTCACACTTCTTACAGTGGGTGTAGATACGCTGTTTGTTCAGTCTGCCGCAACAGCTGAACTACAAGCATTACGAGATGCAAAATAACAAGATTATATTCAAAGTTGGCCCTGTAGAATTAATTGCACATGCGCGTGACACACCAACTGCTCACTCAATTTTAAATGCATTACCGATTCAATCAACTGTACAAACATGGGGCGAAGAAGTATATTTTTCTATACCCGTTCAATCTCAATTGGAAAGTGATGCACGTGAGGTGGTTAATCTAGGTGAAATTGCGTTTTGGGTAGAAGGTAGCTGTATTGCGATAGGGTTTGGACCTACCCCCATATCTCAAAATGATGAAATTAGATTAGCCGCAGCCACTAATATCTGGGCAGATGCTGAAGGGGACGTGCGTGAACTAATTAATGCACATTCACAGGATACAGTAAGTGTTGACTGGTATGACTAAGCTTACTTGTTAATTTTTGAATATTTAGTACCTACTAGAGATACATCAATCATTAGACCTTTATTACCAAACACAAATGCAACAATGGGATCAGATATATTGGTGGAATCAATTGATCCTCCAGCACCAGCATCCGCAATCGCAATCGAACCGTCAACACCCACTTCCCAACCAGCACTATTTCTAAATTTCCTTAAAGCTTCATCATCCAGAAAAACAATAATTACAGACTTTGTTTGTGCGCCGAATTGAAAACCAAAAGAAGCGCCTGTTGTGCGGTAGTAATTCACATTTTTGTTATTAATACGTAATGCACCTTCACCGAACTCGCCACCAATAAAGAAACCGGCTTTGACAATATTTGGGAACACCAATACGCCTTTTGCATTCGCAAGAAAGTCTTGACCCTCTTTAACTCGCTCATTAAATATTTCAATAGCGGCATCCACTCTAATATCAACTTCTTCTGCACTTGCTGCATAACTTGACTGGCATAGCGTCAAACCAAGCAAAAACATTATCAGAACATTAGTCAAGATTTTCTTCATATCGATTACCTTAATTCTCATATGAATAATACCTACATGTATTATCAGCAGTATTGTAATAACAAAAACAAAAAGTAGGTATAAAAAAAATGGGCTGCATCTGCAGCCCATTTTTCAAACTTATAACTCTTAGCACTATTAACGTTTTGAGAATTGCTCTTTCTTACGTGCTTTACGTAGACCAACTTTTTTCCGTTCAACCTCACGCGCATCACGAGTAAGAAAACCGCCCTGTCTTAACGATGGACGTAACTCTTGGTCATACTCTAGTAGCGCTCTTGCGATACCAAGCTGAATGGCGCCGGCTTGACCGTTCATACCGCCACCTTTGACCATGATATTTAGGTCAAATTTGTTATCTAGCTCAGTCGCTTGAAGTGGCTGACGAATAATTCTTCTTGAAGTTTCACGCCCAAAATACTGCGAATCTGTACGTGAATTAATTAAGATCTCACCTTTGCCGGGCTTAAGATAGACGCGTGCTGATGAGCTTTTTCTACGACCTGTGCCGTAATATTGTGTAGTTGCCATTATTATTTTTAACCTAGATTTCTAGCGGTTCAGGCTGTTGAGATTGATGTTTATGTTCTGGACCAGCAAAGACTTTTAATTTCTTAAACATCGCTCGGCCTAGAGGATTCTTAGGCAGCATGCCTTTGACTGAAGTTTCGATAACTCGCTCAGGATGATCATTCATGAGATCGCTCAAATTGGTCTTTTTCATATTACCAATGTGACCAGTATGGTGATAATACATCTTATCCTGCATCTTATTGCCGGTAACACGAATCTTCTCTGCATTGATAACAACGATATAGTCACCAGTATCAATATGAGGGGTGTACTCAGGCTTATGTTTGCCACGCAATCTGCGAGCAATTTCTGATGATAGTCGACCTAACGTCTTATCGGAGGCGTCTACTAGGAACCATTGACGGCTCACTTCTGCGGGTTTTGCACTAAACGTTTTCATTTTAAATTCAAGAATATATCGAAGGCGCGCAATACTACTAGAGACAGTCAGTCCAGACAAGCGTCTAAGCCTATCTCTAATATGATATGCAAAAAAAACGCGATCTTATTGCTAAGATCGCGTTAAACATACTACCAGGGGTAGATGGAGGAGTAAAAACAAATATACGTTAATATTTGAATATGCTCATTTTCTAATATAGATTACCGTTTGTCAAGACTTATGACCGTCTAGCTTCTATATTTTTAGTCTTTCTACTATTTCCCCATTTTCTAAATGGTTATGAATAATCTCTTTAAGGTCTTCTATCGACTCATAGTGATACCAAGTTTGATCTGGGTATACCACTGCCACTGGACCCTCATCGCACCGATCTAAACAGCCAGCAGTATTAATCCTCATCTTACCCTGTCCTGTTAAACCAAGTTTTTTTGCATAATTCTTAAGTTCTTTACGTTTTTCTAATGCCCCAAACTGCTGGCAACACACACTATCTTCACGTGCATTGGTACAGATAAACAGATGACGTTTGTAATAACTCATTTAAAAATTTCCACAGTAATTTTGTTTAAAGAGACTGTTGCATAGTTTATCGCTATTATAATTATTTAATTACTAGTACTTAATAACAGTCTCTAATTATATGCCCTCTGAAGTAGACCTGACAAAAGCCGCTGACCAATGTGTGATGTGCGGCATGTGTTTACCGCATTGCCCAACCTACCAGGTTAGCCAACATGAGGCAGAATCTCCACGTGGGCGCATTTCTTTAGTCAAAGCATTTTCTGAAGGTCAATTAAGCGCAAGTGAATCTTTGGAATCACATTTACAAAGTTGCACGGGCTGCATGAAGTGTCAGCAGGTATGTCCAGCAAATGTTCCGTATCAGAATATCATTGATCATGGTCGCTCTTTATACAGAAAAAACCTCAAATGCTCATCTCGACTCTTACAAAAAATATCGATAGCAGTTTTAACTCACCAATGGGGACATCAATTACTCACACTCAGTAGCGCAGTAGTAAAACATCTGCCACTAAAGCATCAAGCTACCCACTTATTGAGATTGATGACACCACGCTGCGATCTTGAAACAACATTGGATAATGATCAATCCATAATAATTTTACCTGGATGTACTGGTGCTTTATTCGATCAGCAAACCTTAACCAGCATTGTCAAAATATTAACTCGGCTCAATATAAACGCAAACATACCAGATGAAATTATGTGCTGTGGTGCACTCGCCCAACACAGCGGATATCTGCAACAAGCAGAGAAGCAGGCAACAATCATTAGCGACTATTTGTCTAAGCAAAAAACTACTGGATTTGTATCATTTGCTAGCGGCTGCGGACGCCAACTCAATGAGCATGTCGCTAATAGCCAACATAAGCACAGCGACATCATTAGTTGGTTAGCTAAATCCACTAATATTAATTCACTTCACTTTGAATCATCGGCGCAACAAGTTCTTGTACACATGCCATGCACTTTAAAAGACAAAGAACGTGACAATGTAATCAAGTTATTAAACTTAATCCCAAACATTCGGCTATTAGAATTTAATGATGGGATTTCCTGCTGTGGCGCTGGAGGCATGCAGTTAATGTCACCTGAAGATAGCAATCGCAGTCTAATGGATCGCAAAATTAACACGATTGAAACTCTGAAGCCTGACGTGATCGTAACTTCAAATATTGGCTGTTCGTTAAGTTTAAAGCTAGGACTAAAAAATGCTGGCTTGGACATCAACGTGATCCATCCGGTAACATTACTAGCTCAACAACTTAAAAATTAAGCACCTATGAGTAAACAAAGTTTTTCTGACCAGGTAATCACACAATTCGACCGTGGCTTACGCACGTTAACTAAAGCCTCCAGACATGCTCAACGCAGCAATCCTGCTGAACAGTTTGAAGAACAAAATCTTTCAGAAAAAGAAATTCAACTCAGCGGGCGATTAATGCGCGTTAACCATGCTGGCGAAGTTGCTGCCCAAGGCCTCTATCATGGTCAAGCACTAACAGCGAAAAATGCTGCCACACTCAAGCAAATGCAAATCTCCGCTAAGGAAGAAGAAGATCATCTTGCATGGTGTGAACAACGTTTAAATCAATTACATACTCCACGCAGTCTAGTAGGACCAATTTGGTATTTAGGCTCTTATGCCATTGGTGCAACCGCAGGCATCTTTGGCGATCGCTGGAGTTTAGGCTTTGTTGCCGAGACTGAAGATCAAGTCGAGGCACACTTAGAAAATCATTTAGCAAAACTACCCACACAGGATCAGAAAAGCCGTGCGATCATCGAAAAAATGAAACAAGACGAACAGCATCATGGACAAACAGCTAGAGACTTAGGCGGCAATCCACTACCTGCACCCGTACAAAAAACTATGCATTTAGTATCCAAAGTAATGACTACTGGTGCTTACTGGGTTTAATGAAATTTAGACTAGTCTAAATTCAAATTCATTCCATAGAAAATTTCTGTCATCTCATTTCTCAGACGAGATTCAATCGATTCCCGTTCACCCTCACTATATTCTTGCGCATCTTTACCAAACAAATAACCATCTAACTCAAATTGCTTGAGCATCATTTTGGTGTGAAAAATATTTTCAGGATATACATTTACATCAATCATTTGATATTGCTTACGCGTTTTCTCCGACATATATTCTTGAATAGAATTAATCGAATGGTCTTTATAGAATTTCTGCCCATTGATGTCTCGCGTAAAACCTCGAATACGATAATCCATAATCACAATATCTTCATCAAAACTATCAATTAAGTAGTTCAGCGCTTTGAGTGGAGAGATTTTCCCACAAGTCGAAATATCTAAATCAGCACGGAAAGTACTTATTCCACCATCAGGATGAGATTCTGGGTAGGTATGCGCAGTTAAATGGCTTTTATCTAAGTGCGCCACCACCGTTGGTGACTCAATCGATGCACATTCACTTTCTGGCTCATGCGGATGAGCATTTTCCTCAGAGATCAACATGGTTACACTTGCACCACTTGGGTCATAATCTTGGGTCGCGACATTCAATATGGTTGCGCCAATAATATTGGCGACTTCGGTGAGCACTTCAGTCAATCTTGCTGCATTATAAGTCTCATCAATGTACTCAATATACTCATCTCTTTGTTTTTCAGTCTTGGCATAGCAAACATCATAGAAATTAAAACTTAAGGTTTTAGTTAAGTTATTAAATCCATATAGACTGATTTTATTATTATTGTCCGTCATATCTTTCTATGGTCTATTTTTTTGGGATAGCGTTATCCTGAATCTCGTAATCATAGCTTAGCGTCACACTGTGCTGGAGCATCATCGCTACCGAGCAATATTTCTCGGATGTGAGCTCAACGGCACGTTTCACATGCTTATCTTGAAGCGACGCGCCTTTAACAATATAGTGGAGATGGATTTTAGTGAAAACAGCCGGAATTTTGTCAGCTCGTTCTGCACTAATCTCAACAATACAATCATCAATTGCCACTCGAGATTTTTGCAATATGCTGACAATATCGAATGAAGAACAACCACCCAAACCGAGCAAAATCATCTCCATCGGCCGGGGCCCAAGGTTGCGACCACCATGTTCGGGAGAACCGTCCATGACTACAGAATGGCCACTTGAAGCCTCACCAACGAAGCTCATATGGTCTAACCACTTTATTCGTACGTTCATTTACTACCTTTCATTCTTACTTAAATCGACAGAGGGAACTTCCTCCCCTAAACTTCATCAAAATAAACCAGAAGTCAGAGGTTCTTTGTGTCAAACCTACAAATTAAAATGCCTACAGTAGATCCAACAGTTGCGCGATTATTAGAAAATTGCCATACCAAGCGCTATGCCAATAGTAGCCGCATTATCCATGCTGGCGACCCATCTACAACGCTTTATTATATAACTGGCGGTTCTGTCAGTGTAATGATTGAAGATGAAACTGGCCATGAAATGGTATTAGCTTATTTAAACCAAGGTGATTTTTTTGGTGAAATGGGCTTATTCGAAGAAGATGAGCGCAGCGCTTTAGTTATTGCAAGAGGCGAATGTGAAGTAGCTGAAATTAGTTATTCAAAATTCCGCGAACTCGCTCATGAAGATCCAGATATTATGATGCTACTGGCTAGCCAGATGACTCGTCGTCTACGTGCTACTAGTCGCAAAGTGATTAACCTAGCATTCCTTGATGTTGCTGGCCGCGTGGCAAGAACGTTACTAGACTTGGCACATCAGCCTGATGCGATGACTCATCCAGATGGCATGCAAATCCGCATAACACGCCAAGAGATCGCTAAGATCGTCGGTTGTTCGCGTGAAATGGCAGGTCGTGTATTAAAAGAACTCGAAGAACAAGGTCTTATAACTGCACATGGCAAGACTATTGTAGTATTCGGTACTCGCTAATTAGATCTTTGCAGTAGGGCTTACTATCAATATTTAGTAAGCTCTATCTGCAAAAAACAATTCTTTAAGCTTTGCACCCGGATCCGGGGCGCGCATAAATGCTTCTCCTACCAAGAACGAATTTATCCCATTATCTTGCATCATCTTGATGTTTTCTGGGGTATGAATTCCGCTTTCAGTCACAATTAAGCAATCATCAGGAATCACTTCCTTGAGACGCAGGGTCGTCTGTAGATCAACATCAAAGGTATGTAAATTTCTGTTATTAATGCCTAGCATAGTTGGGTTAAGCGCTAATGCTCGCTTAAGCTCATCCTCATCATGCACCTCAATTAGTACATCCATGTTTTGTTCTTTCGACAACTCGTAGAGCGAAGTTAGTTTCTCATCATCCAGCGCCGCTGCTATTAATAATATGCAATCGGCACCCAATACACGTGACTCATAAATCTGAAAGGGATCGATAATAAAGTCTTTACGCAATGCTGGCAGCGAACAAGCTTTACGTGCCAACTCCAAAATTGGACCACCACCTTTAAAAAACTCATTATCAGTAAGCACAGACATACAGGTTGCACCTGAAAACTGATAACTCCGTGCAATTGCCATCGGATCAAAATCTTCACGGATAATACCCTGGCTTGGCGATGCACGTTTAATCTCTGCAATCACACCCGCCTTATTTGCACTAGCTGCGCCACGCAACATCATTTCAAAAGGGCGTTTGCCATCACCTTCTTTCGACCATTCTTTCATTTGATCGAATGTAACTCGCGTTTGCTTCTCAGCAATTTCTTTTACTTTATGCGCAAGTATCTTGGTAAGTATTTCTGGTTTATCTTCAGCCATAGTAACGTCTTATCTTCTTCTAAATATTATTTGTAAATTCTATTAATTGCGCTAATGTCTGTTGCGCTGCTTTTGATGCCAACTGCTGCGTGGCTAATTGTACGCCTGCACTTAATGAATCAGTCTTACCAGCAACATAAATTGCTGCACCTGCATTCAGGCATACAATATTTGCAGCAGCCCCCGACTGACCATTTAAAACCGAAGTTATCATGTCCGCACTATCTGACACATTATTTACTTTAATATCATCTAATACAGAACGTTCTAAACCAAAGTCTTCCGGTTTGATTTGGTATTTATCAATCTTGCCATCACGCAATTCACAAACATTGCTTTCACTCGCAATACTAATTTCATCAAGTCCATCTTCAGCATGAACGACTAAAGCATGCTCTGACCCTAGCGAGTGCAATACCTGCGCAAGCGGTTCCAACCACTGATCATCAAACACGCCCAAGACCTGTCGTTGCGCATTGGCCGGATTAGTTAACGGACCAAGTAGATTAAATAAAGTACGTACTCCTAGCTCTTTGCGTGGACCAATCGCATGCTTCATACAGCTGTGATGCATGGGTGCAAACATGAAGCCTATTCCAACCTTCTCTACACAGGCAGCAATATTCTCTGGTTTAAGTTCAAGCTTTACACCAAGCGCTTCCAATACATCTGCGCTACCTGATTTGCTAGAAACTGATCGATTACCGTGCTTAGCAATTTTCACTCCGGCACTCGCCGCCACAATAGATGATGCAGTAGAAATATTAAATGTTTTCTGTCCATCACCACCAGTTCCACAAGTATCCACCAAGGGTTGAGCATTCACATGCACTTTACTGGAAAGGTTACGCATCACGCGTGCAGCTGCGGCCAGCTCATCGACGCATTCACCTTTCATGCGTAACGCCACAATAAATCCTGCAATCTGCGCAGACGTTGCCTCACCCTGCATGATGATATTCATCGCAGATTCCATCTGCTCAGAACTTAGATCATGGCCTGCTAATACCTGCTCTAATGCTTGCTGTATAGACATACTAATTAATTTTGTTTGATAAAGTTCTGCAATAGATGATGACCAAACTCAGTCAGAATCGATTCAGGATGAAACTGCACGCCTTCAATCGCGAGCTCTTTATGTCGCACTCCCATGATCTCATCGATGTCCCCGTTTTCATTTTGTGTCCATGCCGTAACTTCTAAACAGTCTGGCAAGGATTGCTTCTCGATCACCAACGAGTGATATCGAGTAGCAGTAAAGGGCAAATCACACTCATTAAACGCATGTTTATTTAAATGATGCACTGGTGATGTTTTGCCATGCATGATGTCATTAGCTCTAACGATTTTGCCGCCGAATGCTTGACCTATTGTTTGATGCCCTAAACACACACCTAGAATTGGAAACCTACCCGCAAGCTTATCCACCACCTCTAAAGACACACCTGCTTCATTAGGTGTACAGGGCCCAGGAGACAACACAATATAGTCTGGCTTTAACTCACTAATTTCACGTATACCAATATGATCATTGCGCACTACTTTTACCTGCTGCTCGAGTTCTCCAAAATACTGAACTAGGTTATAAGTAAAAGAATCATAATTATCGATCATTAATATCATTATCTTGACCCTGCTTTTTCTGCAAGTGCTGCGGCACGTAAAACTGCTTTCGCTTTATTCAGTGTTTCTATCCATTCATTATCAGGCACAGAGTCATACACAATACCCGCACCTGCTTGAACGGAGATGATGCCATCTTTAATCACTGCGGTACGGATAGCAATGGCAGTATCCATATCACCATTCCAAGAAATATAACCTATAGCACCAGAATACACGCCGCGTTTAATTGGCTCTAGTTCATCAATAATTTCCATAGCACGTATCTTTGGTGCACCAGACACTGTTCCTGCTGGGAAGGTGGCACGTAACACATCAATACATGATTGCCCGGGCGCTAGCTTACCTTTCACATTAGACACAATATGCATTACATGTGAGTAACGCTCTACAATCATTTTATCCGTCAACTCAACCGTGCCAACTTGAGCTATTCGACCGATATCATTGCGCCCTAAATCAATCAGCATTAAATGTTCTGCTAACTCTTTTGGATCCGCTAACAACTCTTTTTCTAGCTCGCTGTCCTGTTGTTCATTGTTACCACGTGGTCGCGTCCCTGCAATTGGGCGCACAGTCACTTCTTCGCCTTCCTGTCGCACAAGAATCTCAGGAGATGAACCCACTATCTCAAAATCACCCATATTTAAATAATACATATAGGGTGAAGGATTCAAGCGACGTAAATGACGATATACATCTATGGCAGTGCCTTGAAATTGAGCATTCAAACGTTGAGACAGCACTACCTGCATAACATCACCAGCAGCGATGTATTGCTTAGCTTTAACAACGGCTTGTTTGAAACCTGCTTCACTAAACCCCGACACAAAATTCAATTCCGGCACATCGCTATTCTTTACAGCTAAAGGTGAAGACGGCACATTCTTTTGTAATCCAAGTGCAAGTTCATCTATGCGCGCTTGAGCATTGGCAAAACCTTCATCCTGCGCAGCTGCTAACACTACAATATAGACAGAGCCTTTCAAATTATCAAAGACTAGAATCTCTGTTGACAGCATTAATACAATATCTGCTGTACCAAACTCATCTGGGTTCAAGCACTTGCCCAGCTTAGGCTCTACATATCGAATAGTGTCATATCCAAAGTAACCCACTAGACCACCAACAAAACGAGGCAAGCCTTCTAGGTCAGGCACTTTAAAGCGATCGCGGTATTGATCAATCCATTGCAGCGGGTCTGTTTGTTGTATTTTTTCTACACACTCGCCATTTTTAATAACTTCAATCTGCTCGCCACGGACTTGCAAAGACTCATGGCATTGCAAACCAATAATCGAATACCGGCCCCAGCGTTCTCCACCCTGCACAGACTCAAATAAAAAACTGTTAGCTGAATTAGCTAATTTTAGATACGCGCTTAAGGGAGTGTCTAGATCAGCCGCAACTTCTCTAAAGACAGGAATATGGGAATAGCCCTGTTTGGCTAGATCAGAAAATTGTTGTTTGTTCATCGAAGTTTACTTTCATAGTTAATAGAGTGGGCACAGAATTCACTTGGCAGACCAACGCCAATTGATATCAAATCGCCAACTCTGACTACAAAATACAAACATTCTTTAAACTCTTTTCAGGGTGACCTAAGTTAAAATAATTTAGGGATCTGTTTCAAACTGTCCACGCAGATTGGTTGATACTTTTCTACAGAAACGCCGCGATTATAGCCATAAGAGACGTAAATTGCACCTGTCCCCGCCCCATTTGCTGTCGCTATATCGGTTTCTGAGTCGCCAATCATGTAACCACTACCTGGTTCTCCTGCTAATTGCCTAACAGCATCCAACAGCATTGCCGGATCAGGCTTTTGAGTCGGCAAGTCATCCCCACATACTAATGCTTTAAAATAACCTGCCATTCCCAGCTCTTCCAATAATGGCGAAGTAAATTTCCTAGGTTTATTTGTGACACAAGCAAGTGGAATACCTTGACTAGAGAAATGTTCCAGCACTTCAATACAGCCCGGATATAGTGTTGTTTTCACGGCAATATTTTTTTCGTAAGCATTAAAAAATAATGCTTTCGCTTTTTCAAGCATGTCATTATTTGGCTCCTCACCCTTGACGTGGGTCAAAGCACGCTCAATTAATTTAGCAGCTCCATTACCAATCCAGGCACGTGCCACCGTTTCATTAACCACATCAAAATGTAGCTGCTGCAACATATCATTCACGCTGAAAGTGATATCTGGAACGCTATCAACCAAGGTTCCATCCAGGTCAAAGCAAAGCCATTGTGGCATCGCAAGCGTCATCATTTAAACCTAATAATCTAACTAACTTTATCTATCTCAGCACGCATGGCCAATATTGTTTTTTGATAGTCATCTGAATTGAAAATGGCAGAACCAGCAACAAAAGTATCTGCACCAGCCGCTTTAATTTTTCCAATATTATCAACCTTAACGCCACCATCAATTTCCAAACGAATAGGCAACCCTGATTGATCAATTATTTTGCGTGCTGCCTTGAGCTTATCAAGACTCGACTCAATAAATGCCTGCCCACCAAAGCCTGGATTGACCGACATCAATAGCACCATATCAACCTTATCAAGCACATAATCTAAATAATGAAGCGGTGTCGCTGGATTAAACACTAAACCACTCATGCATCCTAAATCGCGAATTAATTGCAAACTTCTGTCGATATGTTCACTGGCTTCAGGGTGAAAAGTAATAATGCTTGCACCAGCTTTAGCAAAGTCACTGATTAAGTGATCGACAGGGGACACCATCAAATGCACATCAATTGGAGCGTTCACTCCGTGTTTCCTTAATGCTTCACATACCAATGGCCCAATAGTCAGGTTAGGCACATAGTGATTATCCATCACGTCGAAATGAACTGTATCTGCCCCTGCGGCAAGCACGTTATCGACCTCCTCACCTAAACGCGCGAAGTCTGCTGAGAGTATTGAAGGAGCAATCCAGTTTTCCATGTCTATCTACCGCAAAAAACGGTTACTTTAACGTAGCCGAATCAGTTTTGCATGCGCTAAACCATAATTTCCATGAAACCGATATCTAATCTGATCTATAATTTCTATTAATAGAAATACACACAAAAGCCAGACATCATGAATTTTGAACCTTATTATTTTTCCATTGCCATCAGCCTTCATGTACTGGCTGCTGTTATATGGGTGGGCGGAATGTTTTTTGCCTATATGGCACTTCGACCTGTCGCAGCAAATTTATTAGAGCCAGCAGTTCGACTGTCTCTATGGTCACGCACGTTAACCAAATTTTTTGTCTGGGTATGGCTTGCAGTAATTATTATTCCGCTAACAGGTTACTGGATGATTTTCTCAGCATTCAATGGCTTTGCTGGCGTTGCCTGGTATGTGCATGTGATGCAAGCATTGGGCATTGTGATGATTTTGATCTTCCTACATGTATTCTTTGCTCCCTACCTGCGTTTACGCCGCGCTGTCAGCGAAGAAAATTATCAAGAAGGCGGAAAAAGCTTAGCTCAAATCCGCAAATTGGTAGGATTAAACTTACTCATTGGATTAATCACTGTGATTACTGCTATCGGACTTGAGCATGTACCCTTTTAAATAGCAGCACATACTAACTAAGGCACACAAAAAAGGCCGCCCCAATATTGGGGCGGCCTTTTTTACAACCAGCTTACTATTTAGCAATTACTGACAAGCAAGGCTTGAGTAATATGCAGCAAGATTAGCCATATCTTCATCACTTAGCCCTGCAGCCATTGGCGCCATCTGTGGATTTGCACGCGTGCCATCTTTAAATGCTTTTAACTGCGCAACAAGATACTGCTCTTTTTGACCCGCAAGATTTGGCCATATAGGTGTAGGGCTGATACCGGCACTACCATGGCAAGCAATACAAGAAGCAGACTTAGCCTTACCTGCTGCTATATCACCAGCATTTGCTGATGCAGTTAATAACGCAACACTAACGGCAAGCGTTAATAAAATTGATTTCATCATTAAAAAACTCCTGTAATTAAAACTGATTCCAACTAATATGTGCGAGCATTGTACAATTATCCACGTAATAGACAAAGCGTAAGACCTGGTTGTATGATCTGCGTCATATTCTACCGGCAATATTATAAATCAGCTCTGCTACAATGCAGTCCTCATCAATCGAATTACTACTCTAATGTCCATTTTTCAGTCGCTTGGCTTTTTAAGAATTTCACTTCTGGCATTAGGTGTATTCAATTCTTTCTTAAGTCCAGAGCCCGGAACACCCATTAGTCATGAAGGCTTCGAAATCATTACGACTTTGGTCGCTCCAGCTGCTGCACCCATTATTATTATGGTGATATTATTTGATGCGTTAATGTCTAAAATTCGCTCAAGTGATGCCACTGGTGAAGAAAGCAAAAAATTCAAAGCTATCATGTGGACCGAATTAGCCGTGGTCGCATTTATGGTAATGGCCTGGTTGCCTTATTACATGGCCATCGGAAAATAATATAAATGCTGGGCTGGTTTTGGTCAGGTTGTATTGTATTTTCTTTTATCACATGCTTGATCCAACTCGTTTTATTTAATAATAGTGATATTTTCTCGCATACAATCGACGCAGTCTTCGACACTGCTAAGTTAAGCGTAGAAATTTCCATTAGCTTAATTGGCTTAATGGCTGTCTGGTTAGGTTTCTTTAAAATTGCTGAGCAAGCTGGACTAGCTAGCTTAGTGGCAAAAATACTCACTCCTTTATTCCGCAAGTTAATGCCGGAAATTCCTGCGAATCACCCAAGCATTGCCTCCATGACTATGAATATGGGTGCCAATGCGCTCGGCTTAGATAATGCAGCGACTCCGTTGGGCATTAAAGCAATGAATGACTTACAAAGTTTAAATAACAAATCAGACACGTTATCAAACGCACAAATTCTTTTCCTTGTACTCAACACCTCATCAGTAACCGTACTGCCCATTACGGTGTTTTTATTTCGCGCTCAACAAGGCGCATCGCATCCTACCGAAGTATTCATTCCCATACTGATATCAACATTTGCATCTACAATTGTTGGCTTGCTCAGCGTAGCTTATATACAGAAACTACCCCTATTAAATAAAACCGTTCTAAGTTATTTATTGGCTTTCAGCGCAATTCCCATTTTACTAGCAACATACTTCTTATCTTTACCTAAACAAGAAATGAGCCAACAGGCTCAACTGTTTGCAAACTTTATCTTGTTCGCCACAATTAGTTTATTCTTAATTGCAGGATGGTTAAAAAAAATTGCGGTTTATGATGCGTTCATAGATGGTGCTAAACAGGGTTTTGAAACTGCGATTAAACTCATTCCTTATTTAATCGCTATGTTATTAGCAATAGCGCTATTACGTGCAAGCGGTATTCTTAGCGGATTTTTAGCACTTATAAGCACTGGACTACATTCACTACATGTTGACACTGAATTCATAGAGGCGCTACCTACTGCCCTAATGAAACCTTTCAGTGGTAGTGGCGCTCGCGCAGCTATGTTGGAGGTCATGCAAACACAGGGAGCAGATTCATTTCCAGCCAAGGTGGCTGCAGTGATGCAAGGCAGCACCGAGACAACATTTTATGTGCTAGCTGTTTACTGCGGCGCAGTAGGTATTACAAAAATACGCTATGCAATGACATGCAGTTTGCTGGCTGATGCAGCGGGAATAACCACTGCTATATTTATATCCTATGCTTTCTTTGCTAATTAAGTATTTATTCAGCCATCAGTTTAGCAATTAGTTTTTCTACTTCTTCAGCGCGCTTATCACCCTCGTGAGTTTCACCAATAAACACACCTCGCACCACGCCATTTTTATCTGCTATATAAAAAGTTGGCCAGTAACGGTTCTTTAACGCTTTCCAATAAGCAAAGTCGTTATCCATCATGACTGGGTGACTCACTTTGAATTCTTCACATTTAGCAACGACTTTTTCTCGCTCTGTTTCATGATCAAACTCTGGGGTATGAATACCAATGATAGTAAATTGATCATGATTAAATTTTTCTTCTAAAGAATTTAACCATGGTATTGAGCGATAGCAGTTCCAGCAACCATAGGTCCAGATATCTACTAACACTACCTTGCCTTTTAGATCGTTAATCTTCAAAGGACTGGTGTTAATCCAACGCTGTGCATCTTGCTGGGTGAATTCAGGCAAGCTGAATGACACCAACTTAGCCTGACTGTTTGTAAAATATAAACCCGCAAGCAACACTAATATTATTAAAGCTAAAATTTTTATTTTATTTACAAACATACCAACTGTCTCCCACAAACCTGACCATCAATCAAATTACTAAACGCTTCGGGCAATTGCTCTAAGCCCACTTCAGCACTACATACTTGGTCAAGTTTTCTAGGTTGAAGTTCATCTCCAAGCTTTTGCCATATTTTTTTACGTAATATTTGCGGGCATGCTGCAGAAGTTACTCCCAACAATGAAATACCACGCAATATAAATGGCATTGCAGTTGTATTTACATTTACTCCACCCGCCATACCAATACTGACAATATTACCCCACGGCTTTACACTTTTTGTTAACCATGCCAGCGTATCTCCACCCAAGTTGTCAATCGCACCCCCCCATAAACCTTTATGCATACTGGTATCGTCAATCTTCATAATGTCATAATTCACAATATTACTTGCACCCAAAGAATATAAATAATCATGCATATGTTGCTTTCGTGTGACAGCCACGACTTCATAACCTAATTGCGCCAAAAGCTGAACAGCAAAACTCCCTACTCCACCGGTTGCACCGGTAATCAAAATAGGGCCCTGATCAGGAGTTTGATGATTATCTTGCAAACGTTCTATCGCTAGGGCTGCAGTAAATCCTGCGGTACCTATAATCATAGATTTTTTTGCATTCAGGCCAACAGGCATTGGGACAATCCAGTCTGCGGGTACGCGTGCATATTGACTATAACCTCCGTCATGCACTTCACTTAAACCACTACCATTAACTAGGACAGATTGACCCGCTTTAAATTGATCACTATCAGAAGAAATTACAGTACCGGCTAGATCAATACCGCCATTAAGGGGAGACTTGCGTAATATTTTTCCTTTGCCACTACCTGCCAGTGCATCTTTATAATTCACGCTGGAATATGCAACTTTAATTACCACTTCACCTGGAGATAAATCGTTAAGAGTTAACGATTCCAGTCCTGCGCGCTCAAATTCTTTTCCAGCATGTATACGAAAAGCTTGAAACGAGTCCTGCATAGTTATTTTTCACCCATCATTCTTTTATATACGAGTTGAGCATGTTTGTTAGCGTCAGATATATTTTCTGCTAACACATTAAAATGTCCCATCTTACGCCCCGGCTTTGGGCCCTGCTTTCCATACAAATGCACTTTGACATTTACATCATCAAACAATGCATTTGATGGAAAAATATCATCCTTCCAGGCTTCACCTAAAATATTCACCATTGCCACTGCACAGTGATTTTGCGTGTCCGCTGGCGTCCAGCCACAGACCATTCTGACCTGCTGTTCGAACTGGGAGATATGGCAAGCATCCATAGAGTAATGCCCACTATTGTGTACTCGCGGGGCTATTTCGTTGACTAGCAACTGATCATTTTGATCAACAAAAAATTCCACCGTCATGATGCCAACATAATCAAGTTGTTCAGCAATACGCTGAGAGATCTCACAGGCGTAAGTTTGTAATTGAGCAGAAATTTTAGCTGGCACACTACTGATATGCAGAATGCCATTTTTATGTTCATTTCTAGCAATCGGAAAAAAACATACTTCACCATGCTGATTACGCCCAAGTACTACTGATATTTCCAACTGCAAATTGATGCGCTCTTCGAGAATACAAGGTATCGCTCCAAACGTATTAAACGCATGAGTTGCTTCTTGCACATCTGCCACTACCTGCTGACCCTTACCATCATAACCAAACTCTGCAGTTTTTATAATGCATGGCCAATTCATATGCGCTGAATTGTTTAAATCTGTGGCTTCATTGACTTCAATGAATTTAGACGTTGGAATACCCAATTCATTGACAAAAGTTTTTTCCCGAATACGATTTTGTGCGACATAAACTGCGTCCGGATTTGGACACACGCGGCAATAGTCTTGTAAATACTTTAATGTGCTAGCAGGAATATTTTCAAACTCAGTGGTGACAACTGAACAGCCTTTACCAAATTCAGCGAGTGCATCGTAATCGTCATATTCTGCTTGAATGTGGCGACAAGCAACATCACCAGCAGGGCTATGTTGATTCGGGTCAAAAACCCAAACTTTATACCCCATCTGTGCTGCCGCTAAGGCAAACATTCTACCCAGCTGCCCACCACCCAGCATGCCGAGAATTGAATCTGGTTCAATCATGAATAAAAATTACTTTGGAGGAAGTACTTTAGCAAGTACTTGTTCGCGCTGATTGTCGCGGAATGCTGTTAGTTTTTCTGCTAACGCTTGATCATTATTAGCCAACATTGCAATTGCAAATAGAGCAGCATTAGCTGCACCTGCTTCACCAATCGCAAAGGTAGCAACGGGCACGCCTTTAGGCATTTGCACGATCGAAAATAAAGAGTCCTGGCCTTGCATATATTTACTTTGAACTGGCACTCCCAAGACAGGAACAGTGCTGATTGCAGCAGCCATGCCTGGCAAATGAGCTGCGCCACCTGCCCCAGCGATAATGCATTCTAGCCCGCGCTCTTTTGCGCTAGCCGCATAATCATAAAGATATTGTGGCGTTCTATGGGCTGATACCACCTTACATTCGTGGTCAACTCCAAACTCTTTTAAAACATTGGCAGCATTTTCCATGACTTTCCAGTCACTATCGCTGCCCATGATGATTCCAACTTTAGCCATTTATTATGCCGTCTCGCCGAGAAAAAACGCGCATTTTCCTCTTTTTGATCAATGAACGCCAGTAAAATTACCCGTAGAATGCAAATCAAAAGTAGGCATTTGCTGTCTTTCACTCTACAATTCGCGTCTTTTTTCAGGATAAACCATGCCTAACCCGGTCTTTGAAACTAATTTCACTACTTTGCCACTGTTACACAAAGGCAAAGTACGCGATATCTACGAAGTCGATGCTAACCATATGTTAGTCATTGCCACGGATAGAATTTCTGCATTTGATGTCATTATGCCAGGCCCAATCCCCAATAAAGGCGCATTACTGACTCAGGTTTCTAATTTTTGGTTTGAGCGCTTCAGCGACTTAATCCCCAACCAAGTCAGCTCAATGACATTAGCCGACTTAAATCTAAGCAATGACGAGATGAAACAGGCCGAAGGTCGCTCGGTAGTTGTGAAACGTTTAAATGCGCTACCCATTGAAGCCATTGTTCGAGGCTATTTAATTGGCTCAGGCTGGAAAGAGTATCAATCAACACAGTCTGTATGTGGTATCTCGTTACCAGCTAATATTCCCCTAGCAGGCAAACTACCTAAGACACTGTTCACGCCTTCAACTAAAGCGGCGGCTGGTGAACATGACGAGAATATCTCTTACGAACAAACCATAGCTCTGGTCGGCAATGACATTGCCAAGCAGGTACATGATGTGAGTATTTCGCTTTACGAAAATGCAGCACAATATGCATTAACAAGGGGGATTGTGATTGCTGATACAAAATTCGAGTTCGGACTAGACGAAAATGGCACACTGACGTTAATTGATGAAGTGCTAACACCCGATTCATCACGCTTTTGGCCCGCTGATGAATACGTAGCAGGTCAAAACCCAAGTAGTTTTGATAAGCAATATATTCGCGACTATTTAGAAACTTTAGATTGGAATAAAAAAGCCCCTGGCCCGGCATTGCCTGATGAAATCATCAAAAACACCCAAGCTAAGTATCAGGAAGCTGCAGATAAATTATTATCTAAATAACCTCTGTGAAAAAAATAGCCGTCTTTGCTGACGTTCAAAACATTTATTACACCACGCGCGAAGCTTATAAACGCCAGTTCAACTATCGCGCGCTGTGGAAAACCATTTCACAGCAAGGTGACATTGTAACGGCCTACGCCTATGCCATTGATCGCAATGATGACAAGCAAAAGAAGTTCCAGAACACACTTACTCAGATTGGCTTCACAATAAAACTTAAACCCTACATTCAACGTAGCGATGGGTCAGCAAAGGGTGACTGGGACGTTGGCATAGCCATCGACGTAATGGATTGTGCTAAAGACGTTGATTCAGTCATTTTACTGTCAGGTGATGGCGACTTCGATCTATTGCTTGAAAGAGTTGCGTCTAACTACGCTATTAGCACTGAAGTGTATGGCGTTCCTTCACTCACCGCTAACTCTCTGATAAATGCGGCCAACACATTTCATCCCATTGAAAATAGTCTACTTTTGTAGAACACACCCCAAATGATCCATGCAACACTGAGTGCAAACCGGTACACTACGCGTCCTTTCTGGCACAGCTTTTAATATATTAGTCAGAGTTTAAATTTTTTGGACCCCCTGCTTATTTCTCGGGCTCACTCCTCGATAAGCCAAAGCGTTTCGCGCAGTCCACTTTATATAGGTACACCACATGACTACCGAAACGGTCACTCAGTTCAACCAGCTTAATTTAAAAGATTCAATCGTTAGAGTATTGAATGAGATTGGTTATGAAACGCCATCACCAATTCAAGCACAGACAATTCCTTTATTATTAGAAGGCAGAGATGTACTCGGCCAAGCACAAACTGGTACAGGCAAAACTGCCGCTTTTGCACTTCCACTACTTTCCAATATTGATTTAAAACAAAAAGACCCTCAAGTATTAGTACTCGCACCAACAAGAGAGTTAGCTATCCAAGTGGCTGAAGCATTTCAAAAATATGCCTCTGGATTAAAAGGCTTTCACGTATTACCTATTTATGGTGGACAGGATTATCGCGGACAGATTCGTGGCCTTGAACGCGGCGTACACATTGTTGTTGGCACACCTGGACGAGTCATGGATCACATGCGCCGCGGCACATTAAAACTCACCAACCTTAGCGCACTAGTCTTAGATGAAGCCGATGAAATGTTACGCATGGGTTTTATTGATGATGTTGAATGGATACTAGAACAAACTCCACCTGACAGACAGATAGCCTTGTTTTCTGCCACCATGCCACAACAGATTCGGCGCATTGCGACAAAATATTTGAATGAACCTGAACAGGTTACGATTAAAGACAAAACAGCTACCGCTGAAAATATTCGCCAACGCTATTGGCTAGTTAGTGGTTTACACAAGCTTGATGCGCTCACCAGAATTCTTGAAGCAGAGGATTTTGATGGCATGCTTATTTTCGTGCGCACCAAGACAGCCACCGTAGAGTTAGCCGAAAAACTTGAAGCACGAGGTTATTCAACCTCTGCACTGAATGGCGATATCGCACAAAATCAACGTGAACGAACAGTTCAACAGTTAAAGAATGGCAAGATAGACATCCTTGTTGCCACCGATGTTGCAGCACGTGGCTTAGACGTGAATCGTATTAGCCATGTAGTTAACTACGACATCCCATATGACACCGAAGCATATATTCATCGCATCGGTAGAACTGGTCGAGCAGGTCGCACTGGGGATGCAATTTTGTTTGTCGCTCCACGTGAAAAACGTTTATTGGGCGCAATTGAAAAAGCTACTCGCAAGAAAATAGAACTCATGGAATTGCCTTCTACTGAGATTATTAATGACAAGCGTGTGGCTAATTTTAAACAAAAAATTACCGACACCCTGGCTAATGAAGATTTAACTTTCTTCTCCCAGCTAGTAGAACAGTATCAACAAGAGCACAATGTCCCTGCTGTAGAGATTGGTGCTGCACTTGCTAAATTATTGCAAGGCGACACTCCATTATTACTACAGCATAAGCCACAAAGAAAAAATGATCGCAAAGAGCGCAATCAAAGCCGAGATGATCAGCGCAGTGATCGGCCTCGCAAACAACGTGAGCGCTCATCTGAAAAACCAGCTTACGACAAAGACAAAGCACGCAAACCACGTGAAAGATCAACTGCCAATATGGATAAGCCTGAAGAGGGGCAACAACGTTACCGCATAGAAGTCGGTCACGACCATGAAGTTAAGCCTGGCAACATTGTTGGCGCTATCGCTAGCGAAGCCGGATTAGACGGAAAATATATTGGTCACATTAAAATCTTTGATGATCACAGCTTAGTAGACTTACCCGAAGGTATGCCTAAAGAAATATTTAAGGATTTGAAAAAAACGCGAGTTGCTGGCCAAAAACTGAATATTTCAGCCTATGGCGAAGACAACTCAGAAAGAAAAACGTTGCGTGCTAAACCTGGTGGCAAAAAACGAAAAATCGACGATATTAAACCTAAAAAGCGTAAGCCAAAAAATAGAAAGCGTACTCCTTAGAGTACGCTTTTTTACAGCTTACTAATTAGATTTAGTGAACGTGTCCGTGTGAAAGTTCTTCTTCTGTTGCATCGCGCACACTAACAATTTTTACATCGAAGTTTAGAGTAACGCCAGCAAGTGGATGGTTACCATCAACGGTGACTTGGTCACCTTCTACTTTTGAGATTACTACGCGTTGTACTTCGCCATTCGGGCCCTGCGCCTCAAATGACATACCTTCTTCTAGCGTATCAACACCCTGAAAAGCAGCTTTATCGACTACCTGTTTTAATTCAGGAACAACTTCACCGTAACCTTCCGCAGGAGCCACTTCTACTTGCAACGCATCATCAACAACTTTGCCGACCAATGCTTTTTCCAATCCTGGAATAATATTCCCAGCACCATGCAAATAAGACAAAGGATCTACACCTTCAGAGCTATCCAATACTGTACCTTCACTATTTGTTAGCGTGTAATGCATGCTAACAACCATTTTATCTCCAATCATTAAAGACATAACTTCTCCACCATTTACAATTTAAAAATCCTATTTATCTTCACAAGCAATGCACTGATAAATCTTTGCTCCGATAATTGCACCTACTATCGGCGCTAACCAGAACAGCCATAATTGATCGACTGCCCAATCACCAACATACACACCGACACCAGTACTACGTGCCGGATTTACTGACGTATTTGTCACGGGTATTGTGATCAAGTGAATCAAGGTTAAACAGAGACCAATTGCTATCGGTGCCATCCCTGCAGGAGCACGTTTATCTGTAGCACCCATAATGACTAGCAAAAACATCGCCGTCATAACTATTTCGGCGACTAATGCTGCCATCATTGAATAACCACCTGGTGAATGATCAGCAAAACCATTGGCAGCAAATCCTGCGCTTACATCAAATCCAGCACTGCCACTGGCGATAACATAAAGCACACCACCTGCTGCTATTCCACCAATCACTTGAGCAACAATATAAGGCAATAATTGATTCGCCTCAAAACGCCCGCCAGCCCACAGGCCAATGGATACTGCGGGATTCAAATGACAACCTGAAATATGGCCAATTGCATATGCCATGGTCAGCACTGTCAATCCAAATGCTAAAGACACCCCTAGCAAACCGATACCAACATCTGGAAAACCTGCTGCTAGCACCGCGCTACCGCAACCACCCAAAACCAACCAAAAAGTACCTATCAATTCTGCTGCATATTTGTTCATAGCATAAACCTCCACATTTGCTAGTGAATTTCCGCCCATACCTTACAGTAAAGCGCCATTTCTAGCGAATTGAGCTTATAATTTTAGGGATTATGCGTGGGGTTAAGGCTTAGAGAAGTACCTACTGAGGAATTTATCAAGCTGATTCGCAAAGGACTGACGCTCACTTTTACCGTATGGGGACTGCCCACCCGATTGAACACCACTACCTCGCATCACATCCATAAAGTCACGCATATTAAGCAGAGGTTTAATGGTATTTACTGAATACATTTCACCGCGTGGATTCAAGGCATGCGCCTGCTTATCGATAACTTCTGCCGCCAATGGAATATCGCTAGTAATCACGAGATCTCCTACTTCAACTCTTTTGACTATTTCATTATCCGCCACATCAAAGCCACTTGGGACCTGAAGCATTTTGATGTTTTGCAATAATGGTTTACGGATTGCTTGATTTGCCACCAATATCACTTCTACACCTGTGCGCTCTGCGGCACGAAATAAAATATCTTTAGCTGGCACCGGACACGCATCTGCATCTACCCAAATTTTCATTACGCTATTTAAATTGAAATCTTGTAGTTGGTATCTTACGAGCAGTCAGTTTACACTTTCAAACCATGAAAACACTTTTTATTACCGGCATTGATACCGGCATCGGAAAAACATACATTGGCCGCATACTAGTTAAAGCCTTAATTAAATCGGGACATTCCTGTGTACCAAGAAAACCAATTGAATCTGGATGTGACATTAGCAACGGCGAATTAATACCAGAAGATGCATTGAAATACTTTCACGCTGCTAACGGGATAATACCCTTAGATGAAATTTGCCCCTATCGTTACGAACCCCCGATTTCACCTGAACGTGCAATTCGCTTAAGCAACACCACTGTCAACGTGAAAGACGTAATTGAGACATGTAAGCCGAACAACAAACCACAATTTCTACTAGTGGAAGGTGCTGGTGGATTCTACTCACCATTATGCAGTGATGGCTTAAATGCAGACCTAGCTCAAAAATTAAAAGCAGACGTGATAGTAATAGCCAAAGATCGACTGGGTTGCATTAACCAAACTCTGCTCACCATTGAAGCTATCAAAAATAGAAAGTTAAACATTATTGCAATTATATTAAACCAAACCCGTGAGCATGAAGAATCCGCCATGGATAACCTCGAAGACCTACGCATGCGGCTCGACATTCCAATTGTTGCTGTTCCTAATATGGTTGATGCTAACCAAGAATTACTCGATGAACACTATCATGCTATTGAAGAATTACTAACTATTGTTAAGCAATAATTAATTATGTATTTGCCGCCAGCTCACTAGCGATCAAAAAAGCTCAGCACTCTTTAATATTTTCCACAAAAAACGTAAGCATGGCAGAGCTCAATCTCAACGAAATTATTTGGCAAATTGTGGCAGCCATTCCGAAAGGAAAGGTGTGCACTTATGGTCAAATAGCGAGAAGTGCTGGCTACCCAAGCCATGCACGTTACGTAGGTTCCACTCTAAGAAATTTACCTAAGAACTCCAGGTTACCATGGCACCGCGTTGTAAACGCACAAGGAAAAATATCTTTTCCACCTGACAGCGAAGCTTATAACAGACAAAAGTCATTACTCGAATCAGAAGGCGTTGTATTCATAGACAAGAAATTATCTTTGAAGGATTATGGCTGCAACTGAATAGCTCACATAATTTTTATATTTTATTACCCCCACACAGAAAGACTCAGCTCTACAAACTATCTACTCGGTATAGTTTTTATCAGAAAAAGATTAAAGTTCTCTTTACTTTGGCCGATACCTTGGGTGTATTAATGAGACTAAAGGTAAATTATGCAACAACAAGTACATCAGCTTATTTACATCAGTGCTGCGAACCGTGAGTTTAGCGAAGAAGAATTGCAAAATTTACTCACCTCAGCTCGCATCAATAATACATCTCTCGGTATCACCGGCATGCTGCTTTTTCATGAGGGTTCATTCATCCAAGCCTTAGAAGGCCCTAAAGATAAGGTCCAAGCACTTTACGAGAAAATTGCTGAAGATGAACGACACTCGGAAACCGTGGTGCTATATAAAGGCGATCAAGATGAGCCTGATTTCGAATCTTGGTCAATGGGTTTTTATCGTTCTAATCAATCCTCCAAAAAAAACCTTGAAGGATTTCATGATTTCTTAGAATCAGGATTTCGCACTAAACATCAATTGACTGCCAGTCGCGCGCGCAATGCATTACTAAAATTCAGACAGGGAAGCTGGCATCAAAATGTACAAGTTGCTTAAAAAAGAGATTCAAAAAATTGGCAATAAAACAACTTAAAGGCATAAGCTAAGCAATACACACTTCTACAGAGAGACAGTGAGAGTCTACTGGCTCGCAATTAGCCAATATAATTTATCATGCTTACTAGTTATGAATGCATGGATCTTCTTGCTTGGCGCAATAGCAGACTGCTACTGTGCGAGATTATTAAGACGTTAGCCTCTAAACAAAAAAGCCCGCAGATGCGGGCTTTTTTTACAACATATATAGCTACTAACTACGCAGCCTCTTCAGCACCAGATGCGTATTGGCCTAGCGCGGCTTTACCGTTACTACGCGCACGTCCTAGAAGAACTTTTTGTGCTGCACTAACATTAGCTGAATCTCCAGCCCATGCCGTCATTGACGCGTGTTGTAACGCACGACCATAAGAGAAAGTTAGGCCCCACGGCAGATCGACAGCTAAATTGTGCATTGCGCTTAAATGCGCACTTGCTTCTTCATCTGATTGACCACCAGATAAGAACGCAATGCCCGGCACACTAGCCGGTACTGTATTCATTAAGCAGCGAACTGTTTCTCTTGCAACTGTTTCAACATCAGCACGGTTGCTGGCACCTGCACCAGAGATGACCATGCTTGGTTTTAGAATCATGCCTTCCATCAATACGCCTTGGTTGCGTAAATGTTGGAAAGTAACGCGCTGTGCTAATTCTGTCACTTCGTAGCTGCGCTCTATTGAGTGACTGCCATCTATCAATACTTCAGGCTCTACGATGGGCACAATGCCCGCTTCTTGACTTAACTTTGCATAACGCGCTAATCCATGTGCGTTAGCTTCAATGCATGCCCAGCTAGGAATATGCTCACCAATAGTAATCACTGCGCGCCATTTTGAAAAACGTGCGCCTAACTTGTAGTACTCATCCAGACGTGCGCGAAGCCCATCTAAACCTTCAGTGACTTTCTCATCAGTGTGGCCTGCTAAAGGGTGCGCACCCGCATCCACCTTAATACCTGGAATAATTCCGTTATCACTTAAGTATTTAGGAAAAGGTGTTCCGTCCAATAAATTTTGGCGAATGGTTTCATCAAATAAAATAGCACCACTTATATAGTCTGATAATCCTTCGGTAGTCACGAGCATATCTCGATATGCTTGGCGCATTTCTTCCGTTTCAGGAATACCTAATGCTTTAAAACGTTTACCACAGGTAGGGTGACTCTCATCCATTGCTAAAATGCCTTTGCCAGGCGCAACCATTGCTTTTGCTATTTGCTTTAACTCTTCATCACTCACGTTATGCACTCCTTAAAAAATTTGCAGATATTCTACACTAGCCAACCACTATGATGTCGTGACTAAAAACGCATTTCAGTACTAGATTACTATTCCTAAGCTAATTTTACTTAGCATGCTCAGGGTCGTCTTCTTCTTCAACCATATGTCCTACACTAAGCACTTTCATAGCGTTAGTGCCACCATCAACGCCCATCAAATCACCTTTAGTGAGTATCACTAGATCATCATCTTCTACTTCATGACAATTTTTGAGTACTGTCACTGCCGCATGGTTCACTTGTGCATGGGTTTTACCCAAGAAATTCATCGGCGCAGGGAACACACCTTTATATAGTGTGACACGACGTAATGTTTTGACATGACGTGTTAGTGCATAAATAGGAATAGATGATGTAATTCTAGACATCCATAACGGGGTTGATCCAGATTCTGTCAATGCCGCGATGGCAGTCACATTCAGATGATTTGCCAAATATACCGCGGCCATCGCAATT
The DNA here is from genome assembly GCA_045105615.1 of Gammaproteobacteria bacterium. GTDB lineage: Bacteria > Pseudomonadota > Gammaproteobacteria > UBA4575 > UBA4575 > UBA1858. Next base: position 101,539 of record JBGCDS010000004.1, read on the forward strand.
CCCTCGTCAATGCGATCACAGGACACCTCGCTACGACGCGTATGGCGTTGCGCTTCTTGTTTTTCAGATGCGCGACATATGCGACTCATGGCTTTAACGACTTCAATTGGAAATTCACCCACTGCTGTTTCGCCTGAAAGCATCACAGCATCGGTTCCATCTAACACCGCATTTGCAACATCAGATACTTCAGCACGGGTCGGGATTGGACTGTGAACCATAGACTCCATCATCTGCGTTGCAGTGATGGCAATGCAATTAGTTTTTTGTGCTTTGTTAATTAACATCTTTTGCACAGCAGGCACTTCAGCGTCACCAATTTCAACACCTAAATCACCACGAGCAATCATAATAGCTTCGGTACACTCTAAAATGTCATCAATATTATCTAGCGCTTCAATAGTTTCAATTTTTGCAACAATTGAAATATCGCTATCATGTTGCTTAAGTAGTTTTCTGACTTGATGAATATCATCAACGCTTTTAATAAAAGACGCTGCAATGTAATCCAAATCGAGCTCATTCACATAAGCGATGTCTTTAATATCTTTTTCTGTAATACATTCTGCAGACAATCCTCCGCCCTTGCGATTCATGCCTTTGTTACTTGATAATTCTCCACCGGCAAGAACTGTAGTTTTAATCACCTGCCCATCGATTGCATCAATCTCCAGTGCAATACGGCCATCGTCGAGCAACAATGTATCGCCCGCTACAACATCGTTAATGAGGCCTTTATAGGTGAAACCTATTACCTGTTGTGTACCTGATTCTAAATCTAATTCAGCATCTAGATTAAACTTATCGCCAACTTTCAATATAATTTTATTATCAACAAATCTACCGATGCGTAACTTAGCGCCTTGCAAATCACCCAGTATGCCGACGTTATAACTTTTTGCTTGGCTAATTCGTCTCACCATTTCTACACGACGCTTATGTTCATCCATCGTGCCATGTGAGAAATTCAATCTCACTAGATCAATGCCTGCATCGATAAGCTTTGACATAACTTGTTCATTGTCAGTCGCAGGACCTAATGTGATAATAATTTTTGTGCGTCGATGCATCATAATGTTATTTACTTTCCTTGTGCACGTTGCTGAAGAATATCTACTGCAGGTAAAACTTTTCCTTCTAGAAATTCGAGAAATGCGCCGCCGCCGGTAGAGATGTATGAAATATTGTTTGCCACGTTAAATGTATCAATTGCAGCCACTGTGTCACCACCGCCGGCAATTGAGAATGCATCACTTGATGCAATGGCATTGGATAATGTTTGTGTGGCTCCAGCGAATTGAGGAATTTCAAATACTCCTAGAGGTCCATTCCAGACAATCGTTCCTGCTTCCTGCATCACTGCGTTTAAATGCGCGGCACTTTCAGGGCCGATATCTAGAATCATATCGTCAGCTTGTACATCCTGTACTGCCTTTGTCACCGCCACTGCCTTATCAGAAAACTCTTTAGCACATACAACATCAGTTGGGATTGGGATATCCGCACCGCGTCGTTTTGCTTTTTCAATCAACTGTTTTGCCACTTCGACCAATTCAGCCTCATACAAAGACTTACCCACAGGAAATCCAGCGGCTGCAATAAACGTGTTGGCTATGCCTCCACCGACAACTAACTGGTCTACTTTATCTATCAATTGTTCCAATAAAATCAGTTTTGTAGACACTTTTGAGCCTCCAACGATCGCTACCATTGGACGACGTGGATTTTCTAAACCTGTAGACAATGCATCTAACTCTGATGCCAATAGTGGGCCTGCACACGCTTGTGTAGCGAACTTAGCAGCACCATATGTAGACGCTTGAGCCCGATGTGCTGTACCAAATGCATCCATGACATATATATCGCATAGCGCGGCCATCTTTTTAGCTAGCACGTCATCACATTTTTTCTCCCCCGTCAAAAAGCGTACATTTTCACATAGTACTAATTTTCCAGGTACAACTTCACAACCATCAATCCAGTCTTTAACCAACGGAACCTCTTGCCCTAATTCTGCTGCTAATGCATCGGCAACCGGTTGCAAACTATATTTTTCTTCTGGCGCGCCTTCAGTAGGTCTACCCAGATGAGACATGACCATGATGGCAGCACCTTTAGATAGCGCTAATTTAAGTGTAGGCAATGAAGCGCGAATGCGTGCATCGTTTCTGATGATGCCATCTTTAATAGGCACATTGAGGTCTTGGCGAATCAGGAGCCGGCGATTTACTAACTCCATCTCTGACATTCTTAATACATTAGACATATTGCTTTATTATGTTAACGCTTTTGCAGATTAGAATTTTCAAGTAACTAAAGATTTATTTAGCATTAAACAATGCAACAGTTGTATCTAGCATGCGGTTTGAAAAACCCCACTCATTGTCGTACCAAGAAAGCACTTTAACCAAGTTACCATCCATTACTTTAGTTAGACCAGCATCGAATATTGAAGATGCAGGATTATGATTAAAGTCGCATGACACTAGGGGCGCTTCGTTACATTCAAGCACACCTTTGAGGTCACCAGCAGCAGCGTCTTTCATAATGCTATTAATTTCTTCAATAGTAGTATCTCTTGCTGCTATGAATGTTAAGTCGACGACAGATACGTTTATGGTTGGCACGCGCATTGAGGAACCATCTAGTTTTCCATTCAATTCAGGAAGCACTAAACCAACAGCAGCAGCAGCTCCTGTTTTAGTTGGAATTATTGATTGGGTCGCAGAACGAGCACGACGCAAATCGGAATGGTATGCATCTGTTAATACTTGGTCATTGGTATACGCGTGAATTGTCGTCATCACACCTTTTTCCAGACCTATTTTTTCATGCAACGGCTTCACTAGAGGAACTAAGCAGTTAGTTGTACATGATGCATTTGAGATAACTGTATCAGATGCTTTTAGGATGCCGTGATTAATACCATAAACAATGGTTGCATCTACATCTTTTCCGCCAGGCGCAGAAATAATAACTTTTTTAGCGCCAGCTTTTAAATGTGCGGATGCTTTTTCTTTGCTAGCAAAGAATCCAGTTGACTCAAGAACAACATCAACTCCTAACTCTTTCCATGGTAGATTAGCTGGATCACGCTCAGAGCAAGCACGAATTTTATCGTCATTTACAACTATGTGATGACCATCCACTGAAACTGTGCCGCTAAATTTTCCATGAGCTGAATCGTATTGGGTTAAATGTGCGTTAGTTTGAGCATCACCCAAGTCGTTAATTGCAACTATTTGAATCTCGTTTGTACGATCAGATTCATACAACGCACGCATGATATTGCGGCCGATTCTTCCATATCCATTGATTGCAACTTTGATTGCCATTCTTTTTTTTACTTCCTCTAGTATTAACAATAACTATAGTAATGCGCGTGCATGCTTAACTATGTTTTCAGTAGTAAAACCGAAATGCTCCATTAGGACTTTACCCGGAGCTGACGCGCCAAATTGATCAATTCCTATGACATCCCCATCTAAGCCGACATACTTACGCCAGAAATCAGACACGCCAGCTTCTACTGCAATTCTTGCGCGGATGTTGTTTGGTAAAATTGATTGCTTATATGCATCGTCTTGCAACTCGAACACATCAGCACTTGGCATAGACACTAAACGCACTTTGACACCATCAGCGTCCAGTTTTTTCGCCGCATCCATTGAGATACCCACTTCTGTACCCGTTGCTATAATAATGAGTTCAGGCTCAGCATTATTCTCAAACAATATATATGCGCCTTTTTGCACCTTGGCTAACTGCTCTTTGCTACGCGCCATGAATGGCACACCCTGACGAGAGAATGCGAGTGCTGACGGATGTTTGAGTTCGATACTGGTCTTCCACGCCACCATCGACTCTACTGTGTCGCATGGGCGCCAAACCATTAAATTCGGAATGCTACGCAGACTAGACACATGTTCTATAGATTGATGAGTTGGCCCATCCTCTCCTAAACCTATCGAATCATGCGTATAAACGAAAATACTTGGAGTATTCATTAGCGCCGCCATTCTCACTGCATTTCGAGCGTAGTCTGAGAAGGTTAAGAAGGTGCCGCTGTATGGAATAAATCCTCCATGGAGAGCCATACCATTCATCATTGCAGACATACCAAATTCGCGCACGCCATAATATATGTAGTTACCACTGACATCGTCTGCGACTACAGCTTTAGACCCTGACCACCAGGTATTGTTTGATCCAGTTAAGTCTGCAGATCCACCAATTAGTTCAGGCAGTAAGGGACCAACAGCTTCTAATGCTAACTCTGATGCTTTTCGAGTCGCGACACTTTCAGCTTTGTCATTGATAGCCTGAAGCGCATTCTCAGAATCAACGGTCCAGTTATCTGGAAGCTCCGAGTTGTACCGACGCTCTAATTCCTTAACCAGCTGTGGATTTGCACTTTGGTAGGCAGCATATTTTTCTTGCCATGCCTGTTGCTTTTGCTTGCCTGCTTCAACACAACTCCATGCGTCATATACATCGGTAGGAATTTCAAATGGACCGTGCTTCCAACCAATACGCTCGCGCACTAATTGGATTTCTTCATCACCCAGCGGCGCACCGTGTATTCCTGAGGTACCCTCTCTATTTGGTGAACCAAAACCAATAATGGTTTTGCAATCAATTAACGTTGGCTGATCACTATTTGACTGTGCCTGTTGAATCGCTTGATCGATCGCTGAAGCATCATGACCATCAACATCACGAATGACCTGCCAGCCATAGGATTCAAATCGTTTTGGAATATCTTCTGTAAACCAATCTTGGACTTCGCCATCAATAGAGATGCCATTGTCATCGTAGAACACAATCAATTTACCTAGCTTTAATGTCCCAGCCAATGAACATGCTTCATGGGAAATACCCTCCATCAAGCAGCCATCTCCAGCGAAAACATAGGTATAATGATCAATTATGTCGCTATCTTTCTTATTAAATTGTGCCGCTAACATCCTTTCTGCTAACGCCATACCCACCGCATTCGCTAGACCCTGCCCTAATGGACCAGTAGTGGTTTCTATGCCCGGTGCTTCACCTACTTCAGGGTGCCCAGGTGTTTTAGAATGCAACTGTCGAAAATCCTTAATGTCTTGCATCGACAGGTCATAGCCCGTCAGATGTAATAATGAATAGATCAACATAGACCCATGTCCATTAGAAAGCACAAACCGATCTCGGTTCATCCAATTTGGATCTTTAGGATTGTGATTCAAGTACTTACGCCATAATACTTCCGCGATATCTGCCATCCCCATAGGTGCTCCAGGGTGGCCTGAGTTGGCTTGTTGTACCGCATCCATGCTAAGGGCACGAATGGCATTTGCTAATTCTTTATGATTATCCACGAGATTTTCTGATTACCGTTAATGTGAGGTTGTACGATGCGCCGATGCTGATGTCTATCTGGTCTTGCTAGTGGATAGAATGGATCATATATCTACAGACATAAAGCGCGGACATTTTCCACGAGTTATCAGTCACTCGCAAGCTCACTATGATGAATTCTTATGTCAATTTGTCCATAGCGATGAAATTTAGCAATTTTTCCATTTTATATTACAACCGACACTAGGTTTTTGTAGCTCAGGCACCAAATTGCCCGTTATCACCGCATTTAACGCAGCACGTATATCACTACCAGACAGAGCAATGTCATTCCCTGGTCGCGAATCGTCTAATTGGCCCCGGTAGACACAGGCGAGATTATTATCAAATACAAAAAAATCTGGGGTACAAACAGCGTGATAAGCCCGCGCAACATTCTGGGTTTCGTCAAATAAATAGGGGAATGAGTATCCATGCTTTGTGGCCTCTAGCACCATATTCTCAGGTGAGTCATCTGGATAAACGTCTACATCATTAGAATTGATCGCAATAAAGGAAATACCTTGGGTCTGATAATCTTTTGCCAATAAAACCAATTCGGACGTGATGTGCTTTACAAATGGGCAGTGGTTGCAGATAAACATAACTACTGTCGCTGAATTGCCTCTATATTCTGACAGTCCTTTATATTCGCCACTTTTGGGCTCCAACAATGTGAAGTCAGGAGCAATTGTCCCTAATGGAATCATCGTTGATAGGGTCTTTACCATATTTTATTCATCCAGTTTAAGATCATACGTTATCGCTTAATCACACCACACAATGTACAATCTCGCGCTTTACTAATGCAATGACTAGCATCACGATAATTTATTCGAAATGCAATATCCGTATGGAACATAACAAATTCGCGGATATAGGGATTCAATACGCACCACGGTGTTTCTAGCTTTAAATTATATTCAAAGGGCATATTAAATGAGTAACAGTTATGTATTTACTTCAGAATCTGTTTCTGAGGGACATCCAGATAAAATGTCAGACCAAATCTCTGACGCTGTTTTAGACGCAGCATTAGCACAAGATCCCGATGCGCGAGTTGCCTGCGAAACATTAGTCAAAACCGGTATGGTGGTATTAGCTGGTGAAATCACCACCACCGCCACAATCGAATACGAACAGTTAGTGCGAGACACGGTTAACGAGATCGGTTATGACCATTCCGATAAAGGCTTTGATGGTGATACCTGTGCCGTCATTAATGCACTAGGCGCTCAATCCCCTGATATCGCACAGGGTGTAGACCGGTCCAAACCAGAAGATCAAGGTGCGGGCGACCAGGGCTTAATGTTTGGCTATGCCAGCAATGAAACAGATGTATTAATGCCTGCTCCCATTACGTATTCACATCGACTTGTTAAAAAACAATCTGAAGTTCGCAAAAGCAAACAACTAGCCTGGTTACGACCTGATGCAAAAAGCCAAGTGACCTTTCGCTATGAAAATGGTGTCCCAAGTGCTGTAGAAGCAGTGGTGCTCTCAACCCAACACGATCCAGATATCTCACAGAAAGACTTACAAGAAGCAGTGATGGAACACATCATCAGACCTGTGCTTCCAGAAAAATGGCTGAATACAGACACCAAATACCACATCAACCCAACAGGGAACTTTGTCATTGGCGGCCCAGTGGGTGACTGTGGATTAACAGGACGTAAAATTATTGTTGATACCTATGGCGGCATGGCACGTCATGGTGGTGGTGCATTTTCCGGGAAAGACCCGTCTAAAGTTGATCGCTCTGCTGCCTATGCAGGGCGCTATGTAGCAAAAAATATTGTTGCTGCAGGTCTTGCAGAACGTTGCGAGATTCAAATTTCCTATGCAATAGGTGTTGCAGAACCTACATCTATTTCAATAGATACTTTTGGCACTGGAAAAATCAGCGACCGCGATATTGAAAGATTAGTAAGACAACACTTTGATTTACGCCCTTATGGAATTTTAACCATGCTAGATCTTAGACGACCTATCTATAAAAGTTCGGCGAGCTACGGACACTTTGGTCGCGAAGAAGCAGAATTTAGCTGGGAAAGAACAGATAAAGTCGACGCATTACGTCAGTCGTAAGCGTTACATAAACATTTTTATATTTGCTAGGAGCACAACATGAGTACCGAACAAGATTACAAGGTTGCTGATATTTCTTTGGCTGACTGGGGTCGCAAAGAAATTGCCATTGCTGAAACAGAAATGCCTGGACTAATGTCTTTACGTAAAAAATACGCAGGACAAAATCCTTTAAAAGGTGCACGCATTGTTGGCTGCTTACACATGACCATTCAAACAGCAGTATTAATTGAAACTCTCACTGACTTAGGTGCAGAAGTTCGCTGGTCATCTTGCAATATCTTTTCTACTCAAGACCATGCAGCATCAGCAATAGCCGCTAGCGGCGTGCCAGTATTTGCTTGGAAAGGTGAAACAGAAGAGGAATATGAATGGTGCATTGAGCAAACCATTACTGGCCCAAACAGTTGGGCTCCTAATTTGCTTTTAGATGATGGTGGCGACCTGACTAAAATCATGCATGACAAATACCCTGAAATGCTAAAAGAAGTTAAAGGCGTGTCAGAAGAAACAACCACTGGTGTTAAGCGACTTTACGACATGGTTGCAGCAGAAGAGCTATTAATTCCCGCAATTAACGTTAACGATTCTGTAACAAAATCCAAATTCGATAACTTGTACGGCTGTCGCGAGTCATTAGTCGATGGTATCAAACGTGCCACTGACGTTATGGTTGCAGGTAAAGTGGCTGTCGTTTGCGGCTACGGTGATGTTGGCAAAGGCTCTGCACAATCTCTACGCGGACTAGGTGCCACTGTATGGATCACCGAAATTGATCCTATCTGCGCACTGCAAGCAGCAATGGAAGGATATCGCGTTGTGACATTAGATGATGTATGCGGAGAAGCAGATATCTTTGTTACCACTACTGGTAATTACAACATCATTACTCATGACCATATGGTTGCGATGAAAAATCAAGCAATTGTTTGCAACATTGGTCATTTTGACAATGAGATTGATGTCGCTAGCCTTGAGAAATATCAATGGGAAGAAATCAAACCACAGGTAGATCATATTATTTTCCCTGACGGCAAACGCATCATCATGTTAGCTAAAGGGCGTTTGGTAAATCTTGGCTGTGGTACTGGTCATCCTAGCTTTGTGATGTCTAATTCATTCACTAACCAAGTGCTCGCCCAACTTGAACTTTGGAATGCTAATGACAACTACGACAATAATGTTTATATCCTACCTAAGCATTTAGATGAAGAAGTTGCTCGCTTGCATTTAGAACAGATTGGCGTGAAATTAACAGCGCTAACACAAGAACAGGCTGACTATATCGGCGTACCAGTGAATGGCCCATACAAGGCAAATCATTACCGCTACTAAAAACTCATCACACAGTAATATTTAACGCCGGTATAATAAACTATATCGGCGTTTTTATTTGGGTAATACAATTTGCGCATTCCAAGAATTTACACACAACATGAGTTACAGGTTTCCAATAATGTAAACCTAGAAGCCAAAGCCGTGAAGCATATTAAAGATGTCCTACGAATGAGTGTTGGCAATCAAGTAATGCTTTTTAATGGTGATGGCAATAACTACAACTGCACTATAAGTGACATTTCCAAGAAAATTGTTAGCGTCGCCATTGAAAACAAACAAACCGTCAATAATGAATCACCAATATCCATCAATCTATTCCTGCCTTTATGTCGTGCTGAAAAAATGGATTGGTGTTTACAAAAAGCAACCGAATTAGGTGCTCATGAGATTACCCCTTTCATAAGTGCCAGGGTCAACATCAGCATTGCCACCAATCGCTTAGAAAAGAAAATGAATCACTGGCGTTCAGTCATCGAGAGCGCTTGCGAGCAATCTGGTCGAGCAACCATTCCTAGCATCAATCAACCTGTAGCCTTCAACAAAGCTATAGGTAATTCTCCTAATGACTCCATTAAATTAATCGCTTCGCCTACTGCTGATAAAACGGCATCAGCTTCAACTGAAATATCAGCTACAAAATGTATCTGCGCAATTGGACCCGAAGGAGGATTTAATCAGGATGAAATCTTACAGGCCGAACACAAAGGTTTTACTTCAATTAAAATAGGGCCAAGAATTTTACGTTTGGAGACTGCGGTGATTTCTGCGTTAACGCTATGTCAATCACGCTGGGGTGATTTCAATTAAGCGCTATGGCTGATTGATTCATCCATAGACCAGACGGCGCTTTGTACTGCCGCAAAATCAGGAACATCTAACACTCGGCTACCAATTGAAATTGAATGTGCTATCCAATCTTGATCATCTTCAATATGCAAATTATCTAATGACTCTTCACTAAGAATAAGCGGTTTAGGGAAGCCACGACATTCAACTGCATAGTGATCATCCTCAAAACCCTTCTGAAAAGACCTAATAACCACAATCTTTCTCTTTACAATCTCTTCTCTTTGGAAATCAGATTGGATTAAGCTTTCGAAACAAAGCAGTGGTATTTTCCAATCATTCCAAGCATATTCACCCAACTTCCAAGCGCTTATCTGTCTAACTGCAGGCGAGAAAAAAATATCCTTCCACGACAACACATCTGCCACCATTGCTTTAGGTATTAGTATCTCCTTATGCTGCAAACGCAACAACAGCACACTTACACTTGAATTTTCTTGCAGCTTAGTCGAATCAGTCATTAGAATCGTTCAATCCTTTCTAAAAGCTGCTCTTCATTATATGGTTTACCTAGATAGCAGTTAACGCCCAATTCTAAAGCTCGGTTACGATGCTTATCACCAGTCCTAGATGTAATCATAATAATCGGTATATTTGCCAACCTTTCTTCTTTACGTATCTGTGCTGTCAATTCGTAACCATCCATACGTGGCATTTCGATATCCAGTAACAACATATCCGGCACTATATTTTGCAGTTTTTGTAACGCATCCACACCATCTTTAGCAGTCACTACTTTATAGTTATTTCTCTCTAAGAAACGAGTAGTAACTTTGCGAATAGTAATTGAATCATCCACTACCATAACTGTAGTTTCCTCATCTATATCACCCTCTGGTGCATCTGCAACTACCACTGCATCTACACTTGTGCGTGATTGAATTAATCGCGCTATCCAAGGAATATCTAATATCAAAGCAACACTACCATCACCCAAAACAGTTGCACCAGAAATACCCTGCGATTGGCTAAAGTGTGATGCCAATGGCTTCACCACGATTTCTTTATTCCCGTATGTTGCCTCCACAAGTAATGCTATCCGCTGCTCACCCAATCTAACCAAAATGACAGGACATGAAGCATTATCATCTTCAAAATATAATGCCCCACCTTGCAATAAACTCGCTAAATGATGGAACGAATAATCATGACCAGCATAGGTATAACTTGGTTCTTCAGCATTAAAGATATTTTTCAACTCATTAACTGGTAGTTGTATGACACCTTCCACTCCAGAAAGAGTTAATGCATAAACTTCCTTAGCTGCCTGTATCAATAAAGCGTGACTTACCGCAAGCGTAAAAGGAAGTCGTAAAATAAACTTAGCGCCCTTGGTTAATTCAGATCGTGTTTCAATACTACCACCTAGACTACGAATATCTTTATCAACAATATCCATACCCACACCACGACCAGAAATTTTTGACACTGAACTTGCTGTACTTAGCCCTGGCTTGAAAATTAATTGCAGCACTTCATCTTTCGTCAGCTTTGTATTAGCTTCAATCAAACCATTCTCAATGGCTTTAGCTCTTACTCGTTTCGGATCAATACCTGCTCCATCATCTTTAATGGTAATGCTGATTTCAGAGCCTTCTCGAGCTATATCTATTTTGATTTGTCCACGTGTTGGTTTACGATTTTTCTCGCGAACTTCTACCGTCTCAACACCATGACTGACACTATTTCTTAAGATGTGCTCAATAGAAGTAATCACACCATTCAACACGCGGCGATCCACTTCAATATCACCACCCTGCATAACCAGATCAACCTGTTTATTCAGCTCACTAGAGGTTTGCCTTACTATGCGTTGTAATCTTTGCTCAATAGTATCAAACCCAACCATACGGGTATGAAGCAGGTTGTCTTGAATATTAGTGGTTACTACTTTTTGACCGATGAGTACGTCCTCACCATCTTGCATATGATTCATAAACATTTCTTTAATGTTAGATAAATCATCAACACTTTCTGCAAGCGAACGAGATAATTGTTGAATATCAGAATAACGATCCAGTTCTAATGGGTCAAAATCTGGAAGATTTTCTTGGTCATCAGCATGTTTGAATAAAATTTGCGCTTCAGTCTCCATTTCGAGTTTACGGAGCTGTTCACGCAATCTACCAATGGTTTGCTCCAGCTCTGACGAACTTGACGCAAATAAATTAAATACCTGTTCTAAACGAGAGCGCTGTATATTAACTTCACCAGCATCATTTACCAGCACATCCAATACATCGGCCGGCACTCTAACAACTTCATTTTTCTCATGTGTTTGAATATTCTCATCAGTTTCACTAGCAACATTGATGAATTTTTTCAGCACAGGCTTTTCTTCAGCTGACTGCTCAATCAAAACGTCATTGTCGTTAGCAACATCATTCAGACTCAATTCAGCCACCAACTCTTGCGCCGGCCCATCAGCTTCAACCACCTCAATTTTTTCGGCTTCGCTTAAAGGCCCACTTTGTTCAGCCTGCATGCCACTTGCGACTTGTAACTCGGAAACCAATGCGTCATCTAAATGAATATCTTGTGCACGCTGAGCTGATTCAACGTTTGCATGCAAGGTATCTAAGACACGTTGCAGTATGCGCACTGAACTATCACCATCCGCACTTCCTGCAGACAAAGCAACCAATAAAGTTTCTGTCACATGACTAAGTTCACCTATAGTAGAAAACCCTGCCATTCTTGAGCTACCTTTAAGCGTATGAAACTGGCGTTGCAATTCTGAAATTGCATCTGCATCATTAGTAGTAGCTTTTAATTTTTGCAATGACTCTTGGCATTCAGCTAAAACATCTTCAGCTTCCTCAAAGAATATTTCACATAATTCCTCATCTCTAACATCGCTGAAATCAATCATAGATGCCGCTTTGGGATGCTCTGACTCTACTACGCTATGTGTTTCAGCATCATGGCTTGAGTATTCACTGATCAACTGGTGATTAAATGTTTGCAGCCTATTCAGCAAACCTGAGTCCTGTTCAATTATTTTTTCTGATTTTTCGATTTTAGCAAGGTCAGATTCTATTTGTTTAACGCATGACTGTACCAGATGAGCTTGATCATCTGAGAATACAATCTTATTTTTAATTGCGATCCCAATAATCTCTTCTAGCGGACGACATAAATCAGATATGTGTTGCACGCCTGCAGTACGCGCACTTCCACGCATAGTATGAACAGTTCGCAGTAACTCTTCGTCAATACGAACATCATTAGGCAGATGATCATCCTCACCGACAGCATCTCGCATCACTTTGATATGTTGCGTAGCTTCTGCTGTAAATATACCTGTCAATTCATCTTGAAATTCTTCATTTGAATATGGATCTTCAAATTCATCCACAGACTCTTGCGGTTTTAGCTCTATTTTTTCTTTAGCTTTTTCAACCTGCGGTACTTCTGGCGTATCTAATGACGCGCGCTTAATAAGATCAATCAAGCCATCAACATCTATTCCATTTGCTTGTGTTGGCGTCTTAAGTTGTTGCACTAATTCCGGGATACAATCAACACCCTGCTGCAATAATATTTGCTTAGCTTCTGAGACAGGCTCTTTTTTACCCATGCACTTATTACATAGGTTCTCATATTCCCAAGCCAACTCTGATAATAACTCTGCTCCAACAAAGCGACCGCTACCTTTAAGTGTGTGATATCCACGGCGCATATTGGCGAAGCTATCCCAATCTTTTTGTTCCCTCTTCCATGTATCCCAATGATTTCTAATATCGATAACCACCTGTTCAGCTTCTTCGATAAATGTTTCCACTAAAATCGGATCGGCCTCACCCGTAAGCACCAGCAAAGGTGTATGCGTAACACCAACTGTTGAGGTTACTTGCTCTAACTCAATCTGCTCATCATGATTACTTTTAATTTCAGCATCAACCGCAGTTAATTCATCAATCTCATTACCTGCATCTATTGCTTCATCGGTGAAATCATTTAGATCTGGCAATAAATCATCAGCTATTTGATCCTCAGCTTCTGGATTGGCTCCATCAGCTGGTAAATCCATATTGAATTCTAAGCCAGACACATCAGCTATCATGCTCGCATCAAAATCAAGATCCACATTTACTGAATTACTTTCAGCATCTTGCGCACCTACTTCTTCATCTTGCAGTCCCGAATCTTCTTGCGAAATCCTCTCTAATGCTAGCTCGCAATGCTCTAATATTTGATCAGCATAGGGAACTCTTGATTCCAATTGTTCAAAATAGCACTGCAGCCCAACGATACAATCAGCCAAATCCTCCAGCGCATCATTATGATCGTGCACATCATCTTTAAAGCGTTCTGAATCAATATAATTCGCAATGCCATCCATTAGCTCCAAGGGACTAGTGAGATCAATAACGCTAATCACTCCTTTGATCTCTTTTATATTTTGCACACAGCGCTTAGCTTTATCTTCATCATATGCAATATGAACTACATCAGTTAACATTTCTTTGGTTTGCTCAACCCGTAATAACACTTCGGAAATCGTTACACTAAATGCTGCCTTATGCTCATTCTCATAGTGACTAGACTCAAATCTCGCATTATTCTCTTTTTGACTATCTGTTGACTCCTGAAAATTAATACGATACTCAATAAAATTACTAATGCATGTCTCAATCTCCAGCACAACTTCAGACACACCTAATAAAACTAATTCAACATCGCCCTGCCCACCTGCCTTCAACAGCTCAACCTCATGAAGTTGGTGTTCGGCTTTGCTTCTATACTCTTCAATACCTATCATTGATAAAGTATCGCTAATTCTTTGCAAGCCTACATGCAAGCGATCAATATGCTTCTGCTCACTAAGATCACTATGAATAAACAGCTCTATACAATCTTTTGCGCTAGCCACATCTTCTAATAGCGCTTTTGAGACAGTAATAAGCACTTCGCTAGATGGCGCACTCAATTGCTGTCTAATCTCATCCATATCTTGTTGCTGAGGAACCTGTTCATTCAGGCGATAAGCCTCTTTAACCTGATTAACAATCCGGCCCCTACTATCTGAAATAGCAATATAATAAAGTATATTTTTAATAATATTTTTATCGAAATTTCTAGAGAATCCTTCTTCGCCTGTTTCGATTAATAACTTTATCTGCTTATCCAGTTTGTTAAATAATAATGCGATACTAGCGTTAAATGTTAACGCATTGATTGCTACTGATTGTGATAATGCGCTCGCCAACCACCACATCTTTTGCCCAGCTTCAAACTCGCTAGCTCGCTGCAACCTTATGGATAATTTACATAACTGAGCAGCAGCAGTTGGTACATCTTTTCCATTCATGCATGCAAGCAATGTTTTCTGGAAATTTGTTCTAATGACTCTTAGCCAATTACCATCTACTGACTCAGTATTTTGCAACATACTCTGAGGAACAGTTACGCCATCTACATTCGGGAAAAATAATACATTCTCAGAAAGTAGCGCCTCATCCCTTGATGCACGCAGGTCATTCAAAAGTGGCATTAGCACTAGAGGAACATCTTTATTACCCGCCTCTACATGACCTAAATATTCACCTAAACGTATAATAGACCTTGAGACAACATCTTGAGCTTCTTCAACCCTGGCAGCACTTCCATCTACCAGCATCTGAATCACTTTGATAGTTTCATCAGCCAGCAACACACCTCCATGAATTTGCATGATTTGCAATGTATTAGATGCTTTACCCAGGCGTTCAGTTGCACGCTTCAACTCTGTTAAATTAGCATTATCTTCTACATATGCTTCGATAGATTGACTTGCTTCTGAAACCAAACTATCTACTTCTACCTTAGTAGCAGTAATCGCTCTTTGCTCCAGTGCTTGTAAGACTCTACGCATACCCGTCCTTCTAAGAATTTCTTTTATCTATAAACCTATGATGCCAGCTGCTGTTCAAGCTCATCACTAACATTCTCGTCACCAGCTCGCTCACCTCTATTCACGTTCGACGATTCGCTTTCTGGCAACTTAAATCCTGCAACAGACTTCTTAAGCCCATTTGATAAAACTGTTAATTCACTTACTGAACTTGCAGTCTTAGTAGCACTACTCGACGTCTGTACTGTAATATCTTGAATCACGTTCATAGTCGTTGCTACGTTCGTTGACGCTTGTGACTGCTTCGTTGCTGCAGTAGAAATATTTTGAATCAAGCCACTTAAGTTAGCCGAAACATTCTCGATTTCTGCCAATGCTTCACCAGCATCTTCGGCTAAGCGAGCACCATTAACCACGTTTGCGGTACTTTGCTCCATCGAATTTACAGCCTCATTAATATCACCTTGAATTGTTTTCACTAGCGCTTCAATTTGCTTGGTAGCATTACCTGCTCGCTCAGCTAGTCGCTGCACCTCATCGGCAACTACCGCAAAACCACGTCCAGCCTCACCCGCACTAGATGCTTGAATAGCTGCATTCAGCGCAAGAATATTTGTTTGATCTGCAATTTCATCAATCAAACTCACCATATTTCCAATTTCCTGCGAACTCTCACCCAGTCGCTTAATACGCTTAGATGTTTCTTGTATTTGCTCACGAATAGTATCCATACCATCAATCGTACGACTTACTGTTTGCGCACCTTTGTGGGCAATATCAACTGACTTTTGCGCAACTTCAGCAGAAGTATTCGCGTTCTTTGATACATGCTTAATTGAACTTGCCATTTCAGTAATTGCTGAAGTTGCATTCGCTATTTCTCGCGATTGAACTTCACTTGAATCCGTTAGGTGACGAGTAATGTCCTGTGTTTGCACTGCGGCATGTGACACTTGAACTGCTGTTTTATTAATGGTTGTTACAAGGTTTCGTAACGCGTCAATTGAATAGTTCACTGAGTCTGCGATTGCACCAGTAATGTCTTCAGTCACTGTAGTGTGAACCGTAAGATCACCTTCAGCTAAATTTGTCATTTCATCAAGCAATAATAAAATTGCCTGTTGATTTCGTTTATTCTGTTCATCAATAGCATGTAACTGCTTTTTAACATGGGTACTCCAGCGCCAACTGAACCCCACTAACAATGCCATAATTGAAGCGCCAACAAAAAATGTAACCCCTGCTACTAGTCCACGCTGTGCTTCCTCAAATAACGAAGGAACTACTACCGCTATACATAAAACAGCTAACGTACACACAACACTCACAGACAAACCTATCAACATATAAAATGTTCTACGGTCTTTCTTATCTATAGAATTATGTGAAATTATCTTTGGTACTGCCATCCTTAACCTCCAAACCGCTTACCATGTAAGCATGCTTCCGTTCTTGATTTACCTTCACTCAACTATAATTAAACCAATTCTCTCTGATCTAATTATTGCACCAACTGCATTTTTATTATTTTTAACTCAGATAATTAATTGTAATTTTTTTGCGTTTCTGTAAAACGCTCGTCATTAATCATTTTATTAAAATCACACACACCGTAATACACATCATTTTCTTCATATATTCCGGACAAGTAATTCACCAAGCCGTTATCCCAATGTTCTGGATAACTATCCTTAAATTCACTTTTTTGAAGATTCATTAAACCAACCGCATGATCAACAACAAAACCTAGAAGATTAGTCCCAACCTTATTCGCAATAATTCTTTGCTTACCAACCTTCTTAACCGGATCAGAATTAAATAGAAAATTTTTCAAATCGATCAGTGTTAATAACTGGCCTCTGCGACTAGCTATTCCAAGCATCCATGGACGCGAAATTGGTATGCGTGAATAACTAATTTGTGAAATAATTTCAGTAGTATCATCTAATGGCAGCAATAAATCGTAGCGGCCAACACGAAAATGCAACGTTCTCATCACCGAACTACCACTAGCCAAGACGGAACCTGATTCTGATGAAAATCTCTGATCCAACTGATTTAAGTAACTGAATGCTGTCATCATATATCTCTATTAAATGAGATAACTTTCAACTGATGCCAACAGTGACTTGCCATCAACCGGTTTCGTTATATACGCTTTAGCACCTTGTCTACTTGCCCACACTTGATCAGTTTGATCATTTTTAGTGCTCACCATCAATACAGGTATATCTGCTGTATCAGGCGATTTAGTTAAAAATCGCGTCGCTTGAAAACCATTCATGCCGGGCATTACTACATCCATGAGAATTAAATCAGGATGTTTCGTTTTTGCCATTTCAATACCCTGCTCTGCATTTTCTGCAAGACTAATTTCATAGCCATTTTCAGACAAAACATTTTTGAGAAAATGTCTTTCTGTAGGAGAGTCATCAACAATTAAAATATGCGCCATAATTTATGTCTCGCTAATTTCTAGTTATTTTCTGACTGCGCATGACGATTAACTGCTTGCAGCAGATCATCGCGTGTAAATGGTTTGGTCAGGTATTCTTCTGATCCAACAATACGCCCTCTGGCCTTATCAAAAATACTATCTTTACTTGTCAACATAATCACCGGTGTATCTCTAAACTGGCGGTTGTTTTTAATCAAGGTACAAGTTTGATAGCCATCTAATCTAGGCATCATTATGTCAACAAAAATGATGTCGGGCTTATTCACAGCAATCACTGCTAACGCCTCGAAACCATCTTCAGCGGTTAACACTTCACAACCTTCTTTACTTAATAAAGTCTCAGCAGACTTTCTAATTGTCTTACTATCATCAATAATCATCACCTTAAGCGATGACAAGTCAGCTGAATTTGACTGTTCGAGTTCAGGTAATGAACTGTTCTCTATATTTTGTGCTCCCAATTTCATTCTCCAGAGCTGTTATCCTGCAGCTCAAATCGTTTATATTTAATCAGCCAGCAAACTGGCCATGATGCAAACGAAGATATGTTTTATCTCTTATATGCACACGGTACTGAACCGGACGAATACAAGGTAGTCCTAGAACAAACTAAGCCGATATAACGGCAAATATGCCAGACAGAGGATCAGAGTATGACCACTAAAATTGCAGTAATCATGGATCCGATTGAATCAATCCATACCTACAAAGACAGCACATTTGCGATGCTATTAGAAGCTCAGCGCAGGTCTTGGAGTATCTACTACATACGCCCCAACAGCTTATACGTTCTGGATGGAAGGCCATTTGCGCAGGCTGCGTCGCTCTCTGTGGAAGATATGTCACAAAATTGGTACCAGTTAGAAGATTACTTCGATATCGATTTATCAGAATTTAATGTCATCCTGATGCGCAAAGATCCTCCCTTTAATATGGAGTACATCTACACAACTTATGTGCTGGAACTTGCACAAATTGCAGGTGCTTGCGTAGTCAATAACCCCACATCTTTACGTAACATGAACGAGAAGTTCTCTATTGTTAACTTCCCTAGTTGTTGCACACCGACACTAGTAACTCGCGACAGAGAAAGAATAAATCAGTTCGTTGGTAAACATAGCGATGTGGTAGTTAAGCCTATGGATGCGATGGGAGGGGAATCTATATTTAGAATCACACCCAATGATAGTAACAAGAACTCAATAATCGACCAGATTACTAAAAAAGGCGCCACAACCATTATGGCTCAGCGTTTTATTCCAGAAATTAGTCAAGGTGACAAACGTATATTAATGATTAACGGAGAACCGATTGACTATGCACTTGCTCGAGTACCTGCTTCAGGAGAGTTCCGCGGAAACCTAGCAGCTGGTGGCTCAGGACATGGAGTACCGTTAAGCGACAAAGACCGGCGGATTTGCACAGAAATCAAAACAACTTTAGTAGATAATGGAATATTATTTGCGGGTATCGATATTATTGGATCATATTTAACGGAAATTAATATCACTAGCCCTACATGTATTCGTGAACTTGATGCTCAATACAACCTAAACATAAGTGGCATATTATTCGACCATATTGAAACACTGTTAGACTAACCATTCAAAAACCTTGTAATTTTATTTGCACCCTAAATGACCCCAGCCATCGCCGCACCAAAAGTATCTTCAAATGACAGGATAAGTTTTACCCTCCTGTTAGCTGTTGCTTTTCACGGGCTACTAATTTTAGGTCTTGGCTTTGAGTTAATAAAAAATCACTCAGCGCCTCCATCAACGATTGAAGTTATTCTAACCAAAACTCAAAACGTAGATACTCCTGATGATGCAAAGGCAATTGCAGAAAACAATCAAGTTCAAAGTGGAAGCGTTGATTTTGATGCTCGCCCCACTTCCCCCTCATTGACAAAAAAAGCTTTACAGGGCAACGATCAGACCAGCAGCCAGGACATGACAGAAAGCACTACACGAGCAGCTGAGAATGAAATAGTGGTGCATCAAAATGACCCTGACGATGAGAAATCATCACAGCGCTTCACTAACGAAAAAAATTCCAAGGTTGACCAAAAAGAATTACGCAAAAACCAGCAAAATATTGCCCAATTAGTCTCTGAGCTAAGTCGAGAAAAACAGTTATACGCGAAACGTCCTCGCATCAATCATATTGATACCTTAAGCGCCAAATCAGCCATTGAAGCGAAATACATTAAAGACTGGGTAGAGAAAGTTGAAATCATCGGTAACATTAATTACCCAAGACAGGCCAAACAAAAAAAATTATCAGGAACATTAATACTAAGCGTACTGGTGAATTATGATGGTTCAGTCATATCCTCTAAAGTTCATCAAAAATCAGGAGAAAGATTACTAGATGACGCTGCAATTAAAGTAGTACGATTAGCCGCTCCATATAAACAGTTCCCCACAGAAATGCGTGAACAATACGACCAACTTATGATAACTCGCACTTGGATTTATCATAGTGATAACAAATTAAGCACCCAGTAATCAACACACGTGCCAGATACAAACACTTCTCTACGCGCGCAAATACTAATAGCGATGCCATCGCTATATGATCCCAACTTTTCTAAAACCATCACGCTTATTTGTGAACATAGCGTTGAAGAAGGGGCGATGGGTATTATCCTTAATCAGCCAACCTCTTTAAATATTTATGAGTTGATTGAGAGCAGTAATACAAAAAAGAATGAAAAAGATCCTCTATTATCGATACGCATTCACTCTGGTGGTCCTGTAGACAAAGATCATGGTTTCATATTGCACGATTGTGACATTGAACGCGAATCAACTATACAAATCACTCCAACATTATTCCTCACCTCATCCTCGGGTATGTTAGATGAAATAACTGAACACAAAGGGCCGGACAACAAAATAATCGCCTTGGGTTACGCAGGTTGGTCACCAGGACAACTTGAAGCTGAAATATCAGCCAACTCATGGTTAACCACTGAATATCAACACCAACTTGTGTTTAATACACCTGCGGATAAACAATGGTTGGAAGCTGGCAAACAACTAGGGATTGATCTCAACCTATTAAACAGCCAACCCGGACATGCCTGACACATCAACACAACATCAAGTGTATCTTGCCTTTGATTTTGGAGAACGCCGTACTGGTGTAGCCTTAGGCCAAAGCATTACGGCTAGTGCTAGACCTTTAACCACCATCACCAGCACAGATAAGCAACCCAATTGGCTGAAAATCGAAAGCTTATTAAAAGAATGGCAGCCCACACAATTAATCGTTGGAATGCCAGGCGACGTTGAAGAGAACAAAGCTTTACGTAAAAAAATTCGCCGATTTTGTGCTGAGCTTGCGACCAAATCACACCTGCCTGTGATGACACATGATGAAACTCTAACCTCTGATGAAGCTTATATGCATCTAAAAAACAAAAGACGCAGCATAAAGGGCAAAATAAATAAACAGAATATCGACCAAATCGCCGCCGCAATTTTGTTGGAATCATGGATGAGTGTTAACCTACCCACATGAATATTAATGTTGATGAACTAATCAGTAACCTCACCAGCCATACTCAAGCATTGGTCAAAACACTGGGGACAGATCAACCATTAATTGTCGGAATCCATACAGGTGGTATTTGGATTGCAGAACATTTGCATTCGGCACTTAACTTAGAAAAACCAATGGGCATTCTAGATATCTCATTTTATCGAGATGACTTCAGTCGGCTCGGCCTTAATCCTCAAGTTAAGCCATCAAAGATACCGCTCGATATTACCGATGAGCATATTATTCTGGTAGATGATGTCTTACACACCGGGCGCACTGTACGAGCCGCACTCAATGAATTATTTGATTATGGACGCCCTGCTAGCGTGAATCTAGCAGTATTGGTAGACCGAGGTGGGCGCGAATTACCCGTTGCAGCGCAAGTTGCCGGTAAAACAATTGACCTACCCCCTCACCAGCATGTAAAACTAAGCGGGCCCGAGCCATTAAAGCTTGAGGTCGTCACAATCAGTTGATATAGCCAACTAATATACAAGAATAACGACTAATAACGGATGCAACATTTTCTAACAACTGAATCACTAAGCAAAGATCAGTTGACTAATATTTTAGATACTGCTGAGTCATTTACTAATGTGGACGGTGGAACCGTTAAAAAAGTACCTCTACTCCGAGGGAAAACCATCGTTAATTTATTCTTTGAAGCTAGTACACGAACTCGCACCACTTTTGAGCTGGCTGCAAAAAGACTATCTGCCGATGTCCTAAATATAAACATTAATTCTTCTGCCACCGTCAAAGGTGAAAGCTTACTGGATACTTTGCGTAATCTAGAAGCTATGCACGTAGATATGTTCATTATTCGCCATCAAGATAGTGGTGCTGCAGAGTTTTTATCTCGACACATATCTCCGCACATTAGCGTGATCAATGCTGGTGATGGACGTCATGCACATCCAACTCAAGCAATGTTAGACATGTTCACAATTCGCAAAATCAAAGGCGGTTTTGATAATCTCAAAGTCGCAATCGTAGGCGATTTACTTCACTCTCGAGTAGCACGTTCACAAATACATGCTTTAAAGACACTCGGCGCAAAAGAAATACGCGTGATCGCACCACGCACTTTACTTCCCGCACGCATTGAAAGTTTAGGCGTAAAAGTATTTCACAAAATGGAAGCAGGACTAAAAGGTGTTGATGTTATTGTCATGCTGAGATTACAAAAAGAGCGTATGCAGGGTGCACTACTCCCAAGTGAACACGAATATTTTAACTTGTTTGGCTTAACTAAAGAACGCATTGCGTTAGCTGCTAAAGATGCCATTGTCATGCACCCAGGACCAATCAATCGTGGCGTCGAAATAAGTTCAGAAGTCGCAGATGGCCCCCAATCAGTCATTTTACAGCAAGTTTCTTACAGCATCGCTGTACGCATGGCGATAATGTCCATGCTGGCAGGGCATCAGTCATGAAAATAGAAATCAATAACGCTCACATTGTTGACCCTAAAAATAGAGTCAATAAAGTTTCAAATATATATATACATAACAAATCTATTGCTGCTGTCGGTAACAAACCTGCTAATTGGCAAGCAGATAGCAGTATTGATGCTAAAGGTAGTTATCTATTCCCTGGTTTTGTTGATATCGCTACTCGCTTAAGAGAACCAGGACAAGAACACAAAGCTACTATTGCTAGTGAAACTTATGCTGCTGTTAGCGGCGGCATTACTTCAGTTGTTTGCTTACCAGATACTGATCCCGCAATAAATTCTCCAGCCGAAGTGGAATTAATACAACAACGCACAAATGCAACAGGTCACTGCCATGTTTATGTCATAGGTGCACTTACCTCACAGCTAAAAGGCTCCATGTTAAGCGAGATGGCCGCATTAAAAGAGGCGGGCGTTGTTGGTGTTAGCAATGTGCTGCATCCAATGACCAATAATTTAGTCTTGAGACGTGCGATGGAATATGCCTCCAGCCAAGACCTAACCCTGTTCTACCAACCGATGGATCATCATCTAGCGGAAAATGGGTGTGTGCATGAAGGCATGTCAGCGACACGTATGGGACTAACAGGCATACCCACCGCCGCTGAAACCGCTGCTGTTGGATCATGTTTAGCATTAATAGAACAAACTGGTGTACACGTACACTTCTGCAGGTTATCCACACAACGTGCTATGCAGATGTTAGAGCGAGCAAAATTTGATGGTGCACCCATCAGCGCAGATATATGTGCTCATCAACTATTTTTGAGTGACATGGATATTTCTGATTTTGATGGCAATTACCATGTACTGCCACCGCTGAGAAGTCGTACTGATGTTGCTGGCTTAAGACATAGGTTAAATAGCGAGATTATCGTTAGCCTATGTTCAGACCATCAACCACATGAACGTGATGCCAAGCTAGCTCCATTCGCATCTACCGAACCTGGTATATCTGCATTAGAAACTCTGCTACCACTTGCCCTAAAGTTAGTGAAAGATGAGGTCGCTAGCTTGACCGATATTATTTCACTACTTACTCACAAACCTGCACAATTACTTAATATAAAAGCCGGCGATTTATCACCAGGACAATCTGCAGATTTGTGTATTTGTGACCCCACTATTGAATGGCAGCTAACTGCTGAAAACATGCATAGCCGTGGCAAAAATACGCCTTTCTTAAACCGAACATTCAAAGGAAAAGTGACTCATACCTTTGTTAACGGAAAACTTGTTTTCGAAACTAGCTCATGACCAATGCTTCAATCTTCGCTGAAAATGCGCGCGTGCTCGTCCATGATACATTACCCGCATCGCAGTACTTACTACGTTTGCATACACCAGAATGTGCAAAAACAGTTCAGCCAGGCAATTTCATTCACTTAAGCTGCAGCCATGATAAATATAGTCTGAAACGACCTTTTTCAGTTTTACGCAGCTCAAAAGATGAAGGCTGGATAGAGGTTTTATATAAAATTGTTGGCTCTGGCACAGAACAGCTCGCGAAAATAAAGCCAGGAGAATTTCTGCACTGCATGGGCCCAATCGGCAATGCTTTTACACCATCTAACAACACTAAACGACCTTTATTACTTGGCGGCGGCGTAGGCATTCCACCAATATTATTTTTCGCAGAGCAGCTGAAAAAGAAAAAAAACATCACGCCGATGGTCATCATGGGTTCAGAAATTCCTTTCCCATTTAAATTGCAGCCTTCAAAAATTTTAATCGATGCAATGCCTAGCGATACCATTGCATCTATGGCATTACTAGATGACTTAGACATCCCGTCACGATTAACTAGTAAGCAGGGTTATTCAGGCTGTTTTGATGGTTATATTCATGAATTAGCCACTATCTGGTTAAAGGACTTAAGTGAACAGGAACGCTCTGAGATTGAAATTTTTGCCTGCGGCCCGACAGTGATGCTAAAAGCTGTGGCTAAACTTAGCCAACAATTCTCAATTCCCTGTCAATTATCCTTGGAGGAATATATGGCCTGTGCAGTAGGTGGTTGTGCGGGTTGCATTGTAGAAACAATCAATGATGCAGGTCAACGACAAATGAAGCGTGTATGTGTCGACGGACCAATATTTGATGCCGATGTAGTTTTTCCGCGATAACTATTTAGATGGCTTGTCATCACTAAACATTGATTTAACCGAATCAAAAAAATCATCATCTTCATCTTCAACAACATCTTCATTTAAATCGTGATCCAAGCTCGTATCAGAAAATGATTTAAGATCTTCTTGTCCTTCACTATCTACGCTCAGCTCACTCAAATCAGGCAATGGCGTTGAAAGAGTAATAGGATTAGAGCTTTCATCGTCACTACCAAAATCATCTGCACTCAACATCAAATCTTCTTGATCATCGTGCTCACCAACACTTTTCACCCCACCACCAAAGTTAATTTGCCATTCCAAGTTACTACGTGAATCAGCAAAATTAAGCGCATCATCCATGGTGATTCGTTCTGATTTAAACAACTCATGCAGACATTGATCAAAAGTTTGCATGCCAACGGCAGCGCCTTTCTCCATGATATCTTTGATCCCACCAAATTCACCTTTACGTACCAACTCAGATATATAAGGAGTGTTAAGCAATACTTCTACCGCGGGGATACGTCCACCATCAGTAGCAGGAATAAGACGCTGAGAAACAATACCTGCCAAGTTCAATGACAGATCCATTAATATTTGATTTCTAGCATCTGTTGGAAAAAAATTAATAATACGATCTAACGCTTGGTTCGCATTCACCGCATGCAATGTTGTTAAACATAGGTGTCCTGTATCTGCATACGACATTGCTGCTTCCATCGTTAAACGGTCACGCACCTCACCAATCATGATCACATCAGGTGCTTCACGCATTGCTTCGCGTAATGCATTGTCATATGACAGCGTATCCAAACCCACTTCACGTTGGCCAATAATTGATTTATTGTGAGTAAAAATATATTCAATAGGATCTTCAATAGTAAGAATATGCCCACTTTGCACTGTGTTTCGGTGTTCGATCATTGATGCCAATGAAGTAGATTTACCAGAGCCAGTAGAGCCAACAACTAATATTAAGCCATTCTGTTTCATTACCATGCTGCGCAGCACGTCAGGTAACCCAAGTTTTTCTATACTAGGAATATCATGTTTAATATAACGAATCACCAATGACACTTCGCCACGTTGATAATAGATATTCACACGATATCGACCACCACCAACGATTGAAATACCAAGATTCATCTCCTTGGTTAATTCAAAATCCTTGATTTGTTGATCGTTCATTATTTCATAAGCGATCTTCTTGGCTGTGCCTGGCTGAAGTGGTGACTTAGATATCTTCTGAGTCACACCATTTAATTTCATACACACAGGCGCACCTGTTGTAAAAAACAAATCTGATGCAGCCTTTTCGGCCATGAGTTTTAGGTATGGGCTAACTGTCATGATATTTACAACGCTATTATTAAATTATCAACCAACCATGCCAGATTCTTCGGCATCCTCTTCAACAGTAAGCGACTCTAAGCCATCAAGTAAATCTGTTGCTTTAGATCTCTTACCTTCCAACTTCAAACGCAAACGCAAGTCATTCACTGAGTCTGCATTTCGCAGCCCATCTTCCACATTAATCAAATCTTCCTCAATAAGATCAAACAAATGTTGGTCAAATGTTTGCATTCCAAGTTCTCTAGACTTCGACATTAGCTCCTTCATCTTAGGCACATCACCTTTAAAGATAAGATCTGCCATTAATGGCGAATTAATTAGTATCTCAATCGCTGGCACGCGCCCATCAGATTCCTTAATTGGCAGCAGGCGTTGCGATATGAGCGCCTTTAAGTTAAGCGAAAGATCCATCAACAGCTGAGCACGCCTTTCTTCAGGGAAAAAGTTAATTATTCTATCTAACGCCTGGTTAGTACTATTAGCGTGCAGAGTAGCCAAGCATAAGTGACCTGTTTCTGCGAATGCAACAGCATGTTCCATTGTTTCACGATCACGGATCTCACCAATCAAAATCACATCCGGCGCCTGTCGCAAAGTGTTCTTTAGTGCAATTTCAAATGTTTCTGTATCGACACCTACCTCTCGCTGAGTGACAATGCAGTTACGATGTTTATGAACAAACTCGATTGGGTCCTCAATAGTAATAATATGACCTTGGCTATTCTCATTACGATATCCCAACATAGCAGCCAAGGAAGTTGACTTACCACAACCAGTACCACCAACAAATATAACTAGACCATTTTTAGTCATAGAAATATCTTTAATAATATTTGGCAATCTTAGCTCTTCAACAGAGGGGATCTCTGAATTGATAACTCGCAACACCATCCCCGAACTATTACGCTGCATAAATGCATTAACACGAAAGCGGGAAATATTTGGTAAGCTAATAGCAAAGTTACACTCCTGCGTCTCTTCATACTCGCGAATCTGACGATCATTCATAATCGCCCGCACTAACACCTGCGCATGTGAAGCAGTTAAAGGTTGATTAGTAATAGGCGTCATCTTCCCATCAAGTTTCATTGATGGTGGCGCACCAACAGTGATAAATAAATCAGATCCGCCTTTTTGTAACATGTTACGCAGCAGATCGTGCATAAATGTAATAGCCTTATCTCTATCCATAATTTCTCTGCTAATCTCTTATTTAATTAAAAATCATCTTTGTTCGCAGCACGACGCCGTGCTTCTTCTTTACTAATTAAACCCTTTGCTTGGACTTCTTTCAGGCACTGATCAAGTGTTTGCATACCCATATTCTGACTAGTCTGAATAGCTGAATACATCTGTGCAATTTTATCTTCACGAATCAAATTACGAATAGCGGGTGACCCCAACATAATCTCATGTGCAGCAATTCGGCCTCCGCCAATTTTTCTACATAGGGTTTGCGAGATAACTGCACGCAATGACTCAGACAACATGGAACGAACCATATCTTTTTCTGTTGCTGGGAATACATCCACGATTCTGTCAATAGTTTTTGCTGCAGAGCTAGTATGCAACGTGCCAAATACTAGATGTCCAGTTTCCGCCGCAGTTAATGCTAGTCGAATAGTTTCTAAATCACGCAGCTCCCCGACTAAAATAGTATCTGGGTCTTCTCGTAATGCTGATCTTAATGCTTCATTAAACCCCAATGTATCTCGATGTACCTCACGCTGATTGAGTAAGCTTTTTTTGCTTTCGTGCACGAATTCTATTGGGTCTTCAATAGTCAGAATATGCTCATACTCATTTTCATTTTTATGATTAATCATGGCAGCCAATGTAGTCGACTTACCCGAGCCAGTAGGACCTGTTACTAATACCAAGCCACGTGGATATGATGAAATATCCTCGAAAATTCGAGGGCAATCCAATTCTTCTAGTGTAAGTATATTGGTTGGAATCGTTCTGAAAACAGCGCCCGCACCACGACTTTGGTTGAAAGCGTTTACACGAAAACGCGCTAGACCAGGAATCTCAAACGAGAAATCTGTTTCTAGAAATTCTTCATAATCTTTTCGTTGCTTATCATTCATGATGTCATACACCATAGAATGAACTTCTTTATGCTCCATCAATGGAACATTAATTCTTCGCACATCTCCGTCGACTCGAATCATCGGCGGGACACCAGCGGAAAGATGTAGATCTGAGGCTCCATTTTTAACAGAGAAAGCCAACAGCTGTGATATATCCACTTAGACTCCTTTCAAGTTACGCTATACAATCCGGTGTATATTTTGATTTTTGGGTGAATCTAAACGCTGGAAACGCTATGTATCAACCAATCCATAGATGACTACTATATAACGTCACTCGTATGATTCGCGTAATTAAGCAATAGTATGCGACAAGCAAACACATTGTAACGATAAACAGAGCTACTACAGTACGCACAGCTGTACCAATTTAATGATTCAACTAATCACGCGGTTCTTTACTATTAATCAATGACAATAAACAATCTAAGCAATAACCTAATTACTGTGCGTCGGCAGATTGATGAGGTATCAAAACTACATCATCGTAATAGTGCGGATGTATGTTTAATTGCTGTGAGTAAGACACGTAGTTCAGATGAAATTCGCACATTAGCTGCACAGGGGCAAACTCATTTTGGTGAAAATTATGTCCAGGAGTCAGTGGATAAAATAGCTGAAATTACCGATATTGCGTTGGTTTGGCATTTCATTGGGCCTATCCAAAAAAACAAAACCAAGCTAATTGCTGAAAATTTTAGCTGGGTGCATAGTATTGATCGAGAATCTGTCGCTACACGCCTCAACAATCAACGACCACCAGATTTGCCTGCTTTAAATATTTGCTTACAAATTAATATTGATAACGAAGACAGCAAGTCAGGTATACCATCCTCAGCGCTTTTACCCCTCGCCGAGTCAATCGAACAGTTACCCAATCTAAAGTTACGCGGCTTAATGGCCATCCCCAATGCTAGTAATGAATTTGACCAGCAATCCGCTGCATTTCAAAAAATGGCCGATCTTCTCGCCGAACTAAAACAACATAATTTTGATGTAGATACACTATCAATGGGAATGAGTAACGATTATGAAGCTGCTATCGCTAATGGTTCAACTATGGTGCGAATTGGTACCGCAATATTTGGCCCACGCCACTACTCATGAAACAATACACCTATGAATAGTTCTGCTCATCAATCCATTTTAATCATCGGTGCCGGCAACATGGGTACCAGTATCGCTTCAGGGTTACTGGCTAAACAGTGGCCAGCCAATCAGATTATCTTCTGTGACCACAATCAATCTAGACATGAATATCTGAACCGAGCTTTTCCTGGCACTAAGATTGTTAGCGAAGCTTCAGAAATGACTTCACCACCCAAAGTAGTATTACTCGCGGTAAAGCCATATGACACAGAATCCGTTTGCTTAAAACTTTCTACGCTTAATTTACCCGCTAGCACGCTATTTATTTCGATTGCTGCTGGCGTTCCAATGACTGCGTTTCAAAATTGGCTTGGCCCTCAAGCAGCCATTGTGCGCTGCATGCCCAATACACCGTCAGCTATCGGCTATGGCATGGCAGGTTTATACAGTTCTTCCAAGGCCAATAGCATCGATAGAGACCTAGCAGATCAAATTTTAAGCTCGACTGGCAAAACCATCTGGGTAAATAAAGAAACCATGTTAGATGCCGTTACTGCCTTATCTGGCAGCGGCCCGGCTTATCTTTTTTACTTAATGGAATGCTTGCAAGAGAGTGGTGAAGCGCTTGGGCTAAATACTCAAGATAGCTATACACTCACTTTACAAACCATGCTTGGTGCGGCACAGCTAGCCGAACAACAGAATATTGATTTTAAAACACTACGCGCAAATGTCACCTCTAAAGGTGGCACGACAGAGAAAGCGATTAATTGCTTAACTGAGAATGATATGAAAAAAATAGTCGACAGTGCCGTTAAAGCCGCTTGCGAAAGAGCTAGCGAAATCAGTCAATCGTTTAACAAGGAATAAACCATGCACGCAGCTAATAATGTCTTCACATTCTTAATTCATACTCTATTTACACTCTATATAGGTGCAATTTTGCTGCGCATGATTCTTTCTGCCACACGTGCAGATTTTTACAATCCGATTTCTCAGTTTCTAGTGACCATCACTAATCCACCTCTAGTTCCTCTACGGAAAATTTTACCTAGTATTGGCCCTATCGATACTGCCAGCTGGGTATTGGTTCTTGCTCTAAAGGCGCTAGAAGTATTTTTACTTCTATATATAAGGGGAATACAGCCAAGTATTGATATTTTGATGATTAGCACTGTTCTACAGGTCATCATTATGATTGTCTCAATATTCTTATATGCTGTGATTATTAGAGCTATTCTAAGTTGGTTTGCGGGCATGAACATGGGAAATAACCCAATATTATCGCTATTAAATTCTATTACTGAACCAGTATTAGCTCCCGCACGTAAAATTATACCTCCCGTAGGCGCGTTTGATCTCTCTGCAATGGCAGTTATTTTAATCTTATATTCGGTTTTAATTGCTCTTCGTTCTATTTAATTTAACTCGAACGACTATTAAATCAGCAACCTTTCCTATATCTCTTCATAGAACACATTAACTAAATTAGCACTGATGAATACATAATCTGTTTTCTACTTAATAAGTTTTGCTTAAAAATAACTTTTGGTTTTGGAAATTTACCAGCAATTTCAGGAAATGCTTAAATAGCAGGATAAAATTGGCATTATTCAATTCCTTGTGTACAATTCGGCAACGCATAATAATTATAAAACTAGTCGTTAAGAGATAACTACATATTGCTGTCATATAATGATCTGGCAGTTTAACTTTACGCATTTACAAACTTACATTTAGAGGAATATTGAATGGCCGTTAAAAAGAAAGCCGCAGCATCCGCAGTTAAAAAGCCACCTACCAAATCTGAAATTTTGAACTCTATTGCAGAAGAAACAGAACTTACTAGAAAGCAAGTTGCTTCAGTATTTGCAGCATTAGACGGACTTATCGCTAAAGAGTTAAAGCCTAGAGGCTCTGGTTTATTTAATATGGTTGGCTTATGCAAGATTAAGGTTGTTAAGAAGCCTGCGACAAAAGCTCGTAAAGGCATCAACCCGTTCACAGGTGAAGAGACTGTATTTAAAGCAAAACCTGCTCGCAAAGCAGTTAAAGTACTACCTCTTAAAGGCTTAAAAGATATGGTGTAAAGCACCATATCAAGCTTATATTTGCTTACACCGCAAGCGAAGATTTCAAGTCACTTGCGGTATTCGCAAACAAAAAATCCCTTATTCTTCTATATTTAGCTCTTTCAACACTTGATGTTTAATGCGAATAAAGTCAGAGTGAGAAAGGTACAACCAGTCCGCGATTTTTCGGATATGATATTCCTCATATTTATCTAGCACCCCATCAGCATAGGCTACAGCCCATAACCCCTTCAGCAAACCCAGCTTAGCCGTTGCATCCAACTCTTCGTTAATTAGACGTATAAATGCATGAGAAGATGTATATTCATCATGTTCATCTAATGCATATTTTAGCACCTTATCAGCTTCGTTTTTTGATAATGAAAACTGCTTTATCAGTGTTTCACTAATAACCTGCTGCTCAGCTTCAGATATTTCAAAATCTGCCCGACTTACTTCTATCAGTAAAATTGCCGCAGCCAACTGAGCGGTATGCTGCTCATTGTCACTTTCGGCGCCTATATTTAGGGTTGATTCCAACCACTGATTTAATTTATCAAACATTTTATTGCTTCAATAGAAGATTATAGCGATCACTCGAAAAATTTAAAAAGTATATATCAATTAAAGGATGGTTAATCTCAGCTGTATTTTCTGTGGTTAAGATATTTCGTTCAGCCACATAGGTAGTGACATCTGAACCATCAACTAGCACATGATACCAAGGCGCATCCTTAGGTGGTTGAGACTTTGCCACCTGCTTATACCAGGTATCTGTACCACTAAATTCGGCATCAACATCATAAATAACACCCCTATAGCCAAAACTCTTGTGCTCAATAATTTGTCCAAGATGAAATTTAATTTTGCGTGAGATCATAATATTTAGCTATTAGATAAAACCAGTAGTATTAGTTCCATTACTGCTCTACAAGCGGAATTCCACTGATCATGATATGCTTAAACCATAATATACAACATAATTAAGCACATGCAATCAGACAACAAACCCAGCAAAGAACAACGCACTTTGCTAGTCATGCGAAAAGTCCTATCTGCCGTAATTCGCGAAACCACCCCTAATCCGGGCATGAAACATGTGCTAAGTGATGCTACTCGCGAAGATATACGACTATGTTTTGGGCTAATCACTACACGGGAACATGAGCTAGCCAAACAATCTGGCTTAGACATTACAGAAAGACCAAGATATACAGACGAACCTAAAAAATCTTCCGTCATTTCAATTGATGCACTAAAAAAACCCAGCAAGCCCAGCGAGTCAGAGTAAGCTTTTAATAGACTATGAAAACTGATGCAGATAATGCCATTATCACTCAGATGACCATGCAACTTATGGATGACTGGGGTCTAGATGGCAAACAGATCATCCAATTATTAGCGTTACCTGAGAACACACGCACACGCCATCTAGAGAAATTCAGAAATGGCGATGCTTTCCCAATGAATAAAGAAACCGTTATTAGGATTGAGCACATAGCCGGAATTGCTGATGCATTAAGAACAACTTATCCGCGCAACATACAAATGGGTTCTCGCTGGCTAAACACGCCACATAGACGATTTAAAAATAATACACCAATTGCTACTATGTTGAATAACGATAAAGGCTTATTATTAGTACGTTCAGAACTTGATTGCGCCTATGCATGGGATCGTTCTGGCTCCTAATTAATCACATTCAATTAACTCATTTATGTAAACGCCATGTTAAGACTCGACGACATCAAAGTAACATTAGATCCTAGCATTGAAATAACACCAGAAAACAAATGTGGCTTTTGTACCAATTCAATATGCTGCACTTATGTGACGCAACCAATTGATACACCCAGAAGTAAGCAAGAATACGAATACTTGCTTTGGCAGGTATCTCACGACCACATCGAAGCCTATCGAGATGACGAGGGCTGGTGTTTACTAATCACCGGTAAATGCACCCATATCTTACCGCAAGGCGGTTGTGGTATTTATGACGCAAGACCACAGATCTGCCGAGATCATACTAATGATTATTGCGAATTCGACTCTCCCTCTGAAGAGGGTTTTGAATTGTATTTCCGCAACTATGACGAATTACTCGTCTATTGCAAAAAGAAATTCAAGCATTGGAAACGAGGTTAATAACCATTAGCCTGGATGATTTTTCAAATCATCCACTATATCGTGAAATCCACTTATAGCTAGGTAACCCTGTGTATCTTGGATAGGCAGGGTGGTATCAGGCTTTGATACGCTTCTTAGGTGTTTAATTCCATGCCGATCTGCTGCTTGCAGCACCGATACATTATCATCAATCAACAAAGTCTCTGCCTGCTGATAGCTTTCATCACCAGCCAATAGCGGCCAAAATTCATCCTGTTCTTTTGCATAACCATAGCTATGAGAAGTAATAATTCGATCGAATTTACCAGCTATCCCGGTCTGCTCCATTTTGATTTCAACACTATCCATATGTGCATTGGTTAATAACACTGATCTTTTACCATTATCTTGCAACCAAGCAAGAAACTCGTTAACTAGCGGAAATAGGCTCACTTTAGTCGCGACCTGTTGCTTTAACTGTTTTATATTCAAATCTAATTGATCCGACCAGTAATCAGTGCAGTACCAATTGAGATTTCCTCGCTGACTACGATACATATCCAACAGAAGTTGTTTTGCCTCCACACCATCAATACCTTTATTTTTGCTGTATATTAGCGGGACATATTCGTGCCAAAAATAATTATCAAAAGCCAAATCCATCAGCGTTCCATCCATATCAAGGAATACTGTATTAATTTGAGCCCAATCTAAAGAGCGACTATTATTCATCACGTTTTACTTTTATCAATTAAACTACTATCGGTACTAAAGTGTAGCAATGTTTGCTAACGATGAGCTAAAAAATCTAATCCACGAAATCAACGAAGTAGCGCGCAGCTCTGGAAGTATTATTCGTAAGTACTTCCACACATCCTACGACGTGGATATTAAAGACGACAAGTCTCCAGTAACAACTGCAGACTTAGCGGCCAATGAATATATTGAACAACAGTTAAGTGTTCTCACGCCTGATATTCCACGCATTTCTGAAGAATCTGATAATACAGCTTACGCAGAACGTAAACACTGGGGTACATTCTGGCTAATTGATCCGCTTGACGGCACCAGGGAATTTATCGAAAACAGGCCTGACTTTACCGTCAACATTGCATTGGTTCACCACAACCAACCTGTGCTTGGTTCGATTTACCTACCCATTAGAGATCAGCTTTATTATGCAACGGCGGGACATAGTGCATACCGATGTGATCAAGAAAACACCCCCGTCACAATTAAAGTATCAACTAAAACCCAAACAAAACCTCGCATCTGTGGCAGTCGCTCTCATCCTAGCAAGCTAATGCAGAAATTTTTATCTAGCGTAGGGGAGCATGAATTATTAGCCAGAGGTAGCTCTATAAAATCTTGTCTGGTCGCTGACGGTAGTGCAGATATCTATGCAAGATTTGGCCCTACTTGGGAATGGGATACAGCCGCTTCACAATGCATTATCGAGCAGGCTGGCGGACATCTAACTAGCTTGGATATGCATGCACTTTCATATAACAAAGAATCTTTACTCAATCCATCATTCCTTGCCTTTGCAAATAAAGAATCAGATTGGAATAAACACATAGCTAAGTAATTATTTTGATGTTTATCTATAAAATAATTTCAAAACTTCCTTTTAGCTTGCTGTATTTTTTATCTGATCTAGCTTCATTTGTTTTATTTCATATTATTCGATATAGACGACATATTAGCTATGACAATATCCGTCGTTCATTTCCAGATAAAACAGAGCATCAAATTGAATATATTCAGAAATCCGCCTATCGTCATCTGACCGATACACTACTAGAAACAATAAAAGCTAAAACTATCTCCGACACTGAAATAACGTCCAGGGTGCAGTTAATCAACTTTGAAGAAATTCAGCATCTAGTGAAAAGCGGAAAATCAGTATTTATGCTAACTGCACATACTGCACCAGCAGAATGGATATCATTTGCCGCACACTTAAAATATAACTTTGTTATAGATCCTGTATACAAGCCTATTCATTCTAAAAATTTGAATAGATTTATTTTTTCAGTGCGTTCTAGACATCAAAGTACTCCTGTGCCATACAAAAAGTTAGCCAAAGATGTATTGCTAAGAAAAAATGCAAAAAGATCCATCGCTATGCTAGCTGATTTAGAACCTCGCTCAAGAGACCAGTCACATAAAATAAACTTTCTAAATCAACCAACACGATTTTTCTTAGGCAGTGAGAAAATAATCAAATCGGCTGGCTATCCTACTTTTTTTGTTGCTATAGAAAAAACTACTCGGGGCAACTATCAGGCCAGCGCGATAAGATTGAGCCTCAATCCAAAAAATTTAGACCCCTGCCAACTTACTGAAAGATATGCCAACTGCGTGGAAGAACTTATCCTAAAAAATCCAGCCTCATGGCTATGGACACACAAAAGATGGAAGCATCCCACTACCTAGCAAATGGAGGTAGCTGCCCATCTAAGTACCATGCACCAGAGCTTTCTTCTTTCCACCATATTTGTTTATCTTTTATTTCATGCACACTATTAGCTCTTTCATGATAGTAAGAAATTTCTGCGGTCACTGTCGCTTCATCACGCTTCTCATTCATTACCATTGAGGCAACCTCATATCTAGTCACTCTTATTTCATTCAACAAGTCTGTATTTACCTCAGCAACACCCCCATCTCGCAATTTAATATAACCAACAGCATCGTCATAAGCTTTCCATCGGATCAGTTTTCCATAAGCCTTTGCTTTAGACCTTAATGTTTCTGCATCCTTCGTAGCATTAGCATTACAACCCACCAAACCTAGCGATGACATTGTAAGTATCACTATCATTAATAGTATATTTTTCATAACAGCACCTATTTATTTACCTTTATTGCATTAACATTAAAATGTAGCCTTCACTTCTTACTGGCTAAGTTTTGTATCGCAGGATAATCTAATTTCCCAGTCCCTAACACTGGAATTTGTTTGATATACAGCACTTCTTTAGGCGCCATTATTTCAGCACCGCCAAGAGAGGTAATATGTTGTTGAATGGTTTTCCTATCTGCATCTTCACGTGTCGTCACTAAAATTAACTTCTCACCTTTACGCTCATCAGCCACAGCACATACACAGTGCAATTGTTCCGGCCACAGCGACGCCAACCACCCTTCAATTTGAGTTAAAGACACCATTTCTCCACCGATTTTAGCAAATCGTTTTGCGCGCCCCAATATACTAATAAAACCTTCATGATCAATATCAACAATATCACCTGTATCATGCCAACCATCACGCGCTGGTTCTAACACACCCGGATTCTCAGCCCTTAAATACCCCAGCATAATATTGTTACCTTGAACCCAGAGCCGGCCACCCTGAGTAATTCCAGGAACCGGCTCCAATTTAGTCCGTATGCCAGGAAACATTCTGCCAACCGTTCCATATTTACAGTGGCTATAATTGTTAATACTCAATGCTGGGGATGTTTCAGTCACACCATAACCCTCAAAAATTCTCACTCCAAATTTTTTCATCCAGTTTTCTCTTGTTGAGGTTTTAAGCTTCTCTGCACCTGCAATCACATATCGTGTGAATTGAAAGTCTTCTGGATCACCATGGGTAGCATAGCCACTCAAGAATGTATCGGTGCCAAATACGACAGTCGACTTAGTGTCATATATAAGTTCTGGAACAATTTTATAATGCAACGGCGAAGGATATAGAAAAGTTTTTATCCCACTAGAAATAGGTAATGCTAAACCTACACCCAAACCAAATGAATGGAATACAGGCAGAGCATTGAAAAAACGATCCTTTGACGAGAAATCTAAACATGACTTCACTTGAGCCTGATTAGATAGTAAATTCTTATGACTAAGCACTACACCTTTAGGTGAACCCTCAGAACCAGAAGTAAACAATATCACTGCAGGAGATGTCGAGGCAGATTGATTTTTATACAAACCAAATTTGGTTTTGACTTTAATCAATCCTAGCAGCTTATCTACCAAACTAATTTCTTGTTTAATATCTTCTAAATAAATAATATCCGTTTTATCTTGAAGCACGCTTTCTAATTCTTCAAGTTGTCCCAACTCAATAAATTTACGCGATGTAATCACAGTATTTATTTTTGCTGTATCCAGTGCCGATGCAATGCTTTGCTTACCCACAGTGAAATTCAGCATGGCAGGTATCGCGCCCAGCCCTTGCAATGCATAAAACGTCACGCCCGTAGGGATTGCATTAGGTAACAACATACCTACATGCTCGTCTTTTGAAACATACTTAGATAAGGCGCGGCCAAGCACGATACTTCCCAACATGACTCTACCTAGAGTAATCGGCTGACGCTCTATATCTTCCAGCACCTCATGATCTGCACCATACTTATTGATAGATTGCACTAAGGTGCGATACAGCGTTTCATCTGTGTTGGTAGTTCTATATACCATATCAGTCATGACATCATAGACTTTCCTTCGCAAGGCCGCTTTACGCGCACCACCACGTATATCCTTTGCAATATCAATTGCTACGGGTGGACATATCGATATGATTATTTTAGGAAATAATTTTAACTTAACCAATCCTTTCAATCGGCCAAAGCTTGTATATTGTGCGCCATCGATACGCACAGGAATTAACTTGGCTCCACCTAGTTCAGCAATCTTCCCAGGACCTTCATATACTTTCATTAAGCTGCCGTTGTTAGTAATTCTACCCTCAGGGAAAATAACTACTTTCCTACCGTTTTTAAGCATCTTAACCAGACCTTTCACAGCCATTGGTTGAGTCGGATCAAGAGGATACATTTCAAAAAATTGAGTAAATATTTTCGCCCACCACTTTTTATTCACCTCTGTATTAATTGCAAACACAGGAAGTTCTGGCATATAACTCATTAACAGCGGTCCATCCAAAAAAGAGGTGTGGTTAGACACAATTACATAAGGCGTTTTATCTTTTGGATAATTTTCTAAACCTTTAACTTCTACTCTATAGAGCAATTTAAATAAAATTCTGCCCAAGGTTTTCAATGACTGTTTAGGTATTATTTTCATAATATATATCGACACAAATAAATTAATAATGGCTAGCATCCAGAATAGATCTGCTATTTCAAAACTAGTACTTAATACCGCAATGACTAATATCGATGCCAATACCATAAACATGGCATTGGAAATATTATTCGCTGCAATAGTCCGCGATCGCAGTTTATCTTCAACTCTCTTTTGCAATAAAGTATATAGCGGAACAATATAAAAGCCTGCTGCGACAGACAACAACAACATATCCAACAAAATACGCCAATGTTGTTTGTTCCCTATAAATTCTGAAATAGTATAAAGCCCACTTGCTAATTCTCGTTCTGCGACCTTATCCAAAGACATATATAGATCAAAACTAAATAGCGACATGGCAACACCTGCAAAGGGTACAAACCTAGCGCTTATTTCACCTGCCATGATAATGCTACATAAGAGAGACCCCACTCCTATACCAATAGTGAACATCACCAACATCAACACTGCAACCTGCTCATCAGCAAACAAAACTGTGGCTGTTAAGGGGTTAAGTTGAGATTGAATTACATATCCTAGAAACCAAAACCAGGATA
Source organism: Gammaproteobacteria bacterium (assembly GCA_045105615.1). Taxonomy (GTDB): domain Bacteria; phylum Pseudomonadota; class Gammaproteobacteria; order UBA4575; family UBA4575; genus UBA1858. The sequence goes on from JBGCDS010000004.1 coordinate 140,922, forward strand.
TTGCTAATATGACTCGTCTTATTTCCCAATGTTTAATACCAAGTGAATAGACTTGAAATGTCTGCTTGAAAATATTCACACCCAAGGGCAACGCGGGATTTGCACTTGGTATACGCGGAATAATAAAGCTTGCAGCCCAGCCTATTGCTGAACACACCAATAACACGATAGAAATAGTGATTGCACCATATTCCCCTAAAATTAATAGGCCACCGACTATCGTACCCAGCAGTATTGATAAAAACGTTCCAGCTTCAACTAGTGCATTTCCTGATAATAGTTCTTTTTCCCGAAGAAGCTCAGGTAATATTCCATATTTAGCTGGTCCAAATAATGCTGACTGTAGACCCGTAAGGCATAAGCACACAAACAATAACTTTACCTGCTCATATATTAATGCATAGGAGGCAATCAATAGAATCACCAACTCAAATGCTTTAATGTAGCGTATCAATATATGTTTTCTATACTTGTCTGCTAACAATCCGCCAAAAGCTGAAAACAAAAAGAAAGGTAATATAAATATACCCGCAGCAAGCATATTTAAAATTGATGCTTCTATGCCAACGTTTTCTGCAAACTTGTAAGTGATTAATATCAATAATGCTGATTTAAATATATTGTCACTGAATGCACCTAGAAACTGCACAATAAACAATGGTGAAAATCTACGACTTGCAAATAAAATTAATAGCTCATTCATTGCTATCACCTTCAATTTTAATCATATTTAATAATATGTTTGACACTAGCTTTCGATGAACATAAAGATCACCATCAATTCTTGAATATATTTTATTTATTGCAATTTGATGCACCGCACCCATCATCATTGCAGTGATTACATTGATATCATCAGTCACTTTTATCTCTTCCACCCCTGCGCTTTCTTCAACCATGTTTGCCAACACTCTATATGGCGTCAACATATCCTCTGTTACTTTCTGCATATGTGTGTGCAGTGATGTTAGGTAATATCGAAACATTAACCAGTCTTCATCTGCTAGTTTTAAAAAGCTGCTTACAAGGGAGTATATTTTTTCTTCAACATTAAGATCCAATGATGTGGACTGCTGTAATTGCATAGCCAAGTACTGGTGATAGTCTTTAAATACCTGCCAAGCAAGTTCGTCTTTACTGGGAAAGTAACGGTATATAGACCCCTCAGCTACTGAGGCTGAGGCTGCAATTTGCTTAGTGGTTGTTTTAGCCACACCCTGATGTATGAACAGTGTGACAGCCGATTTTACTATTTTATCTTTAGTGCTCATCTTTAAAGGGCCTATATTCGATGATATTATTGTAAGTGAGCACTCACTCATTATCAAGAGCTAGTTTATTCTCATTAGATCTGACACACTATTAGATGTAGTAAGTCATTAATTTTATTGGGGATTAATATCAAATGTTTGTTGTGACCAATCGTGTATTTGTACACCCAGACTGGCATAAAGAATTTGAAGATCGTTTTCAAAAGCGATCTGGCCAGATAGATAAACAGAAGGGATTTAAGCGCATGCAAATCTTAAAGCCACAGTCTGATGACTTGCCTTATATCGTATACACCGAATGGCAGGATGAAGCTGCATTTAAAAATTGGGTGGGTAGTGAAGATTTTAAATTAGCACATAAAAACCCAATGCCTGAAGAAGCATTCACTAAAAAAGGCGCGCTTGAACAACATAGCGTGATTATCAACGCCGAGGCTTAATAATCACGCTATGCAAGCTCATTCAATAAAGAACCAAGTGTTTCATCTGCAACCTTAATTACAGCTGCTGAGGTTTCAACAGCTCGCTGTGCTTGCTTTACTTCAACTAAACTATCTACCGTTGAGACATTGTTAGTTGATGAGCTTTCAGAAGTGATCGCAACTTGGCCAGCTGCACGACCAAATTGATCGATACCACTACGCACACCTTGAAGTCCTGCTTGCAAAATAGAATCAGACATACACTATCCTTAAGATCTACTACTTATAGATAGCTGCTCTTGATATGAATACTTGAGTGCTTATTGCTCCAAATGATAACTGTGTCACATAAACTAGTGCATATGTTCACGTAAGAATTCTAATACTGCTTCTTGCAAGTCTTTGTCTTCTAATAATGCATGACGAGCACTCAATACCCCCTCAGACAATACAATAGACTGACTACCATTATGTTTATTGATATATGCACCACAGTTGCCTCGGGTCCAACTATTTTGAAACCAAGGGTCATTCTCCGCCACTAATGCAAGTACAGGCTCATTGGCAGGTGCATTAATACCTTTATATTCAGGCCATCCTGCATGACAAGTCCAGCCTTCGATAATACGAGCAGTTACTGACATATTTTCATCTTTAGAATTAAATGTAGCAGTGGTGACTCCACCTTGGCTGTGTCCCATCAAAAAAACATTATTTTCATCTACCCAGCTTAATTGTTTAGCATTGGCAATCGCATAGGCAGCATCATTCTGCCTCATTATTAGTGTTCCTCGGTACATTCCACCCTGAGCACTTGCGGGATCACATGACTGAGGGTATTTACTGCGCGCAAAACTCACTGGCGCAATCACCACAAATCCAGATTGAGCCAAAAAATTTAATCTTGTATAAGTACCAGACCAGACGCCAGAACATCCATGTAAATAGATAATAGTTGGGAATGATTGCAAAGTAATCGTATCTTGCTTATCCAAATCACTCATAATAAAACTTGAATATGCACCGCCAGTTTTTGGTATTCGTACTATCGCAGCATCCCATGTGCGATTTAACTCATCGATATTCGACCAGTCAGCCTGACTCACCTTAAATGCGGGTGTAAACTTTTTATTATGATTCCCCAAGCTACTGGCATATGTTGAATGCACAAATAAAACTATAGCGAGCAGTAAAACAACATTGTGCTGATACATTAACTTATCACTTAGCAAGTAAGCGGTAGATAATTAAAAGGATTATTGCTCCCAAAGTAGCTAGACCTATACTCACTAAATTAAAACCTGTCACGTCCCCAATGCCTAATTGAGTACCAATCCAACCACCTATCATAGCGCCTGCAATACCGAGCACCATAGTAACAAACAGACCACCG
>JBGCDS010000005.1:0-57369 GCA_045105615.1 Gammaproteobacteria bacterium
GATCCGAGGATGTCCAATAAGATTTATCTACAGCCAAATCATTTAGGGCCATATTTTGGGGCACAATAATTAACAAATATTACTTATTCTCATATAAAACATAGGCTTATGATGTTACTCAAGTAGCTACCGCCTCCACCATACCGAAATTTTATAGAGATACGTTTAGAGTCATAACTCATTGCCCTCAACCCTCGTTCCATAATCAACAAGTAGTTATAGATTCAATCCTGTAGATAGGAAAACAATTGAATGAAATACTACCGGTTCAACATAACCCAAAGCACATGGTATTTAACAAAAATAGCCCACTAATTAAACCCATTATTTCAATCAAGACAAAACCAATACTGACAAAGAAGCCTGTGATCGGTATCCACAATGGAAATATTTTCACACCCTCTACTTCTGGATCAAGTCGTTTAATTTTCCATAACGCAAGGTTCACCAGTGAAAAAATGGTCAACATTATTAATGAGGTTGCTTCTGCCAGCGAACCGAGCCTACCAATGAGCGCAAGTACTAAACAAATAATAGTAACCACAATGGTTGCAATCAGAGGTGTTTGTGTGTGCTGATATATATTGCTTAATACTGTGGGTAACTGTCCACGTGAACTTAGTCCGTACAATACCCTAGAGGCCATGATCATTTGAATCAATGCACCATTGATAATAGCGAACATGCCAATAATGCTGATGACGAATGCTTTCTCTCCCGTATGGAATTCATAAATTAGTGCAAGAGGTGTTTCGCTGTTCGCAAGCTCTGTAGGTGTTAGAGACGATAGTGCTGTAATCATTAACAACATATACAAAAGTGTAGTGATGCCAAGTGTAAGTAAAATCGCAAGGGGAAGATTACGTTTTACATTTTTAACTTCTTCAGCTACATCGACCATATCCTCAAATCCAATAAAGGCGTAAAAAGCGAGAATTGATCCAAAGTAAATACCACTCCAACTAGTGATATCAGCAGACGGGATCATTTCAGTCCACTTGCTGGATAAAGAGGACAGACCTTCACTGCTGACTGCAATTATCAATACTATTCCGCCGATTTCAATGATGGTAATTAAACTGGCAATAGTAACTGACTCGGCAATTCCCCATATGGCAATACCGCCAAGCAGTATAGTTATCAGCACAATTGCCATAATGCGTTCTATAATTATGAATTGGTTTAAATAACCAACGAAGCCGTTGACCAATGCTGCGGCTGACACCAGGCCTGCTAAGACAACAAGAAGGCCAACAAAAGTGGAAAAGCGTTCTGAACCGAAACTTTGTTTCACATACAATGAAGCACCAGCAGCGCGAGGATAACGTCCGCATAATTCTGCAAATGATATTGCAGTGAATCCTGCTGTTATGGATGCGATAAGAAAAGAAATCGGGGCAAAATACCCAGCAATGCTGGCGACTTCGCCAACTAAAGCATAAATACCCGCACCGATAGTTGTACCGAGCCCATAAAGTACGATCATGGGTAATGATAAAGTTCGCCTTAGTTTGACCTGCTTAGTCATGGATAAAGTATTTTGTAATAATATAATTAGAGGCGGATTTAGACTCTGGTTAATATATAGTTCATACGAATATAAGCAGTCTACCGAAGAGGATAAATTTTGGCTTTCGGCGCAATAGCAGAGATTTAATCACTGATTGAGTTTGTGATCGATCTATATAGCGCCTGCTCCCATGCCGAATCCATTTGGTCATATGCGATGGGCCGCGCACTATGATGTGCAATCACAACCTTTTCCTTGCGGTTGATGTATATGCCTTGGCCAAAGATACCCGTAGCCCTGAAAGCACCTTTTTCCATCAACCACCAGAAATAACCATATCCTCTGTAGCCTCTTGATGGCGCGAGCGAATTTTTCATCCATCCTTGTGGCAACACATTTGTTCCATCTGCAAGACGGCCTTCGGCTAATGCAAATAACCCGATGCGACCGTAATCTCGTAACGTCGCGTTGATACAGCATCCACCAAATTCACCACCTCCGTCTTCAGTAAGATTCCAAGAACCATCAGACTCCATTCCAAAGGGCTGCCAAATCTTTTCTGAAAGATAGGTTGATAGGTTATTACCAATAGCAGACCGGAGCAGTATCCCAGCAAGATTTGTCTCTGCAGTGTTATAGTTAAATCTTTCACCCGGATTAGCATTGCGCGCTTTACGTTGCAAGAAATTATATAGGTCATCATCTTTCCAAGAGACTCTGGCGACATCAGATTGCGGGTCAGCGTAGTCTTCGTTCCATTGCACACCTGAAGCCATCTGCAAAAGATTAGCGATCGATGACTGGTTGTAGGGCGATCCTTTTAAGCGCGGCAGATAATTTGTCACTTTCTCGTGAACACTTTTTATATAGCCATCCTGAATTGCTGCACCAATGAGCATTGAAACCACGGACTTGGCAACAGAAAAAGAAATCCACTTGCTGTTTTCGGTGTTGCCTAATCCATATCTTTCATAAAGAATCTTGCCATCCTTGATTACTAGTAACCCGGTGACACTCTGCCTTGCGAAATACTCATTGACGGTCATAGAAGCACCGTTGATTTTTACATCAACATCACCCAGATCGACCTTTGCATAGGGTAGTGAATGCACTGTATCACCAGCATTAATCTTCCTAGTCCAGAATATCTTCTCAGAATTACGGAAGCCGGCAACCTGTTCTTCAGGTGTCCAGAAAAGTACATCATGAGGTGAGCCAATATGCTTATGGTCCTCTGCAGGATCAATGTAAGGTGCATCTGCATTGGCTATAAAACTAAAGAAAAGGGTTAAGATTAAAGCTTTGCATTTAGTTTTCATGTCAACACAAGTCCTCTTTCTGCACATTAGTGTTCTGAACAAATATTATCATTTATCACTCAGGCTCATTTTCTTTATACTTTGATGGTATACCGAAATATACCAGAATATCCAGACTCCGATACCACCACAAAAACTACAAAACAATGCCTGTAGCAGCAGATCAAAACTTGAATCATGGCCGCATAGCTTGAAACCATAGATAAATATAAAGTTTGGAATAATCACAGCTATCAAATACCAAACAAAGCTTCGCTGATTAAACTTGCTTAAAGCGTAATGTCTGAATATCTAGATTGAATCTCATCTATTGCACAAACAAAAAACGTGATCAAGGAAACAACTAAAATAGAACTTAAACTTGCTATCGACAGATACTTAATATTTTTTGACAGCCAGCAGTTACAAAGCAATTATTCACGTTCAGCTTTCGGTTCACTAGCAAACATTTAATGATTACCCTATTTCCTTTGGTTTATAGAAATCAATCGCATTTTTATATAAAACATTAATTGCCTGTTCTGGTTCTAAGATATCTACAACAAGAGCATAATCATTATCGCTGAATGGTCTTAAGGCGCGTGTAGAAGGAAGATCCGTTCCAAACATTAATGATTTTGGATTAGCAGAATACAGTTCACTGATGACACTCCTTATATCAAAGTCTACTCGACCAAACCCTGTAGCCTTTATGTGCACACCACTTTCAGCAAGTTTTATCAGTGTGCTAAAACCTACTTTTGAAAGACCGAGGTGGTCAATGCTAACGGCAGGTAAATCCACCAATATACGATAAAGATCAGCCAGTTCCTTAGAGTCTACATACAACTCTACATGCCATCCTACAATTTCATAAACACGTTTTGCCATGCTTTTGAGATATTTCTGTCTTTCAGATCCTCCGCGTTTGAGATTAAACCTAACAGCACGAACACCTGCATCATTTAGTGTAAGCAGCTCTTCATCTGTAACAGTTTCTGGTAACTGAGTTACGCCTACAAAGGATGAGCCGAGTTTGTTTAATGAATCAATCAAATAAGACTGGTCAAATGCTTGAAAAGAGCCAGACACTACAACGCCACCACAGAGTGTGTAGCCATTCATACGATTCAAATAATCTGCACATGTGAATGCATCTGGCAGATAACCATGATTGGATTCAAGTGGAAATCGGTTATCGATAATATGTAGATGTGCATCAAAAAGTTTTAAATTCTGATTCAATAAAAACACCTTTTTAGATCTATTTAGCAACCTAAAAGCTATTGGGACGACTTGTTCACCAATCTATCAAATTTATTAAATGTTTCTTATGTACGCAATGGGTCATTAGCGGTCATTTACTAGCAAGCGACCAGACTAATCTTATATTCTCAGATAGAAATTAGCGTCATTTATAAGTATTCATCCAAATACTACTTAAAACATAGTTAACTTGGGAGCACTTTATAATTCGTTGGTCCTATTTTCTAAAGTCTTTATTGAAAGATGTTTCATAAGCAGAAAAACCCATACCCGTTTCAGAAAAATAATGCACGTCATTAGCACTGAGTGCTACTCTTAAAGTAGTACTTGAATCGGCCGGTACTGAAAATTCAGTGAACCATTGTTTGTTAGTAGCATCGCTTGCTGTTAATTCAAAAGGACCACTTTCATGACCATTACTTGTAACGAAACCAACAGTGGCTTGTTGCAGTGAATTATTGGCATTTAGTAACAGGGTTTGCTTGCCATCAAATGTTGCAATTGTGATGGTTGACTTGAAGTTACCATTTTCCAAGTCGCAAGCGCCGCTACTAAAACGGCAATTAGATTTTGCGATTAACTTATAAGCCTGCCCTTCAACGGCTTTTCTTGGTTGCTCTTTGACTGCCAAATCAACTAAATAATAACTCGCGATTGCTAATATAGGCGCAACAATTATTGCAGTTACCACGTGTTTGTTTTTAAAAAAACTCATTTAGGTGCAGTCTATATTTTTATTTTACTAAATTTAAAAAACGTACCCTCCATTTTCATAGGAAGGTACGCGAATTTATAATCTCTGCAGCCTAGAGATTATTACACTCTTTAAATGCTTCATTAGCTATCTGGCCTATTAATAAGTGATACAGCAGGGCCTACTCCGTGCGGAGCACGAATGTAGTCCACTAAGTCTTTCACTTTTTGCGGAGGTTCGGCAGTTAGCTTGCACACTACAATTGCAACAATGAAGTTAACTACAGCACCAATCGCACCAAAGGCATTGGGCTCAATACCTAAGAACCAGTTCGGACTCATATCACCCAAGAAAGCAGTACTCTGAATAAACATAATACCTTTGTGTTGGAACACATAAAACAATGTAACCCCAATGCCAGACAACATACCGGTAACGGCACCCGCTGTGTTCATACGCTTATAGAAAATACCAAGCATTATCGCCGGAAAGATGGACGATGCCGCAAGCCCGAAGGCTAACGCCACCGTCCCGGCGGCAAAGTCTGGTGGATTAAAGCCTAAATAACCAGCCAATAGCACGGTAAAGCCCATCGCTATACGTGAAGCTCTAAGTTCAGCTTTTTCGGAAATACTGGGTCGAAAGAGACCTTTGAGTAAGTCGTGAGATATTGCAGATGAAATAGCAAGTAATAAGCCTGCAGCAGTTGACAAAGCTGCCGCCAAACCACCAGCTGCTACTAAGGCGATCACCCAATTTGGCAGGCCAGCAATTTCAGGATTTGCCAACACTAAAATATCGTTATCGATTCTCACCATTTCATTGCTGTCTTTATCAGCGCTGTATTGGATTTTACCATCACCATTTTTATCTTCGAATTTCAACAGACCCGTTGTTTCCCAGTTTTTAAACCATTGTGGGCGCTGATCATAATGCAAGTAATTACCTGGTGTTGGTTCGATAGTGCTCATCAGATTTAATCGTGCCATGCCTGCAACCGCTGGAGCCGTTGTGTATAAGATGGCAATAAATACCAAGGCCCAACCCGCAGATTTACGCGCATCTTTAACGCTTGGAACTGTAAAGAAACGAATTATTACGTGTGGTAAACCTGCGGTACCAATCATTAATGACATGGTGTACACGAACATGTTCAGAGTACTACCTCTGGTGGAGGTTGTGTACTCAGCAAATCCGAGTTCAGTCACCACCTGATTAAGCTTATCAAGCACATAAGTTCCATCAAATAGAAGAGTACTACCTAAACCTAACTGGGGAATCGGATTACCGGTTAACGACAATGAAATAAAAATAGCTGGAATGGTATACGCGAAAATCAACACAACATACTGTGCAATTTGTGTATAGGTAATGCCCTTCATTCCACCCAATACAGCATAGAAAAAGACGACGAGCATACCAGCGGTTAAACCAAATTCGTAAGAGGTTTCAAGAAAACGACTAAAGGCCACACCAATGCCTTTCATCTGACCGATAACATAGGTAACCGACGCCAATATCAAACAAATCACCGCAACTACTTTGGCAGTGTTGGAATAATATCGATCACCAATAAACTCTGGCACAGTAAATTTACCAAACTTACGCAAGTAAGGCGCGAGACACATCGCCAGCAATACGTATCCGCCAGTCCAACCCAGTAAAAATACTGAGCCACCGTAGCCTTGATAAGAGAAACCAATCAGGCCAGCCATAGAGATAAATGATGCAGCAGACATCCAATCAGCACCGGTCGCCATTCCGTTTGCTATTGGATGTACGCCACCTCCAGCAACATAGAATTCTTTAGTTGTACCTGCACGTGCCCATATGGCAATGCCGATATAAAGCGAGAAGGTAAGACCAACAACAATATAAGTTAAGGTTTGGAGATCCATAATTACTCACTCTCCTTGCCAAACTTTTCATCAAGGTCACTCATTTTTTTTGCGTAATAAAAAATTATTACGACAAATAAATAAATCGATCCTTGCTGAGCAATCCAAAAGCCCAATGGATAACCACCTAAGCTAATTTGGTTTAACGTATCAACAAATATAATGCCACCCAAGAATGGTACCGCAAACCAAACCACCAAGAGTTTAATTATCAAACTTACATTAGCTTTCCAGTAAGCCTCAGCATTGTTCTTCATGGCAGCCTCTCTATCTCATTATTTCAGAAACTCGAGTCTACGCTCTTAATTAGTTAGGAAAAAGAGATCAAAACCGTTTTATACTAAGATTTTTTATCAAATTAGGGAAATTTTATTTTATCTCAGACAAAAGATCAGGATTCGTAACAAGATTTCTTACGCCATGCGCATGATCTTCATTGAATACATTTCCTTCGCACCACTTCCCTACTGAATTGATATCAACTTTAGCCACTTTACTGCGAACGCTCCAAGTCACTTGGAAAGGTGAGCCCTGCTCATTATAACTTGGTCCCGTTGTCGAACCAGCATATTGAATTGGGGTTCCCGTATCATGAGGAATATTTAATGCTTGATGAAAACCGTCTTTTTTACCGTGTTGGGTGAATGTCATAAAATCACCAGCATTCTTATCATTCACTAAGACATATATTTGAGTTTCTACGCGTAGCTGTGGATTTTTAATCGCATCATTAAGACATGAGCCTAATGTTGGCCCAGGCTTAACCTGTGCACTTGAATGAACATAATGAACTTCAATGGTATCTCCGGGATAAAGATTACCGTAGTCACTTGGGCATATCGGCTTGCTAACAGATGCTACTTCTTTCTTGGTTAAGTTACCCGAGTATATAAATCCTGTTTGATAACCATGCCCGTTACCATTGCCGGCATATTTAGCAAACTCACCACCTTTGTGTTCTGCATTTTTGTGGAAATGAATATTACATAAATTCATTTGTGAATAGCTCGGTGCAGCATTGAAAGCCACCTGATTACTTCCGGATATTGAATCAATATCACGTGGGGATTGAGGACCAAAACCTTTTCCATCTGTATTGGTTGAAAGATTTTGACGCTGCTGATTAATCACACCATCTGCAACAGAGTCGTTAGCTATTGATTGCATATCTTTCGCGATGAGATTAAATGGTAGCAACACTGAAGCAAGCAAAGCGGAAGTGATAATGGTTTTCATAAGTCTTTCCTATCTGTTCATAATGGCAATCAAAGTATCTTACGGATTTTGCCAAATTTTTAAAAAATTCTATAACAAAACAAACAATCCAAAATAGCTAGCAATATCAAAACTACGACTGATTACCAATAAATCTAGCCAGACAAATTAGGATTTATGCTTGTTATTTTAAGCCTTCAAAAGCCAACGATGGATAAATAAACTTCTGATGCGGATTAGTTTTTTAGTTTAGCAGTCTATTTTACTTCATAAGTATTAAAGTATTAAAGATTGTAGACGATATATATAAGAGATAGTTCTATTTTTGCGAAGTGGTTTAACAAAATAAACCATATACAACGCCTATAACACTAATATTTTGAGCGTCTGCTATGAAAAAATCATCCCTTATTTGTTTACTTTATGCCCTTACGGCTCTTGATACATTTGCATGCCGAGAGCCGAACATGTCTTATGATGAATTAGCCATGAGCGCTGACGCCGTATATGTTGGAGGAATAATGAGCATTGCTATTCCAGACATGCAAAAAGATGATATGAATGTCGATCTGCACTATCCAAATGTCGTTAATAGACAGGATAGAGTTATCAAAATGAAGGTACATCAAACGCTAAGCGGGGGGGAACAAGAAATGCTCAACGTCACCCTCACCTGGTGTGATGGTAAAAATGCAAAGCTTGGAGAGATGGGAATACTATATCAGCTGGAAAATGGTTGGTATTTAAGGCATGACGATTTTGCAATTTCTGAAGCTACTGCTATTTTGACTACTCAGTCATATAAATCTTTTAGCAACATTGCTTCACATTAAATCGATAAAAGAGCATCAATACATCAAAAAAGATCAACCGAATCAGATTCGATTGATCTTACATCACTATAATATTGGGGAAATTACGTCGTTAACACTTCAATGGGGCCATGATCATCACAATGGTCTCCATGTACATGATGTAATCTACCGTCAACAATGTAATCAATATGGTCGCCATGTGGCACCGCTTCATGTCCACAATCAGGGCCATGAACATGCTCACCACATGCTTGGATTTGTTTACATTCATTAGGATTGATTTTATTCACACCAATTACATGTTCATCACAATGATCGTCATGCGGATGATGTAAATGTCCATCATATAAATAATCTATATGATCATCATGGCGAATCGCTGTATGACCACAATTTGGTCCATGGTTGTGCTCAGGATGTGAATGAATTTCACTACATGCCACTTTACTCTCCTAGGAGTTAACTAGATAAATTTATGATAACTTATTTCAGTGAAATTAATAGGTTGGGCATTAATGAAAATCAAGAAATGAGATGTACATCTGCTGTATCTCATTTTTGAATTGTCTGACTAAATGTATCAGCAACAAGAAAATTGCTTTTACCTAATGATTGAATGGCATTAACCAAGAAAATCTAATGTCAGCAGTAGCCTTTTATCTCCTACAGACACATATGGTGATCAATGCACTAACCCTGCACTTTCATTTCCCTGCCAACTTTCGCCCTTTAATAGTGCAACATCGCCAATATTTAACTTATTGATGTCATTAACACTTTGATACAGACCAGACTTGTCATCATTGAGCCCATTATTACCCCTACCCAGTTTACTTCGATCAATCTTGTTGTGTGGCAACCACTCTGATGCAGCACCGTTGTAGGTACACACTAATCGAGAAGGCACCCTGTCTACATGAAATCGTGGACACATGGCACGATCTAAGACAGTCAGTCTTAAACCCACCTGTTGAAGATCAAACAAAACACAAAACAATTCTACAAGCTCAGATATGTCTTTACATAATGCCTGCGCATTAATCAATTCACTTTTTGATTCAATCAATTTGTTAAAAACAGTGTCGGGTTTTACAATTAAATTCGCTCTATAATTACTATGCAATTTCAGGAAAGTATCAACATTGTTTTTTATGTCAAAAGCTAAATCGCGCTTCCATATTGCAATGTTAATATTCTCTTGATAAATATCAGCAAATACTGAAGGGTGATCATTAATTGCGGCCGATCGAGAATTATGGCATTCAAGCGCTTCTCTGCTTACAGGCGACGAGGCATTCATGCATTCTTCTCCCATTGAGGAAATGGGTCAGAGAGTGTTTCCCAGTAGTCTTTACCTTTTAACACTTCGTCTTCACTTAATAAACATGCATCTAAAGCGTTAGTCATTGCACTCTGATCTAAATCTTGACCAATAAAGACAAGCTCTTGGCGCATATCGCCAAATGGCTCAACCCAATTCTCTTTTATTGAATCTAAATATTCTTGATCATCAGGCCAATCTTCTCTAGGAACAGCCTTCCAAAACATACCTGCAAAACCATATTGAGCAATTCCACCTGCCTGACTCCATTGCCCAGCAAACTGTGGGCGAGATGCTAACCAAAAATATCCCTTAGACCTAATTAGTTTTCCATAGTCATCAGTACTATGCAGAAACTGATAAAACATTTCTGGGTTAAAAGGCCGTCTTGCTAGATAACTGAAACTACTAATGCCGTATTCTTCAGTTCCTGGAACATGTTCACCTCTCATCTCTTTGAGCCAACCCGGCGATTGTTGTGCTAGCGCAAAATCAAATAACCCAGTATTTAATACAGAATCGAGTTCCACTTGACCTTGAGTGATTGGGAGAATACGAGCACGTGTATTAAGTGTTTTTAAGATAGCTGTCAGGCGCTCAATATCTGTAGATTTTGTTAAATCAGTCTTACTAATCAAAATAACATCTGCGAATTCAACTTGATCAATAAGTAAATCAGATACACTACGTTCATCTTCCTCACCTAATGACTCCCCTTTGTCTTTCAAATATTTTGCTTCTTCATAGTCTTTCATGAAGTTGACTGCATCAACGACAGTGACCATCGTATCTAATGACGATACATCTGAAAGTGATATTCCATCTTCATCAGCAAATGTGAACGTCTCTGCAACAGGTAAAGGTTCAGAGATACCCGTTGATTCTATTACCAAGTAATCGAAACGCCCATCTTTAGCCAATTCATTTACTTCAACCAATAAGTCTTCACGTAACGTGCAGCAAATACAGCCGTTGCTCATTTCAACAAGCTTCTCTTCGGTATGATTAAGTGTTACTTCATTTTTAACAATGGCTGCATCGATGTTAATTTCGCTCATATCATTAACGATGACTGCAACTTTTTTATCATCACGATTATTTAATATATGACTCAATACAGTAGTTTTACCTGCACCAAGAAATCCAGATAAAACTGTGACAGGAAGTCTGTTCTCTTTATTCATAATTTACTTAATCACCCTAAATACATCATGTTAATCAGCCATTTTGACTGTAGTAGAATTTCTAAATGTTATATTATAACATTACATTAAAGATAGCAAAACTACTGGAACTAAAATACTGAATAATCAGATATATTGATTTACGAAAGGTAAAAAAAGCATATGGGAACATATTTAAAAAATAATTCTGAAAGTACAATCCATATAATAGAAGTGATAAATGATAATTGGGATTTAGATACACAGCTAAAGTCATTAGAAAATTGGCTGATTGAGAATTCTGATTATAACTTTATTGCAGGTGAATGGATTGCGGAAGTAGGATTTGAACCTAGGTACAATACTTCAGTTGCAGGTTACACTGTTAGCAGTGAACTAATGAGACGTTTAGCTAAGAATAATATTAGCCTATGGTTATCTGATTATAGAGGTGTTTAGGGCGGACTCTTAGAACGACTGATTGACCACAACTAGCGACAACCTCACGATGGCAGACCATGATGAGTAGCTATATAATACGTTCAGTTAAAAGAATTATTAATATGCAATGTCTGTAGTTGAATACTATCCATTTAACGGTTCAAAAGATCGTTTACGACTCGGCTTATCATTAATTCCAGCCTCAGAGTGGATACAATATGAAGATGATTTCTCCGATAGAATATTAGAAAAGAAATATTTAATCCGGGAGCAACACAACCGAGTCATTCAATGTGTTGATGGTAGTGCAGCCGCTCAAAATGAACTATTACAAAACATAGTTTCATATATTTCAAAATACAAGGAAGACATATTTACTGTCACCGAGAAAACTGTGAACAGTCATGCCGATAATCATGAATATGAGTTTTCAAAGTATGAATCCAATCCATTAGAGCTTGTCAGCTATCTGGTGCCCGATGATTTTTGCTTATTAGAGAAATTCAACGATGATTATCGACTAATAGCCGCATCTGTATGCAATCCAACCTATTGGGAACTTTCTGAAAAAGTAGGACATCCCTTAAAAAATATACATAGCCCTATTCCCAATCTAGAGAACAAGATTGGGAGAATGATCAGGCATTTTTTTGCTAACTTGAAGGTGGATGATTATTTCCAGCGCGCCAACTGGTTTTTAATGACTACTCCGGAATTACCACTTTTCAAAGATAGCTTCAATCAAAGCAGTGAAACTGAAAATCTAAATATTGATAATATCGGAGAAAAACTATTTCTAAGAAGCGAAAGACAATCATTTAGAAAGCTACCAAAGACAGAAAATATTGCATTTGGTATTAAGATCTATGTAGCTCCGCTTAATATCGTTAAACAATATTCTGCCATTGCTGAGGATTTAATTATTGCAATAAACACTATGAGTGTTGAGCAAAAGCAATTGCTTGGGATCAACTCATATGAAAACCTGCTTGAAGAGTACCTGCACAAGGTCTTGTTAAACTAACAGCTAATAAATATTGCTACTGTTTTACAGTACAAGATATAGAAATTTCTTAATATTTATTGTAGAAATATGCTGATGAACATATTTATATTAGATAAAAATATTAAACGATGCGCACAATATCATTGTGATCAACATGTGGTCAAAATGATCCTAGAAAGTGTGCAATTAATGTGTACCACATTAAACAAAAAAGGCTTTATTACGCCTTATAAATCGACACATATTAATCATCCATGCGTGATATGGCTTGAAGAGTCTTATGATAATTTTATTTGGCTTGGAAAGCTGACTAAAGCACTCAACCTAGAATATAAATATCGTTATCAAAAAGATACTAACCACAAGTCAATTGATGTATTGAAAAAAATTGAACATCACCAATATGACTCATATGGATTAACACCATTTGCGCAAGCAATGCCTGACAAGTACAAAGTCACTGCTGATGCTGTCAGTGCATATAGAATGTTTTATATCAAAGACAAGATGCGATTTGCAAAGTGGACCAGGCGACAACCCCCTAAATGGATTCATGGGGAGTCTTAACTAAGAATAAACACACAAGCCTTTTGATGCAGCTCTTCATACAAGGCAAGTGATATCGCTTCATATTATTACTTAAAATTGTCTCAAATTTAAAACAAGTTTAATGCACATCACTTAACTCTGTTATCATCCGCCCGCTGATCAACTTCAGATAATAATGAAGTACGAATTAGACGCGTTCATTTTATTTAAATTTAAATACATTAGGATTGTTATGCCAGAAATTATTGTTGAAAAAAACCTTAGTGATGCCCGTAAGACAGAGTTAGGTTTTGCTGATTGGAACATTTGGGAATGTGAAGTTAGAGAGTTTAGACTTGATTTTGATGAAGAACTTGAAAGATCTTTTATCTTAGAAGGTGAAATTGTTGTAACGCCAGATGGTGGTGAGCCTGTGACATTAGTACCAGGTGATTACATCATTTTTCCAAAAGGCTTAAAAAGCATGTGGTCTGTCACCAAACAGCTGCGTAAGCACTACACTCACGACGCTGCATAATAATCAAAGGGGCCACCTTCATTTCTCACTCAATCAGCACTATTAGTCGAAGGCCCCCTTAATTTGCAATCTAGGAACTGGATATGCTTTAGATGTTTATTAGTCTTAAAATCATGGCCTATTCTTGATATTGCATCACTTGCCTAATAATCAACCTTCCAAACTGCTTTCTATCACCAATCAGCACCCATATTTCTGATCAATTTGTGTTCGATATCTAGTTTCTCCTATATTCTTACTTTTGTATAAGCTACGAACTTTTCTCTGATGGCTCGCGATGATAACATCGCCCTTATATTAGAAAGGCTGTGTTTAAACGCACCTCAGAAGACAAATCACCGCTAGTTATCCCCCTATTCACCTAGGTTATCGAAGCAGTTTGACTTGCTTTCTGGATGGTTTGTTTCAAGTCTTTTGTAGATTTTTAGACACATAAATATGTAAATACTTAGGGTTACTTAAAATGACGAAACCAACGAATGAATTTATTTCTCCTTTATCTGCGCTTAGAAGTCTTATCGATTCTAATCAGATAGATTTACCCGATGGCGACTTTCTTAACGACAAGTCTTATGTATGGTCTCCACATAATAAGATCATCAACGTAACACCGGGGCCAGCCTTTGGCTCTGAATTGGTAACTCAATTTTCATCTACACAAACAAGAGGCATGCGTGGCCCGGGCGTTGCGAAATTTTTTGCAGCAGTTCGTGAAGACTACGGCAAAATGGTAGGCCTTCAAGAAGGCGGTAGATCTATATTCTTTACGGGATCAGGAACATCAGCCACTGAAGCAGCTGCAGGCTCATGTCGCACACCTGATGAGGCGGGTTCTGATAACCCTGTGGCACTTACTATGGAAATTGGCTGGTTCAGTCAAGCTATGGGAAATTGCGTAGAGAATATTGGCAGAAAAGTTATTCGCTTGCAGTGTGATCTTGGTGACGACTTGCCATACGCGAAAGCTAAAGAAATTTTAGAAAAAGATACTGAGCATAATATCAAGTTAGTAATGGCACCGCAGAATGAAACGGCTGCTGGTGTAACCATTCATCCTAAGAAAATACGCGACATGCTAGATGAACTAAATCATCCTGCACTTATTGTAATCGACGGTATTTCTTCTATTGGAAGCATGCCGGTTTCTATGACAGAAATGGGCATTGATATGCTAGTCGGCTGTAGTCAAAAAGGTATTATGGGTACACCTGGCATTGGCATGATCACGATCAGTCCTAAAGCAATCAAGAGAATTCTTGAATCTGAGCAGCTATTAAAAGATGCAGGAGTAGCTAAAGGTCAACATTACTTAAATCTTGGAAAAATCATAGAAGCGATGGATACTCATGGCTTACATATTGAAACTCCAAGTAATTACTCTCAGTTCGCTGTCGCTCTAGATTCAATCGCTATTGAAGGCATTGATCGAGTATGTGATCGTCATAGAGAATGTTCTGAAGTCTATCGATCGGCTGTGCTTGCTGCTGGTTTTGACTTAGTTACAAAAGACATCAATTTAGCATCAAATGCAGTAACCGCAATTAAAGCACCAGAAGGTTATGGTGAGAAGAAAATTGCAGAGGTTCTAATGATAATGTATTACAAACATGCTGTTGAAGCTGCAGCAATTCCAGGGTACCCAGACATGGGTTGGCGTCTATGTGCAACAGGTGGTATTCAACCTCAACACGCATTAATGGCATCTATCGCTTTCTTAAAATCTGCTGAAGAAGCAGGTATCCCAGTTGATGCTGACAAGGGTATAGCAGCAGCCTCTAAGACATATGCTGAGACTGTTCAATATCATCGTCCTCTTCCTGGTATAGACGTTTACGGAAGATAAGTCTATCCAAGAATAAAGGAAGGAGGCTATTAGTTTAGCTAATAAAGCCCTTTCTTTAGAAAATTGAGAAAGCTCCTTTTTAGGAGCTTTTTTTATGCCTAATATTAAATTTTTCTGATTTAATTTGGTCTAATTTTCACTATTATGATCAAAACGCTTTCTTGGAAAGCTCCTTTAACAGTGCTGTAAGACAAACGAACATATTAGGATCTGAAATTATGACGCAAACAAAAGCATACGCAGCTCGCATGCAATCTGCTTCTTTAGAAAACTTTGATATAGAACGACGCGCAGTTGGAGCTGATGACATTCAATTGGATATCGATTATTGCGGTGTATGTCATAGTGATATCCATATGGTAAAAAATGACTGGGGGTTTTCAATTTATCCATTAGTGCCTGGTCATGAAATTATTGGTCGCGTGACAGAGGTAGGTGATAACGTCAAAAATTTCAAAGTAAATGATCGCGTTGGTGTTGGTTGCTTTGTGGATTCATGTCGTCGCTGTGAAGCATGCGAACAGCACCTAGAACAATATTGTTTCAACGGCATGAAAATGACCTATGGCAGTGCGACGGAAGATGCCGGAGGAATAACTTTTGGAGGTTATTCTAAAAATATCGTTGTTGATAAAAACTATGTGCTACGTATTCCCGAGAATCTTGATATGGCAGCTACTGCACCTCTTTTATGTGCAGGCATTACCACCTACTCACCTCTCAAGCATTGGAATATTAAAAAAGGACAAACAGTTGGCGTAATAGGTCTTGGAGGATTAGGCCACATGGGCGTGAAGTTTTCTCATGCTATGGGAGCAAAAACTATTATGATTACGACATCACCAAAAAAAGGTGTCGATGCGAAAGCACTAGGCGCAGATGATGTTCTTATATCAACAAATGAAGAAGCTATGCAAAAATGGGCTGGTAAGTTTGATTTTCTTCTTAACACTATTCCTGTGGCCCATGACATCACACCCTATATAAGTCTATTAAAATTTGACTCTACTATGTGCATAGTCGGCGCAATTGACGAATTTAAATCATTACACACAGCGCAAATGATCTTTGGGCGTCGCACAATTGCTGGATCATTGATTGGTGGCATTAAGGAAACACAAGAAATGCTGGATTTCTGTGGAGAACATGACATCGTCTCTGACATCGAAACAATTAAGATACAAGATATTAATGCCGCATATCAACGCATGGAAAAATCAGATGTGAAATATCGTTTCGTGATTGATATGAACAGCTTGACGTAAATTCGATAGGATAATTCATATGAACAATCAGTAGCGTTACCCTCTATTGATTGTCTTCACTTCTTTTAATTTTTCATAAGCTTCCAATAATTGATGATGTTGCTTCATACCGTTGAGTGATAAACCTGGCGAGATTAAACCATTAAATACAACATCACCCTCCACTACCTTTAAAGCGTTATCTGCCGTTTTTTGACCATACAATAGAGCTAAACCATTCATATAATTATCGTATTCACGACCATCATGCCACTTGATCTCTAATAAGGCTTTTACACAGCGATAATGTCTAAGTTGTGGGTCAGTTAACTCCTCTAGTGCTAAACACCAATCAACCCATTCTAATGCTGTTTCAGTTTGCAAAGCTAAACTTAACATTGCTTTAACCTCGCCCAATCGAAGCCTTGCCCAGCCGCTATCCGCATCTGGTAACAGGCCAATAAACTGTGCTATCAAAGTTTGATCGTTATAACCGCCTTCATCAAGATTATCGAGTAAATCAGTCATGCCTGCCGCATCAAGCTTGTCTAGATTCAGTAATGTTTCGCGGAAAATTGCCCCTTCATTATTATTTTCCCAAACAAGTTCATCAACAGGATAAATATCTGACATACCCGGTACTAAAATTCGACAGGCAGGAATACCAAGATGGTCGTACTCAGCACAGTAGATTTCATAACCCTGTTGATGAATTAATGACGTTAAATTCTGATATTCCTGTACCGTAGTAGCGTCGGTATTCCAATCATAATAGGCATAGTCGGGTTCAGAGCGAAAAAAATCATTTGAAATGTCACCACTGGAATCAATAAAGTGCATTTCGATATTTTGTGCTGACGCGACGGCATCTAAATCAAAAATTGGTGCATGAAACACATCCATTTGATTTAACCCTCGCCCTTGCAATAATTCAGTCACTGTTCGCTCTAATGCTACTTCAAAACAGGGATGCGCACCAAATGAGGCAAACACAGAACCATCTTTAGGGTTAATTAAGGTCACGCTAGCTACAGGATACACACCTCCTAGTGACGCATCAGACACCTTAAGGTGATAACCATAATCTTTAATCGCTTGGATAGATTGAGCAATCATTGGGAAACGATCAATCACCGCCTGTGGAATATCAGGTAAGCATAACCCCTGCGAAATCACCTGGTGCTTAACATAACGCTCACATATTTCTGACAAAGCCTGAACTTTGGCTTCAACGTAAGTATTACCCGCAGACATGCCATTACTAACAAATATATTGCCGATAATATTGACCGGAATATACGTCACTTTTTGTTTCGATAATTGCACAAAAGGCAATGCACAGATACCACGCTCACCAGCGCCCGAATTAGTATCAAATAAGTTAGCAGGATCTAAATTATTTTCTGGATCAAAATAACTCCATAGGTCGTCATTCATTAAACCTTCTGGCCGCTGATTGACATAAACTTCAAACCACTGTTCATTAGGATAATGCACAAACGTTTGTAGAGAGGTGGCTTCGCCCAAATAATAATCAGCAAAAAAATAATTACAGCTTAAACGCTCAAAAAACTCACCCAGCGCACTGGCTAAACAGGCTTTTTCAGCACTGCCTTTGCCGTTAGTAAATAGGGCATGACAGGCTTTATCTCTAATATGTACTGAATACACACCATCAACGGGATTAAGCCAAGACACTTCTTCAATATCAAAACCTAACGACAGCAATTGTTCATGCATAAACGCGATACTCGACTCTAAATCTTTATCTTTTCCTTTTATTTGCGTCTTTTCCATAATCAAACTTTTAAGCACCAAATAACGATTTGCCTCTTTTTAACTTTATTCCACCGAGTGTTAATATCTTAACATGATCACTATAAATACTAAGCTATCCCTTAACGAATCTGATATAGAAATCTCAGCAATCCGTGCGCAGGGCGCGGGTGGTCAAAACGTCAACAAAGTCTCGTCAGCAATTCACCTTCGCTTTGATATTCGTGCCGCATCCATACCCATTTTATATAAACAGCGGTTATTATCTTTAAGTGATCAACGAATCAATAAAGACGGCGTAATTATCATTAAGGCACAGCAGTATCGCACACAAGAGAAAAATCGAGCAGATGCTTTGGAGCGTTTAGTTAATCTGATTAATAGCGTCACTAACGAACGCAAAAAGAGACGACCTACTAAACCATCAAAAGGTGCAAAAAATAGGCGCATGGATAGAAAGACCAGACGCGGTAAAATAAAAGAACTTAGAGGGAAACCTGTAGATTAGTAGTATAAGTACTTACTATTTAACTACGCTAAGAATTCTATTATGTGACAAATTAAGAATAGCTTTAATATGATTACTTTTGATGAGCTCATTATTAATTTCAACATAGATTGTTTGAGCTAAAAGCATTGCTAGCTTATTCAAGTCAACTGATTTTTTAAGTAGATCATGCCCCATGTTACCGCTGTCATGTTCAACAATTATTTGATTCCCACCTGTTAACATTGAAATAATTCTTGCACAGTGTTTATCACGAGACTCACCTTTAGAATATGTCAGCAACACAGGTGTATCATTCTTCTTATCTAAAATATTCCATATTGCAGCCAATCTTTCTAGATATTTTCTAGGCTGGCTAATTTTATGAAAAATTGCTCCAACAGCGATGATAAGTTCCGCCCTTAATTTATAACCCAGTACAATTGCCATATGTGCTCCAGCACTACATCCGACAGTGCGTATTCGTCCGTAGTCTTGTATCATTTCTAGGTTCATAACCCATTGAATAACTTCACTCGCATTCACACCAAGATGAGGGACTCCATCACGATATTCTTGGTTTAACGGCTCAGAGATAATCAATAAGTCATAACAAGTCGCATCTGTATGTTGTAGTAGCACTGTATTAGGCATAGACATATTTCTAGCATTCCTACCAGCAAAGCAAATCATAAGTGTTTTTTCTGCCTTATTACCAGGGCCCATAAAGTATCTTACATGTGGAGATGTGCGTTTAAAAACAAACTTTTCTGGTAGATGTTTATCGCTTTCCAGCATCATCCGAATAATATTTTGCAACCATAGACTCAATGCCTCATGGTATTTATCAGATGCATTTTCGGAGAGGACTTGATGAGAATTTTTATATTCACTAAGTACTTCAATCTCTAATGGCGTAATTCGATTACCTAAAGTCTCAAGTATTATATTGAAATGAGTAACGGTAGAACAAAAATTAACAGCGCGCCGAATAAGCCGAACAATATGATGTTGAGCATGACACATCCCATTAGTATTAATCGAGGTATTTACTTCGTGGTTAGCTATTTTAGTCTGCACCTCTTTTGTATTTGATAACACACGTGCTACCAAATGACCTAAATAGCGAAATTGTGTAAGTTCTGCAGGTGTAATAACAGCCTCATAATCAACCTCTAAAGCCACCAATAAATCCATTCGTGCTAGAGAATCTAGCTCAAACTTACTTAATTTTATATCTGCCTCACCTTTAATCAAAGCATCAATTAATGATGGCTTGAATTTTTTTATTCCACGTTCTCCTAACGCTTGGATTATACGCTTACGTACATCTTCACTTTTACTAGATAGTTCAGTCACTTTGCTTCTGGTTATCTTACCTGCAGTGTTTCTAGGTATTGCATCAACAATGATGAATTGGCGTGGACAGCGAACACCAACTTTCTTTTTCATGTATTTTTTTAAATCAGGCAGCTTTGGCTTTATATTTTTATCAAAAACAATCAATGCAACAGGGATATTGCCATGTGAAGCAGATAATTTAGGTATAACCGCAACATCAGTAATACTTGGATATTCTCGTATTTGCGATTCAATCTCTTGCGGATAAATATTCATACTATTAAAAACAAACATATCATCTGACCGGCCACACAAGTGGATGCGTTGTTTTTTATCGAGATAACCAATATCCCCTGTATAGAACCAATCATCTTGAAGCCGGCTATTTGTTAATTCTAGGTTGTCTAGATATTGACGAAACATACCGCTACACCGAATAGTGATTTCTCCTTGCTCACCATTCTTTAACGTTTTCTTTTTTGGTGTAACTATACGCACCTCTATACCAGGTAAAGGTTTACCGACGCTTTCATTATCTTCTATATCATTTGGATCTGTAAAGGCAATCGCACCTGTTTCAGTTGTTCCATAACCTGCCTGTAACTTTTGAGTAATACTAGAGCGTAGCTTTTTTCTAAGCGAAGAATCTACATGTGAACCACCCAGCTTTAAGCGAATATTTGATAGGTTATTTATATTCGGTATCGCTAATAATTCTTGAGCTTGAAATACAGATACATGCATGACATTTACATTTAAAGATAGGCATTGCTCAACAAATACATCTTGACTCACTTTGAGAAAAATATTTGTAGCTCCCATTGCGACACAATATAATCGATGACGTTTTGCAAAATTATGTTCTATTGATGCCAAACAGAGAAATCTTTCTTCGCTAGCATTAATATGTCTACAAGCTTGTGCTACTAGATCTTGATCATTATGTACAACCAACTTAGGATTGCCGGTTGTTCCAGACGTAGAGAATAAAAGTTGCGCAGAATTTAATATGTTTAATTTTGATTCAACATTTACATATGGACCAGCAGCATTTACAGCTGAACTTTCATCAACAATATTAGTAGCACCACAATTCTTAATAATTGCATTACACGTTTGTTCCGCTTCATAAGTAGGTATTGTGCAAGATGTACAACCAATATAGCTCGCAGCAAGGCATAATATTAAATGCTGGACTTCATCAGCGCATTGAATACCTAGTACAGAATTTTCTGAAATACCAAGGCCATTAAATTTCTTTGCTTGTGCTTTAACGAGCAAAGATAACTCAAGATATGATAATTTGAATGTTGACGTAACAACTGCATCTTGAGTGGGATTTATCCGCGCTTGAGAAAGTAGACATTCACTTAATGATTGCGGAGCATCTACCGTATCGACATTACGGGTTGTAACCATTATTTTGTTACGTGAAACAATACATGCAAGGGTTTATTTAGTAACGGTGAAAAGAAGGTTTCATCTAAGTCAACTAGCTCAGGCGTCACAGTTAATTCTTTTACTTTTGGCATCAAACAAAATCCCGCTTCATGCAAACAGTCAAAATAGCTACTAAACATTTTATGTACGCATTGAACGTGTAAAGGATCACCATTTCTTTTCCAAATTTTCCCCTCAAGCTGTTGATTGACATCAGAAAAATAGTTCTTACCTATTGAATCAAAATAAAATGGGGCTGAATTTTTCGATTCAATGAAGGGAAATAAAGGATGAGGCACGCTAAAGATAAATTCGCCTTTAGCTTGCAATGCTTCATATACCATTGAAAAGACACGTTGCATTTCATCTATTCGCAGATAGTTAAACAAAAATACAGCTATGCATAGATCAAACTTTCTATCAGGCTCAAATTCAACAACATTACATGCTTGATACTCAATACCAAGTTGATCCTTTGCTTCTTGTGATTTTGCGGCTTGAATCATCTCTGATGATAAATCTATGCCCAGATAATCACCTGCCCCTAAGCGCTTTAACTCACGCGCGCAATAACCTTCGCCGCAACCTATATCTAAGACAGAACGCTCCTTCAAGTCTCCACAGGCTTCAAATACAAATGGGCGAGCTGTAAAGTCAGACAGCGAACTTGGAACTAAACGTAACCACTTACTAGCGTTATCGTCATATACTTTTTTAGTATCCAATATTAGATCGCTTTTTGAGTCTCTAACGTATCAATATCTTTAAAGTTTAGTGCACGATGAAGCATTTTGTCCCAAAATTTTATTCGCATATTGATCGCCGAATTCACACCCTCTTCAATTTGTTGACAGGCTTCTTCATTCACTGCTAAATCAACCGCAATACTAATCAGTTGCTCAGCATGCTCATCATCACATTCGCTGTGTAAATCAAAAAATACACGTTGTGACACTGTAAGATTTGTGTAGTTTTTAAGACCCTCAAGAATTTGATAATAGATTTTAGAAACAATCAATTCAGTACCAATTCCTAGCGCGCCTACACCAGCACATTCGTTCTTTTCGCAAAGGAGCAAAAACTGTTTACTCCACTGCACACTAACATCAGAATTAGATGAGACTTGATTCAAATCGACACCTACTGCTTTTTGAAAACGCCGATATATTTGTGTATGTGACTGCTTATCAATGCTTGCCAGAACATCCGCTGGTAAATCAACATCATGAACATTACCTTTCTCTTCATCTAAATTAGATTGAAGAATTTGTTTGTGCTTATCACTACTCAAGCTATCTATAACAGCGATTAAATAAGGAATAAAGTGAACATTATATAAACCATAATGATAAGCAAAATCTTTTATTGCAAAATTCATATCTGGAAACTCTCCTCTACTGAAAGCATTCAAATATGGGTGGTTTACTGCAGTAGAATTCAAGGCTTCATCACTTATGCGTTTGATGAAATCGCCCCCTAGATGATTTTTATTCATGATTATTTTGTTATGTTCTTCGAATTACCTTATTACGCACTGTTGGAATTTCACCCAACCAGTAAAACAGACTCGATAATGTAATTGTATGTTGATTCCTATTAAAGTCCAAAAGAGTTTATAAATTTCACTGCGGACTAGTCCCTTGAATGCAATTCAAGTAATAGATCCATTCTGATTGATTTATAATATTCCAATATAAACAATTACTTACATAAAAATTGCGTCTGTTCTGCACTCAGCATATCTGGATATAATACAATATATTTTACTTGTAAATTAACTTTCTGCTAGTAATGCTTTTATCGGTGTTTGCTTGGTACGATGTACTGAAATATAACCAGCAATGAGCACCATCAATGGGGCAAGGATTAAACATAATATTGCTGTTCTATAATTAAAGATGAATTCTCCTTCAATCACATAATTAGTTATAGCAAAGCTAATGATTAGATTTAACACATAGGCTATGACACCTGAGATTATGCCAATCAATAAAAATTCAGCACGGTAAACTCTTTGTATTAATTTTGTATCAGCGCCAACGGCTTTAAATATTGCGGTACTGTATGTTCTGTATTTACGTAATATCATCTCGATTGAAGTGAACACCAAAATACTAGATAACAATGAAAAGTATAAAACGGCTTCAACAGCATAACTTACCTTATCAGCAATTTGACGAATTCTATTTAACAAAAAGTCAACATCGAAAAAAGTTGCACTAGGATAGTTTTCAACAAGCTCACGCATCATTACACGTTGTTCATTATTCAAATGCAAACTGCTCATATAAGTCGCAGGTAAATCGTCAAGCGATCCTGATGAAAAAATCATATAAAAATTTGGCGTAAATGACTCCCATTCAACTGAACGTATACTGGTAACTAACGCCGATATTTTTTGTGCTTGTATGGCAAATGTAAGTATATCTCCCAGCTTGATATCTAGATTTTCTGCAATTCCCAGTTCAACCGAGACTGTGTTAGTTAGTTCTTCAAGCTTATGCCACTTTCCTTGTATAATTTCATTAGTGTTAGGTAATTGCTCACTCCATGTCAATGCTAAATCTCGTTCTAATGATTCATCATATCGACTTGATTCTTTATTTGCATAATCGCGTATAGCTATATCATTCACAGCGCTAAGTCGGCCTCTGACTATTGGATATAATGGGCTATGTTCAATATTTTTATCATTCAAATATCCTGAGAATTGGGAAGTGTCCTTTTCAAAAAGATTGATAGCAAATATATTTGGTGCGTTATCTGGCACTTTGGATTGCCAAGAAACAATCAAGTCATCTCTAATAGTTGAAATTAACGCTAATGAAAAAAACGTCAATGCGACAGCAATAATTTGAACAGAAACCATACGTCTATTTGCATTAAGACTTCGTGCTGCCAATTTAATCGATGTCTGTCTTGATTCTGAATATTTAACAAGCCAATTAACTGAAAGTTTTGTTATGAAATAAGCGATCAGCACAAAAACAAGTAACGTAAAAATTATATATACACTAATCAGCAGGTCTTGAGTGCTAAGATAGATTAATAGTGACAGTCCAAGCATTATAAAAACAACTGACAACAACATTGGATGCTGTTGTGATTCCAGACGATTGAGCAATAATTTAGGTGCTGTATGCAACAATTTATACAGGAATGGTGATGCGAAACTGACTACAACTATCAAAGCTGTTATTGCACTTAACACAAAAGGCTTGATACTTGCCGTAGGTAATGATTCAGGAATCAACTCACCTAAGGCATTCAAGATAAAGACATGAGTTAATCCACCAATAGCAAAACCAACTGTTAACGCTAACAAGGTAAAAACCACAAATGGAATGCTGACCGCAGCAATCATCTGCCTGCTTTTTAACCCCAAACATCTTAACAACGCATATTGATATGTCATTTCATTTGCATAATGGAAACTCACAAGTGCTGCAGCAACAGCTCCCAATAATACTGCAATTAATGCCGTAACATTTAAGAAACGATACGCCTTTTCCAAGGTGATAGTTAATGCTTGGTTTGCTGAATCAACCGTGATAAATTTTTGGTTTAATTCTAATGTGGTAGATAATTTTTCTTGCAGTGTATTTATTTGAGATTCAGCACCTGAGAATAAATAGCGATATTTCACGCGACTCCCAGGCTTTACAACCTGAGTCTCAGCTATATCTTGCCAGTTAATTAATACACGAGGCGTAAAACTATAAAAGCTATTGCCTCTATCTGGTTCATAAATTAATACTCGAGTTACTTTTAGCGATTTCTCCCCAACATTAATAAATTGATTTATATTAATATTTAATTCATTCAATACACGATCTTCTACCCAGGCCTCACCTACTCTTGGTATTGCCTTGGTAGATTGCGTTTCACTATACAGCTCATTTGATATTTGCAATTCACCTAATAACGGATATCCTTTTGACACAGCTTTAATACTGGAGAGTAAAAATTCGTCAGCACTATCTGTATTTGTCATCGTTTGAAATGTTAACGTTTTAGCTTCCAAGAGAGAAAGTGACTGAATAATCTCTTTCTGTTGTTCATTCAGCTCATTTGAAGACTGTAAGACTATATCTGCAGCAAGTACTTCTTTGGCTTGCATATCAAACAACTGCTCAAGACGATCACCTAACAAACTAATACTAAAAGTAACCGCACAGGCAACAGCAATTGCAATGCAGAACAGGCGTATAGACCCTTGACGTAACTGCCTAATTAGCAACTTTTTATAAAAACTAAACATTCTAATTTATTTTCAACTTACCCTGTTCCAAGTGATAACAATGGTCGCATTTTTCAGATAAAGATTCGTCATGTGTGACTAATATTAATGCTGTGCCCTTTTCTCTATTCAACTCAAACAACAAATCAATAATTTTATCACCAGTATCAGTATCAAGATTTCCCGTTGGCTCATCTGCAAGCAATAATGGTGGTGTTGTTGCAAATGCACGCGCTATTGCGACACGTTGCTGTTCTCCACCTGATAAGGTTGTTGGAAAGTGTTTGATTCTATGACCCAGGCCTACTCGCTCTAACAGTGAACTAGCTATGTCTTTAGCTTTCTTATTGTTATTTATTTCCAAGGGCAACATGACATTCTCCAATGCAGTAAACCCAGGAAGTAGATGGAAAGCCTGAAATACAAAGCCAATATATTGATTACGTAAACCTGCACGATTATCTTCTGACATTGCCTCTATAGAATGTTGGAACAATTCAATGCTTCCAGCTGTCGGAGTATCAAGTCCTGCTAACATGCTTAACAAAGTTGTTTTACCTGATCCAGATTGTCCTACAACAGAAATAGATTCTGACTCAGAGACTTGAAAGGTGATATCTTCAAGAATAGTAAGCTTGCCTTCTTCAGTAGACACAACCTTGCTTACTTGATTACAACTTAAAACTGATGAATTCAAAATTATGCTACTCCGTATTTTTACAATCTATTTATTATTGACCAATCAATTTGTCCATTCAAATGATCATAACAACAGAAAATATGATGAAAATACCATTATTGTTGTAGGTGATAGTTTAAGTGCGGCTTATGGCATTGAATTAGATAAAGGTTGGGTCAATTTACTACGCCATCGATTACTAAATTTTGATTCAAATTCAAAATGGAATGTTATCAATGCATCAATTAGTGGTGACACTACGGCAGGAGGCTTAGAACGTCTAGAAAAATTAATCAATGACTATCACCCTGCAATATGCATTATAGCACTTGGTGCAAATGATGGCTTACGCGGGCAGTCGTTAAGTATGATGCATAACAACTTAGAAAAAATGACAACAGAATGTAGTTTAACCGGCACATCTCTACTTGTAGGCATGATGCTACCACCAAATTATGGTGAAAAATATACACGCGCTTTTCACAAAGTCTATGCGAAAATCGCAGAACAAAACCATATAAGCTACGTTCCCTTTATGCTTGAAGGGATTGCATTGCAAGATGAATATTTTCAAGCAGACAGACTCCACCCAACAGAAGTAGCACAACCTATAATCCTCGAAAATATCTGGGTAAAACTAAGAGAAATACTGATTAATATAAACTAACGCAAAAGTTACCGCAGAAAATAATATTCCTAAAGAGCAGGTACATTCTCTCCATAGATGTAAAGCCTCAGCATTTATTTATTGATAACATCTTCTCTCTATTCAACTACACAGCATCTTTATGTTAAAAGACAATCTTGTATCAAGATTTTTTGTTATCGCTATTATCCTGTTATTAACCGCTTGTAATTCCGACCCAGAAGAAACTCTAAATTCAGGTATAACAGTTCAAACAGCCAATGAAATGATTACAAAAAATAAAAACGTGGTTATTCTTGATGTAAGGACACCCAAAGAATTTGCCAGGGGACATATATCTGGCGCAGTCAATATTAGTATTCATGACCCTGCTTTTCCTCAGAAAGCATCCAAGCTTGATAACGACAAAACATATATTGTTCATTGTGCTGTCAACCCTCGCGGCGGCCGCGGAGACAAGTCTATTGATATTATGACTAAACTAGGTTTTTCCAACCTATTGAGCATGGATGGCGGCATTAATGCTTGGAAACGTGCTGGATTACCCCTGAATTAATATAAGGCTTACATAGTACAAACAGTACACATCAAAGCTGTATTAACACTAAACGCTACTACATAAATACAATTAAGAAATATATTACGATAACCGATATAACACCTGCTGCCATGCAACTAGCTACGAATAAGCTATCATCTTTGCGGGCCTGTACAAACTGCTTAAGTAAAGCAATACTTTGTAGCCTATTGACTGCGACTACTTTTTGGTCTTCTTCAACTTTAATTAAATCCGCTTCATCTTGAGCGTTACTACTTTCAACTTGAGGATTAGTATTTTCTGCTTTTTCAACAGGCTCAACGATTGGATCATCCAATGTTAGTCCTGCGTCTTGCTCATTGTATTGAATGTTTGGATTAACTTGCATCCTATTATTTCCCTAGAAGTTGTCTCATTGCCTGAATATTAAAGTACTTATACAGCCGATTCCTTGATTTGATCCGCTATTGAATTTATAAAATCATAAACGGATTAAAATGACAGATAAATGGTATCCATCACTATCACTTACCAGTAATAAGAAAAGCTAGTAAATATCAAGTGGAGAGGACTAATGATTAACACGTGAGCAAAAAATGATGTCTACATAGACCCGCTCCATAAGATGGTTTGATTAATCTTAGTTTTTGTACAATTATAAATGTAAGGTAGTATGTACCCGATAAAAAATACTGACGTTCTGCTAAAAAATAGACACAGTTATCTATCTGGAACTTACTGATATCACTATGATTTGGCCAAATACACTACTGATCATTCTGCTTGCCCTACCCACCATATCGATAGCGCAAAGAACAGAAATCTTTGCTGTGCAAATTGGTACTTATGAGAAATTTGCCGACAAGACTAAACAAGCCGTCAAGGGTTTTGATGACGTTCATGTGTTTACCTATAAGAATATATCTCGCGTTACTGTAGGTGAATTTACTTCTAAAGATAGTGCTAAGACATTATTGAGAGATCTAAAAAAGGTTGGATTTAAAGACGCATTTATTCGACGAACTGGTTACGTTGATTTAAATGAGACTCACTCCACTATAGAAAAATTCAACATATTAATTTCTGAATTCGATGCAAAAGCTTTTTACTTAGATGGCGACATGTTTATTTTCCAAGGAAAAGGCTATATAAAAATACACCACCAGAATTTAGAAAAAATCTCTAGGGCTAAACCAGAAATCAATCTAAACCCAAATAACAATTTTCAATTACTAAACTCATATTAGTTATCGATACTGATTGTTTTGATTTTCAGATCACCCTCAATAGTTTTATGTACTGGACATTTGTCGGCAATTTCCAATAAGCGCTTACGTTGAGATTCATCTAAATCACCAATTAATTTGATTTTACGGACGATTGATTCTATCTTTCCTGACTTGTTATCACAGTCCTGGCAATCTTTAATATGCTCACGCACATGTTCAAGCGTTATCTTCACATCCTCTAATCGCCATTTCTTTCGATTTGCGTACATGCGAATTGTCATTGAGGTACAGGTACCTACCGCAGCCAATAGATGTTCATATGGATCTGGCCCACGATTACTACCACCAAATGCAGTTGGCTCATCTGCAAACCACCGATGATCATCCGTCTTCACTTCACGAAGGAATTTATGATTTGATTCCACGATTTTCACTTGGCCTTTAGACAACTCCTCAACTTCACTCTCATGACAATCAATATAACGTTGCGCCCAAGCAACAATAGTATTTGCTACATAACTAGCATCGCTACTATTAGATAATAGGTGATTAGCTTTATCTAAAGTAATAAAACTTTTTGGATGCTTTGCTTTTGTGAAAATAATACCTGCTTGGTCTATTGATACTACTTCATCAATAGGCGAGTGAAATACCAATAGTGCTTTACGCAACTTAGAGACTATATTTTCAGTATCCTGTGCTTTAAGGTCATCAATAAATTGTTTTTGAATATCAAAATCTCGTCCGGCAATATTGACTAACGCAATACCATCTATTTCGATATTTTCTACATCTGCCTTAAACAAATGTAATAAATGATCTGCGCTT
This sequence comes from Gammaproteobacteria bacterium, assembly GCA_045105615.1. GTDB lineage: Bacteria > Pseudomonadota > Gammaproteobacteria > UBA4575 > UBA4575 > UBA1858. The sequence goes on from JBGCDS010000005.1 coordinate 29,985, forward strand.
GCAGGAGAGCCAATGGTAACGACTGCCTTACATTCTGAGATCTCATTTGACGCATGAAGCGCAGCTGTTCCACCTAGGCTATGACCTATCAGCAATTGTGGTGCTTGGTGATTATGGCGTAGAAAATCTGCTGCTGACAATAAATCAGTTACATTACTAGTGAAATTAGTCTGTGAGAAGTCACCCTGCGAATCACCTAGACCTGTGAAATCAAAGCGCAAAACAGCAACACCATTTAAAGCTAGCGTATTTGCAATATAAGTTGCTGCAAGAATATCTTTACCACAGGTAAAGCAATGTGCGAACAACGCGTAATAATTTATTTTAGCGTCAGGCAATTCAAGGATTGCTGCTAATTCAACCCCATCTGTATTAAGAAATGTAATACGCTCTTTAGTTGGCAAAATAAAATCCTAACAACTATCAAATATCATAGTGTTATTTATTTAACTGTGGTTGAATTTAAAGACATGTAAAGTGATTGAACATGCTCAGCAGCTGTTATCCCAGAACTTGTTAAGTAACCGCCATCTATTTGAGAAGTGAAGCCTTTATCAAACAATCTACGTGCCGCCTCTTGTGCAGTCGAATCAGCTGTTTTATGAATTTTAATCCCTGCTCTGCTTGTAGAAAGATCGAAAGCAAGAAGCAGATTTAATTCAGCAATATTATCTGATGAAAAAGTCATTTAGCTTAGCTCCGTAATTATCATTGTTATCGAAATCAAAGTCATCTGTAATACTACTCCATGACAAATATTTTAAAAGTAATATCTCATATTAGGCTAATGATAAATTACAATTAGGCCGACGAATCATTTACACACCAACACTCTAAAAATTCTTCTGCTTTAGACATCCTCAGGGTAATTAGCTTTATACAGGGTAAAAATAACTGTCTAGTATTCCCGTTAAGCTGTATAGTGCGAATATTAAATCGTATATATAATGTGCGCTTCAGGGAAAACCTTACCTCCAGTCAGCTTGCGAGATCTAGAGTGAAAACACATCCCCACCATAACCTACAACAGACACTATGACTGATACTGATACTACGCCTAGCTCTTCACAATTCTATTCAATTGAATCTATAGAGCCAGTTGATCCTCCTGCAGGTGCAGAAGGCGATGACTGGTTTCAGTATGTTATTGTACAGGGCACAAATCGAATTAGTGGCTACCGACAAGGCAATTTAGAATCCGTACGTCAATCAACAGAAGAAAATATTGAATTATTAAATGAGCGCCAATTTGGTAAACGTGCTCGTGTTCAACAGTCACTCTCAAGCAAGAAATAACTTTCATACAACTTTCGAATTTAATAATTACGAAAGATTTCAATGTCTCCAGTTAGAACCCGTTATCAAACAATTGAATTTGATAAAACTGATATACATTTAAGAACCTTACGCGATACCCAACAGTATTTCGACAAAGACAACACTGCAGCTAATCTAGGAATTTCTTCTGCGACATGGCCAATATTTGGAGTCGTGTGGCCATCTAGCATTGTACTAGCAAATTATATGATGGATTATGATTATGCTGGCAAACGAATTCTTGAGATTGGCTGCGGAATTGGCCTAGCTAGTTTGTTATTAAATGATAAGCATGCTGACATCAGCGCAACAGACATACACCCTGAAGCCGAAGACTACCTGATTGAGAACACCAATCTTAACAAAGGCAAGACAATTCCATTTGAAAGAGCATCCTGGGATAATTTTGCCACTGAATTAGGGACTTTCGATTTAATTATTGGTAGCGATATATTATATGAAAGAGAAAATATAGATAACTTAGCTAACTTTATTGATAAACATACTAAAACATCTGGTTGCATTGTCATTGTCGACCCAGGTCGAGGTAATCATGCTGCATTTAGTAAAATAATGGTGAAACTAGGATATTCACATAATCAAGATGGGACAGGCGATACTAGTTATTTAGAGAAACCTTATAGCGGTCAAATACTTCAATATCAACGCAATAAAATCCCGGCTTAATCAACTATTCAAACCATCAGATTGAGGCTTGAATACAACGCAACTGACCATAGTCATACGCTCCTTCTAATGCTTCAAAAATTGGCTTTAAACGTCCGTCATCATCTGAGTGAGTTTCCATTAGAAATATAATCTCCTTATATTCTTTATCATCAATATCCAATACCTGTTTCACATCTAGCAAACCCATTTCAATCGCTTCAGATAAATGCGTGTAGATTGTAGATATCTTCAATTCACGCAGCTTGCTAATACGCCCAATATCATTTTTCTGTTGATAGAGCGTTAGTGTTTCATTCACTGTGTCAGATAAGTTGTTATCCAATAATTCAGACAAAGGATATTTAGCTATTTCTTGTAGGAAAGGCTCACCATAACGCGCTAATTTCTGCTCACCAATACCGGTAATTTCACTCATTTGCGCTTTAGTAACAGGCCTGTTTCTAAGCATTTCTTGCAGAGTTGTATCGTGAAAAATCACATATGGAGGTGTGCCTGCTTTTTCAGCCAAGCTTAAACGCAATGCTCGTAATGCATCCCATAACGATTGATCTTGAGGACGTATATCTTGTTTATTTTTCTTTGACGTCTTGGTTTGGGTTTCTTTCTGAATTTTACGCAATTGTAATCTTTGTTGACCTTTCAATATCGGACGACATTTCTCTGTAAGCTTCAAAGCACCATGTCTTTCCATATCGATTTCAAGATACCCCATCGCAATAAGCTGGCGCATAATCACACGCCATTCCGCAATAGTGTAAGCTTTACCAATACCAAAAGTACTAATACGTTCATGGCCGTTACGCGCAATTCTCTCGTCTTTCTTACCGAGCAAAACTTCTACAAGATAATTAACACCAAAGCGTTGTTCAGTTCTATACACACAGGATAATGCCATTTGAGATGCTTGAGTCGCATCCCAGCTTTGCGGTGGATTCAAGCAATTATCACAGTTGCCACAGGGAGTATTCGATACCTCATCAAAGTACTCTAATAACGCATTCCGTCGACAGGTAATTAATTCGCATAGCCCAAGCATTGCTTCCAACTTATTATGTTCAACTTGTTTATGCACTTCATTTGCATTTGAATTCTGACTAAACTGTCTAAGCGTAATAACATCTTGTAAGCCATAAGCCATCCAAGCATTGGCAGCCAACCCATCTCTGCCGGCTCGGCCAGTTTCTTGATAATAGGCTTCTACACTTTTAGGTAAACTTAAATGCGCAACAAAGCGCACATCAGGCTTATCAATACCCATGCCAAAAGCAATGGTAGCAACGATAATAATGCCTTCTTCGCGAAGAAAACGTCGTTGATTTTGCTGGCGTAAATCAGCTGCAAGTCCTGCATGGTATGGCAAAGCCACTCTCCCCTGTAGACTTAACCATTCGGCAATCGCTTCTACCTTTTTACGCGATAAGCAATACACTATCCCAGCGTCATTGGCATGGTTCGCTTGTAAAAAATCCCATAATCGTTGCTTAGGATTACTACCATCACTAATTGCATAACGAATATTAGGCCGATCAAAGCTATCGATAGAGACACTAGCGTTCTGCAGTTGTAGCTGAGAGATAATCTCTTCGCGTGTACGCTTATCTGCAGTTGCTGTTAGTGCGATCCTTGGGACACTAGGATAACGTGCATGCAAATGCTTTAACTGTTGATATTCAGGCCTAAAATCATGTCCCCACTGAGACACACAATGTGCTTCATCAATGGCAAATAAGGCCAATGTGCATAGGTCTAATAAGCGCAGCATCCTTTCGGTAAGCAATCTCTCGGGCGCAACATAGATGATATCTAATTGATTGTCTCGTAATTGTTGTTCAACCTGCCTAGCTTCATTTGCATCTAAACTAGAATTCAAGAATGCAGCATTAACACCTAGTAACTTTAACGCATCCACTTGATCTTGCATTAATGCAATCAATGGTGACACGATCACTCCAACCCCATCACGGACGATCGCTGGAATTTGATAGCACAGTGATTTACCACCGCCAGTTGGCATTAATACCAGAGCATCTTTACCCTCTAGTATTTCATTAACTATATTTTCTTGTGAAGGTCGGAACTGTTCAAAACCAAATGTCGATTTAAGAACATCATTTGCACGCTGTAACAATTTGGCAGGTCTTTGATTACTTAGAAGATCAGGTATTATGACCTATATCAATAATAATGAAATCAATTAGGTGCGAACAATATGGATCAATGTATTTTCTGTGGAAGACAAACGTTATTACATGAAACCGATTTATCCTATGTCACCTACGACACATACCCTGCCTCACCTGGACATGCTTTAATTATAACCAAGCGACATGTGCCTAATTATTTTGATTGCACGAATGAAGAAGTCATCGATCTTTGGAAATGCGTTGAAGTCGCTAAAAAATTAGTTGAAAAAGACCATTCTCCAGACTCTTATAATGTGGGCATCAATGTTGGTTCAGTTGCTGGACAGTCAGTTCCACATATCCATATACATTTAATACCAAGATACAAAGGCGACGTAGAAGACCCTAGAGGCGGTGTGCGTAGCGTTATTCCTCACAAGCGTAAATATATTAGGCGGGAAGATTCAAACGATTAACAGCTAGAAATTTGCATGAAATATATCCAGCTTCTACTATTAACACTGGAAGTACTAAATCAGTCAAAATTTAAGTCATTGGAACTATAGCCGTTTGGGCCTCTATGCTATATTTAAGGACAAGCAAGCATTAAGCAAATCTCCCTGGCTCACATAATAAATATTATTGTCGAAGGAATAATAACAATGAAAACAATTAGATACACAACATTATTAATAACTATTATAGCTATTTTATCAGGTTCATTAGCCATATCTGCAGAAAAGTCCTTATATGAACGCATCGGTGGTGAGAAAAAAGCCAGAGAGATTGTCAGCGATATTTGGGATAACCATAGTAAAAATCCTATTGTTAAAGATCGTTTCGCTAAAAGTAGCCCTGAATACGTGAAACAAAGAGTGTTTGAAATATTCGCAGCGGCCACAGGTGCCACGGATGTTAGCTATGGCGGACTAGACATGAAAGCGGCTCACACCGGCATGAACATCAGCGAGATGGAGTTCAATGCAGTAGTTGACGATGTTCTTGCTGCCTGCGCTTCAAACGGTGTTCAGCAACAGGAACTCAATGAAGTATTGGCAATCTTATGGTCAGTAAGAAAAGATATTGTTAACGCACACATCATCACTGACACTTTGGTTAGCTCAGAGGCGCCCAGCGAATCTCATGCACATAAAGAAGAAGCTGCTAGCGGCACGAGCGATAAAGTGGAAAGAGACGCACATTATTGCCTGAAGAGTCACGAGTGCTAAATTTTTAATTTATAGAGTTGGATACTGTAAATCTTAGATATTCAGCTCTATTATTATATGCACCCCATTTAAAATGCACAGACCTAACCCCTGTATAATTCCTGATACTTAATCAATACCAGATATATATGCTCAAGTAAGTAACATCGTTAAAGCCAAGAATTATGCGCACAAACTAAAGAGGATATATCCCAACATTGAAAATACATTTGCATCAGAATTCAACAAATGGCATGTAGATATTAACTTTATCAATAAGTATATTTCTGCTCTAAAACTTGTTGATCCCAGTATAAAATAAAAACGTGATACGAATTATTAATTCGCATCACGTTATTTAAAATTTAAAAAGTCATCCTTGACGATTTAATTTCTAAATATGAGGGTAATTGATATATTTACAAAAAACGCTACTAATATTTTCTCACTAAGCACTTCTCCTTTTAACTAAGTATACCTTTATAAGCTAGTATCGAACTTTAAAAATATGCAAGCATCAATCCAAATCCCGCAGAAACGCTTGCAGTAAATACTGTAAACTCACTCCATATACGACAAATAAATGATTCTTTACATATAAGCTTCATTTAACACTCCTTTATTTTAAAATTCTAATCTAACTATTGTCATTTAACGGCACATTAAAATCTGGAGCCAAATAAACCGCTTCAAACACTCGACGTAAATTACTCATTGCTTCTAAAGAATCATCACCTTTAAGCGCATTCTTAGCACTAATTAAACTAGCTTTTGCAAACGTATAGTCAAAAAATGCATGTGTAGAGTGGAGGTCTTGATTACTACCCTTGTAAACAATGTCTGATTCAATCTTATACGACAATGTAGGCATAGAATTAACGTTCTTCAATGTCTCCTCATCTAATCTTGGATAAAAATGCTCATAAGAATTAGCAATTTCCGTATTATATTTACTGTCAGTGTGAGTAACAGTTTTATGAGCATACGAATCCTCAATCAATTCAATTCCTTTGATCGCCTGTTCAACACTAGCTAATGATGTTGATGGATTAACTCTTATTGCAGTAATTGCATTTTCAGTCTCTTCGAGCACGCTATTCACTGCATTAGGCACAACTTCTTGCTGTGAGTTTGTGTTAGCCAATGCCGGCTTAATTAAAGCAAAGCTCAGCAGCAAGGCAATGGGTGCAAGTAGATAAAATGGCTGTTTAGTATCATTTTTTGACATTGATTTTCCTTGTGTATAAATTAAAGTGTTCATGCAAAACTCCCATCAATCGGTGCTATAGCACCCTGTTTAAATTTTCTCATTTTATTGAGTTGCTTAAGAATAGCTTTATTAGCGAGATTAATAGACGTGTTCGTCGCATCCATTAAATTTTCGGCTTTACGCTCAATTATTAGCTGAGGTAATCCATTGGCTATAGTTTGCACTCGACAGCTTTTCAATGTCTGCCCTCTACTTCCGACATTACTGAAAAGCCGAACCACAACTTTTCTTACCTTTCTATTTTGATTTCTAAAAGTATATTTAATCTTATTATGGATTGATGATCTCGCCGCTTGGCTAATTTCAAATCCTCTAGATTGAATGTCTATTTGCACTATTACCTCCTTACTCCGTTATTGATGGTTAATAATTTATACTACATCAACACAACGGACAAATCGTATTTTTTATGTTGAAAGTAAGATATTTTCGTATATTATATATAGATGGAATATAGATGGAAAAATCTAAATATATAATATTTCATATACATATCAATAGGTTATAAAATTCAATAGAATGGAGGGATTCTCGTGTCACACCTTAACTACAACCATCTACTATATTTTTGGACGGTCGCCAAGGAAGGTAGTATTGCAAAAGCATCAAGCACTTTACACATCACACCACAAACCATTAGCGGACAAATCAAAGTATTAGAGCATTCTATTGGTTCTCCATTGTTTAACCGCTCAGGACGTGGGTTAACACTCTCAGAGACAGGCAGAATGGTAAATGTTTATGCTGAAGAAATTTTCTCTTTAGGCTCTGAATTAACACAAACCATCAAAAGTAAAACAGTTGCTAACACTAAAGAACTAGTCGTTGGCATTGTTGATTCAATACCTAAATTAATTGCCTATAGAACTTTAGCACCGTGCCTAGAACTAGAAGAAGATATTAAAATTGTTTGCTTAGAAGGTAATCTAGAAGATTTATTAGCAAAACTATCTGTTCATAAAGTCGAATTAGTCTTATCAGACAGACCGGTTCCATCTGGACTTAGCGTTAAAGCATATAACCATCTGTTAGGCGAGAGTAAAATCTCTTTCTTTGCACATAAAAATATTGCAGATCAATTTACTACAAATTTTCCAACCTCACTTAACAGCGCACCAATGTTATTGCCACTATCTTCAAGCCCACTGAGAAGAAGCCTAGATGATTGGTTTGAAGACAATAATATATCGCCTAAGATAATCGCTGAATTTGATGATAGTGCTTTATTAAAGGCATTTGGAGAAGCAGGAATAGGACTGTTCCCTGCTCCAGATGCTATATCAGATCATATTGTGAAGATGTACAACGCAGTAAAAATTGGAACATTAGACTCAGTCAAAGAATCATACTACGCAATATCACCAGAGCGAAAATTAAAACACCCTGGTGTTAAACAAATTACAAAATTTGCACGATCCAATATTTTTATGTGAACACATGAAATTTATATTTTACTTAACTTGAGCTGCAATCTCGTTTTTAGCGATTGAGATGTTATCTTTAATTTGTCGGTCAACAAAACCAACAATAATTGCATCGTATTTTTCTGCGGTTTTTTTAGAAGCTTCTTTTCCAACCCTACTATTAAACTTAAGCGTTTTCTCTCCTAATGGTGATTGATAAAACTTAATGAGTTCTTGAACTTCAGGGTGCGAATAAGTATCTTTATATAACGGCATATAAATTTCATTAGTCACTTTATCGTAAGGCATAGACTTCTTAATATGTTCCTCGTAGCTCTTCACCATTATTGTAAATCTAGCCTTGAGAATTTCTCCTGCTTGCTTTTTTTGAGCTTCATTGAAGTTAGAACCATCAATGTTTTGATCAGCCGCACGTAAGAACCCAGTCTGCATTTGATTAATCACTTGAGAATTGAGGCTAATATAATTATTTACAACGCCTGTGATTTCAAATAACTTCTTCAAATCATCATTATATGAGCCTGCATTAACAGCAGAAGATAATGCGAGCAATACTAAAATACTGAATATTTTCATAGAGATAGAGTCCTAAATTATTTATATATCAAATCATTATTGATGCCTTGAGCATTGTAATACAACTCAGCAATATGTATCGATTATTTCTCTTTTAATCTGTTCGGAATTCAATCTCCCCACCGCCTATATGGTTGATTAATCCAGTCAAAATTTGCAGCCGTTATTTAGATATCCAGCATGAATTACTATTTGTAAACTTTATAAGAAGTTTGCTTAATTTGCCCTCAAATTCGAATACACCCAAGCCAATAACAACCAATATTGCACCAAATAATACAGACAAAGTTAGCGGTTCATTGTTCAAAAATGCTCCCAACAATAATGCTGTTACTGGAGTGATCAAAGTAATCATTGAGACCTTAATCGCTTCCATATTTTTCAAGATGAAATAATAGAGAGAGAATCCCAAAGCTGTAGCAATCACACCTAGATATATAATTGCTCCCCATACATGCAAGGGAAGAGCTAAAGAGACCTCATCACTATTAATCAAGATGGCTATCAAAAACAATGGCACTGCTACGGACAAGCCACCAAGTGTCGACTCGACACCTGTGATAGGTGCATTAATTCGTTTAATTAAAACTGCACTCATTGCATGAGTAATAGTACTAGCAAACACTGCAAGTAACCCTAATGTGGCATCACTATTAAGAACATCACTATTACCAAAAATAGTAATTAAACCCACTAAGCCGCATATCATTCCAAGCAGCTGTATCATAGAAAAGCTTTTTTTCTTATACAGCAACTTTGATAATACACCTGTAAAAATTGGCGACAAACCAAACACAAGCGCAACCCAACCCGATGGAATAAATTGAGCACCCCAATACACCAAAGTCATTGATGTAAAAATACCCATTCCACTTACCATATAAACTTTTAGCGCATATCTAGCAATTGGCAAACTTGACCTTGTAATTTTGAATATTAGATACAACACCAACAAACCAATTAGCATGCGAGCACTGACTCCAAACAAATATCCTCCACCAATGCTGCTCCATTGAATCGCTAATGGAGTAGTACTCCATATAATTATCACACCTAAATAGGCTGCTCTTACAAACATCATATTCCTCAAACATAAGACAAAAAAAAGGCCGCAGATCAAAAACCTGCAGCCTTTAAAATTCAATTAGTTATATATTTAACTCAACATAAATTTCCTATGCGCACAGGGTTAACTGCCTCTGGTTTAATCACCAGGTGCATCATCCGTACACAAACTCTTTGTATTGCTAAGCTAATCATGGCGTGCATTTTATGAGCAATTATGCATATGTCAAGAAGATTTGAATACAAGTTCTGTATTCGTTGCAATAAAGTGTACCCATAAAATGTTATAGCCTGACAAATTCGTCAAGTGTTACTATTATGCCGGATAAAATATCGGTCTTTAATTTGCCTCTCCACAACATACACAGTTAGAAATATAAATGGAATTTATTGTAGGACAACGTTGGATTAGTCACTCTGAAACGCAGTTAGGCTTAGGCATTGTTACTGAAGTTGCCAGCCGCCGAGTTAAGATTTTATACCCCGCCGTTAGTGAGAGCCGTATATATGCAATCGACACAGCCCCTTTGAGTAGAATTAGTTACAATCTTGGCGACACTGTTGTAGATAGCGATGAACAATCTATACTCGTTTCTGAAATAAAAGAAGATGGAGACTTATTCACTTACTGTGGCAAAACAGCAACCAACGAATACAAACAAATCCATGAATTGGATTTAAGTTGTTTTGTTCAATTCACAACACCTCAACAGCGTCTTTTCAGTGGGCAATTAGATAAGAATAAAAATTTTTCATTACGCATTGAAACATTAAGACATTTACATCGATTACAACAATCACCTGTGAAGGGCCTTTTAGGTTCTCGTACAGACTTATTAGCACATCAAATTTACATTGCCAGCAATATCGCTAACAGGCATGCACCACGTGTATTACTCGCTGATGAGGTAGGATTAGGCAAAACCATTGAAGCTGGGATGATATTGCATCATCAACTGCATACCGGCAAAGCCTCACGTGTATTGATATTAGTTCCTGACAGTTTAATTCATCAATGGCTAGTTGAAATGTTACGTCGGTTCAATCTCAGTTTTTCAATATTCGACCAAGAGCGAATTAATGCATTATTAGATGAAGGACATCCCAACCCATTTGAATCTGAACAAAAAATACTTTGCCCATTAAGTTTAGTTAGCGAAGTTTCTGAAATAAAAAAGCATATGCTGTCTACTACATGGGATACTGTTATTGTTGATGAAGCTCATCACTTAAGCTGGAGTGAACAATATGTTAGTCCCGAATATGAATGCGTTGAGCAACTTTCGCAACAATGTGAAAGCTTACTATTATTAACTGCAACTCCTGAGCAGGTAGGACTAGACAGCCATTTTGCACGCTTGCGATTATTAGACCCGGCTAGATTTCATGAATTAGCTGCCTTTCAGAAGGAGCAAACTGGCCATACGCAACTCAATGCATTAATCCAAAAATTATTACAAGATGAACCACTTAACCAAGAACAACAGAAACAACTCGAACAGTATCTAGGTGCATCTTGTAGTGATCAAGCATCAGAAAATATTGATATGTTGCTTGATAGACACGGCACTGGACGAGTATTATTTAGAAATTCACGCGCCGCAGTACAAGGCTTCCCAAGCAGAGTGGCAAATCTCTGCCCTTTATATGCGTCTGATGATTATCAGCTAGAGAAGAATCAGATCTACCCTGAAATCACCTTCAAGGATGATTCATGGTTAGAACTAGATCCACGTGTTAATTGGCTAGTAGAAAAATCAAAATTATTAAAACCTCATAAAATATTAGTAATCTGTCACCATGCAGAAACTGCTATTCAGTTAGATAATTATTTGAACTTAAGAATGGGTATTCGAAGCACGTCATTCTATGAAGACTTAACCATTATAGAGCGTGACCGTGCAGCAGCATACTTTGCAGAAGGCTCTAATCCTGATGAACTAGATACTGGTGATGGTGCACAGGTACTAATTTGTTCAGAAATTGGTAGTGAAGGACGTAATTTTCAATTTGCACACCACTTAGTGTTATTTGACCTTCCATTAAATCCTGATTTATTAGAGCAACGTATTGGTCGATTAGATCGAATTGGTCAAAAACACGACATCCAAATACACATTCCTTATATTAAGAACACCGCTCAAGAAATACTATTTAGGTGGATCCATGAAGGTATTCAATTATTCACTCAAAGTTGTTCTGCTGGTTATGAAATTTATCATAATTTTTCTTCACGTTTAAAGCTATTAATCGAATCTGCAGATGATATCGATTCCCTCAATCTCGCCAAATTAATTGATGACACTAAGTTATTCACATCCAAAACAATGCAAAGCTTACATGAAGGAAGAGATAAACTATTAGAATTAAATTCATGTAATAAACCTGAAGCAATGATATTAATTGAGAGAATCAGGACAGAAGAGCAGCATCAGTTATTAAGTGATTACATGGAAAAAGTATTTGATCAATATGGTGTTGATACAGAATTTCATTCCGAACATAGTTATATACTTCGCCCTAGCGATCATATGCCTGGAAATTTCCCAGGGTTACGAGAAGAAGGAAATACGATTACATTCAGCCGAGAAAAAGCCTTGCTTAGAGAAGATATGGAATTTTTAAGTTGGGAACATCCAATGGTTAGCGAAGGCATGGAGATGATTCACAATAGTGAATTCGGCAATACAGCTCTCGCTGTAATCACATTAGAAAGCCTCCCCAAAGGCACACTTTTCGTTGAAACTTGGTATGCCATCAACATCATTGCAGACAAAAGATTAGAATTAGGACGCTACTTACCAATGCACCCTACGCGCTTCCTTATCGACAGCAACAAGAAAGATTACAGCCAATTATTGCCATTTGATAAAATCAATCCACTATGTAATTCAATACCGAAGAAAACAGCCTTAGCAATTGCAGAAAAAACCCGAGCAGTTACACAGGAAATATTATTAACCTCTCAGCAACTTGCTGACAAGAAGATGATCAGCATAAAAAGTACTGCAAAAAATAATATGATTAATGATTTATCTTCTGAACTAGACCGATTAAATTCGTTACAAAAAGTCAATACTAATATCAGAGACGAAGAAATAGAACATCTACAAAACAAAGTTCAATTATCTGGAGAGCACATAGATCGCGCGCAATTCCAGCTACAAGGAATTCGCTTAATAATCAATAATTAAACGACGACTATACACATACTTAATAATTTTTATTTATGGCTTAGCCTGGAAGTGTAAAAAAGAAAGTTGTTCCTCTTCCAAATTCAGAATCAAGTGAGATAGTCCCTCCATGACGTTCAATAATTTTCTTACATATTGATAAACCGATCCCAGTGCCACTATATTCAGCACGAGAGTGCAATCGTTTAAAAATTACGAATATTTTCTCTTGATATCGAGGCTTAATACCAATGCCATTATCTTTGATAGAAAATTTTACCATGCCATCTAGAGAAGTTGATTGGATTTCAACACGAGGAACATCTTTTTCACAATACTTTAATGCATTGTTCACCATATTACTAAAAATCATCCTCATTTGAGAAGGAACAGCATAAATGTTTGGTAATTTTCTTATGATAATTTCCGCATTACGCTCTTTAATATGCACACTCAAATCATGAATCACTTCTTGCAAAAGAAGGTTGCAATCAATATCTTGTTTCTCTTCATTGCTAGATTCAACACGAGAGTATTCAAGCAAACCCTCAATCAATAACTTCATCCGTAAACAACCATCAACTGCAAAATCTATATACGTATCAGAAGCATCATCTAACTTACCTTTATACCGCTCTTTTATTAGCTGAACATAACTGCCTACCATGCGTAGAGGTTCCTGAAGATCATGTGAGGCAATATAAGCAAATTGACTTAAATCTTCATTTGATTGTTTTAGCTTCAAAGAATTCTCTTCTAATGCTTTATTCAAATATATTCTCTTCAAAGAATGTTCTCTAAGGGATTCCAAAGCAGCAGCAATATCAGAGAGCTCATCATCACCTTTAGTATTTATCTCAAATAAAAAATCATTATTACCAAGCTTCTTAGTTATCAATGAAAGGTCAGAAAGTTTAACGACTATTCCCTTATATATGAATTTCCAAGTTATAATCAATGAAACTACCAAAGCAATGAACAAGATTAAATACAATAGATTTTGACTTTTAATAATAGTGTTATGAAGGATATCAGAAGCAGTTTCAGCATTGCTTTTAACCTGACTTGCTAACAAAAAAATAGCTGTATTAAACTGCTGCGTATGCACGATATTTTCCTGAGCTATCATTTCTAATCTTTGAGAGGTAGAAATAATTAATTTTTTCACATCAAATATATCAGGTGAATCTTGACCATATTTAATTAATGTAGCAATGTTATTCCGTATGTCTTGATGAAAATTAACTTTTTTACTTTGAACAATAATCCGTATTATTTTTCGCAGAGAATGATTAAATTCTTGTTGGATAAATAATACACTCTCTTTATCAAGCGCATTATTGATTGCATTTAAATCTTTTCGAAGCTCTCCACTTCTCATAATGACATCTGATATTAATTCTATATTATTAATCTCCTCATGGAAAAAACCTCGCACAATATTTAATTCATGAGTTCGCATATTATTAATTCTTTGTAAGAACTCATGATCAGTATTTATTTTCATTAATGATGCTTTATCTTCAATTGTTTCAATTGCCTTACGCATCAAATTTATTTTTTTAGCCAATCCTTCTTCTTCATTAAGCTTATTAGATTTCAACTCATACAGCTCAATAATATTTTTATTTAGCAGGTTTAAAATAGCTTCAATTTCAATAGTTAACTCATTTTCCAGCCCATAAGTTTTCACTTTTTTTAAATTATCAAGGAGATTCTTGCTAGATAATGATGCTTTATTCATTCTACTGTTAATCTCATCTACAGAGGATGCAGCGTTCATCAATTGAGATTGCTTGATAATATCAATTGCCAGACTAGATAAATTACTAACATCAACTAATGCTGGTATTGATTGATTAGACAAGTTTTCTTGTACCATATCAATTTTATTAATGGCTATGGTTGCCACATAAACGGATAACATTGTCAGGAAAAGCACGGTACCAATCGATAAGATCAACACTCTACCCACACCAGCAGATACCTTCTTCCAATAATTCATTCTAAAGAATGCTCTCTATACGCCGTTACAATTAAAAGATAATTAATAGTATCGACATAAGTACAAAATGATTAAGTAATTATTATGAAAAAAATTTACTCATCACAACGTAGGAAGTTATTAAAAAGTACTGGTTTTTTAACCGCTGCTTCTTTATTACCTACCACCTATCTTAGTGCTAACAACATTAACACTACATCACCATCATCAGATATTAATACCGATATTATCAAAAACGTGATTGAGTTAACTAAGGGTAAGGACGTGACTCTTTCAATTCTCCAGCCCGAAGGTTCATTAGGTAATGTACTACCAACGGGTGATTTGTTTTACAAGCACACCGGTGTAACTATCAAATATATTGAAGCCTCATTAGATGAAATAAATTCAAAAATAATGGCTCAATCATTATCCAACAACACATATTTTGATATTGCACTACCTGCTACATTTGGATTACCTGACTTAGTTGAAGCTGGCGCAATTCGAGATTTGACTGATTACGCTGCTAAGTACGAACCAGAAGATTACAGGACTAGCATGCTTTATCCAATTGGCGATTATTACAAAAATAAATTTTATGGATATCAGACTGATGGTGATACTTACCTCATGTTTTATAACAAAGCATGGCTAGAAGATGATACTGAAAAGAAAAATTTTGAAGAAAATTATGGATACCCTTTAGACATACCAGGTACATGGCAACAATTAGATCAAATGATTGAATTTTTCAATCGTCCCAATGAAAATAAATATGGGGGTGCTTTATTTCGCAATAAAGACTATTTAGCTTGGGAATGGTGGACAAGATTTCATGCAAAAGGTTACTTTCCATTCAATGATCAACTAGAACCACAAATTAATTCAATGCCAGGTATCGAAGCATTACAAGAACTAATAAACACAAGTAAAAATTTATACCCTGAATGTAGATCTAGTGGCTTATTTGATAATTGGGAGTATTTTTCTCAAGGCAATATATTTTGTAATATAGGCTGGGGCGGCACACAAAAGTATCTCAATAGTGTCAATTCAAACATTCGAAATAGCCTAGCCTTTAGCTCAACTCCAGGCGGGATAGTCAAGGATGATTTGTTACATGTACCATATTTCAATTGGGGCTGGAATTACACAGTATCAAGCTTTACCAATGAGCCTGAAGTCGCTTTTCTTTATACCCTATTTGCATGTAGTCCTTCTATGTCGACTCTAGCTGTTCAATATCCTGATGGATATTTTGATCCTTTTAGGAATGAGCATTATGAAGATGAAAAAATCATAGAAACTTATAGCAAACCATTTTTAGATGCACATCAATTCAGCATGAAAAATAGCATTCCTGATTTATATCTCACAGGGCAAGGTGATTACTGGGATGCATTGAAAGATAATTTAGATTTAGCTAACCGAGGCAAAATAACTGCAAAATTAGCATTGAACACTACTGCAAAAATTTGGAGTCAAATAAGTTCTCGTCACGGCAAAAAAAGTCAGTTAGAACAATGGAAGTACTTGAAAGCACATTACCCTGAAAATATCAGAAACAAATTAATATAGAATATTACATTGAATAAGGAATAATTAGCTTTGGATACGTCAAATCAAAAAAGAGCACAAATACTTTTAGTCGAGGATAATCCCGCTGATGTATTACTCATGCAAGAAGCTTTTAAGAATTCTACGATCGTAGATCAAATGCATGTGGTAGTGGATGGCGAAGAAGCATTAGATTTTCTCAATAAGCAGGGAGAATTCCAACATGCCGTCAGCCCGGACTTGATTTTATTAGATCTTAATCTACCGAAAATTGATGGTCGCGAAGTATTAATGGAGCTGAATAAAGATCCACAACTACGACGTATTCCGGTAATTGTCTTATCTAGCTCTAAAATTGAAAAAGATATTCTTGAATCATACGATAACAGTGCCAATTGTTATATTGTTAAGCCTATTGAGTTGGATAAATTTGTCAAAATTATCGAAACTATCGAGAGTTTTTGGTTTGGTTTAGCTTCATTACCTAACTAAAATTTATAATAATTGATTTTACCAGGTTGATTCATACAATATCTTTCTTCATATATAACTTTATGTAACAAACATAACCTACTGTAATATATATATAATAGATAATTTTCTCACTCTATAAATTATTTTTATTAGATTTAGCATGTAATTACATTAGTATATACTAATATATTTACTAACTAGTCTAGGGAAAACAATGAAAAACACAAAATCGATATATGCACTAACAACCTTTTTCGGAATATTAGCATTAACTACAACAGTATTATTTAGCAATGCATCAGCTGATAGCGAAGTGAATAAGACTGAAATATATAAAGAATCAGGTGATTGCCAATTACCTGAAGCATTTATGAATGCAGAAAATATGGCAAATGTTGTAGCAGACCCAGCAAAATTCATGCAACTAATTAATTTGATGAGCTCACCACAGACTGCTCAATCTATGATGAATTGCTCAACTGATACAGAGCAATGGAGCTTATGGACTAAGAATTTAGGTGATCCTACATTCAAAATGAATGCTGCTGCTGTATTCATGAATCCGCAGGTATATATGAATTGGATGACTGCGATGATGAATCCACAAACATTTCAGACCACAATGAATACATTCATGAACCCTGCTCTATACATGCAATGGATGACAGCTATGTCAAACCCTGCGTATTACCAATCAATGTACAAAATGATGGATCCTGCATGGCAACAACAAAGCTCTGCATGGATGATGAACCCTGCGAACTACCAACAAATGTTTAATGCATTTACAACTGGTGCTGTAGTAGCGGACGCAACAGTTAAATAAAGCACTTTCTATAGAATTGCAGGAAGCAAAAGTAGTGTATCTGACTCCCTGGACCTAGAGTAGTAGATACATTACATATAAAATAAAAAGCCTCAATCGTTAGATTGGGGCTTTTTTTTGATGAAAAAATAGTGCGAATTAGACTGATAAGTAACTGCTAATTTTTTCAGCATCAACCTCTTCACGAGTATTCTCAAATATAATTTCACCACTCTCAATCACTAAAATTCGATCAGCCACAGCAAGTGCAAAATGCAGAACCTGTTCTGAAACAATAATAGTGATATTACGCATTTTCCTAATTTCGTTAAGAATATTTGCAATATCTTTAATGATAGAAGGTTGAATACCCTCAGTAGGCTCATCTAAGAGCAATACTTTAGGATTAGTCACTAAGGCACGTGCAATAGCAAGTTGTTGCTGTTGACCACCAGATAGATTCCCGCCCTTTCTATGCCTCATCTCATGCAATACAGGAAATAAGGAAAATATTTCATCGGGTATCTTTTTTGATTTAGAGTTTTCTAATCCCGTTTCAATATTTTCTTGAACTGATAAGGTAGGGAAAATCATTCTTCCCTGAGGAACATAAGCGATACCATTGGATACTCTTTCATAACATTCCATGTTTGAGACATTAGTGTCATTAATAGTAATACTCCCATGATTCACAGGTAACACACCAATCAATGATTTAAATAAAGTTGTTTTACCCATTCCATTTCTACCCATAATAGCAATAGTTTGGTTATCTTCAGCAGTAAAAGATAAATCGTTAATGACTTTACTTTGACCATATGACACTTGGATATTTTCCACATTTAACATAACTTCATCCTCTAGTATTAATAGCCTTTAATTTAATGACCCAAATAAACTTCAATAACATCTTCATTAGCTTTAACTTCATTCATAGGCCCTTCTGCTAGTAACTTACCTTGATGCAACACGGTGACCTTGCTCGCAATTTTTTCAACAAAATCCATATCATGCTCAATTACAATAACACTTCGCCCTTCACAGATTCTTTTTAATAATTCAGCTGTTTGGTCACGCTCCCTCACACTCATCCCCGCAACAGGTTCGTCTAGCATCAATAATTCCGGGTCTTGGATTAACAACATACCAATCTCTAACCATTGTTTTTGACCATGACTCAACAATGAAGCTTCTATGTTTAAATGTTCTTCTAAAAATATTTCTTTAGCGATTCGATGAATTTCTTTGTCAACTACTTCTGTAGTTTTAAAGAAAATTGCACTTAATACATTTCTGGCCTGCGGGTATGATACTTCTAAATTTTCATAAACAGATAAATTTTCATAAATGGATGGTGTTTGAAATTTCCTTCCAACACCGGCGTGAACAATCTGATGTTCTGACATTTTAGTTAATTCATGATTCTTGAATTTAATAAATCCAGAGCTTGCAGATGTTTTCCCACAAATCAAATCCAACAATGTTGTCTTCCCTGCACCATTGGGACCAATAATAACTCTCAACTCATTTTGATCGATATACATAGTCACATTATCAACCGCCTTAAATCCATCAAAGGAAACGGTTAGATCCTCTATACTTAATACATAGTCAGTATTATTACCTTCAGCCATGAGAGATTCCTTTTTATTTAGATTTATTCAGTCACTGCTGATGTAGCTGCAGAAATTTTTTCTTTTGTCTCACCATTCCCAGATGAATCACTATCCTTACCTTTTTTCAATTTATACTTCTCAACAAGCGAGTTATAAATACCAGCAAGTCCATTTGGAAAAGCCATAACTACGCCAATAAACAACGCCCCCATAAGGAATAACCATACCTCTGGAAAACTTTCGGAGAATAATGTTTTGCCATAGTTTACTAACAGTGTTCCGTAAATTGCACCAATCAAGCTCATTCGCCCACCAACTGCAGCAAAAATCACCATTTCGATAGAAGGAACAATGCCAACAAAAGATGGGGACATGAACCCTACTTGTAATGTAAACATCGCACCGCCAATCGCTGAAAATGCAGCTGCGACACAGAATATAAATATTTTAAAATTAGCTACGTCGTAACCTGAAAATCTTACTCTGTCTTCTTTATCCTTAAGAGCAAGTAATAATTTCCCAACTTTACCATTTAAAATATATCGACCAATTAATACGCACACTGCTAGTAATAATAGGTTGATGTAATAGAGTATATATTTTGAAGAATCGTCTCGAATATCCCAACCATGAAGAGTACGTAAATCAGTAATGCCATTCACACCTCCAATTAACCCCTGTTGACCAATAATTAGGATAGTCAATATCGCCGCTACCGCTTGCGTGATAATCGCAAAGTAAACACCACTTACACGACGCTTAAACATCGCCGCACCAATAATGTAAGCAAACATTGTTGGCACCACCAGAACAGCCACTAATGCAAATGAAAAACTCTCAAATGGCACCCAAAACCAGGGTAACTCAGTCAACTGGTTCCAATCCATGAAATCAGGAATACCGGGTGTTGATTGAATAGCGGTTGTTACCGGATCAGATGCTTCCAGCTTAAGAAACATAGCCATACAATAACCGCCCAAGCCAAAGAAAATCCCCTGTCCTAAGCTCAAAATACCTCCATACCCCCAACATAAGACTAAGCTCATGGCAACAAAGGCATAGGTGAGATATTTACCCACTAAGTTAAGTCGAAATATATCTAATACTAATGGTAATAAGACACCTAAAAACACTAATATTACAATGAGTCCAACAATATCAGTTCTATTGCCTAACATTCTTTTCAAAGCGATATTCATAGAAACTCTCCTTATTTTCTAACTTTGATTGAGAACAAACCTTCGGGTTTGATCATCAATATGATAATGACAGTTAATAGCGTAAGTACTTTTGCCATAGAACCAGAAAGGAAAAATTCCATAATTGATTGTGCTTGTGCAATTGAAAATGCCGATGCAATCGTCCCCAATAAACTCGCTGCACCACCAAATACCACGACTAAAAATGTATCAACAATATATAAAGAACCACTAGTAGGGCCTGTTGATGCAATTGTTGTGAATACAGCGCCTGCTATTCCTGCAATTCCACAGCCAAAGGCAAAAGTATATCGGTCAACTCTTTGAGTATTAATACCTGCCGCACCACTCATGACTCGATTTTGTGTGGTGGCGCGAATGCGCAAACCCCAACGTGATTTATACAACATATAAAATACAGCTAGTGTTAAAACAAATGTCACAGAAACCACTAACATACCGTTAATAGGAATTTCAATAATGTCTGTTAGTTGATAAGAACCCAGCAACCAATCTGGTAATGTTGGGCTTACTTCTCGTGCACCAAAGGTAGATCTGAAAATTTGTTGCATGATTAAGCTCAGACCCCATGTAGCTAATAATGTATCTAGTGGCCTTTTATATAAATGCCTCACCATTCCCAATTCAACTAAATATCCAACAAGAAATGCAATCAAAAATGCTATAATAATCGCGAGAAAGAAATAATAATCCATGAAACCTGGGACATATTTTTCAGTAAGCACTGAAATAAGGTAAGTTGTATATGCACCAATAGTCAGGAATTCACCATGAGCCATGTTGATAACTTGCATTTGCCCAAAAATAATTGCTAATCCCAAAGCCATCAATAAGAAAACACAAAATAAACTTAATCCGGAAAATCCTTGCATTGCGAATATTGAGCCTAGCTCAGATGCCGAATAATCAGAAAACATTAGATAACTCCTTTTAATTTAGTATTTATATGCAATATCGAGTAACAGCAATGATCCCGTGAAAGTATTACTGTTACTCGATTGCATGATTAAGTTAAATACCTAATGAATTTATTGATAACCTTCAGGAAAAGGATTTGGCTCAATCAGATCAGATTCATATATCACTTCAAATTGACCATCAGCTTTAGCTAAACCAATTCGCGTCTTACTCCATAAGTGATGATTAGTGTCGTGAATCCGAACATATCCTTCAGGAGCTGTTGTTAACTCAATACCACCAGAAGCTTCAGCAATTTTATCAATGTCAAAACTACCTGCTTTTTCAACAGCGGCCTTCCACAACCATGGACCGAGATAGGCAGCTTGAGTGACGTCACCTATCACACTATCTTCACCCCACATTTCTTTAAATGCTTTCACAAACGCCTTATTATTTTCATTATCAAGACTTTGGAAATACTTCATAGCTGAATAAAATCCTTCAACATTTTCACCGCCAATGCCAAGCATTTCATCTTCTGTTACAGAAATAGTTAATAAAGTCCATTTATCTGATGTGATACCCGCAGCTTTTAACTGCTTATACCAAGATACGTTACTACCACCTACAACAATACTGTAGATAACATCAGGCTTCTTTAGCTTAATTTTATTAATCAACGAACCGAAATTTGTATGACCTAATGGATAGTATTCTTCTCCAACAACCTTGCCACCCAATACATTTTCAATGTGCTTACGTGCAATTTTGTTAGAAGTACGAGGCCAAATATAATCAGATCCAATTAAATAGAAAGTTTTAGCGCCTTTCTTTTCCTTAATCCAATCCAAACCAGCAATAATTTGTTGTGTTGCTTCTTGACCCGTATAAATTACATTTTTAGACTGCTCAAGTCCTTCGTAAAATGTTGGGTAATAAAGCATGCCATTTTCTTTTTCAAATACTGGCAATACCGCTTTACGTGACGCAGACGTCCAACATCCAAATACAGCGGCCACCTTATCCTTAACTAACAATTTTCTTGATTTTTCCGCAAAGGTAGGCCAATCACTAGCACCGTCTTCTTGAATCACTTCAATTTTTCGACCTAGTATTCCACCCATCTCATTAATCTGCTTGATTGCGAGCTTCTCAGCTTCAACCGAACCAGACTCACTGATCGCCATTGTTCCTGTCACTGAATGCAATATACCTACAGTCACCGTATCATCTGTTACAGCTAACCCTGTGGTATTGACAACATCAGTTGGATAATCAGCTGCAAATACATTCTGACTCACTAATAAGAATATTATTAATAATGAGTTCAGAAGATTAAACTTAAACTTGTGCATTTTTCTATCTCCGAAGTTAATGTAAATCATGTTCGAAGATAAACATTGCAACTAGAGTGCCAACAACGTTTTTACTGATGAATAGACTAGTTATAACTATAACTATTCTTGAAATAATTTTTTATGCACTATACTTATTGATTATATTGCTTACTTAAGATTTTATTGGTGCACAAAATAAATTAAAAATATTTTCAGTATCATAAAATCTATCTAAGTTTTTATTCACTATGAGAATACAATTTATTTGCCTATTTTAAATGCAAATAAATTGATTGGTGCATAATAATTTCGCAACTAAAAAAGCTGCTTAGATAAAGATTTAGAGATACTACGAAATATTTGGACGTGTATTTTGATCAAGTATTTTTTTTACTGTTGAGCAGTGCCATTTTCCATCTCTAGGCGTGACATAATCATTGTTATTAAGATAATCACAAATATCTTGAAGAATTAAACCATTCTTTCTTAAATTTATAATCTTCGATATAGTTAATTGCTGATCACGATCGATCATTTGATATCCGCTAGGCGCTATCCTCCATCCATAGCGTATCCTTCTATAATTCTGATGATCTGCCTTATATGCTCTCATCTAACTCACACATTAATGCCCTAGCATCCAAGGCCTGCCACCAGGTGATGCTTGCATGTAATCTGGTTTCTTTTGTGTATGAGTATCATGTGAATGATCATGGCCACATGAATGCTTTTTCTTACGAATCGGTTCATGCGCACTCTTCTCATTCTTTGCCCATGCTTGCCTATTACCATCATTCATTAGTGCTAAAGAAGGAGCGGAGATAATACGAATTGTATCGGCACCACAGGAAGGACAAGAAAATATATCATTCCTATTTGCGATATTTGCATGATGGGTAAAATCTCCATGCTGTTCACAACGATATTCATATAATGGCATTATCTACACTCCTATAAAGTTGATATTATTCTAACTAGTAAAGGCTAGATCTTCAGATCCCGTTACCTGCTTACTTGGTCCCTCTTCTTTAATATTTATGTCAAAATCAAAGATTCCAGTGGGCAGCCATAGGGTTGAACATGCATTTGGAATATCTACAATGCCACTGATATGCCCCTCCACTGGCGCAGTACCTAATATTGCGTAACCTTGAGCACCGGTAAAACCAAACTTTTTCATATATTCAATAGCATTAAGACATGCTCGGCGATAAGCGATATGCGGGTCGAGGTAGTGTTGTTCACCATCTTCATCCACTGATATTCCTTCAAAGATTAAGTAATCAGAGTAATCAGGATCAATTTTACTAGGCTTAAAAATTGGATTGACGACACCATATTTTTCCATTCCACCTTTAATAATACTGACTTTAATATCTAAGTAGCCTGCCATTTCGATCGCACCACAGAATGTGATTTCACCATCACCCTGTGAGAAGTGTATATCTCCCATCGAAAGACCTGCACCATCGACATAAACTGGAAAATAAACAGTTGATCCACGTGATAAGTTTTTGATATCACAGTTACCACCATGCTCTCTAGGAGGCACTGTACGTGCAGCTTCTGCAGCGGCTCTATCTCTTGCTGCACCCGTTAAAGAGCCCATTAATGCTGTATCTTCATAAGGTAAGCAGGCTAACGGAGGCACTCTATCTGGATCAGTATTAACAAGCTTTGTTTCACGCTTATTCCATTCATCTAATAAGTCCGCTGAAGGCAAGGTACCAATTAAACCTGGGTGCATAGTTCCAGGAAATTTCACATGAGGAATATGCCTAGATGATGCCCAAACACCACTAAAATCCCAACATGCTTTTCTTGCTTCAGGGTAATGTTCAGTTAAGAAACCACCACCATTCTCACGAGCGAAAAATCCAGTGAATCCCCATGCCGATTCTGGACATACGCCTACATCTAAGATATCAACAACTAACAAATCACCTGGTTTTGCACCTTCAACGCCAATCGGGCCACTTAAGTAATGTACTTTAGTTAGATCAACGTCACGTATATCATCAGCATTATCATTATTTTCAATTTGACCACCTGTCCAATCTATACATTGAACTCTAAATTCATCACCAGGTTTAACTGTTGAAGAAAATGGTATGTCGGGATGCCAACGATTATGAAGAACATCAGACTGCTCTTCAGGTGTTTTATCTACACTTACTTCTATAAGCGTTTCTATCATAGTGTTCACTCCTAGCTGATTAATGGTCAAATCAACTAATACATCGCACTATTTATGCCAAAATCATGAGGTCTTTAAAAATCAGCAACTTAGCATTTTTAAAAAGGTAAAAAGTGTGAAAAAATTAAATTTACGCACTAAGTTAGACATTTAGCGCACCAATTTAGAATAAGATAAAATCTTTTTATTTTAATTAAAATATAAATTATATAAAATTCAATATATTCGCACTAACAACTACCATATAAAAATTTAAGCACCAATACACATATTTAGAGAATTGGTATTCAAACTTTTTTAGAATCCAGTCTTCAATGCTGCATACAATTCATTTAATTCCTCTAAAGAACTTATACATGTCTTCAGATCTTTTAATATCCCATCATCAATCCCATATATCCAACCATGCACAGACAGCTCATTATTATGATTCCAATTGTTTTGCACTGTTGTGGTATTACACACGTTAAACACTTGCTCTATAACATTCAATTCACTCAACCTAGCATGCTTCTCATCACCAGATAAAGCTGATAGTTCTTCAGCGTGAAATCTTGCGACATCTTTAATATGTCTAAGCCAGTTATCAATTAATCCATGCTGCTCTTTTTCTAACGCTGCTTTAATTCCTCCGCAGCCATAATGTCCACATACAATAATATGCTTTACCTTTAACACCTCAACTGCAAACTGTATTACAGACAAGCAATTAAGATCAGTGTGCACTACAACATTAGCTATATTACGATGAACAAATACCTCGCCAGGAGGAAGATTGACAATTTGATTGGCAGGAACCCTACTATCAGAGCAACCAATCCAAAGGTACTCAGGCGTTTGCTGTTGCGATAGATTAGAAAAAAATTCAGGATTCTGATCTTTTATCTCTTTAGCCCATATGCGATTATTTTCAATTAAATTACTTAATGTTTTCATTTTATTTATAATTTATTTTAGTAGTTAAAATAACCATCCCATAGACCGTCTAACTGTTTGTTAGACTCGGATAATGATTTTGCTTGATACTTCCCCTCAATTTCATTTATCAATTTCAATCGCAGCAATTTTTGCAATGCATCCTGCATCTCAAAATCAAGCATGCATTGATATTTATCGTTAAACCACTGCTCTATCTTCTTATCTAGCTCGCATGCAGTTAGAGGTTCTTTTGAAGTTAACAGATGATAGTAAGCCAGAATTGTTTCTTTGCACTCTTCTTCTTCAGCCGAATCAATCAGGTGATGAAATACGCCTGCGTTATTATCAAGATTTTTGAAATAAAGATTTTCAGATAATTGCTTCATGAATTGGATTTTTCTATTCTTATACTTACCAAACTGTCGCCATAAAAATCCACCCAATCCACACAACCCTACAAGCAAAGCAATTAACGTTGCTTGATCTAGCGTGGCCGGTTGATCCTGTAATCCCAACCAAAAAGCAAGTACAGAAAACACTAGTAACAGTGTTGCGCCTAATTTTGTCACCAGCATAAATATTCCACCAACTGCCGCTGGCACACCAATTAATAACTTATCTATTGCTTTCATGCGTACCTCAGTATTAGGAAATAGCATTTCCATATCATTTTTAGGCACATTACGGAACAATTTAATAATGGTTGAGCCTGGCTCAAAATACAGCTCAGTTCTTTCTAGTCTGTCAAAATAACTTTTATCTTTAAAGCGTACATAAACCAATACTCGATCATACACTTCCAATTCTATTGAACGCTTCTTCAAGCCAAACCATTGACTAACTGTTTCTGTCTTCTCGCTTAAACCACGCCTAAAAAACAATACCTCTTCAAAATCATTAAAATCAACTTGAAGCTTCACTTTAAATAGCGATTCTGCATGTAGAGCATCTTGCAAATCAGATTCTGAAATGGATTCAAAATTAGCCTGCTTTAATACTAGCTTTAACTGCTCTTCTAGTAACTGCTTAAGCTCATTAACGTCGGAATTTGTTACATCAATAGGTTTAGTATCTCTATCAGGATCAAATGGAGCATAGTGATTTTTTAATTGCTCTAATTTTTTATGCAATTCAAAATGGAATAACGCTATAAGCACTTCACAAAAACCATTAAATGCTTTGACATCATCTGCCGGCAATCCAGCATCAACCTGACACATAGTCACAATGTCTGCACGTCGATAAGGTATAAATCTTTCTCTAACTTTCACTTACCCGCCTCAAATTATTATTTTATGCTTTAAGTGTATAACCGCAATCAGTCTATTTTCTCCAGTGTATAACCCTTTTCTTGTAATAGCCTATCAATACCATTATCTCCCCAAAAATGCCCCGCGCCTATGGCAAAGAAATAACTCTCTGATGTATTTTCACTGACCAAATGATGAATTGTCTCTGTCATTTTATAATTGCGTTGATTGATCAAACGATCTAGCAATTGATCATAAAATTCATTATCTTGCATATA
>JBGCDS010000006.1:0-112481 GCA_045105615.1 Gammaproteobacteria bacterium
GGGTATTTTGGTACAAAGTGCATTCTTCTTCACACTATTAATAGCTGCGAGCTTAGCCTTTTGTGCCATGCTAGCCCCTTTCTTTGAACCAATTCTATGGGCTGTGACATTAGCGATTATATTTAAGCCCGTACAAAAGAAGCTATCCGCTGCACTGCCAAATCGAGAGAATCTAGCTTCATTAGCGACGTTATTAATTATCGTATTTGCCGTCATTGTGCCCGCGCTACTTTTATCAATATCAGTCGGGCGTGAAGGTATTGCTTTATACCAATCGATTTCCAGCGGAAAAATTGACATATCTGGCCCCTTAAACTGGGCCCAAAACACCTGGCCATCATTGATGGAGCGTGCAGAAAGCTTAGGCGTCAATATTGAAGAAGCAAAACAAAAGCTTTCGTCTTCTGCTTTGCAAAGCAGTCAGTGGGCTGCTTCTCATATATTCACTTTTGGCCAAAATACAGTGCGTTTTGCAGTAATGTTTTTCTTAATGCTTTATTTATTATTTTTCTTTTTACGTGATGGAAAGAAGATCATAGATCTGATTATTCATATCTTACCTATTGGTGATGAACGCGAGCGTTACTTACTTTCGAAATTTGCAGAAGTATCACGTGCCACCATCAAAGGCACGTTAGTCGTTGGTGCTATTCAAGGCACTATTGGCGGCATTATATTTTCTATTCTCGGCATTGAATCAGCCATCTTTTGGGGAGTGGTGATGACGTTACTCTCCATACTTCCGGCAATTGGCTCCGCATTAGTTTGGGCCCCAGCTGCAATTTACCTTATTACTAGCGGCATGCTTATTAAAGGTATTGTACTCATTGCTGTCGGCATATTCGTTATTGGTATGGTTGATAATATTTTACGACCTATATTAGTTGGGCGTGATACAAAAATGCCCGACTATTTAATTTTGCTGAGTACACTAGGGGGTATTTCAATGATTGGTATTTCAGGGTTTGTTTTAGGCCCAGTGATTGCCGCATTTTTTCTTACCATCTGGGCAATGTTTGCAAAGGATTATAATATTCCGAGCATTAGAAAATAAGTTCTTTTATTCTCGCTTGCAATACTGGCACGACTTCCAATTCAAACCAGGCATTTCTTTTCAACCAAAGTTTATTGCGAGGTGAAGGATGAGGCATAGGCAAATAACGTGGCATATAACTTTCCCACGACCGCACTGTCTCTGTTAAGTTTTTCTTTTTATTAGTTTTCAGGTAGGACTTTTGTGCATACATACCGATTAACAAAGTAAGCTCAACCTGCGGCATTAACTTTAATAAGGGTGGATGCCACATAGGTGCACACTCAGGTCTTGGCGGCAGATCACCTGACTTGCCTTTACCTGGGTAACAAAACCCCATTGGCATTACCGCAATTTTCTTGTCATCATAAAAAGTATCTCGCCCTATCCCCATCCATTCACGCAGTTTATTTCCACTCGCATCATTCCAGGAAACACTAGTCTCATGAACTTTAGTGCCAGGTGCTTGCCCTGTAATTAAGATTTTGGCCTTACGAGAAGGGCGAACAATTGGGTTTGGAACAAAGGGGAGTTGCTGTTCACAATGAGTGCATGCACGAATTTCTTGAGTTAATAATTGCAGCTTGGTGCGTGCCATTATTTTTTCTTGTTTCTAGCGCGTCTAACTTGATAAGCAGAAATTTCTTGCATCAATTCACTATAAGGAAAACTATCAATGCTCTTATACTTCTCTACGGCTAATAGAAACACACCATAAATATCCTGTTCATCTAAGCTATCAGTTTGAAGAATTTTCACTAAGCCCTTCACAGATCCATTCTGGATTTTTATTTCAGCATTATGCGGAAGTTGCCCGTCAATGCTTTTCTGCTGAATTACAAAGCGTGCATTTTCACGTAGAGATTCTAATATCGCGGTACAATTTTTTTGTGCATCATTTGACTTACACGACACACCTTCTCTATCAGCTAGATTGAAACGTGCAGATTGAGAGCAATTACACACACGTGAATTAATCGCTTTTTCAAATACGCATCGAGTAGGATTTATATCTTTATATGTAGAGTGATACTCTATTTCATCCATAGGAGCGTATTATTTATTTTTCCCACTCACGCAGAATCGGTGCGTCTCTATTTTGTGTTAACTTCGCTTCAGCCATGTCTTCATGATCGGCGAACATTATTTTTATATCACTGACATCTTTTAACTCAAGTTCGGTTCTAAGGTTACGCGCATATAACTTCGCATCCTTATACTCCGGAAAGCTGTCTTTTAACTCAGCCTCTCGTATCACACCGTTAGTACCCTTGATTAAATGAAAAACAAAATATGGCATATCATCTGAACCAGTTAATTGAATTAGCCTATTTAAACACTGTTATTCAACGTTGCAAATAACCAGGTCGGGTAATACCCCCGACGATAAATACAGATTTCAAGCTTACTGAAGTGTTATTGACAGCCAAGTGATTATTTTCGATAGTGCGAATATGGATAAATCAACAGTTTTTGCAGCTAAATTAGGCGATGTACGACCTGGTAAAACCAAAAAGGTCTGCTTCCCTAATCACGGACCAATATTATTAGCCAATGTCAGCGGTATCATTTATGCCATTGATGACACATGCACCCATGAAGATTCTTCATTAGCATTAGGATGTCTGCGTGATGATAAGGTTAAATGCACACTTCATGGTAGTTGGTTTAGCGTAGTCACAGGCGAGCCCACAGATGAACCTGCAGATGAGCCATTGCAACGTTACCAGGTTGTAATCCATGACGATGAAATCTGGCTAAATCTCTCGCCCTTTGAATAAACCAATCTCTTTCTTAATACTGTTATCCCGTTCTGTTATTAGTTTCACTAATAGCTGACACAACAATCCATTTATGCTCATCTTTAGTGCCTTTTTGATTAAAAAAGATAATTATTTCACTTATCTGTATTTTCTCAGCGCCTGGCATTAAAAACCTCATTATTTTTTCTCACAGTAAGATACTGAATACAGATAGATTGTCTATTAGATTCGCTTATTCACCATATTTGTTATTTTTTGTTATTTTTTGGCATTTTTATTGCGTACTAATTAGTAAAAGAAAAGACCGAAATCTACAAGGAGGTTTCATGAAGCCATTAATGTTAGCAACCACTTTATCTATTTCTATGCTGTCGACAAGTCAAGCTTGTGATGAAATGCAAACAACCCAAGCAGTGGTTGATTATGTGTGCAATTACTCATTGGTAAGTAATACCCAATGCAGGATGTGGAAAGAGGATATGCGCCAAATGAGTTATAACAATCGCGTCATCATTGACTCATTCATAAGCTGGGATAAAGATATGGAAGCAGAAAATAATTATGTGGCAGAGACTAACTAGCCACTATATTCAACGCAAAAAAATCCCCGCATTTAGCGGGGATTGATATCATTTCTTTTTACACTGCGTCTAACACTGCTGTGTACCATGATATAGATTTACTACGTGTCGCGCTTCGGCAAAAAACAACCAGCGCTCTATCATCACACCAATAAAGCCGCTGATAACCGCAATGGCAAATACGACGTTGATTGGCATTAGACCCACGCCCACCCAAAGAACAAGTGCTGGTATTGCGAATGCAAACAACAATACTAGCCAACGCAACGCTATTAAACGTGCACGTGCTACTTCATAACCAAACTCTTCAGTTAAGAATGTTCCTGCGGTATGACCGACGTCAAGCAAGCGCACCATACTTCTTGTAAACGAAGTTGCCGTATTGATAGTTGGCCCCGCCGGCGCGCCTATCCAAAAGAAATAAACAATTTTTGCAATCGCGGCAATAATAATCAAATATGTACTTGTGACAACTAAACCTGTTATCACTGGCTCATACATGGACACAATAAACAAAAATATTAAGCCACCTAACATCGCACCTAATAAAATATAGTTAATAGGCGTTAGCGCGTTATGCCACTGTCTAATTGTTTTCAAGCAAGCGTAAATCATTCCTGTTGAGAAAATCGTAGTAATCGCCCACAATGCTGAAAGCATTGAAATTATTGCTAACCAGTTATATCCCCCAATACTTTTCCATATAGTCAGCATATACAAACCAGCAATAGGATAAAACAAAATGGCTAACAACCCTTCTCGCGCCAACCAAGAGGTACGCACACGACTAAACGCACGCCATGCATTCTTAGGATTAGCTAAATGGAAAGTTGATGAGATCAAGCCAAAGGTTATTAAGCCCAGTGCAATAGCGCACGACAATAAAATACCTTCGTTGCCTAGCGGGTGTGCCTGACTAATAGAATTATACAAACATGTAATAGCAAACAAGCCGTAGCCTGCGCCGGATGTTACCGTAAAAAATATTACTGATAGTGCTGGATGCATCGATATTCTTCCTTGATTTTATCTTGCCACTAAACGATTAACCCAATCTTTCACTGCTTTGATTGACTTCGTTTCATTGACATAGGTATCTACATTTTTCTTTTCGCGCGGGCGTAAATATTTATTTACCGGCTCGTAACCCAATTCAGGCATTAACTGCTCACCATTTCTTTCTCGAGAAATAATAGACACCTCTGAATTAGGATCATCAAAGTCACCGAAGTAACGTGCGTGAGACGGACATGTCATCACACAGGCAGGCTTGCGCTCGTCTTCAGGTAAATTCTCATCGTAAATACGATCCACACATAAGGTGCACTTCTTCATCACACCATCTTCACGATCTAACTCTCGTGCGCCATAAGGACAAGCCCATGCACAGTAGTTACATCCCATGCATTTATCCTGATCAACCAGGACAATGCCATCTTCTTCACGTTTGTAAGATGCGCCTGTTGGGCACACTGTCACGCACGCAGCATCATCACAATGCATACAAGACATTGGGAAGTGAACTGTTTTGCTGTTCGGATAATCGCCTACTTCATAGTTTCGAATACGATTAAACCAAACACCCGTTGGGTCTTTACCATAGGGTTCGAAATCTGTCAGTGGGCCAGTTGTTC
The DNA here is from genome assembly GCA_045105615.1 of Gammaproteobacteria bacterium. Lineage (GTDB taxonomy): Bacteria > Pseudomonadota > Gammaproteobacteria > UBA4575 > UBA4575 > UBA1858. The sequence continues at coordinate 5,012 of JBGCDS010000006.1, forward strand.
CAGATGTATTCCATTGTTTACACGCAACAGCACAGGCATTGCAGCCAACGCATGTATCTAAATCTATAACCAATCCTAGTTTCATTATTACTTATCCCTCTTTGTATCGCCGCGCGTTAAAATATCTTTTAGCGAACGATTCAAGCCAACTGCTTTATGTGTTTGGTAACGTAGCTTCTCTTTTGATCTTTCCGACCCAGGTAAAGGCTTGATCGTTTCAAAGCTTGGCCATACACCTATTTCCCCTTTTTTCGCTGGATATATTTTTACCTGCAAATCATACCAAGCGGCTTGTCCAGTAATCGGGTCCGAGTTTGTAATTGGTCTTCCTGTATCACCACATGGTAGATGCTCGTTAATCAAATGATTCAACAAGAAGCCTTGATTGGATTCGTTTGCATCAGCATCTAGTCCCCATGTGCCACGTTGCTTACCAATCGCGTTCCATGTCCAGACGGTGCTTTTCTCAACACCCTCCATCAACTTAACCTGCACACGAATTCGACCAGTCTTTGATTCTAACCAGATCCAAGATAAATCCTCGATACCCATGTCTTGCGCTTGCTGACGATTCATATACATATAGTTTTGCGCAAGAATTTGGCGCAACCATGCATTTTGAGAGTCCCACGAGTGATACATCATCATCGGACGTTGAGTAATCGCATGGAATGGATACTCTTCTATAGAAGTACAGCGTTGCTCTAATGGAATGTAGAACTCAGGCAACGGATCAAAGAAACGCGCAGTACGATATTGGTCACGCTCATCTTTTGGTTGTGGACCATCGTACAAACCTAAGCCTGCTAATCGGAATTTCTGCAATGTTTCAGAATACAATTCCATAATGATCGGCTTAGTACTACCAACAAACCCAGCATGTTTAGCGAATTCCAAATAATCTTTATTTGCAAATCGATAAAAACGCTCATGCTTTGCTAACTTATATTCAAAGAAGCATTCGTTCTCAACATACTTCTCCCACTGTTTTGGATTCGGCTCACCGCGTAAAGATTTCTCACCATCTTTACCACGCCATCCAGCCAAGAAACCAATCCCAGGTGCTTTTTCGTAGTTAACAATAAAGTCTTTATAGCCTTTATATTTTGCAGTGCCATCTTCATTTGTAAACGCAGGAAATTTTAAGCGCGAAGCAAGCTCAACCATCACTTCTTGCCAAGGACGTACATCCGTTGTTATCTCAACGACTGGCGCACGTATCGCATCACACACACCATCAGGTTCAGAGATAGGACGATCCAGCATTGATATTGTATCGAATCTTTCTAAGTAAGTTGTATCAGGCAATACCAAATCAGCGAATGCCACCATCTCTGAATGGAACGCATCAGCTACTACCAAGAACGGAAGTTTATATTCACCCTTGTCGTCTTTTTCTCGCAGAAGATCTCTGATCTTGCCAGTGTTCATGGATGAGTTCCAACTCATATTCGCCATGAAGAAAATCAATGTGTCGATTGGATAGGGGTCTCCATTAACAGCATTGGTAATAACCATATGCATCAAACCATGGTTAGCAATCGGTGCTTCCCACGAATAAGCTTTATCTATACGTAATGGCTTACCATTCTCATCAATAACCAAATCTTCGGGACAGGTTGGGAATCCCAATGGCGGCCCATCTAATGGCTCCCCTGGTGCTTTAGGCTTTGCTGGTTTAATTGGCGGGCAGACATGCTTAGGGAATGGTGGTTTTGCTAAATGTCCACCGGGCACATCAACACTACCTAACAATACCTGTAGCAGGTGAATTGCACGACAGGCTTGGAATCCGTTTGAATGCGCTGAAACACCACGCATTGCATGCATAGAAACAGGTCGGCCAATAAAGCTATCATGTTTACGTCCCGCCCAATCAGTCCACTCTGTTTTAATTTCAATACTTTCTTCAAATGCGACATGCGCCATCTCTAACGCAAGACGTTCAATCACATCTGCGGGAACACCGCAAATCTTTGTAGCATTTTCTGGAGCATACTCATCTGACAAATAGCGTTCTGCCAACAAGGTAAATGACGTCTTAACTGTTTTGCCCTCGGGTGTTTGGTACTCACCAAACAAAGCTGGCTTAATGTCTGCAAGAGTTGCATCAACGAATGTTTCTTTTTCTAAATCCCACGCCAGCGGCTGACCTTCTTCATCACGATAAATAAGACCATCACCCACTTCTTGGGGAGTTTGCACAACAAGCTGTGTTGCATTGGTATATTGAACAACATAGTCGTAGTCGAATAAATCATTCTTCAATAAAACATGCGCCATTGATAACGCAAGCATGCCATCAGTACCCGGCTTGATTGGAACCCACTCGTCAGCAATCGCTTGGTAGCCAGTACGAACAGGGTTAATAGAAACAAACTTTGCGCCACGGCGTTTTAATTTCTCTAAACCAATTTTAATTGGGTTGGATGAATGATCTTCTGCCACCCCCCACATTAAAAAGTATTTAGTACGGTCCCAATCTGGATCTCCGAATTCCCAAAATGATTGGCCAGTGGTATACAAACCAGCCGCCGCCATGTTCACAGAACAGAAACCACCGTGAGCCGCCCAGTTAATGGTTCCAAACTGCTGCGCCCAAAAACCTGTTAGTGCCTGCATCTGGTCTCGGCCAGTAAAGAAAGCCAATTTTTTAGGATCAGTCTTACGAATGTTATCTAAGCGCTTAGTGAGATAATCTAATGCCGTATCCCAACTTACAGGCTCGAAATCACCCTCACCACGTTCGCTGCCTTTCTTACGCATGAGCGGCTGAGTTAATTTCCCAGGAGAATTTTGTTTCATGATGCCAGCATTACCCTTGGCACACAGCACACCCTTATTAATAGGGTGATTCTTATTACCCTGAATAAAGCGAACTAGATTATCTTCGACTGTAACCTTAATGCCGCAGCGACAGGCGCACATATAGCAAGTCGTAAACTTTTGCTCTTGTTTACTGTGGTCTTCAAATTGAGGTAAATTTTCTGGCACCGATATTCCTTTTGTGGCCATTCTACTCTTCAATGAGTAGCATTAACGACTAAAGATTGGATTCCTATACGTATAATATAAACAAATAAGTATCATTTAATATTCTTATACACTAACGCTGTTCGTTTCCATGACGCCAATTAATCTTGCTAATACCCATATATCCAGAGACTCAATAGATAGAAATTGTTTAAAAAGACACCAGGATAGTGCTTAAATCATCTCCCAAATGATTGATTTTCATGATTTTATTGCACTATTCGCGTTTTCCTAAGTCATAATGTAGTGTGACTAAAAGAACAGCAGGAGATTAACTCGATGGAAGCATATGAGGGCCTAATTCAGACCATCGCACTGACCATGGGCGTTGCCTGGGCCAGTGGTATTAACCTATATGGCACCTTAGTCGCGCTTGGCGTGATGATGAATTTAGGCTATGTGGAGCTTCCGCCTGACCTACAGGTCGTTGGTGATCCACTGGTCATCGCCGCCGCAGGTTTCATGTATATCGTCGAGTTCTTTGCCGATAAGGTTCCTGGCGTCGATACCGGCTGGGACACATTACATACGCTAGTCCGCATTCCCGCAGGTGCACTTTTAGCCGCAGGTGCTATTGGCGAAGTTGGCGCTGGCGCAGAAATTGCGGCCGCCTTGGTTGGCGGCACTATTGCCGCAGGTACTCACTTTACAAAAGCCGGTACGCGCGTACTTATTAATACCTCCCCTGAACCCTTTTCCAACTGGACGGCTTCCATCGCCGAAGATGTCGCAGTATTTGCAGGCTTATGGGCAGCACTTCAACATCCCCTATTGTTCCTGATACTTTTGTTCATCTTCATCATATTGATGATTTGGTTATTACCTAAATTATTTCGTGCCATCAAAAAAGTCTTTCGTTTCTTTATTAACTTCTTCGCAGGTAAAAAAGAACCCGAGCCTGAGACTAGCTTTGAATCAGCCGCAGATTCAGTTGATCCACCCACCCTCACCAAAGACTAACCAAGCCACGCACTTATCTACAAGTGGGTGGCTTTAACTACTCACAACTACTTGTTCTAAAACGCCTAATGGCTATGTAAACTAGCTAGCTTTTTAGCATTAGGCAGTCAAAGGTTATTAACATGTCAAACTGGATCGACGCAGAAGTTATTGAAAACATTCGCTGGACAGATACGCTTTACTCATTAAGAGTCAAAGGCGATATTGGCGAATATGAAGCAGGTCAATTTGGCCGCTTAGGATTAATGATTGATGATCAAATTGTTGGCCGTCCTTATTCCTTTGTAAGCGCCCCACATGAAGACTTCTATGAGTTTTATTCAATTGATGTCGCCGAAGGTCTACTTTCGCCAAAACTAGCAAAGCTAGAAGCAGGCGATCATATTTACCTAGGCAAAAAAGCTAACGGATTCTTAGTGCTCAATGAAATTCCAGAAAGTGATGACCTATGGATGATTTCAACTGGTACTGGTATTGGTCCATTCTTATCAATTTTAAAAACGGAAAAACCTTGGGAACGCTTCAAAAAATGCGTATTGGTTCATGCTGTTCGTACTGCCTCTGAACTCACCTACCAAGATTTAATTAACGACGTTAAACAACAGCACCCCGATCAATTTGAGTACGTGCCATTTGTGAGTCGCGAGAAAACTGATTTCGCTTTACCCGGACGCATCCCTAAGGCATTAAAGAAAGGCAAACTTGAAGAACGAGTTGGCTTAAAGATTGAAAATGGTAAATCACAAATCATGTTATGCGGCAATCCAGACATGGTAAAAGATGTGCGTGAAACATTAGAAAAACGCGGCATGACTAAAAACCTTCGCAAAACACCAGGCAGTATTAGCACAGAAAATTATTGGTAATCGCCCAACCAAAATGTTCATATCCAATCATTCACAAAAATCAATTCATTCTATAAATCTATTTTTACTTGTTCTACTTTTGCAATTAAGCTCACTCGCAATCGCTGAGAATATTTATTCTTCTGATCAACATGATTTCAAACTTACCGAAATTACAGACGGCTTAGAACGTCCCTGGGGTTTAGCCTTTCTCCCTAATGGTGATTTCTTGGTTACTGAAAGAGTTGGTCGATTAAGAATAGTTAAATCTGGAAAACTTATTGAACAAGAAATTACTGGCCTACCAAAAAATATTTTTGCCAAAGGACAGGGAGGCCTATTAGACGTCGTTATCCATCCTGACTTTAAAGCGAACGGCCTGATTTATATTTCATATGCTGGTCGTGGCAAGGGAGGTGCAGGCACTGAAGTCGCTAGAGCTCGACTCACAGACAATCAACTTGTCGACTTAGAAACTATTTTTATTGTTGAACCTAAAACACCGGGGAGTCTTCACTATGGCTCAAGATTAGTGTTTGCAAACGATGGGACTTTATTTATTACGACAGGTGATCGCTACGACCGTTTGCATGAAGCACAAAAGCCTAGCAATCACCTAGGTGCGATTATTCGCATTCACGATGATGGCTCAGTGCCAAATGACAACCCATTTGTTGATCACGAAAATTACCTGCCTGAAATTTATTCGTACGGCCATCGTAATGCACAGGGTGTCGCCATGCGTATGACTGATCACTCTATTTGGGCACATGAGCATGGTCCACGTGGTGGCGATGAAATCAACAAGCTTAAAGCTGGAGCAAACTATGGATGGCCTGCGATTACCTATGGCATTGATTACAGTGGTGCCATTATTTCCGAGAAAACTCATGCAGTCGGAATGGAGCAGCCCATTGTTTATTGGGATCCTTCTATTGCACCTAGCGGCATGACTTTCTATTCAGGCGATAATTTTCCGCAGTGGAAAGGTGATATCTTTGTTGGCGCACTTGTATTAAAGCATTTGCGTCGCTTGAAAATGCAAGGTGACAGGGTTATCAGTCAAGAAATTTTACTAGAGGGCATGGCTCGTATTCGCGATGTGCGTAATGGCCCTGATGGCTACTTATATATTCTTACTGATGAAAAAAATGGCAAGCTATTAAGATTAGAGCCCATAAAATAACCCTGACCAATTAACGCCATACTTGATGCTGACTTACAATGAATTTAATACCTTTTGTGACTCACTTGCTGTGACATCACATGTAGTTCAGTGGGGGCATTCTCATGTATGGAAAGTATCAGACAAAGTATTTGCCATTGGTGGCTGGCAAAAAACCGCATCACCAGCATTTACATTTAAAGTCTCAGAGATTTCATTTGAGATTTTAAAAGATTTACCAGGGCTACGACCCGCACCTTATTTTGCTTCGCGCGGAATGTCGTGGATTCAGCATTATGATGAACCTGGATTACCAAACGATGAGCTTAAGGAATACATACTTGAATCACACCGTATTTTATCACTTGGTTTTTCTAAGAAAAAAAGGAAATCACTGGGGCTTTACTCTAACGAACTATAGGTGTAATTATTTATTCAATATGCTGACCTGCTATTCATCATAAGCACAACGAAAACCAATTGAGCCATAGATACTACGTACATTAACAGACTAATTGTCTTTTAATGTTCGCGGCGTCATTAGAGACTTTTTAGTCCCACAGTCAGGACCGATGGATTTCCATTCATCAACAAGCAATTGAATACTATAAACTGCACAGGTAGGTAAATTTGAAAGCCGGTCACCTGTTAAATAGTTACATAATTCAGTCAGACCAGGATTATGAGCAATCAGCGCTACATGCTGATCTTGATCACTCAACTGCTCAATAAATGATACTAAATGAGCCACTGGTGCTAAATATAAGGATTGCTCATAGCAAATACTGTCTTCAGGTAGCGTCAAAAAATGATTTAACTCTTGCAGTGTTAGCCTTGCACGATTTGCTTTACTGCAATACAACCTATCAAATGGTTGATTATTAGCAATTAAGTAGTCACCAATTAACTGCGCATCGCTGCAGCCACGATCATTTAATGCCCTATCAAAATCCCTGCAGCCTGCAGACCAGTCAGATTTAGCATGGCGAATAACACTAAGCTGCTTACTCATATAGTCATGTTAATAATTGTTATATAAAATCTCAATGTTTGTTTATTGTAGACAGTGGTAGAACCTGTAAAATGAGCGCCTCAATTAAAATCACTTATAGGTCTAGATGATATGCGTATCGCTACTTTAACCATTGCAAGCTTACTGACTTTATCCACAACCCATCTAGCCATAGCAGCTGATAGCGTTTCAATTGAACCGGGCTTATGGGAAGTATCTACCACAATGACTTCACCAATGTTTCCTCAGCCGCGCGTTCAAACTCAACAAGAGTGCATGCAAGAATCACAAATCAGCCCAGAAACTCTCGCTCCTAGCGAAAACGGCGAATGCACTATAGTGGATACTAATATCAGTGGTGACACGCTAAGTTGGTCTATGCGGTGCAGCACCCCTGGCGGCGTTATGAAGGGTCAGGGCTCATTTGAATCTAAGGGTGATTCTGGTTCTGGCAACATGCAAATGAACATGGATATTGAAGGCCAGTCTTTCTCTATGGAGTTAGTCTGGAAAGGTCGCCGAGTAGGTTCTTGTTAACTCTCTAGCCTTAGAAATAATTCATACTTAATACACTTTGCGGCAGGATCATGCTGTCGCTTTATCTTTTTTAAATTAATCTTAAGGAGCATAGTAAATATGTCAGATCGAATTGTCATGCGCGTAGGCGAATCATTAGTTGCAGGCGGACCTGCTGGTACAGCAGCAGAACCTGAAGTCATTATCGGCGAGTTAGATGGTCCAGTGGGCACTGCGTTTGCTACTTTATTAGGTGACCAAGTCAAAGGACACTCACGTGTTCTTGCTATTATGAACACTGATATACAAGTTCGCCCTGCTACTTTAATGGTCAGCAAGGTTACGGTTAAAGATGATCGTTACACAAATATTCTAATGGGTACTGTGCAAGCAGCAATTGCTAACGGTGTTTTAGACGCAGTACGTAATGGCGACATTCCTAAAGAAAAAGCTAACGACCTAGGAATCATTGTTTCAGTTTGGTTAAACCCTATGGTAGCAACTGCTGATGATTTAGATCACAAAATCTTGTTTGATATTCACCGCAAAGCAATGGCGGGCGCAATTCATAAAGCAATGAATAATGAGCCTAATATTGATTGGTTATTAGAAAACCAAGAAGAGATTACCCATAAGTATTACCAAATGGGATTAGACGGAAAAATTTAATCTGTTAGGCCTGCAAGACAGAGACAGTAAAAATATTGTCTCTGTCTTCACCGCCAAAAGTCTATGTAGCTTTGCTTCTATCTTATTACAAGAAATTCATCTTTACAGTTTTCGCACTCAGTTGCGTTTTACTCATCACCGGTTGTGAGCCAGAAAAGCCTGGTCCACAGATTACTGGTAGCACAATGGGCACAAGCTATAGTGTTCAGTGGTCTGATACATCCATCTCACTTTCCACCCCAGAATTAAAAGACTTAATAGAACTACGTCTAGGCCGAATTAATTCGTTAATGTCGACGTATATCCCAAACTCTCAATTAAGCGGTTTTAATCAGTCGCGTGAAACTGGCTGGCATGCAGTCGATAGTGAATTAGCTAAACTTATAAAATTAGCATTATCGATCAGTGAAAAAACCGATGGCGCATTCGACATTACAGTTGGACCATTAGTTAACTTATGGGGATTTGGTCCAAGCGACACAGCTTTTATCTTTCCCACAGACACAGAAATTAATATTGCTAAGCGCAGTATTGGTTACCAACATCTTGAAGTGCGCATTGATCCACCTGCGGTGAATAAGAAAATTGCAGACCTGTATGTTGATTTATCCGCCATTGCCAAAGGCTATGCGGTTGACGAAATTGCACAGATTCTTGATGACAATCATGTACGAAACTACATGGTTGAAATTGGCGGAGAGGTTAAAGGCAGTGGTATTGCTCCTCATGGCAACCCATGGCGAATAGGCATTGAAACACCTAACTTTGAGCGCGGGAAAATAGAAAAAATAATTTCTCTACAGAATGTCGGTGTAGCAACATCTGGCGACTATCGCAATTTCATCAAGCATGAAGGTAAGCGTTATTCACATACCATAGACCCACGTAATGGATATCCTGTCAGCCACAACTTAGGCTCGGTTACGGTGATACACCAATCTACTGCCATTGCAGATGCTTGGGCAACTGCATTTATAGTGTTAGGCCCAAAGAAAAGCTATCAACTAGCTAGCGATAACAATTTATCAGGTGTGCTCATCACACGTGAAGGTATTAATCATACTTCGACCATATTCGGCAAGATGCAATCTTATCTTGCACAATAAACTTGCTTTTTAAAAATCACATCACGACAAATTAATTTGGTCATGGATATATATAACGCTCTAAAAACAACATTTATCACACAGGCATAAAAAAGCCGCTGACTCTCATCAACGGCTTTTAATCTTTATGGATTAAAGAATTATGCAGTTACTTTTCTAAACCCAAATAGCCCTAACAAGCCCATCAGCATCATTGGCAATGCTGCCGGTAGTGGCACTGGCGCACCAAAACCAGCAATGTAGAAATCCCTACTCGCATTCCCCGCAGAGCCTGGACCACCAAGTCGTATAAATTGAATTGTGCTTTCGATTACCTGACTCATTAAAGCTGTCGAAACTGAGGCCAGCGCAAAATTTTGAACAGCACCACCATCAATACTCACACCAAAATTCTCTTCAAAAATAGGATCATGGTTACCATTGCGGAAATAAATTTCACCAACACGAATTGGGTCACTTATTGTTAACGTAATAGTTTCACCCTGATTAAGAGCGTCTGAATCATTGCCTGCACAATTATCAACTGCGCAAACACCTAAGCCACCCGGAAGTAGGGTGCCATTATCATTGAAAGGATCATCCAACCATGAAACAACGCCGCCAGAAACATTAACACCTGTTATTGAAATTCCCGGGTTGGATTGACTCATAAAACCCGCTGTCAATTCACCTTCATCCATTTCTGAAACTTGGAAATTAAAAAGTACAGCGCCATCAGGAATATCGGTACTTGGGTCTGGAGTGATAGTCGCTGCATTTGTAGTGCCAATTACTAACGCTAGTAGCATTAGCGGCATAAATATATTTTTCATCTAACCAACCTTAACTTTTTGAATTACAGAGATATATTAAGAATTCAATACTACACGAGGCGGCAAAAATGTGACAGATTTATAATAATTGCCAGAATACCAGCAATATTATTAATTTTTAGATACATGTCAGTGAGTTATATTCAGTCTGAACAAATTGCCAAAAAAGCATTTGATTTAAAATTTCAATCATTAGCCCAACATAGATCCGTCGGATTAAATCACAACAGACATAGACAATTTAAAGACCTCTATTTGGCTAATAAAAATATCTCTACCGCCCATTGTAGTTTTACTAAAGTTTGAGTAAATTTAATCAATCTAACATTTATAATCTATTTTACTCATGATTAATTTACCCACGGTTAAACAGCTTCGTTACTTAATAGCACTGGAGAAACACCTGCACTTTGGCAAAGCTGCCGAAGCTTGCTTTGTCACACAATCGGCATTCAGCGTAGCCATCAAAGAATTAGAAAATACCCTGAATGCCTCTTTGGTTGACCGCACCAATCGAAGTGTCATATTCACATCAACTGGCACATTGGTAGCCCAGCAAGCGCGACTAGCCATTTTTGATCTTGAAGGCATTATTGATATCACTAAATCTAGCCAAGAACCGCTAAGTGGCCCTTTAAAAATGGGTGTTATTCCTACCATTGCTCCTTTTTTGTTGCCACGCATTTTGCCAGTAATTCGCAAGCAGTATCCAAAATTAGAACTGTACTTAAAAGAAGAACAAACCAACCGTATTCACCAACTATTACTAGAGGGTGAACTCGACATCTTACTACTCGCATTACCAATTAATTTAATCAACACAGAATCTGTAAGTATATTCAACGACCCTTTTAAACTTGCTTACCGCAAAGGCACTAACTTAATTGACCCGGAAAATTTCTCTCCCAATAAATTAAATGAAGAGTCAATTTTATTATTAGAAGATGGTCACTGCTTACGCGACCATGCAATGAGCGCATGCAGCCTCAGTAAAAAAGAAAAGATTAGTAAGTTCTCTGCAAGTAGTTTGTATAGCTTAATTCAGATGGTCGATAGCGATCTCGGCATTACTTTCGTACCTAAAATGGCTGTAGATAGCGGACTACTCAAGCAAACCAAAGTAGCTACTTCTGAATTAAAAGAAAAGTCTTATCGTGAAATTGGATTAATGTGGAGAAAATCTAGCGTACGCAAGCCAGAATTTAATTTATTAGCTGATGTGATTCGTAACTGCATGTCTTCTTAAGCTGACCATCAACCTCGCCAGGACGTGTTAACAGGTATGCAAGCAACGCGATCATTCCAACACCTAACAAGACTAACACTACTACATTAGAAACTATCATTGCTGTTATCACAAACGACGTGATCATCGACGCGCTTGCCAATACCTTTACTTTCTGAGGAATGACATGATGTTGCTGCCAATTTTGTATGGATTCTGAAAAGGGTGAATGGTAATACAACCAATCATGAAAACGTGGTGATGACTTACTAAAAGCCCAAGTCGCCAATAGCATGAAACAGGTTGAGGGTAGTAGCGGTAAAAATGCACCCAGCACACCTAGCACTAACGAAACACCCCCTATTAGTTTTAGTATTAATATTTTCATCATATTGACCTTGAATGTAATTCACCGACCGACTAGAAATATTTCCGAGGCCCGCTAGATAATGAATTATGTACGAAATACTAAAATCAGTAAATTGAATTAATTATATTACAATGATTCATCTATTAAATGAGAGGAGAATTACACTATGTCAATAAAATAAGCCCCGCAGGGCTTGGGCGAGGCTTATCAGCTTAAGTCAGAACAGGGAGGCTATTACTGACTATCACTCAATAGTCAGCAATTCTCATACCAAAATTCTTAGACTTTAATATCAACCGCTTAGCCGCTTTAAGACATATGACTAAACAATTACGCACCAAGTCCGTACTTAATTCGCTTTATTCCAGAGCAGTGTAAAACGACCAACTAATCAATCACTTTCATTGTTTTCCAAGGTCCTTTATAAAAACGCATAAAAAACACTCCACAGTACAAGATTACATTTAAAGTGATAATGGACCAAAGCACATAAATATTTGCTTCAAAGTTTTTAATATATAGATAGCAAGGAATCACTAGTAATAATCCAGAAATTATAAAACTCATTTTCATAATGAAACGCGTATCACCAGCCCCTTCTAATGCACCGAGAAATACTAAAAATAACGCATCAAACATTCCAAAAAATGCAATAAACTTTAACAACACCACAATCATCTCAACACTGCCTTGCATATCACCCAAACCATCTTTCAATGTAAATGGATAAATAAACACTTTAGGAATCGATATGTATAGCAACGCCAACACACCAAAAAATGCTAACGCAATATGGACTGCTGACCATGTTGCCTTCTCAGCCAGCAGCGGTTTATTCTCTCCCAACCTCTGCCCAACTACTACAGCGACCCCAATCATTAAGCCTACCATTGGTAAAAACGATAACGCATTAATATTGAATGCAATATTACTTGCAGCAAGTTCGCGCGTTCCCAATGTTCCAATAAACATAAGAAATGCGGTGAATGCGGACATATCAATAAACAGTCTCAAACCATTGGGAAAACCAAAATACACCAGGCGGTTGAATAACTTCTTGTCAAATTTCCATGCAGATAATAATTGAAAACGACTTCTATACTGACTTTGAAAGATCAATAGCAGTAGAACTATTGATCCTGTAATCACAGCAATATTGGTTGCAGTTGCTGCACCACGAATACCCATTTCAGTAAAGCCAAATTTCCCGAATATGAAAATGTAATCCAATAGGATATTCATTACGGTAATTAATACACTCACCCACATAATCACCATAGTCTTACCTAGACCCGAGAAGAAACTAGACAGAGTATTATTTAATACCACGAAGAACGCGGAATACATTAAGATCTTAAAATAATCTACTTCTAATGATTGAAGCGATTCCGAATGATCGATTAACGCAAAAAACTCTTCTGCCCAAAGATATGCCGGAATAATAATAAATATAGACAAACCACTAAAGTAAATACCCTGCCAGACTACCGCACCTATTTTTTGTTCTTCGTTAGCGCCAAAATATTGCGCAACAAATGTATTGACATAGGCAGCCGTCCCTATAAACAAACACATCATGGCAAAGCTAGCCATCCCCGCAGGCATGGCTGCAGCAATCGCTTCTGACGAATACCAAGACAAAAACATGCGATCTACAAACAGCAATATGCTCCATGCGCCGGTGCTGAGAATTAATGGCACAGCAATCACCAATACTTCACGATAGCCACCATCGTCAGACCAACGTGTTTTAAGTGCTTTTAACATTATGAATTGTGATCCACTGTTCTGCCAGTAGAGAATAGTGCTTAGCGTTTGCTTGGACTAATCGCTATCTGTTTGAACTGTTATCTATAAAAGGCTGTATACGTTCTTGGGTAGCTGGATGAGTAGACAGATAAGAAAACGCATCATCTTCATGATCTTCGCCATGCTCTCCAGTAATTTTTTGCAATATGGTTGCAAAGTGATTGGTATCCATATTATGTGCAAGCATATAGTCTAACGCATATCTATCTGCTTCCAACTCGAATTTACGCGAATAATTTGTTTCCAATAAAATAATGGGCATAGCTGCTGCAAACCCACTTGTAGAACCAACATCACCAGTCACTGCAGTTAATAATAGAGCAATAGCTGAACTCTGCAAGACTGATCTTAAACCATGTTCATGCACAACATGGCCAATCTCATGTGCAAGCACGGATAGCACCTCATCATCATGATCTGCAATGTCTACCAATTCATCAGTCACTATTATATGTCCTGAAGGCAATGCAAATGCATTGGCTCCAACCCCCTGCCTGAACAACAATTGATAATTATGTTCATCATTAGAGTTCTTTACCATGACAGAAAATTTATTTTGTAACCTTTGTTTAGTCTGCTCATCAAGATCAGACGCACTCAATATTCCCTCATCTAATATAGACAAAGTGCCTTCGGTGAGTTTTTCGTCAACGCTAACAGGCAATGCCTGTGCAACTGTTTTCGCCAACGCAGGAATACCATGCACAATCATGCTCCAAGTAAAGCCAGCGACAATCACTGACGCGAGCAATACATAATGCCAACGAGACTCTAAACCATGTAAGTATTGACTGATGACAGAGCGAGAATATTGATCCTCTAATCGATTGATCTCTTGGTGGGCATTCGCTTCGCATTTCGCGCCATTAGGCAGCTGCAAACTTCTGACTGTATTGCCCAATTGACCACCAACCTTAAGATCTTGCCAATGACAACTATAAGACACTTCAGAACTGATAAAATTAGCTTTACCATTATCACTAACTACAACAGTCACTAATTTTCCTACCGGATGAACTCCGTCATAATATGTCGCTTCGAATTTCATTATTACATAGCAATATCAATATCTAGGAAGTCACCCATCTCACTACCTACAGTACCTACCTGTTCTTGCTGATTGGCTGTAATAACCTTCAAGTCAGCTAACGATGATACATTTACACTTTCAATGCGATATCTAGCGAGTCTTATCTTAGCCCAAGGAATCAATAACCCAACACTCAGTATTATTCCTAGCGTATTAGTTAAATAAATAAATAACATTTTGCCTGTGCCTAGTTTTCCATTAAACGCCATCAAAGGCACCGTCTGCGCAGTCAGCACATGCGCAGATGCTTTATTTAGTGAAGTGTTAGACCACACGGTATTAAATACATTTGCCTGCACATAGGCATACGCAAGATAATAACCCATAAAATAAACAACCGTGGCAAACACTATCGACATTGACGCCATTGAAGGCGTAGCAGAGTTAGCCTCAGGATCAGCATTCATCGCACCCATTATAGAAGTCATGCTGGCTCCAGACATTACAACAATGATAACTAGAGTTAGTATCATTATTATCAAACCGATAATATGATATTTATAAAATGCTTTTATAGAACTTTTGAAATGAAATATATATTGACCAAATCCGTGGTTGTCTACTCGATACTTTTGTATCGCATGAATTAACCATGGGTAAGCCAAACCAAGCGTAAGAATCACCAATAGAGTTAAACCAATGAATATTTTCACAGCATCCACCAGATTTCTCTGGAATGAAAAATTTAAATTTCGATATGACGTATAGCGTGCATTAAACATCATGCTACGCATCACCAACCAGGGGGTAAGCAGAAAGAACAACGCAAAAAATATAAGATTAGCTAACGGATAAAACTGAGAAAGAATAGACACTGCCACTAATGCCGATACGACAATAATACGCCCTTTTAATATTGCGATAGGACTTGCAGTATATTCAAAAGGCGAACCATCAAGCACTGTATTACCGTAAAAATATTGTTTGTTACGTACTTTAGCCCAAGCAGAATAAATACCTAAAGTAATAATACTGAGCAATATATTTACAATCCAAACACGAAAGTACTCACCAGCCTTACCGTTGAATTCAAGCGTTACTGGCTTGAGCATTTTATCTTCCATCATTACGAATCCTCAACACAGTCTAAATAATATTAAATATAAAATTTAATTGAATTTTACAATATTATTTTAATTTTCCTGTAAAACTAGACCTCTAACAGCTCCACATGGCCTGATGAGCAAGCAGACCTACTTAACGGTCTATTCACGCTGAGTAATTCTATTTGATATCTTGCCAATATTTTCTACTTCACATTCCACTAGGTCACCCGGCATAAGAAACTCTGGTGGTGTGCGCGCATAACCAACACCACTAGGTGTCCCAGTTGCAATTATATCGCCTGCCTCAAGCTCCATCCCCTGTGATAGCACAGAGATAACATTAGCAATTGAAAAGATCTGATGCTTGGTATTGGACGCTTGTTTCAAATCACCATTCACCCAACTTCGCAACTGTAGATCATGAGGGTCTTTTATCTCATCTGCCGTCACAATCACTGGCCCCATGGGGCAGCAACCACGGTAACTTTTGCCAATGTAAAATTGTTTGTGCCACTTTTGTCTATCGCGTGCAGTCACATCATTAATCACCGTATAACCAAATACATGCTGCATGGCATCTTCCTCACTGATAGCAAAACCAGGTTTGCCAATGATGACACCAAGCTCTGCTTCCCAGTCCATTTTTGCAGATACCTTGGTATCGATCTCGATATCACTATAAGGCCCATTCATACTATTAGCGGCTTTAGTAAAAACAATCGGCGACCTGGGTAGTTTTACTTCTTCTTGTTTAGCAGCTGATGTTTCAGAGACGTGATCGACATAATTTAGCCCAAGACAGATGACATTTTGGCGCGGCCTAGGAATAGGTGAGCATAACGTGATTTGCTCACCCATTACGCAATGCGCATCTTGCGCCGTTTGGCTAATTGTTACCAAGTTATTCCAGGCTGAATTGCCGGCATCTAACAACGTCAGCATAGAGTCGATAGCAGCATCCCAGCTTGGGTGTTTATTTGGTAGAAATATGCGCTCACCCTGCTCAACCCCTAACCACACCCTGTTTTCATACTCACAACTAACTAAACGCATAATGCCCCTTATCTATCCTTTATTTGTCATTCATCCATTGCTGCTCTAACCGATATTCGGTACAAATCGCAAACACATGATGTAAGCTTGAGCGTCATACACAGGTCTATTCTGAATGTACATACAACCAAAAGCTTAACGTGAAAAGAATTATAATATTTTTAGTCATCATTGCCTCGATTATTTTTGGCCTGACCTATTTTGACATTGGTAGCTATCTCACATTCAGCGAACTGAAAGAGCGCCAATCTGAACTACAGTCACTAGTTAGCAACAACCCATTCAAAGCTGCCGCAATATTCTTTTCTATCTATGTGATTGCCACCGCCATTTCTGTACCAGGTGCTTTTATATTTACACTCGCTGGCGGCGCACTATTTGGTTTAACTCAAGGTACGATATTAGTATCATTTGCCTCTACCATTGGCGCATTGTTTGCCTATCTAGTGGCTCGCTACTTTCTGCATGATGTTGTACAAAACAAATTTTCTGACCGACTTGGACTAATTAACCGCAAAGTTGATGAAGAAGGCGCATTTTATCTATTATTCCTGCGCTTAGTTCCTGTATTTCCTTTTTTCCTGGTGAACTTGGTAATGGCGTTAACACCGATTCGCGCATTTACTTTTTATTGGGTCAGCCAACTTGGCATGCTTCCTGCCACATTAATATATGTGAATGCAGGTACGCAAATAGCTAAGATCTCTTCACCCGGTGACATTGCCTCACCATCATTAATTTTCGCATTGGTGTTACTTGGTATTTTGCCATTCATCACTAAAGGCATTATGTCTATATTAAAAAGTAAACGCGTATATAAAAAATTTACAAAACCCACTTCATTTGAATACAACACTATCGTTGTTGGCGGCGGCTCTGCTGGCTTGGTTGCGTCTTACACAACTAGCACTCTACAAGGCAAGGTCCTATTAGTTGAGAGACATCAAATGGGTGGTGACTGTCTAAACACTGGATGTGTTCCCTCCAAGTCTATTTTACGCAGCGCAAAGTTTGTCGCTGATTTAAAAGATTTTGAATCCTATGGTTTATCCAAGGCTAATTACGAGCTTGAATTTAAAAATATCATGTCAAGAGTTCATGACAAGATTGCAGTGATAGAGCCAAAAGACTCTGTTGCGCGTTACACAGAGTTAGGTGTTGAGTGTGAACAGGGGGATGCAGCTATCATTTCACCATGGCAAGTAAAAATTAATGACAAAACATTAAACACCAAAAATATTATCATCGCCACTGGTGCTTCTCCAGCATTGCCTGATATTACAGACCTAGATAAAATTCCTTACTATACAACTGACACCGTCTGGTCAATAACTGAGGCGCCTAAAAAATTATTAGTCATTGGCGCTGGGCCCATTGGTTGTGAACTAGGGCAGGCCTTTGCACGATTGGGTTCTGATGTTTCTATCGCGAATAATCACGCAACAATCTTACCTAACGAAGATGCTGAAGCAGCCAAGATCGTTGAGGCATCACTATTAAAAGACGACATCACACTATTGAATAACTTCAAGTCTGATAAATTCATCAATGACTTCGACAATTACTCTTTAGTTGGTACACAAGACGATTCAATTACCAATATCAGCTTTACACACTTATTAATCGCCACTGGTCGAAAAGCAAACATTGAAGGTATGGATGCCCTTGATTTAGAAATTAACGATCAGGGCCGCATAGAAACTAACGCAACATTACAAACAATGTATCCTAATGTTTATGCCTGCGGCGATGTCACTAGTTCTATGCAGTATACGCATACGGCTTCTCATCAAGCCTGGTATGCAGCATTCAATGCATTATTTCATCCGATAAAGAAATTTAAGTGCACGCTAAACAATATACCTCGTGCTGTATTCACTGATCCTGAAATCACTAGCGTGGGTATTACCGAGCAACAAGCGATCGACCAGGGTATAAACCATCAAGTCACTACTTTTCCTATGGATGATATTGATCGCGCAATTACCGATAATGCTACAGCAGGATTTGTTAAAGTTATCACTCCGGTAAATAGTGATGAAATACTAGGCGTATGCATTGTCGGCGAACATGCTAGCGAATTAATTGCTGAATTTGTACTCGCCAAAACCAATGGCCTAGGTTTGAATAAAATATTGAAAACAGTACACATCTACCCAACCAGAAGTGAAATCAACCGAATGGTTGCTGGAAAATGGCGTCGCTCTAAATTAACTGCACGCACTCTTGATATACTAAAAAAATTCCAATCATGGAGACTAGGTTAACAATATGCGCGAAACTAAACATTTGTTATTCCCTGGCAACTTCCCTGTAATTAAAAGAAGCAATCTAACCACATTACAAGTCAACCTTGGTTACAAGTGCAATCAGTCCTGTACACACTGTCATGTTAATGCTGGGCCTAATCGCACTGAAATGATGGATGATGCAACGCTAGATTTAATCATCAAATACATCTCTGAAAATAATGTATCGCTACTCGATGTCACTGGCGGCGCACCAGAACTTCACCCACGATTTCGCGAGCTAGTCATCGCTGCAAGAAAAGCTGGCGTGACTTTACGTGACCGATGTAATCTAACTATTCTGTTTGAACCTAACCAAGAAGATCTGGCACAGTTTTTGGCCGATAATCATGTTGAAATAGTTGCGTCTCTCCCCTGTTACACAGAAGACACTGTCAACAAGCAGCGCGGCAAAGGTGTATTCACGCTAAGCATTGAAGCTTTACAACAACTAAACACACTTGGCTATGCTACGGACAGCGCACTCAATTTACACTTAGTCTTCAATCCTAGTGGCCCAGTATTACCACCCTCTCAGGTAGAACTAGAAAAGCAGTACAAGGAACGTCTATTAGAAGATCATAACGTTAGGTTTAATGACCTCTTTGTCATTACTAATATGCCTATTCAGCGCTTTGGTAGCAGTCTACTTTCTACTGGCCATTTTGATGGTTATATGGATACCTTACGCGCTAATCACCAAGACGATAATCTTGACACCGTCATGTGTAGAGACACAGTCAGCATTGACTGGCAGGGTAACGTGTATGACTGCGACTTTAACCAAATGCTAGAAGAACCTGTGTATTCAAAAGAGAAACAGGCATTACATATACGTGATTTATTTGCTACTAATCTCAGTGATTTATCGATAAAGACTGGCAACCATTGTTTTGGTTGTACTGCCGGCCAGGGTAGCAGCTGTTCTGGTGCATTATCTGACGCACTATTAGACACAGCCGCCGAATCCGTAAATTAGCATCAACCTTATCTTCTCTAATACACTATATATAGTACTTGTGTAGTGTATGTATTCTGCGTGTATAAGGTACAATCACTACTATTCATGAATAAATTAATCAAATATACAGGGATCGTATTATTACTAATCATTAGTGTTAGTACGCTTTATGCCGCTGGCCCCCCTGCCCGAGTTAAACCTGTTGTGGTTGATACCGCACAACTGCGTGCACTAGCCCCTACTGCAGAATATTCTGGCACAGTCATCAGTAAAGATGACGCACGCATTTCATCTGAAGTTGAAGGGCGCTTAACCTGGGTTGCTGATGTCGGCACCGTAGTGAAGAAAGGTGATGTAGTTGCCAAGCTTGATGATATATTTTTACAACAGCAGCGTTCTGAAGAATCAGCCGTCATCCAAAGCGAACAGGCCAAACTCACTTTATACAATAAAGAAGTAAAACGATTCCAACGCTTAATCAAACAGAACAGCATTGCCCAAAACGAATTAGACCAATCTATTTCCGATCGTGCTGTTGCCAATAGCAATATTATCGCTGCACGTGCAAGGCTCGCTCAAATTGAAGAACGTATTTCACGATCAAACTTGCGCGCACCTTTTGACGGCGTCATAAGCGAACGTTTTGCTCAATCAGGCGAATGGACACAAAATGGAAATCCTTTAGTCCGTTTAATCAATTTCAATAATCCTGAAATTCAGGTACGCGTACCGCAAAGCATCTATTCGTTAATCGCGCTTAATAGCATGCTTAAAGTCCGCAACGCAGACCAAACCATTGAAGCCAAAGTTCAAACAATTGTCCCGGTGGGTACAACTGCGTCACGCTTATTTGAATTACGCTTAAAACCACAACAACCATTACCACCAGGAATACTAGTACGCATTTCAATTCCAACCGCTAAAGCCCGCGAAGTAGTTTCTATCCATAGAGATGCATTAGTTCTTAGAAAAGGTAGCATAAGTGTATTTCGTATTAATGATGAAAACATTTCCGAACAACTTAGCGTAGAGGTCGGCATTGGTGATGGTGATTACGTTGAAGTAATTGGCGACATTAATCCTGACGATCGTATCGTCACTAGAGGTGGAGAACGTTTACGCCCTGGTGAGACTGTCAAAATTTCCAATGAGTCCAACTAAACTTGCACTAAGTAATCCCACTGCAGGCTTAGTGGCTGCATTACTGATTGTATTGTTTGGGTTCTTAGCTTTACGCGCATTACCGATTCAGCTCACACCTGAAGTTGAACGCCCAGAAATCACCATCACCACGGCTTGGCGCGGATCTGCGCCTGAAGAAGTCGAAGCAGAAATTATTGAACCCCAGGAAGATCAGTTACGCGGCTTACCTGGAATGACTGAGCTATTATCAGAAGCCACTCAGGGTTCAGGAAAAATTACTATTTCATTTGATGTAGACTTCAGCCTCGACCGCGCATTAATCGAAGTCATTAATCGACTCAACCGAGTACCGCAGTACCCCATCGATGCCGACGAACCCATACTTAGCACTGCGGGCGGACGAAGTCGCCCAATTGCATGGTTCATTATAAAACCTGGTGAAGGCAACCAAACTCAAATAGAAGATTACCGCGATTATATTGAAGAAGTCGTTCAATCACGTTTTGAACGCGTTGCCGGAGTTGCGCTATCAGAAGTACGCGGTGGTAATGAGCGAGAAGTGCGTATTACAGTTGACCCATACAAAGCAGCAGGCATGGGCATCGATATTATTGATGCTGCCAGAACGGTTGGCAATAACGAAGATGTCTCTGGTGGCACTGTCGATGTGGGAAAACGTAGATACATCTTACGCTACACTGGCGCACTAGATCCTCAAGACTTACAGAAACTCGTTCTCGAATGGCGCGATGGGCAACCAGTTTATCTACGCGATATTGCAAACGTTACTGTACAGCCAGCTGATCGAGATAATTTTGTCATCACTCGCGGAGAACCAGCGATTGCCGTCAATGCTTATCGTGAAGCAGGCGTGAATGTTTTAGAAGTCATGGCAGATCTACAGCAGGCCATGTCTGAATTGAAAGCCGGCCCACTACAACGATCCAACTTAACAATAGAACAGGTCTATGATGAAACTGTCTACATAGACAGCGCTATCGAATTATTAACTAGCAACCTAGGATTAGGCGTTGTACTCGCGGTGTTTATCCTCTGGTGGTTCCTACGCCGTTTACGAGCAACACTAGTAGTCACTATTACTATCCCGCTATGTTTATGCGCTGCCTTCGTTGTCATTCTAGCAGCAGGCAAGTCCATTAACGTTATCTCACTTGCCGCCATGGCATTTGCGGTGGGCATGGTAATGGATGCCGCCATTATTGTGCTCGAAAATATTGTGCGTCTAAAAGAGAAGGGCGAATCTAATTTTAATGCTGCGCTTAAAGGCACTACCCAAGTCTGGCCAGCTTTGCTTGCCTCTACCGCCACAACAGTTGCCATTTTTTTACCAGTACTTTTCTTAAAAGATCAAAGCGGGCAACTCTTTGCTGATTTATCTATCGCCATTACCGCAGCAATCATCGCATCACTATTTGTCGCCACCGTATTGATTCCAGTTGCTAGCATGGTGTGGCTAAAGAAAACAACTTTTGTTGATCATCACAGCAGTATTTGGGATTCAATAACTAATAAGATTTCCAACGTTACTCAAACTGGTAAATCGCGCATTGTCATTATTGCGCTACTGATCACCGTGCCAATTGCTAGCTCAATATTCCTTTTCCCAGATCGTGATTACTTGCCTACAGGTAATCGCAATTTAGTATTTGGTTTTGTCTTACCCCCGCCTGGCGTCAACGTTTCCCATATTAAAGATGAGATGGGTGATGTAATTGCTGACCGCATTGCACCTTATTTAAGCGGCGAAAAACAACCTAAGATTAAACATTACTTTTTTGTCGCCAGGTCTGGCTCAATCTTTATTGGTGGGCGCGCAGAAGATCCGAAAAAAGTAAATGAACTCGTCGGCGTACTCAATCAAGTTGTCAGCGGCTTCCCTGACACATTCGCCATTGTTACAAAAGCATCTTTATTTTCAGGTTTTGGTGCCAATCGAGAAATCGAAGTAAATGTTCAAGGCCAAAACATAGATGCCTTAATAGAAACAGCGTTAGCAGGTTTCATTGCGATCCCACAAAAACTTCCTGGCGCAAGAGTGCGCCCACGCCCAGGACTAGAATTAGCCGAACCAGAATTACAACTTGCACCGCTAGATGATCGCTTAAGAGAAGCAGGATGGAATCGAGAAACCCTCGCACAGGTATCCAGAATATTTGGTGATGGCATGCAGGTGGGAGAGTATTTTGATGGTGATGAACGCCTAGATATATTAGTGCGCATTCCAGAATGGCAAACACCCGAACAGCTAACCGCCATTCCTCTGCATACACCGAATGCTGGTGTCGTTCCATTTGGAGAACTAGTGGACATTATCAGAACCGCTGGCCCAAATACTATTCGTCGCTTAGACCGTAGACGCACCATTACGCTAGAAGTCACGCCACCTGAAGATGTTCCACTGGAACAGGCGCTAGAAGTCATTCAATCTGAAGTCGCACCCATCATGGAACCATTATTACCCAACGATGGCGTGATTCGTTATGGCGGTTCCGCAGATAATCTAAAAGTCGCTATTAATAATTTAAGTAGCAGCTTTATTGTTGCACTGATTATCCTATTACTATTAATGGCTGCCTTATTTAGATCTTTCTTTGACAGCTTATTAGTCATGCTGGCATTACCTCTTGCAACGATAGGCGGAGTTGTTGCGCTTAAGCTGATGGGTTTATCCGCTGATCTGCTGACGTTAATAGGATTCATTATTTTACTTGGGCTTGTAGTCAACAATGCAATACTGCTTGTCTACCAGGCACGTAGTTCCGAGCGTGAAGGCCTTGCACGCGCAGAGGCAATTAAAGATGCTGTACGCACTCGTATCAGACCGATACTCATGAGTACATCTACTACTGTATTTGGAATGTTGCCTTTAATTATATTTGCAGGTGCAGGAACAGAACTTTATCGAGGGTTAGCTGCTGTGATTGTTGGCGGCATGATAATGAGCACCTTCTTTACTCTAGTCCTTATTCCTAGTTTACTGCAATTAAAGATAACCTCTAAAGATCACAAACAATCAGCATAAATTAGCTAATTGCTTGTGATTAGATATTTAGAATTTAATAATTTATCGCGCGAGGAAGTTCTTTAGCCTGCTTCACCCAGTCTTCTACCTGTGATGCAGAAGGAACCTGACGTACTAATTTTTTCTCTTCGTTGACGCTAGCCATTTTCTCATGAAGGTTAGCTGCGTTACGCTGCGCTAATTCAGGCACGGTATCCACACCAGCACATTCTAGTAAGTCTGCATACTGAGTGCTAACACCTTTAATGCGTGCTAGGTCTGCACGGTTTACCCAGTTAAGCACTAGCTTTTCACTAATATCACATTTAGTTGCGATCTCTTGGCGACCTTTCTTTTCAGCGCCTGCTTCTAGTAATTTTTCAATTGAAGATATGCCACCTTCTTCTAATTTTTTTGAATAAACTTCGCCGATACCTTCAATCTCTGCTAACTTTGTCATATAGACCCCTCATTTAATTAGATTTATTTAGTTGGGTAAAATTAAAATGTTGAATAAAACTCGCAATGTATGACTTACCTGTTGCGTCATGAGTTCACTTTATTTTTTTACTGTTTTTTAGTCAATCACTATTTGTCCTTAACTAGCATTTCACGCAAATCATCAAAACGCTTTTTAGCTTTCTCATCCACACGTGGGTAGTGCATATTCAAAGATTCCATCGTTTCAGCAATTATTTTTGCTACTGTATATCTCATGTATGGCTTGTTATCGGCAGGAATTGAATACCATGGTGCCCACGACCTTGACGTTTCACTTAATGCTTTTTCATAGGCTTTCATGTAGTCATCCCAATGACCGCGTTCTTTAATATCAGATTCTGAAAATTTCCAGTTTTTCTCCGGCTCGTCAATACGGCTTAAAAAGCGATTGCACTGTTCTTCCTTAGACACGTTCAACCAAAACTTTAATACTACCGTGCCATTATGTGCCAAGTGTTTTTCAAAGCTACGGATAGATTCATAACGTTGCGACCATATTTCTTTTTCGTTTGGCTTATCTGGTAACTTCTGGAAATTCAAAATCTCAGGATGTACGCGCACCACTAATACTTCTTCATAATAGCTGCGGTTAAACACTCCAATACGACCGCGTTCCGGCAAGCGTGTTGTCGTTCTCCATAGATAGTCATGATCCAGCTCGTTATCTGATGGCTGCTTAAATGAAAACACCTGACAACCTGCTGGGTTAACGCCTGTTAGCACATGGCGAATTGTGCTGTCTTTTCCTGCTGCATCCATTGCTTGAAAAACTAACAACAAAGAATGACAATCATGCGCATACATTATGCGTTGCAAGTCATGAATTTTCTCTGTCTGCTTTTTCAGTTTCTTTTTATATTCTTTATCATCTAACTGCTTTTCATTAATACTAGTGATGACATCTTTGGTTTTAAAAGAACCGTCAAAGGGAACTAAGTATGGGTGATCTATCGCATTAAACATTTAACTGTCCTTTTATTTAGCTTCAACGGTGTTATTACCCTGAGCTATCCAAGCTTTAATTCCGCCTGTTACGTTATAAACACTTTCATAACCATGTTGTTTAATCAAAAAATCCCCAACAACCTTGCTACGCTTGCCAGTGCGACAAATAATCGCAACCTGTTTGTCTGGAGTAATATATTCTGATGACTGCTGCATCCATACTTGTACATGCGGCTGACCCATTCCATCAAAGAACATAATAGGAATGCTACCTTCAACAATCCCTGTTTTTTTCCACTCGCTTGGCGTCCTAACATCAATGACGGTCACTCCTGAAGCCATTAGCTTTTCAAGGCCCTGCACGTCAACCTCTACCATTTCTGCCGCGTATACTGACTGAAGCATGAATAAAGAAAATACTATCAACCTTGTTTTAATTCCCAACATTATATTGCCTCGTTACATAAAATTTATTATTTCAACATCAACAATTCTTTTCTAAATATAATCGCAATCGATTTTTTTTAGATTCCACTCGACTCTCATCAATATAAACTCGTTCACCATCTTCATCCAAGTCGTAATATAAAATTCCGCCTTGATTCATATCTGCCAGTTCTGCACCCGCCGAGTTACACTTTGAAATTAAGTCAGCTCTCTTCTGCTTGACCTTTTCGCGCTTTTCTTTTCGCTCTAGCCTTTCTGACTGCAAGTAGTCTGAGTACTTGCTTTGCCTTTCTTGCAAACTAGCAGTACTGCTTTTGTTAACACTCGACGAATTTGTTGCGCTATTTTTTAGTTTTACTTTTTCAGCATCTTTATAGGGTGGAAATTGAGAAAATTGAACACGGCCATTCTCATCATATGTCTTATAAACATTATCAGCTTGTATATAAGTTATACTCAGAAAACAAGAAACAACGAAGCATCTTGCTAGCATCTTGCTGACTAGCCGCTTATTAAGCTTGCTTAGCAAAGTAATCTTCTAAAAATTCTGTGAAATTCTTATTGTCACTTTTCTCTAGCTCTTTTTGTTCTCGCAAGCTTTCCTCAACTGCTTTTAAAATATCACTTGAAGTCTTCTCACATTTTTCACTAGAAGAATAAAACTGACAGTACTGCTTACCTAGGCTTTCAATATATTGGTAATAAGATAAATTATTGTCGCGCATCGCACTCAATATTTTTGCAGAAAATGTTTCTTCTACAGACTCTACACTAGTGTAGAACTGATTGATTGATTGAACAAACAGATTGTTGCCACTGTTTTTATCCATGCATTCTGCAATTTTCAATAACCCTGCAAATATTTCTCCACACCATTCCTGCAACGAAATGCTTTTACCTTTTTTGCGCAGATGCAATTCAGGATTACGCCCATGATGAGATACCTCATGCGCATTGATATCAATTTCTTCTCGTTCTTTACGGTCGATTAAACTGTCGTCACCCAATAAACAGTAAACAAACAATATTTCAATAAAACGTAACTGTTCGATACTGACACCAAAGGGTGAAAATGGATTTAAATCTAACGAACGTATCTCCACGTATTGGACGCCTCGATCCAACAGCGCTTGTGTCGGCTTTTCATTACGACGTGCCACCTGCTTAGGCCGCACTGTACTGTAGTACTCATTTTCTATTTGCAGAATATTGGCATTCAATTGTCTATATTCACCATTTACCTTCACACCGATTTCCTCGTAAGGAACATAGGGTTTTTCAATTGCGCGGGTTAAACAACTCACATAGTCTGGCAGGTTGTCATAACATGCCTTCACACCAATTTCATTTTCACGGTGATTGGTGTAACCGATATCACCTAAGCGTAACGAGGTTGCATACTCTTCATAGTGCGTGTCTTCATCAAAACGCTGTAAATCTTTAACACCTTGATGGCTAAAACTTTTATCCACCGCGGGAGATGCACCAAACAAGTAGGGCACCAACCAACCGACACGTTGCAGATTACGTATTAATTTGAAGTACTGTTGATTAACAAAGTCCTGTGAATTGCTTGTATCTCCAAGTGCAGCTTGCCAGCCTGGCCAAAATTCTTCTGGCATAGATAAATTCACATGTATGCCTGAAATCACCTGCATTACTTTACCGTAGCGATAACCTAAACCACGACGATATACATTTTTCATCTGACCTAGGTTGCTAGTGCCGTATTCCGCAATGCGTATACTTTGTTCGCCGTCCAGCTTGCATGGCATGCTTGCCGGCCATAGGCATTCATTACCTATGTTTGGATAGACAAACTGATGTATTTGTCCCAAGAATTTGATTGCCTGTTCTGCTGTGTCCAATGGCGGCGTGACGAATTCTAATAATGCTTCAGAATAGTCTGTGGTGATATGCGGGTGCATCAATGCGGAACCCAGTGCAACAGGATGATCTGTATTGGCAATCACTCCCCGCTTATCAGTGCGTAGAGATTCTTTCTCAATGCCAACTTTACCAATATGAAGTGAGGACTCCATATTGTATTTACTGATGAGATTTAGATTGTCTTCGATCGCTTGATACATGAGAGATTTGATTTTTATCTATAAGCAGATGATTAATTAATGCTTTGTTACACTAAGCTGATGTTTAAGCTCAGATTATATCAAAGCATGCCCTATAGCTGCCCATATATTCCCAACTATTGCGCACAGCACCATACGACTGAGCCAAGCGCCACATTAACCAGCAATTTATATAGTGAATTAATCAATATAGGCTTTCGACGCGCGGGCAGTCGGATACATCGGCCTAACTGCCTGCATTGTACGCAATGTGTTTCTTTGCGTATTCCTATGAGTGATTTTCGTGCTAATCGCAGCCAACGGCGCATATTCAACAAGAATAGCAACCTTAGCGTAGCTGTGGTCATTAATCCTGACTACTCAAATTATCTATCACTATATGAACAATATATTCGTCATCGGCATCCCGAATCTGAAAGCATGCAAGAAGCGTTGAATACATTTGAAGATTTTTTATTCAGTCCCTGGTCAAATACTTTCGCCATTGAATTTCGTTTGCCCAACCAGCAGCTTGTCTGTGTTGCTATCTGCGATCCATTAATTCAAGGCTGGTCGGCAGTCTACACATTTTATGATATTGAATATTCCAATCTCAGTCTTGGGACATTTTCTATTCTTAAACAAATTGAATTATTAAAACAGCGCAACTTAGACTATTTATATTTAGGGTATTGGATTAATGATTGCGATAAAATGAATTATAAAACTCAATTCAAACCCTGTCAGGGGTTTACTAATGAACAGTGGATAACCATTAATGAGTAATCAGAAAAACTTTGGGGCCGACTTTAACAATTTGCTAGACACGAGTCATTTAAAAAGCATCACATTATCAGACATGAGTTCAGGCACATCGTTTAGAGTTGACAATATCCCAGGCAAACAGGCTTCAGTAAAAATTCTTTACGCAATTTCACAGGCTAATGATTTTAAAATCAGTAGGGATCAGGCGAGAACTGGCGTTAGTTTATTTGGTGACTATGCAGAAGAAGAGAAGCAGCAACCCGGTGCACACCCAAACATCAAGCTGCTTTTTGATATCATTGAAAATAATCAAGTATGGATGGTTGAAGTAAGTTAGCTTAAGAAATTGCTAAGCCTATTCCAATCAAAAGCAGGGCCAGGATCTGTCTTACGTCCTGGTGCAATATCACAGTGACCAACAACATGCCCATTAGCATTTAACCCAGAATAAGTCATCTGCAAACATAAGATCACCGCTTGCAACACACGGTATTGCTCATCGGTATAATCAATATTATCCGCCCCTTCCAATTCAATTCCAATCGAGAAATCATTACAACACTCTCTCCCCTCATAACAAGAAGCACCCGCATGCCAAGCACGTTGATTAAACGGCACAAACTGAATTAACTTTCCTGATCGTTCAATAAAGAGATGACTTGACACTTCCATGCCTTTAATTTCTTTAAAATAAGGATGGATGCTTGGGTCGAGTGTATTTTGGAATAACTCTTTCACATAACCACCACCGAACTCATTCGGTGGCAGACTAATGTTATGCACAACAATTAAATCAATATCTGCATCATCAGGACGCTCATCGTAATTAGGTGATTCGATGAACTCAGCACCGACGATGACATGAAAATTAGGATCTATACGCATGCAAACATTTTAACTTAATTTATTAGATAATTTCACACAAGCGCTTATTTTTACTCAAGTTAGTTTCTTTTAAACAGAGCAGATTGATAGCTGGTTCATTACTTGTTTAACGTTTGCACAATAAGTTCATTATTTACAACTAGACTACTAACATCATAATCTGCTACAAATACTTGAAGTTTTGTTACTAGGGACCATTAATGGAGCTCAACCTTGATACAGGACGCCTCATTGTGTTTATTGGCGGCCTGCTAATCTTTGCAATTATTGAATCACTCTTTGCAAAACGAAGCTGGGATAAGCTGCGTGTAAAAAGGTTTGCGTTCCATGCTGGCGTTGCCGCATTTAATACCGTGCTTATCCGCATGTTTATCTACGTCCCCATGTTGCTGTGGATTGTGTATGTCGAAGAAGAAGGCTGGGGTTTATCGCGTTGGTTAGGTTTACATGGCATTACTGAAATTATCATTTCATTAATTGTATTGGATGCATTTGATTACTTCTGGCATCGCGCCAATCATCGCGTTGGATTTTTATGGCGCTTCCATAAAGCCCATCATGCCGATACACATATGGATGTTTCTACCGCTCTTCGCTTTCACCCGGGCGAATTGATCATCTCATCCTTAGTCAAAGCCACATGGATTGTTATATGGGGCCCAACGGTAATTGCTTGGTTTGTATTTGAAGCCCTAGTTAGTCTTAGCGCACAGTTTCATCATAGTAACTTCGACTTTCCAAATAAACTCGAAAAAATATTGTCACCGATTGTCGTCACGCCACGCTATCATGCATCACACCATGCGGTAGATAGAAACTATGGTGATGCAAACTTTTCAACCATTTTTAGTCTTTGGGATAGGATATTTTTTTCCTACCAAAAACCAGCAGTAGGAGGAAGCACCACACTAGCAAAGGACTCTATAGGTTTACCCGAAAATCGCTCACAGGCATTTTCAGTGATAGCCTGGATTACAGAACCTTTTACCTCGCGTAATTTACACTTAGGCAACCAAGCATCTAACAAATCTTAACGTTAACTCTTAAACCAAAAAGGGGAATACATATGAAATTTATTGCACTTGCATTATTACTCTTACCTTTGTCTTTATTCGCTGGCGAGCACGCTGGCAAGAAAGCTGAACATGCCGGTGAAAAAGCAGAGCATGCGGGTAAAGAAGCGGAGCACGCAGGCAAAGCCGCTGAAAACTAATCTCACTCTGATTTAAAGGTAAATATATGCGACTCCTCATTCAAATTAATACAAAGATAGTTTTTATCTTATTAATGCTTTGGGGAGTTTCACCATTTGCTAATGAGGCGAATACGACTGACAACCAACCCGCGAAAAAATATTATGTGCATGACATTAAAAATGCCATGAATGATCACATTGCTAAAAGCATCGATGAGAATGGTGTATTTACCATTGAAGATGATAAAACTGGTGAAATCTTATCTTTAAAATTTGTAAAAATTCATGACCCCGTACGCGTCATTGATGGCCGCACCTATTTCGCTTGCACTGACTTTCATGTCATCGGTAACAAAAAGAAACTTTATGACCTAGACTTCTGGATGAGCCCCGTCGACGGTAAACTAAAAATCTTCAAAGCAAAAATTCACAAAGAACCACGGAAATCCTTAATTTACGGCTGGTATAAACAACCACGCTATACCTTTGTTGACGATAAAATCGTAGAGCTTTACTAAATCTCTCCCATTCTTTTTCTTTGCTTGCTTTTCAAGCCCCCAAAGCAAGCCCTTGTCGTCGATATAAAATGATATCTTTGTTAAGCTCACCTCAAATTATTGGTGGAAAGCGGTCTATCAAATCAATTAAGAATAGTGTTCTTTGAGCGACCAAAATACACTATTCATAATACCCATATAATTTCAGAATACCTGTAAAATTAATCCACTCTACTGTTTAGACATTCAAACTCTCCAAATTCAGCGGGAAGAAAATCTTACAAAGCAATAATAGAGGGGGCTTACCCTCGTTGAGTGGGCATGATCAAACTTAGCTGGGACAATCCAGCGTGCCATCCTGGTAACACTCTGGTCAGTTCACCCGATTTCAATTCATCACGACATGTGTAGGCAGGCAAAGCCACAATGCCTAACCCGGCAATCGCCGCTTGTTTCATAGAAAACGTAAAGAAACTTAAAATTATTTTAAAAATGCCAAGATAGCATAGTTAACTTTTACACCTTCCATAAAAAAAGCCTCGCAATGCGAGGCTTTTAATTTAAAGCTAGGAAGCTTGATGAATTACATCATGCCACCCATTCCACCCATGCCGCCCATGTCTGGTGCGCCCATTGCTGGTGCATCATCCTGAGGTAGCTCTGCTACCATGGCTTGAGTTGTAATCATTAATCCAGCAATCGATCCTGCGTTTTGAAGTGCAGAACGAGTTACTTTAGTTGGATCAAGAATACCCATTTCAATCATGTCGCCGTACTCACCTGACGCAGCGTTATAACCAAAGTTACCATCGCCTTCATCAACTTTAGCAAGTACAACTGATGCTTCATCACCTGCGTTAGCCGTGATTTGACGTAGAGGCTCTTCCATTGCACGGCGTGCAATGTTGACACCTGCAGTTTGGTCGTCGTTATCACCGGTTAAGTTGGCCAATGCTTTACGTGCACGAATCAGTGCAACACCGCCACCAGGAACTACGCCTTCCTCTACTGCTGCGCGTGTTGCATGTAATGCATCTTCTACACGTGCTTTCTTCTCTTTCATTTCAACTTCTGTTGCTGCGCCAACTTTAATCACTGCAACACCGCCAGCTAACTTAGCCATACGTTCTTGAAGTTTTTCTTTGTCGTAGTCAGATGTTGCCTCTTCAATCTGTGCACGAATTTGATCTACGCGTGCTTTGATTGCGTCCGCTTTACCTGCACCATCAACGATAGTTGTGTTTTCTTTAGTGATTTGAATACGCTTAGCTGTACCTAAATCTTCTAGTGTTGCTTTCTCTAAAGATAAACCAACTTCTTCAGCAATGACTGTACCGCCAGTAAGAATTGCAATGTCTTCTAGCATTGCTTTACGACGATCACCAAAACCAGGCGCTTTAACTGCAGCTACTTTAACGATACCGCGAATAGTATTCACTACTAGCGTTGCTAGTGCTTCACCTTCAACATCTTCTGCAATAATCATTAAAGGACGACCTGCTTTTGCAACGCCTTCTAATAAAGGAAGAAGATCACGGATGTTTGATACTTTCTTGTCATGTAACAAGATGAATGGGTCATCCATATCACATGTCATGCTGTCTTGGTTATTAACAAAGTAAGGAGAAAGATAACCGCGGTCAAATTGCATACCTTCAACAACGTCTAACTCATTCTCTAATGCATTACCTTCTTCAACGGTAATCACACCTTCCTTACCGACTTTGTCCATAGACTCTGCGATGATGTCACCGATAGATGTATCAGAATTTGCAGAGATACTACCTACCTGTGCAATAGACTTGTTATCTGAACATGGTACTGACGCTGTTTTTAGCGCTTCAACTGCAGTAGTCACTGCTTTGTCGATACCACGCTTAAGATCCATAGGATTCATGCCAGCAGCCACTGCTTTCATACCTTCACGCACAATTGATTGCGCTAGTACTGTTGCTGTTGTTGTTCCATCACCAGCTACATCAGAAGTTTGCGAAGCAACTTCCTTAACCATCTGTGCGCCCATGTTTTCAAGCTTATCTTCTAATTCGATTTCTTTTGCAACCGATACACCATCTTTAGTGACGGTTGGTGCACCAAAAGATTTATCTAATACTACATTGCGACCCTTTGGTCCTAATGTTGCTTTTACTGCGTTAGCTAAGATGTTCACACCATTGACCATACGGGCTCTGGCTTCATCTCCAAATATGACTTCTTTTGCACTCATAACGTTTACCTTTGCTTAAATTTTATTTAATTCAAAAAATTCTGATTAGCAATCAGACCAGAGTTAACTAGCCTTCGATGACGGCCATGATGTCGTCTTCACGCATCACTAATAAATCATCGCCGTCTACTTTCACTTCAGTACCAGAATATTTTCCGAACAGAACGGTATCGCCTACTTTGACGTCAAGTGCTTGCACTTTGCCGCTATCGCTTGCTTTGCCGTTACCAACAGCTAGTACTTCACCTTTAATAGGCTTCTCAGTTGCAGAATCAGGAATGACGATGCCACCAGGACTGGTACGCTCTTCTTCCATTCGCTTAATTACTACACGATCGTGTAAAGGTCTTAATTTCATGTCGTATATCTCCTGACAATTAAAAATCTTAAAATTCTTTATAAATTCATAGGGTTGCTAAATTTGTTAGCACTCTAGTCGAATGAGTGCCAATGATACGGTTCGGCCTAGCGTTGTCAAGGCACAAATTGTTACTTGTTCTGGTCATAGGGCTCTTTATCGTTTTCTATAATTTCGCCTTCGATGACGTCAGGATCACGCGGCCTAGCAGTCGGTCCAGCGCTATTAAATCCGCCCGTCGTCACCTTCATGTTCTTGATTGCCCAGGCAATAATCGCTTGACGAGTAAACGGAATTAGACATAGAAAACCGATGCTATCAGTGAGAAACCCTGGCGTTAACAACAATGCACCGCCAATTATTAATGCCACGCCTTCTAACATAGTGGTGGCTGGCAATTGCCCTGTACCGACTTCCTGTTGGAATTTCGCCATAGTGTTGAATCCCTGCGCACGCAGCAGAGACACACCGATTATTGCGGTGACTATAATCAAAAGTACGGTCGGTAACGCACCAATCAACCCACCTAGTTCTATGAATAGGTAGATTTCTATTAACGGGATGCCAATAAATAACGCTGCAGCAACTGGAAAGCCCCGCATTAGAGTTTGCTAGTGTTTATAACCATTACCCCTATATAGTGACGCCCATGCCGCTTTACAATGGCTAATGAAATATTTATCTGAAAATCCCTAGCGATACCATGCCTACAATAGATCAGCAGAAAATGCTGTTAGTTATGACCACAATCCCTGACATCGATAAGGGAAAGTTGCTCGCCCGTCAGATAATCGAAGAACGACTGGTTGCTTGTTGCAACATAGTGCCTGGAATGACGTCTATTTATCGCTGGAAAGATGAACTGTGTGAAGACCAAGAGTGTCTATTAGTAATGAAAACGCTAAAAACCCGGTATACACAGTTAAGTAAGTTTATTCTTCAACAACATCCTTACGACACCCCAGAATTAATCGCCTTACCAATTACACAAAGCACAGAAGAGTATTTATCATGGGTCACCAAAGAAACCAGTTAATTCACCAATCTATTTGGGCAAGTTTATTAGCGCTATTTCTACTATTAAGTGCATCAAGCCAATCATTTGCTGCCGGCAACCCCTTTGGGAATAGCAGTGAAGAAGACGAAGAATTCCTGACGGTTGATGAAGCATTTCAATTAACCGCTACCAGCAATTCAGCCAACGAAATAAAGTTATTTTGGAATGTTGCGGATGAATACTATCTATACAGAAAGCGCCTTAGCGTTAGCAGCAACGATGCCAGCGTAGTAATTGGCGAATTAGGTTTGCCGACAGGTAGAAATCTACATGACGAATTTTTTGGTGACGTTGAAATATATGAACATAGCCTAGATGTCAGCGTGCCCATTTCTGCCAACACTAATACGGTTGAACTGATAGTTGGATACCAGGGCTGCGCTCATGCTGGCCTATGCTATCCACCGGTGAAAAAGACTATCAACGTGACACTGCCAGGTAATGCTGGTGGCTCAGGCACGAACATTGCCAAATCCATGAGTACGGGCGATTCTACCAATACCAAAGCAGCAAAACCGGTCAATGAGCAGGATAGTATTTTAGATAATCTTAAAAATGCAAATCCTCTCGTGGCGATTATGCTCAGTTTAGGCTTTGGCCTGCTGGTGGCTTTCACCGCGTGCATGTACCCAATGATTCCAATCTTAACATCGTTGATTATGGGACAGGGCGAAAAGATAACCACATTCAGAGCCTTTAGCCTGTCGCTTAGTTACACGCAGGGTATCGCACTTACCTTTGGCGTGCTTGGCGCAATCATGGCAGTTGTAGGAGAGGCTTTAGGTATTCAAGGCAGCTTACAAACTCCTTGGATTTTGATCCCATCAGCTTTATTATTTATTGGCTTAGCATTTTCTATGTTCGGCTTTTATGAAATCCAAGTCCCAAGCGCATTACAAAGCAAGCTAAACGAAAAGAGTAACCAGCAGAAAGGTGGCTCTCTATTTGGCGTTGGCTTAATGGGTGTATTGTCTGCACTTATTGTTGGTCCATGTGGCGGCCCAGTATTATTAGCTGTGCTTGCATTTGCCGCTCAATCACAAAGTCCATTGGCTGGATTCTTATACTTATGGGTATTCGGCACTGGCATGGGCTTACCACTCCTCATTATGGGCTCAGGTGGAGGTGCTCTATTGCCTAAAGCCGGTACCTGGATGGACATTGTTAAAGCCACCGGCGGTGTAATTATGATCGGTTTAGCAATTAGCTTTTTAGAACGTCTTAGCCCAACTTATATACCTACCTCCATTATCATGCTGATGTGGGCAGCATTGCTTATTATCGTCGCTGTATATTTAGGCGCTTTAAAATCGTTATCGGACGATTGCAGTGGCTGGAGCAAGTTATGGAAAGGGCTAGGTTTAATCCTGCTCATCTATGGTGCTATGTTCTTAGTCGGCCTTGCGGCTGGCGGAAAAGACACATTGAAGCCATTGACTGGGGTTATCTCAAGCGGACAACATGCCACCAGCCAACAACATGTTGCTCATAAACGCATCAAGACAGTGGATGATCTCAATAGTGAATTAACAGCAGCCAAAGCGGCTGGTAAGCCTGTCATGTTGGATTTTTACGCAGATTGGTGTGCGTATTGCAAAGTCATGGAAAAGAAAGTATTTCCTGATCCCGCAGTCGTTGCCGCTTTAGACAATGTTGTGTTCTTACAGGCTGACATTACCGTCCAAGATAATGCTGATAAAGAATTAGCGCGTCATTTGGATATGTCTGCTCCACCCATGCTGTACTTTTGGGATGCAGATGGCACTGACTTAAGAAGCAGTCGGTTAACCGGGAGTGTCACCGCTGAGCAGTTAGCAGACCATTTAAACACCCTATTTTAATCTCAATTTTGCTTAATATTGGCTAGGCGCATGAGCCCTGTGCTTAGCCAACTTGCCACTCGCACAAACTATCATCTTGTAGCAAACCTCTGAAAATTTGCTGCTAAATTCGCCTATCTTGTTGTATATTAGACAGCTCGTTATTTTTACGGCACAATACTTCTAGAGCTAAAATACAATCCAACAAAGAGTTCACCTGGCTAATGAGCAAAATCCTTCTTCTAAATGGCCCAAATTTAAATCTATTGGGTTCTAGAGAACCTGATGTCTATGGTTACGACACGCTAGACCAGATTGTGGAGAATGCATCCGCACATGCCAAATCGTTAGGACATGAATTGGTGCATCTGCAATCCAATGCTGAGCATGAGCTCATCAATCGATTGCATGCCGCCAAGCAAGAAAATGTTGAATTCATTGTTATCAACCCAGGCGCATTTACTCACACGAGTATTGCTTTACGAGATGCATTTCTGGGTGTCGCTATTCCGTTCATTGAAATACACATTTCCAATGTATTTGCGCGAGAAGAATTTCGACAGGTGTCTTATTTATCAGATGTTGCGGTGGGGATTATTTCTGGCATGGGTACCTATGGATACCAACTTGCCATCAGCGCCGCGCACAACCAGTTAACCAAATAAAAAGAACTAAGCACATGGA
This sequence comes from Gammaproteobacteria bacterium, assembly GCA_045105615.1. Taxonomy (GTDB): domain Bacteria; phylum Pseudomonadota; class Gammaproteobacteria; order UBA4575; family UBA4575; genus UBA1858. The sequence goes on from JBGCDS010000006.1 coordinate 42,587, forward strand.
TATACGAAAAGTAAAAAAACTAATTGAGTTACTAGAAGAGTCTGGCATTGCCGAGATTGAAATCAAAGAAGGTGAAGAGTCAGTACGCATTAGTCGCGACAACCCCAACGCTCCTATTATGCCAATGCAATATGCAGCAGCTCCGGCTCCGGCTCCTATGCCAGCTGCCACAACCGCCCCAGCAGAAAATACTAGCACTGAGCCTGCCATTGTTAGCGGGCATCAAGTAACCTCACCCATGGTAGGTACGTTCTATGAAGCCTCCTCACCAGGAGCAACGCCTTTCGCTGAAGTTGGCAAACAGGTTAAAGAAGGCGATGTGCTCTGCATTATTGAAGCAATGAAAATGCTTAACCAAATTGAAAGCGATAAGTCAGGCACAGTTAAAGCGGTGCTTGCTGAGAATGGTCAACCAGTTGAATTCGGACAACCACTTTTTGTCATTGAATAAATTCACTGCTTAACTATATTGACGAGCTACTTGCCACTGAATAACAAGATGTTTAGCCATTTGTAAAACATCACAAAAAGAAGAATAACCGAGCCATGTTAGAAAAAGTTGTTATTGCCAACCGCGGTGAAATTGCTCTACGCATATTGCGTGCATGCCGCGAGCTTGGAATTAAAACCGTTGCAGTGCATTCCACTGTTGACCGCGAATTAAAACACGTAAAACTTGCTGATGAATCTGTCTGTATTGGCCCCCCTCCATCGACAGAAAGTTATTTAAATATTCCTGCCATTATTAGTGCAGCAGAATTAACTGACGCATCAGCAATTCACCCTGGTTATGGATTTTTATCTGAAAACGATGACTTTGCTGAACGCGTTGAATCTAGCGGCTTTGTTTTCATAGGCCCAACAGCAGACACTATTCGTCGCATGGGTGACAAAATTTCTGCCAAGAACGCCATGCAAGAAGCAGGTGTTCCCTGCGTACCCGGCTCCGCAGAACCGTTGACTGATGACTTCGCTAGCAACTCCAAGTTAGCCAATGAAATTGGCTACCCGGTTATCGTTAAAGCAGCTGGCGGTGGTGGTGGTCGCGGCATGAGAGTGGTTCGTGGTGATGATGAACTAGCAGATTCAGTCTCTTTAACTAGAGCCGAAGCAACTGCCGCATTTAATAACGGCACGTTGTATATGGAGAAGTTTTTAGAAACACCACGTCATATTGAAATCCAAGTGTTATCTGATACTCACGGTAATGCTATTTATTTAGCAGAACGTGATTGTTCAATGCAGCGTCGCCATCAAAAAGTTATTGAAGAAGCACCTGCACCTGGCTTAACCGATGAAGAACGTGACTTTATTGGTACTCGCTGCACAGATGCATGCAAACTCATTGGCTACCGAGGCGCGGGAACGTTTGAATTCTTATATGAAAATGGTGAATTCTTTTTCATTGAAATGAACACGCGTGTGCAAGTAGAACATCCGGTTACTGAATACATCACTGGTATTGATATTGTGAAGCAGCAGCTGTTAATCGCTTCTGGTGAAGAATTATCTATCCGCCAAGAAGACGTAAAGATTACTGGCCATGCTATGGAATGTCGTTTGAATGCTGAAGACTCAGATTCATTCATCCCAAGCCCAGGAAAGATTACGCGTTACCATAGCGCTGGTGGTTTTGGTGTTCGAGTTGATTCACATATTTATTCTGGTTATACCGTGCCGCCTAATTACGATTCTATGATTGGCAAATTAATCACGCATGGTGAAGATCGTGCCACTGCGATTAAGCGCATGCAGGGTGCGTTACAAGAAATGATTATTGATGGCATCAAAACTAACATCCCATTACAACTCAGATTGATGGCCGATGCAGAGTTTGGCAAAGGACAGGTTGATATCCATTACTTGGAACGTCTGCTCGAAAGCCAAAAGTAGTTTTAATTACGCATGCTCCAGTTACGCGTACAGATAACTCCTCAATCTGCTGAACATATTGAAGAGTTATTATTTACCTGTGGTGCCGTTAGTGTTTCTTACGAAGACGCTGCAGACGAACCAATATTAGAACCCAATATTGGCGACCATCCTCTATGGTCTAATCTTTTCTTACAAGCCCATTTTACGACTGAACAATCTATTCAGCTTGCTACTAAAGCATTGGAAAACGATCCTTCTGTTAGCCAACAAATTGTTTTGGCGCAAATAGAAGATCAAGATTGGCAGGCCAATTTTCAACAACAGTTTAGTGCTATGCAATTCGGTCCTTTATGGATTTATCCATCCTGGGAAAAGAATCCTGCACCCGATGGTATTAGCTTACAACTAGACCCTGGGCTTGCATTTGGCACCGGGCATCATGCTACGACTAGTTTGTGTTTAAGCTGGTTGGGTAATACAACATTAAAAGATTTAAGCGTGATTGATTTTGGCTGTGGCAGCGGCATTCTAGCGTTAGCTGCTTCTTGCTTGGGTGCTAGTCATGTGCATGCCGTGGACATTGATCCGCAGGCTGTCACTGCCACACACGATAATATTGGTCGCAATCATCTGGATGTCAGTCGCTTTACAGTAGGGACTAGCGACTGCTTAGCCAATGTCACCAGTGATATTATTATTGCTAACATTCTTGCCGCGCCGCTAGTAGAACTTCGCGATGTGTTTCTAAAGCACCTGAAACCCCGCGGCAAACTAGTCGTATCTGGAATTTTAGATAGTCAAACAGATTCGATTTGCCAAAATTACTCACAGAACTTCCATTGTGACCAGGTCTATCAGCGCGAAGAATGGGCGTGTATTTCATTTACGCGAATCTGAGTATGAGCTGGTAAACTGACCCTATGTTCACTCGTTGCCCCAGCTGCCGTGCTGCCTTTAGCATTACCACCCAACAGTTAGAAATTGCTGCTGGCATGGTGCGTTGTGGTATGTGTGAGCACGTATTTGATGCGCGACTGTACCTGTTCGACCAACCCAATGAAGATATGTATGAAACCGTGGATGTTGAACTGGGCGAAGAGGAAGCATCTGCAATCGATCTAGAGTTTTTAGATCGAGAGTTACATGGTACTCACCCACACCTACCTGAACCGCCAAAAATCAATCTTCCATCTGCCTTTGATAATGCTCAGCAATATAGCGATGAAGATATTCAAAAAGATAACGCAGAAGATATTGTCGAAGAGGCGGTGGAAGAACGCGAAGAGATTGAACAAAACTCTGTACCCAAAATTATCGCTGATGATGTTTCCAATCTAGATAATGAAAGCGCCAATATTCAGCCTGTAAAATGGCTTGCTGGCATTACCTGTATCGGTCTCGTTGTGGCGTTGTTATTACAGATTATCGCCTCAGTCAAAATAGACCTTATTCCACCGCAGTATCGTTCTAAACTTTGCACATGGATAACTTGCACCATTGAAATACCACGAGCAGTCAACAGGATAGAGGTGCTTAACCGAAGTATCTATACTCATCCCGGTGAAAAACAGGCATTGATGGTGACGCTCACAATTATTAATAGAGCAGAATTTTCTCAGCCTTACCCACTGATTCAACTACGCTTTTTAAATATTGCCGGCGATGTGATTGCCGCTAGGCAGTTTGCAGGCAATCACTACTTGAAAGGCAAATCTGCATCTAAACAGCTAATGGAACAGAACATACCGCTATCCATCAAGCTTGAGGTACACGACGTCGGCGAAGAAGTTGTCAGTTATGACTTTGAATTTTTATAGTCACGTTAGCCCTAATTGAATATCACTATGCAGATTGGTCCATACACTATATCTAATAATCTATTCCTTGCCCCGATGGCAGGCGTCACTGATTTGGTGTTCCGCAAGTTATGTCGCCAATTAGGCGCAGGCTACACGGTGACAGAGATGATTAGCGCGGATAGCAAGTTGTGGAATACTAATAAATCAAGAATCAGACGTCAGCACATGGATGAGCCAACACCACGTGTAGTGCAGATTGTTGGCTCAAACCCTCAGCAACTTGCCCAGGCCGCTGTATTTAATGTCGAACAGGGTGCTGATATTATCGATATCAACATGGGTTGCCCGGCTAAAAAGGTATGTAAAGTACTGGCCGGCTCAGCATTATTGGCTGACGAAGAGTTGGTTAAAAAAATTCTCACCGAGGTAGTCAATGCCGCGGGTGTTCCAGTAACATTGAAAATACGCACTGGCAGCGATGTAGAAAATCGTAATGGTGTGCAGATAGCTAAAATTGCAGAAGATTGCGGAATACAAATGTTGACAGTTCACGGCCGAACTCGCGCCTGTCGCTTCCGTGGTCAAGCAGAATACAAAACAATTTGCAACATAAAAAAATCGGTCAATATCCCTGTGGTTGCGAACGGAGACATAAATTCTCCAGAAAAAGCAAAAAAGGTCTTGGCAATTACCAACGCAGATGCGATTATGATCGGACGCGCGGCACAGGGTCAGCCGTGGCTTTTTCGCCAAATAGACCACTATCTAAAATTCAATGAAAAATTAGAAAATCCGCCCCAAGCGGAGATGCGTACTATTGTATTGAATCACTTAGAAGAATTGTATTCCCTGTATGGAAAACAACAAGGAGTGCGAATTGCGCGTAAACATATTGGCTGGTACTTAGATAATATGCATGGCTCACAACAATTCAAACAGAAAGTGTTCTCTGTAGCCGAGGCAGATGTTCAGATCAATATGGTACGCAGTTATTTGCAAGACGCAGAATTAAAAATGGAGAACGTTGCATGAATAACCCAGTTACAAACCTTAATGTTTCAGAGCTACACCCAGTAACACCGACTCAAACTCTTAGAGAGTCTGTTGCAGATTCACTGCGCAGCTATTTCAGCAAGTTAGATGGACATGCGCCTGATGACTTATATCGCATGGTGATAGAAGAAGTAGAAAAGCCTTTGTTAGAGTCAGTAATGAATTACTGCGGTGGCAATCAAACTAAGGCTGCTAAATGCCTTGGCTTAAACCGTGGAACACTACGCAAGAAGTTAAAGCACTACGACGTTCGTTAGTCGTATGCCGTTAAACACTAGCCGACAAATTCAACGTGCATTAATAAGTGTTTCTGATAAGTCCGGTCTAGAACAGTTTGCCTCTGAGTTACACCATGCAGGCATACATATCCTTTCCACTGGTGGTACCGCTGCACAGCTTAGTGCAGCAGGTATACCTGTGACTGATGTCAGTGAACACACACAGTTTCCTGAAATTATGGGTGGTCGTGTTAAAACACTACATCCAAAAGTTCATGGCGGTATCCTTGGACGTGCTGAAGTTGATGATGCTGTTATGCAGGAGCATGGTATTGATGCCATCGACTTAGTGGTCGTAAATCTTTATCCATTCGCTCAAACTATTGCTAAGCAAGATTGCACTTTAGATCTCGCTATCGAAAACATAGATATCGGCGGTCCTGCCATGTTGCGCGCTGCAGCAAAAAATCATGCGCGTGTTGGCGTAGTGGTAGATCCTGCGGACTATGCTCAGTTACTCGAAGACCTTAAAGCCAACGACGGGTGTCTAACGTATGAAACGCGCTTTAATCTTGCGCGCAAAGCGTTTAGCCATACCGCTGAATATGATGGCATGATCGCGAATTATCTCGGTCAGCAAAATGAAACAGCTTTCCCTGAAACATTACATTTAGCCTTCAACAAGAAGCAGGCAATGCGATATGGTGAAAACCCTCATCAAAGTGCTAGCTTCTATGCCGAACGCAATCCCAGCGAAGGTTCAGTTGCCGCTGCTAAATTTATTCAAGGCAAAGAGTTATCCTTCAATAACATCGCTGACACCGATGCAGCATTGCAGTGCGTAAAACAATTCACTACACCAGCTTGCGTGATTGTTAAGCATGCGAATCCTTGTGGCGTTGCAGTGGCAGAGTCGATTACAGATGCATACCAAAAAGCTTACACCACGGATCCAACGTCTGCCTTTGGTGGCATTATCGCTTTCAATCGTCCACTTGATGCAAATACTGCAAAACAAATACTCGATCAACAGTTTGTCGAAGTAATCATTGCACCAGGGATAGAATCAGGCGTGACTGATATCCTCAGCACTAAACCAAATACACGCGTGCTTGATTGCACAAATACGAATTCAGTTAATAGTGGATTTGATTTACGCAAAGTAAGCGGAGGCATTTTAGTTCAAGATCAAGATAATGCAGCAGTTGATGCTGCTGACTTAAAAATTGTGACTAAACGTCAGCCCAGCGAACAAGAAATTTGTGATTTATTATTCGCCTGGAAGATCGCCAAATTTGTAAAATCTAACGCTATTGTTTATGTGCGTGACGAACGCTCGATTGGCATTGGCGCCGGCCAAATGAGTCGAGTGTATTCAGCTAAAATTGCTGGGATTAAAGCTAGTGACGAGAATTTAATGGTTGAAGGTTCTGTGATGGCTTCAGATGCATTCTTCCCATTCAGAGACGGACTAGATGCCGCTAACCAGGCAGGGATCACAGCTGTGATTCAGCCAGGCGGCTCACGTAATGATGCAGAAATTATTGCCGCTGCTGACGAACATGATATGGCCATGGTATTTACTGGCATTCGTCACTTCCGCCATTAAAAGGCTTTTCTCAAAGCACAATTCTCTGGGTATCTTTTAGCAAAGCATATGTCCATAGCAATTCAAATTGGACAGATCATGTTCCCATTAATTGCTATTGTTAGTATGGGTATCTTTATCGGTGTACGTAAGCATCCCGAACTTGACTCCATCAATGACATAAACCTACATGTATTTATTCCAGCGTTAGTATTTTCATCATTACTGCAGCAACAATTTGAATTTAAAGAATTCGCCTTACTCGGGCTAAGCGGGCTGGTCTTAGTGCTATTGACCGCTGTCATTGCCATTCCCTTTGCACGTTTATTTAATATTCAATATCACACCATAGCACCACCCATGATGTTTCATAATGCCGGTAATATAGGACTGCCGTTAATGAGTCTTGCTCTAGGCACCAAAGGCTTAGCTGCAGGTTTAATTCTTTTTTTAGTTGGCAACATTACTCACTTTGGTTTGGGCTCATACATGCTTGACCAGAATGCAAAATGGATTCGCAGCATTACCTCTCCAGCAATACTCGCTGCCATTCTCGCACTATTTTTACAATCACAAAATATTCAGCTATCCAGTTTTATTATTCTGCCTATTCATATGCTTGGCAGTATTGCGGTACCATTAATGCTGTTCTCACTTGGCGTGCAACTGACAAAAGCGAACTTTGATTTTTGGAGATTAGGCTTACTCGTTGCCATCCTCACACCTGCCATTGGTGTTGCTTTAGCATTAATCATCGCCGCTTTTGTGCCATTAGAAAAAACTCAAATAGGTGCATTAATCTTATTCGGCGCATTACCCCCAGCAGTGATGAATTTTCTATTTGCAAAACGCTACCAGCAAGAACCAACAAAAGTTTCTGCTATAGTATTAGTTGGCAACTTGCTGGCAATCATCACGCTACCATTAGCATTATTATTCGTATTACCACGATTCAGTTAAGTATGAGAAAGTTATGAAGAATATTTTAGTCATTGGCAGTGGCGGCAGAGAACATGCACTTGCATGGAAACTCATTCAGTCGACACACACAGAAAAAGTTTATGTGGCACCAGGAAATGCCGGCACAGCACTAGAAGATAACATTGAGAATGTTGCCATCTCCAGCGACGATATCACCGCTTTAATCACCTTTGCTAAAGATAAAAATATTGATTTAACTATTGTCGGCCCCGAAGCACCTTTAGTTGCTGGTGTTGTTGATCAATTCACTGCACAGGGATTAGCTATTTTCGGACCCAAGCAATTCAATGCGCAACTAGAGGGGTCAAAAAGTTTTGCAAAACAATTTATGCATAGCTGCAATATTCCAACTGCAAGCTACCAAGAGTTCACTGATGTAACTCAGGCGACTAATTACCTTGCAGAACAGTCTTTCCCTATCGTTATAAAGGCAGATGGCCTCGCTGCAGGAAAAGGTGTTGTCATTGCTCAGAATAATTTAGAAGCGGTGGATGCTGTCACTTCTATGCTAACTGACGGTGCACATGGCGAAGCAGGAAAAAAGATTGTCATTGAAGAATTTATTCAAGGCGAAGAAGTAAGTTTTATTTGTTTAGTTGATCACGACACTATCGTTCCGTTAGCCAGTTCTCAAGATCACAAGGCGCGTGACAATGGTGACTTAGGTCCCAACACTGGCGGCATGGGTGCATACTCGCCAGCACCGTTAGTCACAGATGCATTACACGCAAGAATTATTTCTGATGTTATTCAGCCGACAGTTCAAGGCTTTATTGACGCCGGACATCCTTACCAGGGTTTTTTATACGCAGGCTTAATGATTACTACGGAAGGCGTACCTAAAGTACTAGAATTCAACTGCCGCTTTGGCGATCCTGAAACCCAACCAATATTGATGCGCTTACAAAGTGATTTATCGCAACTATGTTGGGATGCTGCACACAATCAATTAAAACAACAGACTCTCGATTGGAACCCACAAACTGCACTAGGAGTAGTAATGGCGGCAGGTGGCTATCCATTTGATTATGCTAAAGGCGAAACGATTAGCGGTATCGAAAATATTACTGCTAGCCATACAAAAGTCTTCCACGCAGGGACCCATTTATATGATGACGTAATCGCTACCTCTGGGGGGCGAGTGCTCTGTGTGACTTCGCTAGGAGAGGATATTAAAACTGCACAGCAAAATGCTTATCAGGGTGTCAATGCAATTAGCTGGAAAGATATGTACTATCGTGACGATATTGGCTTTAAAGCAATTAAGTAGCGTTAATTACTTTGATATAATTAACGCTTAACTTTAAATTTCTATCGTTTCATTGCATCAAAGAATTCAACATTATTTTTACTAGACTGCATACGTCCTAGCATAAACTCCATTGCTTCTATCTCATCCATAGAATGCAAGAACTTGCGCAGGATCCACATCTTTTGCAGTACTTCAGGCTCAATCAGTAACTCTTCACGACGCGTACCTGATCGATTGATATTCATTGATGGATAAATACGTTTTTCTGCAACACGGCGATCCAAGTGGATTTCCATATTACCTGTCCCTTTAAATTCTTCGTAGATCACTTCATCCATTTTAGAACCAGTATCAATAAGCGCTGTGGCTAAAATTGTTAAGCTACCGCCTTCCTCAATATTTCTTGCCGCACCAAAGAACCTCTTTGGTCGAGTCAATGCATTAGCTTCAACACCACCTGATAGTACTTTTCCAGAGGACGGTGCAACTGTGTTGTATGCACGCGCTAGTCGAGTAATTGAATCTAACAAAATGACTACGTCACGTTTATGTTCAACTAAACGCTTAGCTTTTTCGATAACCATCTCAGCGACCTGTACATGTCGACTTGCTGGCTCATCAAATGTACTTGAAACGACTTCGCCTTGAACCATGCGTTGCATTTCAGTCACTTCTTCCGGGCGCTCATCAATTAGCAAAACTATCAAATAACAATCCGGGTTGTTTGCAGTGATGCTCTGAGCAATATTTTGCAGCATAATTGTTTTACCCGCTTTTGGCGGAGAAACAACTAAACCACGTTGACCTTTACCGATAGGCGCACAGACATCGATGATGCGTGCAGTAATATCTTCCGTACTACCATTACCGCGTTCTAGATTGAGAAGCTCATCTGGATGTAATGGTGTTAGATTTTCAAAAAGAACTTTTGTTTTGGCATTTTCTGGCGTGTCGAAGTTAATCTTATCGACCTTAAGCATCGCGAAGTATCGCTCGCTGTCTTTAGGAGGGCGTATCTTGCCCGCGACTGTATCGCCAGTGCGCAAACCAAAACGTCTAATTTGACTTGGTGAAACGTATATATCATCTGGCCCAGCTAAATATGAGCAGTCTGCTGAACGCAAAAAACCAAATCCATCTTGTAATATTTCAAGTACTCCATCACCAAAAATATCTTCGCCACTTTTTGCATGTGCCTTTAAGATTGTAAAAATAATATCTTGCTTACGCATGCGGGCCATATTATCGATGCCCATTTCTCCGGCTAGCTCGACGAGCTCAGCGGCGGATTTAACTTTTAATTCGGTGAGATTCATAAATTAGATTTTTGGTTTTGTGTGGTTTTAAAGGGTATAGGGTATTTATAGAGTTTTATTGATAGCACTTAGATATAGAGAATGCGTGTTCTAAGTGATTAGAAACTTGTTTACTTGCCGAATTTAGTCGGTTCTTTAGTGATAGAAACTGTTATTTATTAAGTAATTATTTTGGAATCGATCTTGGGCAAGGCGCTACTTGGTAGCGTAATAACTGCCAAGTTAGCACTAATTTTTAAGGGCGTCTAGTATATTTGATGCCCTTCAGTCTGAGTTTTAAATACTCTGATCTATAAACGCTGTTAATTGTGATTTTGATAGCGCGCCCACTTTAGTCGACTGCACATCTCCACCCTTAAAGATCATTAACGTAGGTATGCCACGTATACCGAACTTCGGTGGTGTAGCTGGATTATCATCGATATTCAGCTTAGTAATTTTTAATTTGCCTTCGTAATCAGCTGCTATTTCATCAAGGATCGGCGCAATCATTTTGCATGGTCCACACCACTCTGCCCAGTAATCTACTAATACTGGTACATCACTTTGTAGTACTTCTTGTTCAAACGATGAATCTGTAATGTGCGTGATATTGTCACTCACTTATGGACGCTCCTAATGAATTAATGGTGGATTTATTCAGACTTTGGTGAAATATAATTGTATATTTAACGCATATTTGAGGTGAAAACAAGCCTAGTTTTATCTGCACACAGTCAGCAGTTACTCACAGACTGAATGATGAATACCACGTTATACTAATGAATATGGCAATTAAAGGATTAATCGGCGTTATCGGCGGAAGCGGCTTCGTGGGAAGCGAATTATGTGCTCAGCTCATATCGTCAGGATATTCCGTTAAACTACTGACGCGTAACACTGATAAGTGCCGCCACCTCAAGGTATTACCATCACTTTCCATCGTCCAAATTAAAGATTATCAATCAAACACCCTTACCGCGGCGCTTAAAGATTGCCACGCACTGATTAATTTAATCGGCATACTTAATGAAAGAGGCAATGATGGCAAAGAATTTCATCGCATCCATGTTGGTATCACTCGCAATGCTTTGAAAGCCTGTGAAAATGCGAAAATCCCACGACTGCTACAAATGAGTGCATTAAATGCGCATCCAGACGCACCCAGCCATTATCTTCGCAGTAAAGGTAAAGCTGAGAACTACCTCAAGACCTTCTCTGCATCGCAGGTGAACTACACCATATTCCAACCCTCAGTAATTTTTGGCGAGGGTGACAGCTTTTTAAATCGGTTTGCGGATCTACTAAAGATAGTGCCGGGAATATTTCCTTTAGCCTGCCCCAATGCACGATTTGCACCTGTCTATGTCGGCGATGTTGCCAATAAAATGATAACCGCCATTGAAGATAAAGCCAGCTACAACCAGTCTTATGAACTCTGTGGACCGAACATTTACAGCTTAAAAGAGCTGGTACAATACACCGCAAATATTTGTGGCTATAAGCGGACAGTACTTGGCCTACCTATGTTTTTATCTAAACTTCAAGCCACTGTATTTGAATACGTCCCTGGCAAACCACTTTCAAAAGATAACTTTAACTCGTTAAAGCTCGATAGTGTGTGCAAACAATGCCCTCCCTGCACAACGTCGTTATCGGCTATCGCTCCCACATACCTAGCTAATAGATAGTTGTTTACTCAGGCTCAACCCGACGACATTTTCCACTATGTAAAAACTCGATTCTCTGCTGATCACTTAATCGTTGCGTACTCTCTATTACACGATAAAACTCATCATAATTTTTATTGCATGCTTCGAACAAAAGAATGAAATCAGGCACTAGTGCCTGGTACGTTGAAAAAGCATTTAATTTTGCATTATTCATATCTTCTATAAGCCATTGTCGATACTTTTTAAGTTTCTCCCACTGTTCTAGTTTGCTCACTACTTGTTTTTCATACGACACAAACGCTTCTTGTTTAAGACGTAGTTTTTCTGGCCGAGCTAATGATGAGCTATATATCTCTACAAGCTGCTGACGAAAATCTTCTACAATGACATATAGCTGTTTTTTTTCTTGTATCGACTGTAAATAACGTTGCAGCTTAGCCGGTTTTTTTTCGGCCTCTAACCAAGCAATTACACCTAACTGGGCTATAGCAGAGGCAAATGCTTCATTAAAACTAGTATCATTTTTTATATATAGTTGTTGATGCGCCAGTTCATGAAAAATATATTCAGCTGTTACTAATTCACCCCTATCTAACATGCTGCTTAGTAGCGGATCACTAAACCAACCTAAAGTTGAATAGGCTGGCACGGGCGCAATATAGACTTCCAACTGTTGCAGCTTAAGTTGATTAGCGAACTGTTGCGCTTTACTTTGATCATAATACCCTCTATACGGAACACAGCCTACCACCCAAAAACACCATGACTCAGCTTGCAGAGACAATTGCGGTGTCGCGAATACTACCCATGTAACATAGTCACGATCGAGATCGACATAACTAGTGTAACTTTTATTATCAGGTAGATGTAAATGGCTGGAAGCAAATTCACGTATGATTAAAAATCTTTTAAATTTGTTTTTTTGTACTTGATCAATATTCTCATCTTCAAGCAAGCTTGATATCGGCTGCCGATCACTCATTAATTTAAGGTGACCACTGCTGGTATGAGCAATATATCCGAGCGTAGAACAGGCAGTTAACTGAAATATACAACTCAAGAGTAGAATTCGAGGCAGGATTCGAGACAAAATTCGAGTTAGAATAGTTTTATTAAACACATTAGTTGGCCATTAATAATGCAAAAATATTTGGTTGGCGGGGCAGTTCGAGATCGCTTATTAAGTTTACCAGTACACGAGCAGGACTGGGTAGTCGTCGGTTCTACTCCGCAAGAAATGCTCGACCTAGGTTACCGTCAAGTCGGCAAGGATTTTCCAGTGTTCTTGCACCCACAGTCATCGGAAGAATATGCACTTGCTCGCACAGAACGTAAATCTGGAAAAGGCCACAAAGGCTTTCAAGTATTCAGCTCGCCTAATATTTCTCTAGAAGAAGATCTACTACGACGTGACTTAACCATCAATGCCATTGCTGAAGATGAACATGGCAATTTAATCGACCCTTATGACGGATTAGACGATATTAAAAATCGTGTTTTGCGCCACATCTCACCTGCATTCTCCGAAGACCCTTTACGCGTACTCAGAGTCGCAAGGTTTGCAGCACGGTTTTGGCATTTAGGCTTTACTATTGATGCTAGTACTTTAGCGCTAATGTCCTCAATCAGTCATAGCGATGAGTTAGAACAACTTTCAAAAGAACGTATCTGGCGAGAAACTCAGCGCGCATTAGTCACAAACCACCCTGAAATTTATATACTGATTCTATTACATGTAGGCGCGTTAGAAAAAATTGCGCCCTCTCTCAATGATGCCTTGCAAACTAAGCAGCCATTATTGAGATTATCTAAACTACGCGACATTAGTGATTATGAATTTAAATACGCAGGCTTAGTGATGGTCGCTAGCGAAAGAGATGGTGCATTTGATCCAGAAATTGCTAGCGATATAAGCCAACATTTTGCGTGCCCAAACTCATTACAAGAACTGGCAATCGTTACCAATAATAATTTCATCGATTGTTGCAATGCGCTTTCTAATAACAGTGATGATATTTATAATATGCTACAAAAGCTAGATGCTTTTCGCCGTCAATCACGCTGCCTATCTATTTTAGACTGCATGCAAGCCATGTTAACTTTATTTGAACAACCACCTTCGCCTTCTTTAGATTTTCTTTCCAACATTGTGCCGCAAATAAATACTGTTAAGCTTGATGACAAGTATCAGAAAACATTGCGTGGCAAAGAAATAGGTGATGCATTGATTGCTGCGCGTAAGCAGCTTATAGAAAAAAAGATGAAGGGTTAATAGCTAAATAAACGCAAACAAAAGCACGCCCAAGAATAACCGATATATTACAAACGGCATCATTCCGATAACATTCACTAGCCTTACAAAAGCTTCTATGCATATGTATGCAACCACACCAGACAACGCAAACACAGTTAACGCGGGGAAGATATCCATTTGCACTTGAGACGACATCAGCTGCATTGATTTATATGAAATCGCGGCAAGAATCGTAGGGATAGATAATAAAAATGAGAAGCGCGCTGCGGCCACCTTTGACAGACCCATCATTAAACCTGCTGTCATGGTAACGCCCGACCTTGAAGTACCAGGAATTAAAGCAAATATCTGTGCACAGCCAATAAATATAATTCCTTTCCAACAGAGCTTATATTCATCATGCAGTTCTTTTCCCATTTTATCCGCATAGGCTAATGCTAATGCAAACAGAATTGTAGTTATTGCAATCACATGCGCACTACGAAGGTATTGCTCTATAAAGTCTGCTAGCAATAAACCTGCAACAACTATCGGTATTGTAGCAATTATAATCGCTGAGATTAAACTCAGCGTCTCCTGATTTTCCTGTGCCTTGGGATTCAACACTGCGCGAACCATTGCTTGCAGCTCTTTTCTAAAATAAACCATGACCGCAACTAAGCTTCCTGCATGAGCAGCCACATCCATGAATAAGCCCTGATCTTTCCAGCCCATCACAATTGAGATTAACACTAAATGCGCTGAACTCGACACGGGTAAAAATTCAGTTAGCCCCTGAATAATGCCCAACGCAATTATTTGTATTACATCCATTATTTATTATTTCTATAAGCGATAAAGCATATCTCGACCTGTGAACTGCTCAGAAGAGAATTCAATATTTTTAGTTAGCACCATCACTTGAAATCGTTCGCCCATTTCTGCAGGCATGATTAAGCGCTTGATTTCTGCCTGCTGCTCAAGTGTCATAGCATTCTGATTTTCAGTCATAACTTTTTCCAGCGCATGACTCGCCAGTAAGAAATGTGTTTGCGTACTATAAGAACTCACATTTAAACCGCAATGCACGCTAGCCTCAGCTAATGCAGTGAAATCAACATTACATGATATATCTTGCAAACCAGGCCAGAGCAATGGCTGTTCGTTGGCCACATGTCGATAGTGGCAAATCAATGTCCCCATTGAGCGTTGCTCATGATAGTACTCACTGCGAGCATAACCATAGTCGATATAAAAAAATATCCCCTGATTCACAAATGAAGCAATTTGCTTGATGAAGTCATCCAATAATAGATTAATATCGCAAATATAAGGGCCATCTGTTTTATTTAGCACTGAGATCGGCAACCGCTTACTCATCAGCTCGGCTAAGCTTTTATCTGCAGGAATATCAACAAACTGAAAATTGCCTTTGTCGTCAACGTTAACGCAGCGTTCTGAAATCTTATTGTCTTCGACTGAAAGCAGCTTAACAGGCAATGCATCAAGCACTTCATTGGCAATCACTATTCCGCATTCAATAGGTTTATCCAGATCTTCTATCCATTCAATATTACAGTCAGTCTGAACAGTTTCTAAATAGGCCTGTTGACGTCGGCTCAATTCAGCACTTTTTTCGACAATGTAATAACACTGAGGCAGACAATCATCTTGTTTCATCGCACGAATTAAATCAGCAGCAAATTTACCGCTGCCAGCGCCAATCTCAATCACAGAAAACGAGCCTAGTTCTTGCTCAATTGATTTAATATGTGCTGCGAAAGCTAATGCAAAAAAATTGCTGCGTTCAGGACTGGTGGTGAAATCACCTTTTGCGCCAAAAATATCGCTACCGCTTTCGTAATACCCCACCTGCTCAGTGTACAAGCATAGTTGCATATAACGCTGGAAACTAATCGGTTGTTGACTACGCTTAATTTCGTCAACAATAATCTGCTGACAACGTTGACTACGTTGTTTTTCTTGTTCAGAAGGAGGTGGCATCTCAACATGCATTATGTACAACCCAATTAAATGCCAGTAACAAACTACTCATGACGATATGGTACATTAAACAAAATTTTAATCGTTGGGATTATTTATGGAACAGTCATCTAATCGTGTGGCTTTAGTCACCGGCTCCGCGAAACGCATAGGCGCAGAAGTGGTACGTAGACTACATGCTGAAGGCCTATGCGTGATACTACATTACAACGGCTCGCAAGGTGCAGCACAGGCTATTGCAGATGAGCTAAATGCAATACGCAAGGATAGCGTAGCAATCATCCAGTTCAACCTTCTCGATATAGATCAATTAGAGTCTTTCGCTAAACAAATAACAGACCTATGGGGAAGGTTAGATATATTGGTAAATAACGCTTCTACTTTTTACCCCACCCCTATGCAAGAGATCAGCGTAGACCAATGGAATGATTTGATTGGTGTAAACCTGCAAGCACCTCTATTCCTAAGCAAAGCTCTCGCTCCAACTCTGACTCAACACAAAGGTTGTATTGTTAATATTGTTGACATCCATTCTGAACGTCCATTAAAAGGCTATACCGTTTACTGTATTGCTAAAGCAGGCTTGGGCATGTTGACTAAGTCTCTGGCACGGGAATTAGCCCCCGCAGTGAGAGTGAATGGCGTCTCGCCGGGTGCCATTATATGGCCTGAGATTGAGGACTATGAGCCGGTGCATAAAGAGATCATTGAGCGTACCGCCTTGAAGAGAGAAGGTGATCCTAAAGATATTGCTGACACTGTTTGGTTTCTAGCTAATTCGGCTAATTATATTACTGGCCAAATCGTTGCTGTTGATGGCGGACGGACTTTAAGCAATTAACTTTATGCCAATCGGGATTCTCTCCCCAGTCAAACTAGCTAGCGTTAATAACAAATTGCTTTGGCGTAAATCTAATCCGGCTAACCTCTTCATCAGTCACTGCTAATACCAGCTCATCCGGCAGCCCTGCAAATTTTTCTATACCCATTTCAGTTAAAGAGGCACCCTTGGCAGTGAGCTGAATGCTGATTTTATGACATTTTTCTAAAGCGTGCTTAACTAAATATTTTAGATGCATCAATTGCCGGGCATAAACGAAAATCAACACAGCGATAATGGCAATGGCCAACAATAAAAATATAATTGATATTTATATCTAACATTTTGTTAACCACTCACTAAATACTCGCCCAACTAAATTATAGTCTGCACTCTACTTACGCTACTAAAAATGTTATGTACAGAATACTAATAAGTCACCACCATGAAACTCGAATATGATGTACTATCTTACTTACTAAATATAGACAATTATTGAACTATGATACCCTGCCGTTTAATATACCGAAGCATTGCTAGCGATGAAATTCTCATCCCTGAAAAGCTGTCTAAACTCGCTAATGAAGCTTCGATCTACAATAGAAGGGTAGGCTTACACGGTATCCTTGCTTTATCAGACAACAAGTTCTTACAGTTATTAGAAGGACCCTCGAGATTTGTTAATGAATTATTTTGCAACATAATTCAAGACCCTAGACATCATCAAATAGAATTGATTAGTTTTGAAAATAGCGTGCGGCCAGAATTTAACGACTGGTCTATGCAGTTACTAGAACTAGATAAAATAGATGCCAGCATGCAATCTTTCCTTCGCAAGAAATATCCCATGAAGGGCGATCAATTTGAATTTCCCAATGAGTCATTTTTAATGACTTCTTTTTTGATGGACTTAAAGTATATTTTATCGGACTGAGTGTTTTATTGTTAACGCGGTCATATCTACCTAGGCACTGTCACTTCAAACGTTGGCATTACTCGACTAGTTTTAAATCTATATTACGTTTATCAAAATCTTCCCATAGCCGAGTAAATGATGTCTTTAATATTGGATGACGCATATCACCCGCAATATCTACCAACGGCTTTAAAACAAATGCGTATTTTGTAATATCAGAGCTAGGCACGTGAACGCCATCTTTATTAATTTTTGACTTGCCATATAACAATTGATCCAAATCGATTGTTCGCGAAATATATTGATTTTTACTATCTCTCACACGTCCATGCTGCGCTTCTAACTCACGTAGATATTGACGCATTGCGGGTGGGGAAATATCCGTATCTAAACCAACTACTAGATTATGAAAGTCATCACCCTCGAATCCTTCAGAAGCAGTTTCATAAATGGGTGATATTTGCAGTTCACCAAATTTTTCTGCCAATTCCTCAAGTACTTGAGGAATATGTATATGCTTATCAATATTACTACCGATGCCGATAAATACTTTTTCCACTAGCTACACTCTTTCTCCGCGTTCTATTGTTACCCCCACAGCGGCAGATCCTCTTACTGCACCTGGTTTTGCAATCGAAATGCGTAGCCAAGGAATATTAAATTCTTGCATTACAGTAGTGGCAATGAGCTCAATCAAGGTCTCAACCAATTTTGGTTGATTTTCATCCACCAATCCACGGATTCTCTGAGAAATTGCTTTATAATCAAGGGTATATTCTAGATCATCGGTGTCTGCAGCCTTAGATATATCGGTTGCCATCTCTAAATTGATGGTGATTTTCTGATGTACCTGACGTTCCCACCCAAATACACCAATAACGGCATCCATGCTTAAATCACGTATAAATACTGTGTCCATAGTCGAGCTGAGTTTCCTTTTTAATTATCTAGTCGGCTAATCGGCATTCGATCGCCTCTATATATTGTCTACCATATACCTTTCTGTTAAGGTACGCCGCCCATACGTATTATACAAACACAAGAAATTTTACAATGTCTAGAGTATGTCAAGTTACCGGTAAGCGCCCCGTTGCAGGAAACAACGTGTCGCACGCGCATAATAAAACGCGCCGAAGATTTCTTCCAAACCTACACACCCATAGATTTTGGGTAGAAAGCGAAGGCCGTTGGGTCAAATTACGTCTATCTACCAAGGGTATGCGAATTATTGATAAAAAAGGGATCGATGTTGTTCTAGCGGACATCCGTTCTCGCGGTGAAACTGCTTAAACAGCACACTGCTAAACGACTGAGACAAAATCATGCGAGATAAAATTAAGTTAGTTTCTACAGCAGATACTGGTCACTACTACACGACCACTAAGAACAAGCGCACCATGCCAGACAAGATGGAGATCAAAAAGTACGATCCCGTTGTTCGTAAACACGTGCTCTACAAAGAAGCTAAGATCAAATAAATAAGCTCATCATTGTGCCTGGCCTCTCTGGCTAGGCATGATTGTATATCGGTTGCAGCGAATAACTACGCAAAGACCGAGCAAACTCCACTAATACCCTTATTCCTGTCGCTTCTGCCTGCTGACACCATTCAGTCACTGCTTTAAGCATTCCTTCGTTATTCTTGTATCGACGCGTCCACACCTCTGTCAGGCGTTGTTGATAGTCATAGACCGTCTTAAGTTGCAAATTATCATGTAGGATCTGATTGAGATGCTCCATCTGTGGTGCAGTAATAAGACTACGCTCTCGAATGATAGCTTTTTGTACACGCTTCAAAGTAGTTCTAGAATTTCCATTAGCCTGCCCTATTTCAGCTTTTAGCACTGGTAAAGTCACCTGCTTGGCATAGTCTGCCATGACATGAAGCTTACTGGTCAACATCGCGCGAACTGAATCAAGGTCGAGTAGCTCTTTCTCTTCATTTTGTTGTTTTGGCCTAGGAGCCACTTTTTTCACTTTCGCTAACCCCAACGCACTAAGTAACCGAATATACATCCAGCCAATATCAAATTCCCACCAATGCACTGAAAAGCGCGCTGAGCTTGGATAGGCATGGTGATTATTATGCAGCTCTTCGCCACCAATAATAATGCCGATGTTGGTCAAGTTTGTAGAGCCATCCTGTGGTTCAAAATTACGGTAGCCCCAATAGTGACCTGCACCGTTGACAAGCCCAGCAGCAAAGATAGGAATCCAGGCCAATTGAATTGCCCAATATGTGAGTCCAATTGGTCCAAATAAAGCCAGGTAAACAAACAGACAGATTCCCATACCCGTGAAGCTATAAGACTTATAAATCTTGTGCTCGATCCAATCATCAGGCGTGCCGTGTCCGTATTCTTCACTTACCTGTGGGTCAAATGCTGAGATTCGATAAAGCTCCGCACCTTCGAGCAATACTTTTTTTATGCCATGCACATAGGGACTGTGGGGATCATTTTCACTCTCAGTATGCGCATGGTGTTTGCGATGAACTGCGACCCATTCTTTTGTGTTTTGCCCAGTAGTAAACCATAACCAAAATCGGAAAATGTGACTAACAAACGGATGCAGAGTAATCGCATGGTGTGCCTGGCAGCGATGCAGGTATAAAGTCACCGAGACAATTGTAAGGTGGGTAGCGAGTAATACGCAGATTAAATCACCCCACCAAGGTAATTGTAAAAGTCCATCTAGCATCTAATTCATTCCTTCAAAATCGATAACAACCTGTATCGACAAATCATACGTGGGCTTAGGGACAACCGGCAAGTTCTATCAGAAATTAAGGACAATCCGCATACAATTGCAGATGAATATGCCCATACTCAGTCACCTTCGCATGCCAAGCTTTTTCTACATACAAAGTGCCAGAATCATCTAACACAATACAAGGACCTGTCAGTACTTGATCACCAACCAGTTGTCGACGCGAATATACGGGCACCGGCGTATCTATGCCGGCAACAACTGTGAACTCTATTGGCTCAGCTGCCGTACCCTGCTTGATGAGAGTGGGTGTTAATTCAGGAGTGTCTTGGTAAGCCCAAACCCTTAGGGTAACTAGCTCGATATTCTCTTGCTCTAAACTGAATCCATAACGTTGTTCATGGGCCGTTTGAAACTCTGTCTTTATATCCTCACCTGGCCACTGCAAACTGATCACACTAGACTGACCACGATAGCGCAGATCCAACCATCGGCTAATACGAGTACACTTAATACTCGCCTCGGTAAGTTGCTGCTTCGCCTCGCAATTTAGCTGTTCAAATATCGCTTCCAGTTGATCATTATTTAACTGTGACCAGAGCTGGCATAGTGATTTAGACATCATCTGTCCCACTGGCGCCATTAACATTCCCTGTGCAGATAACAATCCGGCATTGACGGGCACCAATATAGTATTCATTCCCAACTCTTCTGCCACAGCACACATATGAAGACCGCCGGCACCACCAAAGGGGAAAAGACTGAAATCGCAGGGATTATATCCACGTTGAATTGATATCACCCTGAGCGCCTGCACCATATGTGCATTCGCTAACTGTACGATGCCCAATGCAGCCTGTTCTATGCCACAATTCATTTCTTCGGCAATCAGTTTGAGTGCTTGTTGCGCAGCAGCCTTATCTAACTTCAAACCACTGGCCCAGGCATCAGTCACAGGCAAATGCCCCAATACAACATTCGCATCGGTAATCGTCGCTTGACTACCCCCATGCCCATAACAGGCTGGACCCGGCTGCGCACCAGCTGACTCCGGCCCAACATGTAACCCTCCAGCCTCATCAATGCGTGCAATTGAACCACCGCCTGCGCCGATGGTATGAATATCTAGCATCGGTATAGCCAAGGGAAATTCAGCCACCTTTCCATCATTGGTATAACGCGGCTGTTGGTCGATTAACGACACATCGGTCGAAGTGCCGCCCATATCCAGAGTTAATAATTTTCCATGACCACTGCTTTTAGCAATATCAGTTGCTGCCACCACGCCACCCGCAGGCCCTGATAACAATAAACGGACTGCCTGCTTTCCGGCACTGGCAGCCGGTAGCGTGGTGGCATCGCTCTGCATGACGTGGATCGTCGATGTCAGCGTAGACTGCAAATCCTGTAGATAACGTTGAGTAACGGGCCCTAAAAAACTATTCAGCCAGGTCACTACGGCGCGTTCATACTCTCTTTGCTCGGGCAGTATCTCGCTAGAACGCGACATAAATAGGTCTTCTTGCAACGCACGCTCAATGGCCAGCTCGTGAGAGTTATTTAAAAATGAAAACAACATACAGATAGCAACAGCTTCTACGCCTTCTTCATTGAGCTTATTTTTCAGCTCATGTAATTGCTGATCATTAATCGGCGTAAGCTGACGACCATCGGCCTGCAAGCGACCCTCAAGTTCAAAGCACAGTTCACGCGCGACTAGCTGACGATCACGCTGCGGGCATAGGCTATATAATTGAGAACGTGCTTGGCGGCCAATATGAAGTAAATCTTTCAGGCCTTGATTAGTCACAAAAGCAGTTTTTGCGCCTTTGCCTTCTAGCAGCGCGTTAGTAGCAACCGTAGTACCATGGACAAGGTGCGCTTGTTCAAGCTCTATGTTTAGATGTTTTAAGCCAGCAACAATAGCCTGCTCAGGAGCATCTGGGGTAGAGGGAATTTTATAACTAACAAATGATCCATTTTTATATAAAATAAAATCTGTAAATGTCCCACCTGTATCAATACCCACTAACTCGGACATATTGTCCCCACTATATTAAATTAAG
The DNA here is from genome assembly GCA_045105615.1 of Gammaproteobacteria bacterium. Lineage (GTDB taxonomy): Bacteria > Pseudomonadota > Gammaproteobacteria > UBA4575 > UBA4575 > UBA1858. The sequence continues at coordinate 65,069 of JBGCDS010000006.1, forward strand.
CTGATCTGCATGGAACCAATTATTCAGGCCACCAATATTAGCCATCACTATCGCAAGCAGTCTTCTGTGAAGGCACTTAGCTTAACGTTAGCGCATGGTGAAGTCATGGCTTTACTGGGAACGAATGGTGCTGGAAAAACCACCACCCTACGTCTACTGACGGGTGACCTTGCGCCAGATGCAGGACAAATTAAGATTAATAATGTTGATTTAAATTTACATCCAATAGAGGCAAAAAAGAGTCTGGGTTACTTACCTGATACCGCGCCTTTATATGATGACTTAACTATCGATGAATATTTAAACTATTGCGCGCGTATTCGTAGCATGAATCGAGAGCAGACGCGTGAGCGTGTACAGACGGTAAAAACTTTTTGTGAGCTACAGTCCGTTAGCCACCGTTTGATTAAAAAATTATCCAAGGGGTATCAGCAAAGAATTGGCATTGCCCAGGCAATTATCCATGAGCCCAAAGCTATCATCCTGGATGAACCCACCAATGGATTAGATCCAACACAGATACACGAAATGCGTGATCTGATACTGCACCTACGAAACGATGCGGCAGTATTATTATCAACCCACCACCTCAACGATGTAGAACAGGTCTGTGATCGCGTTCATATGCTAAAGCAGGGACGCACGATATTTTGCAAAAATATTGATGACCTTCAGCAGGCAAGCCGAGTACGCATGCGTTTCAATAAAACGCCACCGATAGAAGATCTAAAAAACATTCAAACAGTAGAAAGAGTACATACTATTAGTGACAATACAATTGAGTTGATCATCAACGAAAATCTAGACACCGTAAAAAGCAGTCTGTTGGAAATGTCGCAATCCTATGCCTGGGGTTTGGTAGAAATATATGACATACGTGAAACCTTAGAAAATATATTCGTCTCTGAAGTGTTAAGAGGAATTCACTAGCTATGGTTGCAATCACTATTCTATTTAATGAAATGCGTCGCATTTGGATGCAGCCTTTAGTCTGGATAGTACTTGGCTTAACGTTCATTGTGATCGCTTTGTTGTTCTTAGTACTACTCAATAATTTTTATTTAGACATTCAGGTCAAATTCGCCGGCAACGATAATGCACCAGGTGTGACTGATTCTGTATTTTATCCAATGCTGTTCTGGAGTTCGATAATTGGCTCACTGATGATGCCTATCTTTACTCTACGCATCGTGACAGAAGAAAAAATTCGTCGCCAAGACACCTTGCTAAACAGCGCGCCAATTAAATGCACCACTATTATCATAACCAAATTATTAGCCATTGCTTCTGTTGCCTTTGGTTTCGCACTGTTGAATTTGATATTCCCGCTGACCATGTCCACCACAGTGACTTTAGACTGGGGTAAAATTGCTGCGGGCATTGTAGGCATGCTGTTATTCCAAACGAGTTATGCTGCTATATGTGTATGGATAGCGACATTAACTCAAAACATCATGTTTACCCTGCTTAGCTGCTTGGGCATGTTTTTGCTTTCGTTTATTTTATTTTACTCTGCCACTTCAAAGCAAAGTACCAGCAGTGCTTTTTTATACATATCGAGCTTTACTCATCTGCTTTCTCCGCTATCCGGATTAGTCACTAGCGCCGATATTTTTTACTTCCTAGTCGTGACATTACTATTTAGCACTTTATCTATCATCCATTTACGCTTCAAAAGAGATTAGATACTTTGCCTAAGATTAATTACAAACGTCGCTCCCGAATAAGTTTATATGCTTATTCATTTTTATGCCTTGCCATTTGTTTTTTCTTGCTGTGGTTAAATAGCTTAAACAACTGGCAAACAGATTGGACAGCTGGATCACGTAACACAATTAACCAGTCTAGCATTGAATTGCTAAAAAACATGGAAGGTCCAATCGCCTTACAGGCTTATTTTAATAGCGACAGTCAAAGCCGCCAGCAGGTCAGTCGCTTTATTGATAAGTACACACGCTTCAAAAAAGACATCTCATTAGAGTTTGTCGACAACCAGCTATCTAGCAATCAATTGATTGAAATGGGTTTCAGCCAACTCGGCGAGCTCAAGATCACTTACGCTGAAAATGAAACTTATATAAACCGTCTTAACGAACAAGAAATGACTAGTGCATTATTCAAAGTGGCTAGAAAAGAAGACACCTGGGTTGCAGTTATCCAGGGGCATGGTGAACGCGATCCTCTTGATGCTGGCAACAATGGTTTAAGTAAGTTAGTCGGCGAGTTAAATAAAACCGGCATTAAAGTTCAGCCAATCAATTTAATTTCTCAAGCTGTTATCCCTGACAATACAAAAGTATTGATTATCGCCGGCCCTCGCAATGCCTACCTTGGTGGTGAACTGAAATTAATAGAAGAGTTCATAAACAATGGTGGGAATTTACTGTGGCTGCGCGATCCAGCCAAGCAAAATTATTTCACTAGCCTAGACGAGACCCTAGGGCTGTCTCTGGTCCCAGGTGTTGTGATCGATGCCAATACTAAGCTGCGCATACTGCTTGGCATTAAGCACGCGGCCGTTATCCCTGTGACTGAATTTCATAAGCACAGCACCACCGAGCAACTTAAGACTCATTTATTATTTCCCTTTGCTAGCGCAATTGATCATCAAGCAAGTTCTGACTGGCAGGTGCAGACATTATTTAAGTCGCTAGAGCGCTCTTGGTCAGAAATTGGTGAGATAAATACAGATAAGTTAAAATACGAGCAAGATCAAGGTGACACTCAAGGCCCGCTCACTATTGGTGTATCTCTATTGCGAGAAATAGACCAGCAGCAACAGCGTGTTGTCGTGATTGGAGATTCTGACTTTATGGCTAATGGTTATATTGGCTTTGGTGCTAACTTCGCACTGAGCTTGAATCTATTAAATTGGTTAACCGAGGACGATAAATTACTCTCAATTACACACCAGGCGGCGCCAGATCAAAGTTTAGAACTAGCAGACAGGGATGTAACATTCATTGCTCTAATATTATTACTGCTTGTTCCCACACTATTGATTGGAACAGGCTTTGCAATACGCTGGCTACGCCATAAGCATTAATATCAAAAACAACTATGAATACCTCGGCTATAACAAACGGATCTGTTAGCGAAGCGCTTAATATAGAAGTTAGCACTGATATAGGCAGTGGATTGCATGAGTTTTTTACTGTTAGATACAGCAACGAACCTGCAGAAAACATTATTCATCTACTAACTAATGTCACCACACCCTCATTATTATCAGATCAAATTTTTGAATCTTGGCAGGGTGCCACTGCGAGCAGTAATTGCACTAATGGCTGGCAGCTATTCCAAAATGATCAATACCTATTGGGCTCGGTACCGGCATCACTCATCGCTAATCTACCAACGGACCAAGCTAGCGAAGTAGCATACACAAAAATCTTTGAACAGATGCATGCCTGCGGTTACCCCTTCCTAGTACGCACTTGGAATTTCTTCTCTGACATCACTGACGATGGTTATGCAGGATCAAATAATTACCAACTATTTTGTTCTGGCAGATCACGCGCATACCAGCAGCAGTCTTTAGTCGAACAGGCCTATCCTGCTGCCACTGTCATTGGCACTCAACAACCCGGTCTGCAGATTTTCTTTATTGCGGCTAAACAGTCTGGAGTCGGAATAGAAAACTCTTTGCAGGTCAGCGCTTTTGACTATCCGTCCATTTACAGTCAAGACCCGCCATTATTTTCGCGTGCATTACTACACCGTAATCAATCCCAAGAAATATTATTCGTTTCAGGTACTGCCAGCATTACGGGGCATGACACTCAGTACGCAGGGGATATCAATCGACAGACTGAAATTTGCTTAACTAATATTGAACAGCTTGTTTCTACCGCCGTGATTGAACAAAAAATGACAGCGATAACTTTACGAGATTTTTCTCAGTTCAAAGTCTATATTAAAAATCCAAAAGACATCGACACCGTACGCACGCACATTCAGCAAATACTAGGCCCAAGTGCACCGGTCTATTATCTACATGGTGATATGTGTCGCTCAGACCTATCAGTAGAAATAGAAGCACTCGCCATTATCCCAATAATATAACCATATTGTTATGCCAGAACTTCCTGAAGTAGAAACCACTCGGCGCGGCATAGAACCTCATATTAATGGTCAGACAGTATTATCCGTAGTCACTCGCACTAAAAAATTACGTTGGCCGATTCCCAGCCAACTCAACAAAAAACTTAGCAATCAGGTTATTACCTCGGTCAACCGCCGCGGCAAATACCTATTACTTGATTGCGAACATGGGACATTAATTATTCATCTAGGCATGTCAGGTAGTTTACGCATTACCGAAACAACGACCGCTGCTCAAAAGCATGACCATGTGGATATTGTGTTCAAACAAAACATATTACGTCTGCGAGACCCACGTCGCTTTGGCGCTGTACTTTGGACAAGCAAAAACCCTCTCTCTCACAAGCTGTTAGTTTCATTAGGTCCAGAACCACTAAAAAAAGAATTTACTGCGCAACATTTATATGACGCATCACGAAACCGACGCATTTCAGTCAAAGAATTTATTATGAATTCCCACGTTGTTGTTGGCGTAGGAAACATCTATGCCACAGAAGCACTCTTCACTAGCAAGATTCACCCACTACGCGCAGCCGGAAAAATATCCTTACCTCGTTATGAATTATTAGTCACTGCCATCAAAGAAATTTTAGCCGAAGCAATACAACGAGGCGGGACAACCTTGAGAGATTTCACGCGAGAAGATGGAAAGCCAGGCTATTTCCAACAAGAGTTACGAGTTTATGGAAGAACTAAGCAACCCTGTGTTGTTTGTGCTCATCCGTTACGTTCTACTAAGCAGGGACAGCGGACTACTACTTATTGTACAAAGTGTCAGCGTTAGCATTGTTAATCCAATCGATTAATCAAAGGTACACATCACCCACATAAACTATTTTTTTCATCGCAACAATAGCATCAGTAAAAATGCCATCTACTCCTATCATCTCATAGTAAGCAGCACACTCTCGACGATTTATCATCCAAACGAATACTCGTGGTCCTGTAGATTTTAATACGCTAATGTACTCAACGTTTAGGAATCTACTACCCTTGATAGTTAGTGCATGAATATCTGTATGATTCACTTTTGCGAGAATATTCTCTGGTTTAGATCGACCATGCGAAATAGCATTTCTTTTGATGAAGGTTAGATAAACTAAATGTGAATCTTTAATCACCTTGCTGACTGATTTCAATATCACTACTTTGAATAGATAACTGTTTGTTCGACTGGATTTCCGTCTTCACGGAAATGACGTGAATACGGGGACGGCTTTATTGAATATCTGCTAAACCTTCACCACGCGGATCGGCAGCAGCTTCAACTTTATTATTTTTTTGATGCCAAATAATGGCGTTCATGTTTCCATACTGGCGTGACATTTCTTTTAGCTGATGACCTTTACCCGCTAGTACTGATTTCTCTTTTTCTGATAAGGCATTTATTTCAAATTGAATTTCATCAGGTAGGTATTGATGATGAAATCTTTTCTGACTGACAATATCAGTAGCATTCGCGCCCTGTTGGTATTTTATTAATGCCAACGCCAACATACTGATTATCCTGCTACCGCCCGGGGTGCCAACAATTAAAGTGCGCTGCTCGTCTCTTGCAAACAACGGTGTCATGCTAGAGAGCATGCGCTTACCAGGCTGAATTGAGTTTACGTTTGAACCTACCAAGCCCCACACATTGGCAAGGTTATCAGTTGAAAAGTCATCCATCTCATCATTGAGTAATACGCCTGTCTCTGGTGCTACGAAGCCGCTACCAAATGGATAGTTAATTGATAATGTGGCGGCCACATAATTACCGTCGCTATCTAACACTGAGAAGTGTGTTGTGTTTTCGCCTTTTGATTCGAATTTATCTGCCAGTGTTTGACTTGGCGTTGCTTTCGCTTGATTGAAGTCTGAAAATTTTTGTTGTGCGTATTTGTTATCGAGTAATTTTTTAAGTGGGATATCTGAAAATTTAGGATCACCCAAATAGATAGCGCGATCTTGGTATGCACGGCGCATGGCTTCTACCACTGTGTGAATTGATTCTGCGTCATTAAGATCTAGTGATTCGCTTTTTTCTAACATTAAAAGTATTTGCGTAATGACTACGCCACCTGAAGTCGGTGGTGGTGGCATGATTATCTCAATGCCATGATATTTAGTTTTGATTGGCTGTCTTTTTTCTATCTTATAATCTGCTAAGTCTTGTAAACGCCATATTCCACCCGCTGACTGCACACCTTTTACAAGTTTTTGTGCGACTTCACCATGGTAGAAACCTTTCGCACCCTGTTGAGCTATTTTTTCTAATGTATTGGCTAGATCCGTTTGGCGAATGACAAAGTCTTTACTTGGCACCTCACCTTTTTCTAAAAATATTTCACTCGCCTCAGGTGAGGCTAATAATGCCTGCTGACGAAAACCAGCAAGTTTTATATAACGATCGCCTGGACTAAAACCGTTTCTGGCATAGTCTATTGAAGCTTTTAGATTTACTGCTAACGGCTGGCTACCATATTGTTGGTTGATAAATTCTAATGCTGCAACCACACCGGGTATGCCTGCTGCTAATGGGCCATCAACTGATTGGCGTGTTAGTTTTCCCTGTTCATCTAAATACATATCCTGCGTTGCATCGAGTGGCGCTACTTCTCTACCATCGATAACGACGTCTACATTATTTTTTGCATCATGCAGCAACCAAAAACCTCCACCACCTAATCCGCTACCATAGGGTTCAACCACGGCTAATGCTGCACTTACTGCGACTGCTGCATCAAATGCATTCCCACCTGCTTGCAATACCTGTTTCCCTGCTTGAGTTGCTAAGGGGTGAGCTGTTGCTACGGCATATGCATTTTTTTGCTCGGCTGCTGTCACAAGTACCGGCAAGCAGAGTATTAATATTATGAGTATTCGGATATTCATTTATTTAGCTTTCTTCTTCATCAGCTCTGCATACTTATTTTGTAGCTGTTCATTTGTTTCTGTATTTTTTGGATCAACAAGAATGCAGTCCACCGGGCAAACTTCCACACATTGGGGCACATCAAAATGTCCAACACACTCAGTACACTGCTTAGGGATTATTTGATAAATCTCTTCGCCTTCAAAAATTGCATCATTCGGGCATTCAGGCTCGCATACATCGCAGTTTATACATTCGTCCGTTATATAAAGCGCCATGATTATTTATTTGAAAACTTATTTTTAAGTGCCTGCTCAACTTGAGGGTGAACGAATTTTGAAATATCGCCACCGAGTAAAGCCACTTCTCTAACGACACTCGATGAGATAAATGAAAACTGCTCTGCGGGCGTTAAGAATATAGATTCTAATGTCGGATCAAGATGGCGATTCATACTCGCTAGCTGAAATTCAAATTCAAAATCAGACACAGCACGCAGCCCTCTTAATACAGCGACGGCATCATGGTCTCTAGCCAGGTCTACTAGCAAGCCATTAAACCCGCACACTTCTACATGCTCATATTCTGAGAACACTGTATTGGCTAAAGCGACTCTTTCTTCTATACAGAATAGTGGTTCTTTTTGAGGGCTCGCCGCAATCCCTACCACCACTTTATCAAATACGTTCATGGCTCTGCGCACTAAGTCGGCATGACCATGTGTGACGGGGTCAAAGGTTCCAGGATATACAACTATTTTTGGCATGGGTAAATTTGCTCTGGTTTTGTTACTGCTGCGCTATCGCACTATTTAGTAACTATTAGCCCACATTCTACTTGACCTGCTTTTAACTGTCTCTGCCATTGCCATGACTCTGGCAGGGTTTGAGGGAATTTTTCCGGAGATGACTCCAAATAGATCATCGCGCCTGTTTTAACGCACTGACTTTCCACTAACGTCTGTAGTAATTCATCAGGATGGTATTTAGAAAATGGCGGGTCTAGAAAAATAATATCAAACTGACAAGAACAGCTGTTTATATAAGACAATGCATCGACACAGGCCAGGCTCACCTGCTGAGCATCTAGCTTTTCGATCTGCTGTGAAAGCAACGATATTACTTTTTGCTCGCTATCGACTAATGTCGCATGTGCCGCACCACGAGACACGGCTTCAAAGCCTAATGCACCACTTCCTGCAAATAGGTCTAAGCAGTGACTACCTTCAATGCGGGTCTGCAGCCAGTTAAATAATGTCTCTCTTACTCGACTAGGCGTCGGGCGTATATCGTCTTGAAGAACGACAGGTAGCTTTGTTCCACGCCAACGCCCAGCAATAATTTTAACCTGCTGAGGCGCTCGCGCTAATTTATGCGTCTTCTTCTGGCTTTTGCTCACTTCCAACGACTACAGTAACAAATGTATCTAGGTCTAACTGTTTGCGGAATGCTTTCTGCACATCCTCTAAGCTAACATTTTCGATATTTTTAGTGAAATCGTCTAAATAATTTAACGGCAAATCATAATAACCAATCAAGGACAGATAACCGAGAATATCTCTATTGCTGTCTACACGAAGAGGAAATCCATTCATAATGTTTTGTTTACTTAGAGCAAGTTCTTCTTGCGTAGGACCATTTTCAATAAAATCAGCCAACACTTCATTACACACTTGAATGGCTTCGGTCACTTGATCTGCGCGTGTTTGCAAGCCAAGCATGAATGGCCCAGACTGCGCATAAGGAAGAAAATAACTATACACGCTATAAGATAAACCTCTGTTACTACGCACTTCTTTCACGAGACGTGAAGTGAACCCGCCACCTCCAAGTATGTGGTTGCCTACATACAAATTAAAGTAATCTGGATTTCCGCGCTCAACCCCAATTTGACCCATACGCACATGCGACTGCTGTGATGGAAAATCAATATGTTGTTTCGTTTCAACTGAAGGCTTTACTAGAGCAATTTTTTCCTGCGCCTTACCCTTTAGCAATGACTCACTGATTTTTTTGGCAATATCTTTGGCCTGCTGCTCTGAAACATTACCCACAATGGCTAAAATCGAATTTGTAGCCACAAAATAACTATCATGAAATTTCTTAACATCCTTTAGAGTGATTTTATTAGCACTTTCTTTAGTCCCGCTTCGAGGCTGCGCATAAGGATGTTGTTGATATAGCAGCTCAAAGAATTTTCGGCCGACGATATCGCTAGGGCGCTGATCGCTATCCTCAAGCGAGATTAACAATCTTTTCTTCTCTCTATCAAAATCACGCTCTGGGAAAGAGGGTTTGGATACGACATTGATAAACATAGTCAATGCATCGTTAAAAAACTCTTCATCAGTAAGGCTACGCAATGTCACACTTGAGCGATCTAAATCAACACTTGCACTAAACTGTGCACCGACATCTTCAAATCTAGAGGCAACGTCATCGGCATCAAGCTTACCCGTGCCTTTATCTAGCAAGCCATGCATCATGGCTGATAGCCCTGCTAACTCATTATCACGCGCACTGCCCGCATCTAGAGTTAACGCGATATCGACCATAGGCAACTCTGGCGAGTTAACATGCAATACTTTAATACCGTTTCCTGTTGTCCAAGTATTTATTTCTGGTAATGCGTAAACGACCGAAGAAATACATAGCGCAAAAAATACAATTGCAGATCGAATTAACATAGTTGTCTTTATCATCGTTTCGCACCAAAACCTTTACGCTCTATTGGCGTTAAGACTGCAACCGTTTTGGCGTCATTAACCAAGTATTTTTTTGCCACTGCGCGTACATCTTCGGCAGTGATTTTTTGAATGTTATCCGCGTACTCATTCATAGTTTGCCAACCAAGCTCTACTGTCTCTAGCGAGCCAATAATATAGGCTTGTCTTTGCACTGAGTCCTGTTGGTACACTTCGCCTGCCACGGTTTGCGCTTTTACTCGTTTTAGCTCTCGCTCGCTGACTAATTCGTTTTGTAGTTTTTCTATTTCCTGGTAAATCGCCTGTTCCAACTCTTCTAGGGTGTTAGCTGCATTTGGCGTCCCATCAAATAAGAACATATCGTTTCTTGCTGCGTATAAGTTATAACCTGCACCTGCACTGGCAGCGACTTCTTTCTCGCGCACTAAGTTTTTGCTTAAACGTGAACTTCTACCTCCGTCAAGAATTCCAGAAAGAATACTCAATGCATAGGCCTCACGTTTATCTTCTACGGTTTTTAAGGAAGGAACTTTATAGCCAATAATCATATAAGGAAGTTTTGCCACTGCCTTAACTTCAACGCGACGTTCACCTACCTGCTTTGGCTCCAGTCTAGCTTTTACCTTTTTAACATCACGCGATGGTACTGAACCATAATATTTTTCCGCTAATGCAAACACCTGTTCTGAGTCAACATCACCGACAACGACCAACGTTGCGTTGTTAGGCATATACCACTGTTGGTACCACTCGCGCAAATCAGCCACTTTCATATGATCTAGATCATTCATCCAACCAATCACTGGATTATGGTAAGGGCTACTATTATATGCCGTCGCATTAAACTGCTCATAAGTAAGGGCATTCGGATTGTCTTCTGTACGTAGTCGTCTTTCTTCTTTGACCACTTCCAGTTCTTTTATAAATTCGGACTCATCTAAATTTAGCTGCGCCATACGATCGGATTCGAGCTCAAAGCTGGTTTCAAGCTTTGATACATCAAACAGTTGATAATACGCGGTGAAATCTCTGCTTGTGAATGCATTGTCACGCGCACCAATGCTGGCTAAGATTTCTGAAAATTTTCCTACTGGATGTTTAGGCGTGCCTTTAAACATCATGTGCTCCAATACATGGGATACACCAGTAATGCCACCATATTCACTTGATGACCCTACTTTGTACCAAACCTGGGCTGTGGCAACTGGCGCTCGATGGTCTTCTTTTACGATGACTTTGAGGCCATTTTCTAATGTCTTTTCATGAACTGAGGCCCAGCTACTTGTCACTAATAAAAAAGAAACTAGAATTGCATTTATTGATAAAATAATTTTCTTCATTCGCATTGACTAACTGTGGTTACGTTACAATAAGATTCATGTCTTACGACAGCAGGTAAATTCGTTTGTTCAACCCAAGCATAGCATTATATTTCTCACCGTTATTTACTTATACATATGACTGACCAAAATTTGCTCGACCGACTTAAACAGGGTTTATCTAAAACTCGTGGTGTAATGACAGAAGGTATCCAAGAAGATACTTCAAAATCTATTGAGGAAATTATCACAGACGTTGAAGATGGTTTGTTGATGGCAGATGTAGGTATAGAGACTACCGATAAACTAATGACTCAATTAAGAGACTTAGTCAGCAGGGAAAGTAAAGCCAATTCACGCCCTAATATTCCGGAATTATTATCTCAGTGCATTTTCGAGATACTTGAACCTAGCAATAAACCGATGTCGCTTGGCAGAATTAAGCCTTTTTCAATTCTGGTTGTGGGTGTCAACGGTGCCGGCAAAACGACTACCATTGGAAAGCTTGCTAGACGCTTAAAGAAAAACCGTAAATCGGTCATGCTAGCAGCAGGTGATACATTCCGTGCCGCGGCGGTTGAGCAGTTAATTACCTGGGGCGAACGAAATGATATTCCTGTCGTCTCACAGTCAACGGGTGCAGATAGCGCCTCAGTGATTTTTGATGGACTTGAGTCTGCCACTGCTCGTAATACTGATGTGTTAATCGCAGATACTGCGGGACGATTACATACTCAAAACGACTTAATGACCGAGCTGCAAAAAGTGAAACGCGTCATGAACAAAATTGATGCTGACGCACCCCATGAGACATTGCTAGTACTCGATGCCAGCATGGGACAAAATGCGCTACGCCAAGCTGAAGAGTTTCACCAATCAATGAATGTGACTGGCTTATGCATCACTAAGTTGGATGGCACGGCAAAAGGTGGTGTTGTGATAGCCATTGCAGACCGATTAGGAATACCCATTCGCTACATTGGTGTTGGTGAGGCGATTGAAGACCTGCAGGTATTTGATGCCAAGGAATTTACCACAGCACTCATTGGCGAATAGAAAATAGATTAATGATTCGACTACAAAACATTTGCAAGCGTTACCCTGAGAGCGGAGAAATTCTCGCTCAAATAGACTTACAGCTCGATGATGGTGAAATGTGCTTTCTGACTGGGCCTTCTGGCTCCGGCAAGAGTACTTTATTAAAAGTCATCGCCTTAATTGAAGCACCAACACGTGGCAAACTTTATTTTGACGAAAGAAATGTCACTGGCCTAAATAAATCCAACATTTCTAACTTCCGCAAAAAAATGGGCCTTGTATTTCAGGACCATCGATTGCTCAATGATCGTAATGTATTTGAAAATGTAGCTCTTCCACTGCGAATTAATGGCTTTAACCCGAAAGACATCCCTAGAAGGGTCCGGGCTGCTCTTGATAAAGTAAATTTACTCAACAAAGAAAAATCTAGCCCCATCTCATTATCAGGTGGCGAGCAACAACGCGTAGGGATTGCACGCGCCATCGTTCATCGACCTCGTCTATTATTAGCTGATGAACCGACAGGTAATCTTGACCCAGAATTATCTGCAGACATTATGAAATTGTTTTTAGACTTCAATCAGGTTGGCGTCACCGCATTAATTGCTAGCCACGACATTAGCCTAATCACCGGCTTCAATAAAAAGATATTAAATTTAGATAATGGCCGTCTAGTCAATTAACACGAGCGATGAAAAATAAAACGACTCAAGGCAGCCTAAATACCCAAGCAATTCTTTGGTTTGAGCATCATATCGATAGCTTCAAACTAAGCTTTAATCGTGCGATAGGCAGCCCAGTTGAATTTATCTTTACCGCATTAATGATTGCTATTGCGCTATCAATTCCCATCAGCTTGTATGTCATATTTTCCAGCGCGCAGCAATTAACTAACCAATGGGATAGCGACAAACAAATCACACTATTTTTAGTCGAACAGGCGAGCTACACAGAAGCGCAACAGCTAGCAGAGTCGATTGCCAGTAAGGAGGAAATTGCTACTGCTGTCGCAGTTAATAAGCAGACCGCACTCAATGAATTCCAAGAACAAATGGGCTTGGACTCCATTACAGAAAATTTACCTAAAAATCCCCTTCCTCATTTAATTATTGCCAACCCTGAAACAACTCTTTCAGAGTTTGACTCATTACAGACATTAGAAAATGAGCTGCGAAGCATGAAGCAGGTTCAACAGATTCAGTTTGACCTACTTTGGTTTCAACGATTACAGGCCATGCTAGGGGTGATCAATCGTATCCAATGGATAGTCAGCATTGTATTGCTATTGGCCATAGGCTTGATCATTGCCAATGTAATTCGCTGGGAAGTCACCAGTCGTCACTCAGAAATTGAAATTATAAAATTAGTGGGGGCCAGCGACGCTTATGTCCGGCGGCCTTTCTTATATTCTGGCTTCTGGTTAGGCATCAGTGGCTCAATATTTGCTCTGCTAATTGTTTCGTTATGTCGTTGGCTTATCCAACGATCGGCCACAACGTTATCTTCACTGTTTGGCAGTGACTTTCAATTAACTTCTTTATCAATCGACTTGGCTAGCTTCATCATTGTTTGTGCTAGCTTATTAGGCGTAGCTGCCGCATGGGTTGCGGTAACGCATAAACTCAAACCATATAGCTAACGCTACCAGTCTTCGGCTAAATTATTAGCCGTCAATCTCCAATTAATTGCATCTGCAGTATCGAAAATTAATTCTCTAGTAAAAGATTGGCGTTCTTGATCTTGAATACGTTTTTGCATATGTGGCAGACCTTTTTCTAACCATCCATCAATGGTTGGTTGGTCTACACCAAAGATATGGGCAAGATCGGCTTTGCTAACTTGGACTCCTGGCATGAATCTATCTCTTTTTTTGCATTTACCGTGGTACGGAAAATTCGTTTATAAACTTAAACGCATTTAGTGACCTTTGTTTTTAACTACTTATTGGTCTACTACTGGGGCGATTACACTTACATTTAGTATGACAATGCACTGCTTTTATCATGATAAAAGCAGTATATGACACGACTGAGTGCCGATAATTGCCAATCATCTCGCGATGTCGACCGTTTATCGGTATTGTAATCTCACTCACTATGCGCTCAAACGAGCAACCCTTTCCTCTAGTTGGGGTATTGCATGAAAAGGTACCTGAATCGCTTTGCAATACCCATAGGCAGTTCCCTCTATGGACAAGTATGGTCGATAAAGTGAATACCTTAATCTGACTAGGAGTGATGGGAACTATACAGCTGGTTAGCACTCTAAAATGGAGAGTGCTAAACTACATTAAAGTATTAATTGGAGAGTATGAGCCATGGATAACAGCTTGGTTATTTCACAACCACATGAGCTAACTTTAACAGCTGGGAGCTTGGACGCCTATATCAATGCGGCGCATCAACTGCCCATCTTATCTGCTGAAGAAGAGCAGAACTTAGCTATACGCCTTCGGGATCATCAGGATCTTACCGCTGCACGAACGCTTATTACTCATCACCTACGTTTTGTAGTTCGTGTTGCACGTGGTTATAACGGCTATGGCCTAGCCCTTGCTGACCTCATTCAGGAAGGCAACATTGGCTTAATGAAAGCCGTGAAAAGATTCGATCCAACACTTAACGTCCGCCTAGTGTCATTTGCTGTGCATTGGATTCGTGCGGAAATGCATGAGTATATTCTACGTAATTGGCGCATTGTAAAAGTAGCCACCACTAAAGCCCAACGCAAATTGTTTTTTAATTTACGTAGTAAGAAAAAAAGACTTGGCTGGTTAAACCACCAGGAAGTGGAATCTGTTGCGATGGACTTAGGGGTAAAACCCAGTGAAGTACTAGAAATGGAATCACGACTTAGCGGCCAAGATATAGGCTTTGATGCGCCAGCAAGCTCAGATGATGACGATAGTATTTCTTCGCCATCCACCTATCTTGCCCATAGTAGCGAAGATCCTGCTACTAACTTCGAGAAAAATGATTGGACTGAGCATCAAACGCAGCAGTTATTAACTGCCATGAATGAATTAGATGATCGCAGCCGAGAAATTATTCAAGCTCGTTGGTTAACGGATAAAAAACAAACGCTACAAGCTCTTTCTAAGCAGTATGGCGTGTCAGCTGAGCGCGTACGTCAATTAGAAAATAATGCGATAAAGAAGCTTCAGAGTTTTATACAAGCCTAAGATAAAAACGGCAGATATCGATCAATCAGCAGTACAGCAAACAGCACCATCAAATAAATAATCGAGTACACGAAGGTATTAATTGCCTTCGTTCTGCTCTTGGTAATTTGTAAACTGATGGCGTAATACAAAAAGACTGCATTCAGCAGCAATACACTCACCAAGTACACCCAACCTGACATGCCGGTCAAAAATGGGAAGACTGTAATCACACACATCAAAATCGTATACAGAGTAATCTGTAATCGCGTGTAATCATCACCGTGAGTGACAGGCAGCATTGGGATGTCTACCTTTGCATATTCTTCTTTACGGTAGAGCGCTAATGCCCAGAAGTGCGGCGGAGTCCAGGTGAAGATAATTAGTAGTAAGAGTAGACCATCAGCCTCTACCTGACCCGTGACAGCTGTCCAACCAAGTAATGGAGGAGTCGCACCGGCAGCACCACCAATCACGATATTTTGTGGCGTCGCTCGCTTCAAATACATTGTGTAAATAACAGCATAGCCAACTAGCGATGCAAATGTCAGTACTGCAGTAATCATATTAATCTTGACGATTAATATCGCCATGCCAATCACACCGATAATGCCAGCAAAAGCTAATACAGACGCCTTACTCAACGATCCTGAAGGTAATGGGCGTAATTTAGTTCTATCCATAGCCGCATCGATACGGCTGTCTGCCACATGGTTAATCGCTGCCGCAGAACTGGCCACCAATCCTATGCCTAAAGTCGCGTAAATGAACGTTTCTAATGCAACATTGCCGGGATCTGCCATTAACATGCCCACAATTGCAGTAAACACCATCAAAGCAACCACTTTTGGCTTACATAGCTCTAGGTAGTCTTGCCAACGACTCAATGGACCGAGTGCAGCACTGATTGATGAGGAAGAGGAAGGTGACTTTGAAGGCATATTAATAAATTGGTGGAAGCTAATGACTAATGCGCGCGGATCTTAGCATATATACACTGGCTACAAGGCTAAATAGCAATAATAGCGCCACACCATTATGTAACACGGCAATGCCTAATGGCAGCTTGAAGACAACATTTGAGATACCTAAACACAGCTGTACTAATAACAATCCCATCATTACCATGGCATTTGTTTTGAGCAGTTGTTGCGCATCGGTATGCTTCAATAATCGCGTCGCATAAATAACTATAGCCAGTGTTGCCACGACAGCGCCCATTCTATGCACATAATGAATTGCCACACGCGCGGGATGGTCGAGCACACCAAATTCATAATCAATGCCTAACCCTCTCCATAGAACGAAAGCATCCTTAAAGTCCATGGTTGGCCACCACGACTGTTGGCATTTTGGAAAATCAACACAGGCTAATGCCGCGTAGTTTGAACTCACCCATCCGCCTAGTGCAATCTGCCCGATTAGAATTAGCAACACTACTAAGGCAAAATTAAATAACGATTTCGCTAGGCCAGGATCTATCTTTGGTGTCCATGATGTTGTACGAAGAAATTGCCAGGCGACCAGATTGAATAAAGTGAATCCTCCCAACAGATGCCCCATCACTATCAAAGGTTTTAGTTGTAATGTCACTGTCCACATACCTAACAGCGCTTGAAATAATAATGTGCAGGCCAGTATCACGCCGGCTAACACATGTCGCTCACCATGCTTATCTTTTCTAAAGAGAAAAATTGATATCGCAAAAATTAAAAGCCCCAAAGTCCCCGCAAAATAGCGGTGAATCATTTCTTTCCAAGCTTTTGGTGCTTCAACCGCACGATCAAAATTAGTATTTGCGTGGGCCAGCTCTGTATCAGTATCAGGCACACCTATGATATGTCCGTAACACCCTGGCCAATCAGGACAGCCCAAACCTGCATCGGACAAGCGCACATAAGCGCCCAGTACAACTACGACAAAGGTTAGTAATAAAGTAACTAATACAATGTTTCGAAATGCTTTACTCATTAATGTCTATCCAATATTAGAAATTTTTAACAACTTCTTAATGTCCTTAAGCATTCCTCTTGATGTTGTTGCACTGTCATACTTCATCATTAGATTGCCATTTGGATCGATAAGGTAAATTACTCCGTCCTCAAATTGTTTTTGCTTGCCAGGTTCACTTTCAAGTTCAAGTTTAAGTAAACGGCCAACTCGAGTGCGTTGGTTACGATCAAGAATTTCTGGAGCGACCTTACTCACGTCGGTTAACAACGCAGATTGAATGCGATTTGTTTCTCTACCGGTAGCTTTTTTAGTTTGCCGCAACTTGAATAGCGACGCTTCGCATTGCAAGTCACATCCATTTGGCGAATACACAAGGTAGGTCCATTTACCTGTAAAACCTTGAAGGCCAATAGTGTCATTTGATGACAACTGGACCTCAAGCATTTTTATGGGCTCAGCTGGATGAATTAACTCTCCGCGTGATACTGATTTAGTTGTCGGCAAATAATCACGCATTGAATACATTGCAATAGCAATCAAAAGTGGGACAACAAATACGCCAATTAATAAATAACCAGATAATTTTGAATTTTCAGTTTTCATTCTTTTTCACCAAAGGTCTAATACTATAAAGCCACCATAAAACTACAACTGCAAACGCCATGGAGTACCATTGAAATGCGTAGCCATAATGTTTTTCTGATGACAGATTATTTGCTGCCCAATCTCTTCTGTAACCATTTAACTCTTCTGAATCTAACCTCAGTGTAAAGGGTTGCAGCGTTTCCCCTAGGCGGGTCGCCAATTGCTCATAATCTACAAATTGAATTCTTCTTGGCCAACTTGAATCTTCTCCGTCAGCGATACCCCCTAAACTATAAGCTTTATCATATGGAACATAAATATTCCCTGCTATAGTAGTCATTGGCTCACCATGAAAAGCGACTACTGGAAGTTGGTTACGACTTGGCCCCTGAGCAATCCAACCTCTATCCACTAACACCCAGCTTTTAAATTCTTCGACATATAGTGGAGTTAATACACTGTAACCCGTCGATCCATCTCTAACTTGGTTATCCAGTAAAAATTGTTTTTCTACCTTATATGTCCCAGTTAATTTAACTTTCTTATAACGCCAGCTTTCAAGATCTCTAAGTGGCAAGCTAATAGAATTAATTCCTACCTGCTGGTCATCAATAGCATATTCAATTTCTTGTTTTACATTTCCTCGGCCTAACTGCCAAGTACCAAGAATAACGAATAAACTTAATACAACAACCGTGAAGATCTGTACAAGCCAGAACCGTCCTGTATATCTTTGTGATAAAGGCATTTATTGACAATGCCCGTTATACTTACCATACCAATTCATATATTTAGAGCCTGCTATGCTAATTAAAATTTTTATTGTAATACTGTTCCTACTCATTGTTGGAAGTTTAGCCTCTGCTCTATTCCATCTGTTATCGTCTAAAGAATCTAACGATAAAACTGTTAAAGCCTTAACTTATCGTATTGGGCTATCAGTATTCGCTTTTATCATCATCATTATCAGCAAATATCTAGGCTGGATATAACCACACTTCTTAAAGTTTTTGATTCCTTAAATGAAAAAGGCGCCCAATAGGCGCCTTTTTCTAAAACAAGCTTAGCGCTTAAATTACATATACAAATATAAATAAGCCTAGCCATACAACGTCAACGAAGTGCCAATACCAAGCAGCTGCTTCGAACGCGAAGTGTCTTTCTGGGGTAAAGTGTCCCGTCATACACCTGAACATAATAACCGCCAAAATTATTGCCCCAATGGTTACGTGGAAACCGTGGAATCCAGTCAACATAAAGAACGTTGTTCCATAAATTCCTGAACCCAATGTTAAGCCCAGATCCTGATAAGCATGAATATACTCAAAAGCCTGAACAAACATGAATATCACACCTAGCAGCACGGTTAAGAATAACCCTAGAATTAATTGGCCACGATGATTAGCCTTAAGTGCATGGTGCGCCCATGTTAAAGTCACACCACTACTAAGTAACAATGCTGTATTAATAGCAGGTAGCCCCCATGGACCGATAGTTGTGTAATCCCCACCTATATTACCTGGACCATTAGCTTGGTTTGGCCAAGAACCTTCATATCCGCCCCATAAAAATGCGTTAGTTGTAATTCCGCTACCTTCACCACTCAACCAAGGAAGCGAATATTGTCTTGCATAAAATAGTGCGCCAAAGAAGGCAGCAAAGAACATCACTTCAGAAAAAATAAACCAGAACATACCCCATCTAAATGACATATCGACTTGCATGCTATACATGCCTTTTTGATTTTCCTTAATAACTGTGCCAAACCAACCGAACACCATAAATAGAACAATCGCAAGACCCGCCATCATCATTGGCGATCCCCACGAAACGTTATTTAAAAAGTTGGCGAAACCCACCATAAGCGTACATACACCTATAGAGCCTACGATTGGCCAATGACTCCCGTGTGGGATGTAATATGAATTATCAGCGTGTGCCATGATTTAATCCTCAATTAAATGCTATTACAGATTCTATTGAATCTAATTTATTTAAATCTGCTGAATCTATTTTATTCAGACTTTTATTTTGTGTGATATCAAAAAATGTATACGACAGTGTTACCACTTTTACATCTTTCGGCAATTTAGGGTTGATCATAAAACTCAACGCCATTTCAACTTCCTTCCCTGCATCGATAGGCTGGTTCTCAAAGCAGAAACATTCTGTCTTTACCAAATGTCTATTCGCTACGTACGGAGTGACGCTCGGTACAGCTTGTCCAACCATTGCTGATTGAGTTTCATTTCTTGCAATGTAATTTGTTGTGTAAACACGACCTGGATGTACCTGAAGTTTACTCACTGCTGGTCTTACTTCCCACGGCATAGATTCATTTAAAGAAACGTCAAACTCAACTGTGACTAGGCGAGTTGTATCCTCTTGTATCTCTTGTGATACCAATTCATTAGATTCTTGTGTGAAACGCAGCCCTGTCAAATCACAGAACACGTCATACAAAGGTACCAATACATAGCCGAAACCAAACATACATACAGACACTAATGCTAGCTTAGTAACAATATTTTTTGGGTTATTAGCTGGCTTATCCATGGACTGCTTATGTGTTGCTAACTAAAAAGTAAAATCCAACATAAATAACAGCGGCAACCAACGCCAGTATTGCTACTGTTTTGTTGGCTGCCTTTTGCTGTTTTTGTTTAGCGTCCATTGCTTAGCTTAAGCTCTATTACTTGATGACTGGCGGAGTAACAAAACTATGGTAAGGAGCCGGTGAAGCTAATGTCCATTCTAGACCTTCAGCATTCTCCCATACCTGACTAGTTGCTTTATCGCCACTACGTATCGCTTTAATTACTACGTATAAGAATAGTAGTTGTGCGAAACCAAATCCAAATGCCCCGACAGTCGCTAACATATTGTAGTCAGAGAACTGCAATGCATAGTCTGGAATACGTCTAGGCATGCCCGCTAAACCAACAAAGTGCATTGGGAAGAAAGTTAGGTTGACAAAAATAGTAGATAACCAGAAGTGTGTTTTACCTAGACCTTCGCTATACATATTTCCACACCACTTTGGCAACCAGTAGTAAACCGCCGCGATAATCGCGAAGATTGAACCTGGTACTAATACATAGTGGAAGTGAGCAACTACGAAGTAAGTATCATGGTATTGGAAATCAACCGGTGCTAATGCAAGCATTAATCCTGAGAAACCACCGATTGAGAACATAACGATAAAACCAAGTGCAAATAGCATCGGTGTCTCGAATGTCATTGAGCCACGCCACATAGTAGCGATCCAGTTAAACACTTTCACACCGGTTGGCACTGCAATCAGCATGGTCGCGAACATAAAGAACAGCTCGCCTGCTAATGGCATGCCTACAGTAAACATGTGGTGAGCCCATACGATGAATGATAAGAATGCAATTGAACCTGTCGCATATACCATCGATGCATAACCAAATAGAGGCTTACGCGCAAAGGTTGGAATGATACTTGAGACCACGCCAAAGGATGGCAAAATCAAAATGTACACTTCAGGATGACCAAAGAACCAGAAAATATGCTGGAACATGACTGGGTCACCACCACCAGCCGCATTAAAGAAGCTAGTCTCAAAGAACTTATCAGTCAGTAGCATCGTAATGCCGCCTGCAAGTACTGGCATGACAGCAATAAGAAGGTATGCAGTAATTAACCAAGTCCATACGAACAGAGGCATTTTCATTAATGTCATACCTGGCGCACGCATATTCAATATAGTAGCAATCACGTTAATTGCTCCCATAATTGAAGATAACCCCATGAAGTGCATAGATAAGATTACAAATGGAAAAGCATCCCCTGTTTGAAGTACTAATGGTGGATATAGTGTCCACCCACCTGCAGGACCACCACCGTCCATGAATAATGTCGACAACATCATGGCGAATGCAAAAGGTAGAATCCAGAAACTCCAGTTATTCATACGAGGAAGTGCCATATCTGTCGCACCGACCATCATTGGAATTAACCAGTTAGCCAAACCTGTAAAGGCTGGCATCACCACACCGAAGATCATCATGATCGCATGCATGGTAGTCATTGAGTTGAAGAATTGCGGATCTACAAACTGTAAACCTGGCTCGAACAATTCTGTTCGAATAACCAACGCCATTACGCCGCCAATTAAAAACATGATAAATGAGAACCATAGATACAATGTACCTATGTCTTTGTGGTTAGTTGTAAATAACCAACGCTTTATCGAATAAGGACTTTCCTGGTGATCATCATGATGATCGTCGGTAGCAACCGTACTCATTATGTACTCCTTAGGTTTGTAACATTAAATAAAAATCTTGAATTCATTAGGCTAGACTCAGATTACTGAGTTACAGCCGCGTATTCTGCGCCATCTTTTTCCAAGGTCGTGTTGTTAGCAAGAAACTGATCAAACTCAGCCTGCTCTACTGCACGAACCACAATTGGCATAAATCCATGATCTCGGCCACATAACTCTGCACATTGACCTCGGTAAGTGCCCACAGTATTTATTTTTGCCCATGCTTCATTAATGAATCCTGGGATTGCGTCTTTCTTAACAGCAAGATCAGGAACCCACCAAGCATGATTTACATCGTTAGCTGTAATCAAAAAGCGAACTTTTTTACCCACTGGTAAAACTAACTCTTTATCTACTTCTAATAAGTAGTTTTCAGTTTTAGGGGCAGCACCATTTATTTGGTCGCGAGGCGTCTTGAGCACACTATAAAAATCAACACCTTCGTCGATGTATTCGTAGTGCCATAACCATTGATAACCTGTAATTTTTACAGTCAGGTCATAATCACTAGTATCTTCCATGGCAACGAGTGTTGTTGTTGCTGGGATAGCAAGCGCAATCAGAATAATGAATGGGATGGTAGTCCAGATTGCTTCTACTGTTGTGCTCTCATGGAATGTGGCTGGCGTGAAGCCTTTAGATTTTCGGTGAGCGAAAATTGAGTAGAACATAACTCCAAATACTAGCACTGCAATCCACACACACAACCAAAATCCAATCATGTGCATATCGTAGACATCGGCACTGATATCCGTCACACCGACAGGCATATTGATTGGCTGTCCGGCATTCGCAACTCCCATTGCAGCAAACATACCGCTAACGGCTGATAGCCATTTAAGCCAGTTATTACCACTCATCATTAATACTCCCTATATAAATAAATCTTTCTAAACTGATGGCAAAAGCGCTTTATTAATAGATGCCGCCAAACTCTGACGTTCTTCGTCGTTGAGACAAGCGCCTATTTCTAATTCTTTCCCTTTTGATCTCATCACTAATCGACTTTGCCAGTGAGGACGAGCCGCTGGACGCACTTCTACGCGAGTCCAAGCACGCTGAAAACTATGCACATGTCGCATTTTGTTTCGACCGACCTCAACGCTTATGTTGTCGGCATCAATCGATATTACTTCACACCGTGTAGCCCGTAGACTGCTCCAGTACAGTATCCCCGTTAACATCATCATCTCTAAACCAGCAAAGGGAAGGATCAACCATAGCCCATGCAAGGCAAAACCACCCGCAATACTAAAGGACACAACCGCTAAACTCGCAACGAAAATCTTATTTTCCTGCCATGTCATGGAACAATTTGGCGTCACTACAAAAGTAGAGAGGGAATTATTGTTAGCTCCCGATCCCATACTAGCGGACGACTTTGATTACTGATTTCATGGGCAGAAATTAATTCGTATTTAGATCACTCAATTACAGTGAATACTTATCCGCGAATATTAGCAATTATTGATATGAAATTCATAGCTACTCTTATGGATATTTCATGCTTGTTTAAGCCCAATTGATCTAAATCATGTTAAATATTGTATAAATTTCAACCTCTGTGATATTCGGTGCTTTTTTGTCGATCAAATTGCACTTATTTTGATCAGCACCAAATCCATCATCATTTTAAGACTAAATGAATCACTTAAATAGCAGTGGCTTCCACTCATCTGCACTATTTTGAGTCGTTGGCTGCTTCCAACCATGCCCATAAATGACCTCATAACTAGCTGGGTATTTACCATTAGGTAACACAAACTTTTTGTACTCTTCCAAAACACTATTTAAACGTTGTTTAGTCATCAATCCACGCGCACGTTGTTCTAAATGATTTGTTGCACCCGTTTCTTGAAGATCTCTCAATAATTGCATGGGGTCAGAATACTCAACCGTAATTATTTCCGATTCCATCACCGGCGACCCAAACCCGCTAGCCAACAGTCCATCGCCTAGCGACTGTATATCTATAAATGAACTGACATGTGAATGATCATCCACCAGGGCAAAGCAATGTCGCAATTCTTTTAATGTGTCCGGACCAAAGGTTGAGAAGAGTAACAAGCCCTGATCTTTGAGCGTACGACAACTTTCCTGAAAAACAGCACCGATATCGTTACACCATTGAAAGGTCGACGCTGAAAAAATAATGTCTAATGAATTATTTTGGAATGGTAGTGCTTCAGCATCACCACAGACTGCATACTGCTGATTCACTTTAGAATCATTTTTAGCCCATGCCAACATTGGCCATGCAAAATCTATCGCGTAATATGCACTATCACCATAGTACTCACGCAACAATTCACTGGCTAAGCCTGTGCCGCTACCGATATCCAACAGTACATCGACAGGGTCGCGCTGCAACAGTTTTAATTTCTCTAACAAACGAACAAGAATTTCTTTTTGTACTACAGCCGCTTCATTATATGAAGTTGCTGCCTTAGCAAAAGATGTTTTAACTTTTTCGCGAGAAACTTTCATTGATTAATATAGGTAAGATTTAATGATACGTGCAACTTCATCTGGTTGAGAGATGTGTGGCGTATGACCAGCATCGGAAATTGTAGACAGCGGTGAATTAGAAATATACGCCGCATGCTTAGCGGAGTTTAAATTTACTACTGCATCGAATGATCCATGAATAAAAAAAGTTTTACATTTTAGTCTTTTTAATTCTTCTGACAAATCTAGTTGAAGTAGGTTTAAGCCATAACCACACTCTATTAAATCGTAACGCTCAAAATCACATGACTTTTTGAGAAACCGTAAGCAGTCTCTCACCGATGCATCGTTTTTCACCTGCAAAGTTAAAAACTTTTTTAGCGTTACCAATGGTTGCGCACGGTATTGATTGATAAATTGAGTAAACCATTGGTAATCAATGCCTGCATTTTCATTATTTTCACTAACAAACATTGGCACAGACGATATAAAACAAATATTCTTAACCAACTGAGGGAAGCGAGAAGCTAATTTTATTGCTAATAATCCGCCCATCGACCAAGCCACTATATCTGTAGGCACTGATATTGTTGCTGCTAATTTTTCAACATAGCATTCAACATCACTTAAAGAACCTTGTATTTTTGAATTCTCATGCCAACTTGGTATGACGCAATTTATCTGGCAACCATCAGTTAATGCTGGAATAATCGGCTCCCATGCTGTGCACGTTGCACCCCAGCCGGTAAGTAATAATATGTCTTCTGCCACTTCTATTTCCTAAGTCACTAGCCTAAAAGAATTTAATTTTAATGGATTCACAAGTTATCTACGGACTCAGCATCATACTTGCGTATTTGGCAGGATCTATCTCTAGTTCTATTTTAATTGCACGATTATTAAAATTACCTGACCCTCGTAGCCTAGGCTCAGGTAACCCTGGCGCAACAAATATGTTGCGTACTGGTAGCAAAAAAGCCGCAGCTTTTACTTTGGTAGGCGACTTACTGAAAGGACTTATTCCACTTTTAATCGCACGCAGCTTAGGCTTTGAATTGTTTGTACTATGCTTAATGGGCATGGCTGCAACTATTGGTCATATGTATCCAATCTACTACCAGTTCCGCGGAGGCAAAGGTGTTGCGACAACATTAGGTGTGCTGCTAGGTATTAACTGGGTACTTGCTGTAATTTGGATGGCAACCTGGATTAGTACGGCAAAGTTAACAGGGTATTCTTCTTTAGCTGCTCTAGTTGCTACTGCTTTGCTTCCTATCGCTGCTTATTTCATGCAACTGCAAGCCATTGTTATTTATCTCTCTGGCGCTATCGCCATGCTAGTAATATGGCGTCATCAATCAAATATTAAAAATTTGCTTAATGGTAAAGAATCTAAAATCGGCCCAAAAAAATAGTTTTAAATTTCATTGCTGCAACGACCAGCGCGGATATACTCTTATTTCGTCAGTCCCCGCAAATTCTCCAGCCAATGCATATTGCAGGCCAGCATAGGCAATCATCACTCCGTTATCAGTACATAACTTCATGTCTGGGAAAATGACATTTGCATGTTCCAGCTGCTGAAAGTTTTTACGTAAACTGCGGTTAGCACTAACACCGCCTGCAACGACCAATGTATCTAAGCCTGTTTGTTCAATCGCTTTTTGACATTTAGTAAACAATGTATCTGTTACCGCCTGTTGAAATGCATGGGCAATGTCTGCTTTCTCTTCATGTGTTTGTTTTGTTTTTTTGTATTCTAATAATGTGTGTGTCTTTAATCCGCTAAAGCTAAAATCCAAACTTGGATGATCTTTCATGGGTCTTGGAAAATCATCTCTTTTGGATATAGATTCTTTTGCCAATTTCTCTATTGCAGGTCCACCGGGGTACCCTAGTTCCAACTGTTTGGCGACTTTATCAAATGCTTCGCCAACCGCATCATCACGACTTTGACCTAATACCACGTAATCTCCCAATGCATTGGCCTGCACAATCATCGTATGGCCACCTGACACAAGCAGACATAAGAACGGAAAGCTCAGCCCTTGGTATTGATCTAAAAAAGGCACAAGTAAATGCGCTTCCATATGGTGAACGGGTATCGAGGGGATATCTAATGACCAAGCAATCGATTGCCCGACGGATGCCCCGACAAATAAGGCCCCGACTAAACCAGGTCCAGCGGTATAGGCAATAGCATCTAGCTCATCTAGAGCTAAATCTGCTTGATTTAGCGTTTCTTTTAATAGGGGAGTGATCTTACGAATATGGTCACGCGAGGCTAATTCCGGGACTACCCCGCCATATTCCGCATGAAGTTCGATTTGGCTATATAATCTTTCGGAGAGGATATTTCCGCTCTCATCAATAATTGCCACACCAGTTTCGTCACATGAGGACTCAATTCCGAGCACTTTCATAAGATTTTTTGCACTTCCTTGTGGAAAAGTGTTGAAAAAGTCAGTTTTATAGTTGTAATCGAGCATAGCGCAATTATAATCCACCGTCTTTTTGTCAATTCATCACAATAGTAACGAGGATTTATGCCTGGAGTACGAGTAAAAGAAAATGAGCCATTTGATGTGGCTTTGCGCCGATTTCGCAGATCTTGCGAAAAAGCGGGCGTACTAACAGAAGTTCGCCGTAGAGAATTCTATGAAAAGCCAACAGCTGTGCGTAAACGTAAAGCTGCAGCGGCAGTAAAACGTAACCTTAAGCGCGTTTTTCGTACAACACTTAAGCGTAGACGTTTATATTAAGTGACTGACTCTAGTTCACTGAAAGAACAGATCGTGGCAGAAATGAAATCTGCCATGAAATCAGGTGATAAAGAACGTCTCGGGACCATTCGCTTGATCCTATCCGCCGTCAAACAAGTTGAAGTCGATACCCGCACCGAGCTGAATGATCAGGACCTTCTTGGAATTCTGGATAAAATGGCTAAGCAGCGCCGTGAATCCATTGATCAATACGAGAAAGCTGACAGAAATGATCTCGCTGATAAAGAGAAATCTGAACTAGCGATCATTATTGATTATCTACCACAGGCTTTAAGTAATGACGAAGTGTCTCAGTTGATCTCTCAAGCTGTCAGCCAAACATCGGCTTCATCCATGAAAGACATGGGAGCAGTGATGGCGATACTCAAACCGCAAATGCAAGGCCGGGCCGACATGAGCCAGGTTAGCAAGCTAATCAAAGCGAAGTTGTCTAGTTAAAAATATTGCTTCGCATACCGGTCATCTTCGGCTACGCTTTCAGTCTCACTTGATAGCCATTAACCACTAGATACGTCTCTCATGCCTCCACTAAAGAATGATCGATTCATCCGCGCGCTTTTGCGTCAACCTGTCGATAAAACACCTATTTGGATCATGCGCCAAGCAGGCAGATATCTACCCGAATATCGTGCAACTCGACAAAAGGCGGGAGATTTTCTTACGCTATGTAAAACTCCAGAACTTGCCTGTGAAGTCACTATGCAACCTCTGGAACGTTTTGAATTAGACGCGGCTATCTTATTTTCAGATATCTTAACTATCCCCGACGCTATGGGACTCGGTTTAGAATTCAAAGAAGGCGATGGCCCTACTTTTAGCAACCCCGTAAGAAGCCGTAGCGATATCGATAAACTTTCTGTGCCTGACCCTACTGGAGAGCTGCGTTACGTCACCGATGCTGTTTCATTAATTAGAAAAGAACTGGATGGCCGAGTCCCCCTAATCGGCTTTTCTGGCAGTCCATGGACCCTTGCAACTTATATGGTTGAAGGTGGTTCTTCTAAGGATTTCAGCAAGGTCAAGGGGATGCTCTATGACCGTCCTGAGGATATGCAAAAATTACTCGATATCTTAAGCGACAGCGTGGCGACTTATCTCAACGCACAAATTGAGGCGGGTGCCCAAGCAGTGATGATCTTTGATACCTGGGGTGGAGCATTAACTCCCGAAGACTATCGTCAATTCTCACTAAGCTCGATGACCCGTATTGTGGAACAGTTACATCGTAGTTACGATGGAAGCACTATTCCGGTGACTTTATTTTCAAAGGGCGCTAATCACTCGCTTGCTGATTTGGCCAATTCAGGTGCCAATGGCGTTGGGCTGGATTGGACGATTAATATCGGTGATGCCCGCCGGATTGTTGGTAATAAAGTCGCGCTTCAAGGCAACCTTGATCCATCCATTCTTTATAGTTCGGAAGATTCAATTAAACAACACGCGAGGAAAGTGTTAGACGACTACGGACAGAATACTGGCCATATATTTAATCTAGGCCATGGAATTCACCCAGCAATACAGCCCGAAAAGGTTAAAGCCTTAGTCGATTATGTGCATCAATATAGCGCGTCACTTAATAAAGGCTAGCTACCAGACTAAGGCTAAAAAAGTTGCTCGGGTAAATTTCCGGGGCGGCTCTGATTAGGATCCACATTGCCATGATCGACATTAATCGACCTAGGTGCTGCAAACTCTAAACCAGGTACTTGATCAATATGGAATGCCTCTTCTATGCCAAAACCACTATCCTGATCAACAATTGAGCCTGTTTCTGGGTCTACTTTTAAGATCACCATATCTTTTGGTAGTTCGCGTTGAATTTGTGGTTCTCCTTGTAAACCAACACGCATATAATCAATCCAGATTGGTAACGCAGCAACACCACCGACTTCGCCACGACCCAATGGTTTATTTTCATCAAAGCCAAACCACACAACTGTTGCCAAATTAGGATGATAACCAGCAAACCAGGCATCATGCTGGTCATTGGTTGTACCTGTCTTACCCACGATATCATTACGATTAAGCGCTAATGCGCGTCGGCCGGTGCCGAACTTAATCACATCTTTAAGCATGCTATCCATTTGATATGCATTCATCTCAGAAAGCACTCTTGGTGCAACACGAATCTCTGCACTTTCTAAGTTATCTGGATCTGTTAGTCCCAATTCCGCCATCTCAACGGCATGCATTGAAATCTCTTTAGCTAGTCTGGTGCACTCTTGGTCACATACCCGTGCAGGGTTAGCCATAAATAATACTTCCTCATCTGGACCTTCAATCCGGTCAATAAAGTATGCATCTACTTTATAACCTCCATTGGCTAATACCGCATAGGCATTAGCTAGCGTTAGAGGCGTAACGGCTCCGCTTCCTAGCGCAAGTGTTAAATCTTTAGGTAATTTTTCAGCATCAAAACCAAATTTACTCGCATGTTCACGTGTAAATTTCCGGCCGATATCTCGCAATAAACGAATAGATACCATGTTCCTAGATTTTGTCAGCGCCAACCGCACTCTCGTTGGACCAAAAAACTTGCCTGAATAATTTTGTGGCCGCCATGAGTTTTCTGTTGCTGAATCTTCAAAGACAACAGGCGCATCGTTAATCACACTAGCGGGTGTAAATCCTGCTTCTATCGCAGCAGAATATATGAAGGGTTTAAATGCTGAACCTGGCTGCCGCTTTGCCTGAGTAGCACGATTAAATTTACTGGCATAGAAATCAAAACCACCCATTAATGCGGCAATTGAGCCATCTTCAGGGTTCAAGGATACAAGTGCACTTGATGCCTTCGGAATTTGACGCAGTTGCCAACCTTTAGCTGTATCTACAACTCGGATGATGTCACCGACTTTTAATACATCTGTAACTTTCTTTATTTCCGGACCCAGACTATTTTGTGATTTGTATTTTCTAGCCCATTTCACTGCTGCAATATCTAGCTGAATAATTTCTTTAGACAGTGACACGATGGCAGTCTTTTCATTTACCTGAGTCACAACACCGGGCTGCAGCTTTGCAATAGTGGGCATTTTTGCAACTAATTCTGTAACGACCTCAACCTCAGTCAGCTTATCCACAGGAATACTGCCTTCTGGCCCCCGATAACCATGGCGTAGGTCATACGCCATAATGCCGCTCTGAATCGCATCAACCGCTGCTTGTTGTTTACTCGATTCAATCGTAGTGTAAACGTTATAGCCAGCCGAGTAGGCTTCATCTCCATATAAGTCAGTCATATGCGCTCTCACCATTTCGCCTATATAAGGTGCATCGACCTCTAAGTTAACCGCATAACGCTTCGCTTCGACCGGTGTAGATATGGCTACTTTATAATCTTCCTCAGTTATCTTGTTAAGCTCA
Source organism: Gammaproteobacteria bacterium (assembly GCA_045105615.1). Lineage (GTDB taxonomy): Bacteria > Pseudomonadota > Gammaproteobacteria > UBA4575 > UBA4575 > UBA1858. The sequence goes on from JBGCDS010000006.1 coordinate 95,677, forward strand.
AGCATACGACCGAGGACATAATCTCTGCGCACAGTGGCTCGCTCTGTGTTACTTATGGGGTTAAATCTTGAAGGAGCTTTGGGCAAACCGGCAATCATGGCCACTTGATCTAAAGACAGCTCAGAAGCAGTCTTTCCATAATACACTTCTGCTGCTGCACCAACTCCGTAGGCACGTTGACCCAAATAAATTTTATTCAGATAAAGCTCGAGGATTTCCTGTTTAGTTAATTCATCCTCAATACGTAGCGCTAGCATTATTTCTTTAATTTTTCGCGTATAGGTTCTTTCTGGTGTTAGGAAGAAGTTACGTGCCAGCTGCATGGTAATCGTGCTGCCACCCTGTGCCTTTTGTCCGGTGATGACTAGATTTATCACCGCTCTTAGTAGACCTTGGTAATCAACGCCAGGATGTTCAAAGAATCGATCATCCTCAGCAGCCAAAAAGGCATCGACCATTGTTTGAGGGAGTTCCTGATACGTAAGAGGAATTCGACGCTTCTCTCCAAACAGTGCAATTAATTTGCCCTCACGGCTAAAAACCTTCAAAGGTGTTTGTAGTTTTACATCTTTTAAGGAGTCAACTGGAGGAAGTTGAGGAGAATAAATTAGGTACACAGTCGACAAAATCGCCGTGACTGCGACGGACATAACGATTAATCCGATAAAACCTAGCTTAAACAACTTTATATTCAATGACATATGATTAAAATGTTATTAATTCTGTAAGTTACGAATCTAAGGCAAGAAACGAATGAAAGAGTTCTCGATTAACTTAATTGTCAAAAACTCACATCTTGTTATAGAGTTCGGCTTATAATTTTAAAAATAATACAACTAGACTAAATAACTAACGGAAACTAAACGTGCTTCCATTTACTTCGCGAAAAAATCCAGTCATTGGTATCGATATTAGCTCAACCTCAGTGAAGGTATTAGAGCTATCTCACAGTGGCTCAGGATACCGAGTAGAACATTACGGTGTAGAACCCCTACCTGCTAACTGTATCACTGAAAAAGTGATTTCAGATGTTGACGCGGTCGGCGACTCTATACGAAAAGTGCTCAAGCGAACAGGAACTAAGGCTAAAAAATGCACACTGGCCGTGGCAGGTTCCGCCGTTATTACTAAAGTTATCACAATGCCTTCTTCTTTATCTGACGCAGAAATGGAAGGCCAGATTCAAATTGAGGCTGATCAGTACATTCCTTATGCACTGGAAGAGGTCAACCTAGATTTTAACGTATTAGGTCCTACTGAAGGCAACCCAGAAACCGTTGATGTATTGCTGGCTGCTTCACGCAGTGAGAATGTTGAAATGCGAGTGGCGGCATCAGAAGTCGCAGGTTTAACCCCTGTTGTTGTTGATGTTGAAGCCTATGCAATTGAAAGCGTTTATCCACTTCTTTCAGACCAGGTACCTGATCAAGGAATCGATAAGACCGTAGGCCTCCTCGATATTGGCTCCACCATGACTAGCTTAAACGTCATGCAGAACGGCACCATGATATACACACGTGAACAACCTTTTGGTGGTAAACAGTTGACTGAAGAGATCATGCATCAGTATGGGCTTACATACGAAGAGGCCGGCCTTGCAAAGAAGGAAGGTGGTCTACCAGATAACTACATTACAGACTTACTTGAACCATTTAAATTAACCGCTGCTCAACAAGCAAATCGATTCTTGCAATTTTTCTATTCTGCTAGTCAGCATTCTACTGTTGACCATATTGTTTTAGCAGGTGGCTGTGCATCAATCCCGGGGTTAGATGAAAGAATACAAACTGAATTAGGCATTTCTGTATCGACTGCCAATCCATTTACACATGTTTCGCTAGGACCCAAAGTTAATCCTCAAGCCCTAGGCAACGATGCCCCGGCATTGCTGATTGCTTGCGGCCTTGCATTGAGGGCATTTGATTAAACATCATGGCTAAAATTAATTTACTCCCGTGGCGCGAATCACAGCGCAAAGAAAAACAACAAGAGTTCTTTGTTATGTTGGGAGCAGGTGCAGCTGTCGCTGTTCTTGCTGTCTTATTAGTACACTTTCAAGTTGATGCAAAAATCAAAGGGCAAGAAAAACGTAACGCCTACTTATCAAATGAAATAGTGATACTCGATGAGAAAATAAAAGAAATACAAAAACTGGATGCCACTAGACGTGCATTAGTAGAACGTATGGAAGTTATTCAAAATCTTCAAGCCACTCGACCTGGTATCGTTCACTTATTTGACGAAGTGGTCAATACATTACCAAATAGCGCACATCTAACTGAGCTCACTCAGGTTGGTAACAGCATAAATATCTCCGGCAGAGCTGAATCAAACGCTCGTGTCTCATCCTATATGCGTAATATTGAAGAATCAGAATGGTTAACCAAACCAAAACTAAGCGTCATATCAACAGAAGAAGATGACAATGGACTAAGAGTAAGCTCTTTTTCATTACAACTCGCCCAAACCAATCCTGATGCAGAATTAGAAGAAGAGTAACTTATAAGATGACATTTTCTGACCTCAATAATGTAGATTTCAATAATATTGGCACTGCGCCATTAGCCGTCAAAGTTCTCATGGTTGCATTGCTTGCTGCTTTTATTATTGGCCTAGGGTTTTATTTCGATACCAAGGACCAATTAGCTAATTTTGATGTCGCGAAAGCCAAAGAAGCTGAGTTAAGAAATACATTTGAAGTAAAAGTAAAAAAAGCAGCTAACCTCGAAGAACATAAAACACAGCTTGAAGAAATGCGCAGAACGTTTGGCACTTTGTTACGCCAGCTTCCTAGCAAAACTGAGATCCCAGCATTAATTGTTGATATATCTCAAACTGCTCTAGCAAGTGGACTAGAAGTAAAACTTTTTCGCCCGGGCAATGAGTCTGAAAAAGAATTTTATGCTGAAAAACCTATTGAGCTTGAGATGGATGGTGATTACCACCAGTTTGGATTATTTGCTAGCGAAGTAGCAGCATTACCTAGGATTGTAACATTGCATAATATTAGGCTTGAACCTAATGATGTTACCGGAAAGATGACGATGAATGCGTCAGCTAAAACATATCGTTATTTAGATGATGACGAAGAATAAAATATACTTGCTATGACAACACAAGTGAAAAATCGAATGATTACCAAACTCTACAAGCTTTTATATGCTTTAACACTATCTATGCTTTTGCTAGCCGTAAGTGGATGCTCCGAGGGCACCTCAGACTTAGAAGCATGGGCAGCAGATGTAAAGGCGAGACCTCAACAGGGCGTTGAACCTTTACCAGAAGTTATTCCATATAAAACTTTTGCTTATAACAAAACGGATAAACGCGACCCATTCGATGCTAGTATCTTTCGTCCTCAGGTTGGCCAGACTTCTCCTAAACACTTTTCAAACATAACGCCTGATAGTCGCAGAGTCCCTGAATACTTAGAGAGCTTTCCTTTAGATACATTGCGCATGGTCGGCACGATGCAGCAAGACAATCAAACTTGGGCATTAATTAAGACACCAGATAATACAATTCAAAGGGTTCTTTCTGGCAATTATCTCGGTCAAAACAATGGAAAAATTATTGCGGTTTCTGATGATGAAGTTGAATTAGCAGAAATCATCCCCGATGAGTTTGGGGGTTGGCGAGAACGATCTTCGTCAATTGCTCTAAGCGAATAACTTAAATTTTATATAAACATAATGATTAAGCAAGAACTTCAATCAAGATTCGTTAACACCTTAATGGAATGGTAAGCATCATGGATATCTATTACTCAAATTATAGTAAACCCTTAATAAAAAGCTTCGTTAGTATGCTTTTAACGGGAATAAGCTTACTAATTTTCAGCGCCGGTGTTCATGCCGAAAACCAACTAAATAACGTTAAGGTTGCTGCTCTTCCAGACAATCAGGTTGAAATAACATTAGTATTTGATTCTGCTCCAAACGAACCTCTAGCATTTACTACTGACAACCCAGCACGTATAGCTTTAGATTTTGCAGACACCAATCTTGCTGTTAAAAATCGTTTCCAGGACGTCAATATAGGCCAAGCCAAAACTATTAACACTGTTCAGTCTAATGGCCGCACAAGAGTAGTAGTCAATCTGAATTCATTGCAGGAATATCAAACAAAAGCACAGGGGAATAACTATATTCTCAGAATTGGTGAAAGTGACTTAGTAGTTGCTAGCAACAATAACCAAGCTGGGCAAGCACAACAACAAACAACAAAATTACCAAGAAGTTCTCAATATGCTAATACGGCAAATAGCATTAGCCTAGTTGACTTTAGACGTGGTGATAATAACTCGGGTCGAGTTTTAATTAGCCTATCAAACCCTAACACTCCTGTAAGTTTAGTTGAGCAGGGCGGAAACATTATAGTTAGCTTTGAAGACACAACTTTACCAGCATCACTACAAAAACGTTTTGATGTAAAAGACTTTGCAACGCCGGTTAATTTTATTTCATCATCTTCTAAAGGAAAAAATACTCAAATAGTTATTCAACCAAATCCAGGCGTAGACTACGAACATCTAGCCTATCAGTCTGACAACTTATATGTGCTAGAAGTAAGAGAAATTCCTGAAGAACTAGTAGAGGCGAGAGGCAAACAAACCTATGAAGGTGAGCGTTTATCACTAAACTTCCAGAACATTGAAGTTCGATCTGTACTTCAATTAATTGCAGATTTCACCGGATTAAATTTAGTGGTTAGCGACTCTGTAGGAGGTGCATTAACCTTACGCTTGAAAAATGTACCTTGGGACCAAGCTCTAGATATTATTCTAAAAACTAAAGGTTTGGGTATGCGCGAAAACGGAAACGTTCTCTATATTGCACCAAATGAAGAAATAGCAGCACGAGAAAAACTAGAACTGGAATCTCAACAACAGGTAGAGGAATTAGCCCCTTTACGCTCTGAATTTATGGAAATCAATTACGCAAGAGCATCAGATCTAGCTGACCTTCTCAAAGATGGTGACAATACTCTTCTATCTGAACGTGGCCAAGTAAGTGTAGACGACAGAACCAATACTTTACTTATCCAAGATACCGCACTGAAATTAAATGAAATTAGGCGTTTGATTGATCGATTAGACATCCCTGTAAAACAGGTGTTAATTGAATCAAGAATAGTCGTTGCCAATGATGACTTCAGTAAAGACTTGGGCGCAAAATTTGGTGTATTCAATGTTGATGGTAGAGATTTAGGTCAAAACAAAGTTGCTGATGTAACAGGAGGTAATCTTGACCTACTGGAACCTCTAACGGCAGGCGACCCTATCCCTATCGAGGATACATTAAATGTTAACCTACCTTTAGCCGAAGCAACGAGAGCCGGGCAGTTTGCTCTTTCTTTCCTAAAGCTACCTTTTGGTTATGCAGTAAATTTAGAACTTTCTGCTGCTCAAGCTGAAAGTAGAGCTGAAGTAATGTCGAATCCAAGAATTATTACAGCTAATCAAAGCACAGCAAGAATTGAATCTGGTACTGAGATCCCATTCGTATCACAGACATCAAGTGGTGCAACCGATGTAGAGTTCAAGAAAGCCGTGCTTTCTTTAGAAGTAACACCACAAATTACTCCGGATGACCGTGTGAACATGGAAGTATCTGTCACAAATGACAGTGTTGGTGATGTCGTATCAGGTGTTCCAAGCATCAATACCAACGAAGTCACCTCAAATGTTTTAGTCAACAATGGTCAAACTATCGTACTTGGCGGAATTTATGTTGAAGAAAATACTGAGTCTTACACGAAAGTGCCTTTCTTTGGTGATATCCCAGTTGCTGGCAAGCTGTTTAGAAGAGACAGTGTTACTGAAGACAAACAAGAGCTACTAATATTCATCACACCAAAAATTATTGATGAACAACTCAATCTAACCCAATAAATTAGTTAGCAATATCCGCTTAATCAAAAGCCCCGCAAATGCGGGGTTTTTTTGTTTACAATAGCCTACTTTTTCTAATATTAGTTATAGCAAATTAAATGCCTATAAACGTTATCTTAATTGGCCCAATGGGGGCTGGAAAATCTTCAGTTGGCAAGCGCTTAGCAAAAAAGTTAAGTCGGAAGTTTTATGACTGTGACAAAGTATTAGAAGAAAGAACTGGTGTTGCGATTACTACGATTTTTGAATTAGAAGGTGAGCAGGGATTTAGGCAACGCGAAACAAAAATTCTTCTAGAATTAGTTAATGTTGAAAATGCAGTCATTGCCACTGGCGGTGGAGCAGTGCTATTGCCGGAAAATATCATGTTATTGAGCCAAAACAGTATCGTTGTATATCTGAAAGCCTCTGTTAATTCACAGATCAAAAGGACAAGACATGACAAAAAACGTCCTTTGCTTCAAACCGAAGATCGTCATGCTACACTTCAGAAACTAGCCAATACGCGCAATCCTATCTATAACAAGATTGCTGATATAATAATTGATACAGATACTCAGAGTATTAGTTCATCCATCGAACAAATAATTTTACATATCAAAAATTCTACTACTTAAGCTCGACACTCATGCGCACATTAAAAGTTGATCTTGGCTCACGCTCTTACCCAATTCATATTGGTGAAGATTTATTGTCACAAGATAATTTACTACAACCGCATATCAATGGTAAAAAAGTAGTTGTTATCTCCAATGATACTGTTGCACCACTTTACATGAAAAGCTTACTAGCGACGCTAGAAAATCTACAAACCCATAAAATTATTCTAGCGGATGGCGAAAGCTATAAAACATTAACAACCATCGAAACAATATTTGACCGGCTTCTAAAAATGAAGTGCGCACGTGATGTCACAGTGATTGCGTTAGGCGGAGGTGTTGTAGGAGATATCACTGGATTTGCTGCAGCATGCTATCAACGCGGTGTAGATTTTATTCAGATACCAACAACATTATTATCCCAGGTAGATTCTTCGGTTGGTGGCAAGACTGGCGTTAATCACCCTTTGGGGAAAAACATGATTGGAGCATTCTATCAGCCACAATGTGTATTAGCAGACATCAGCACTCTACGCACATTACCAGCACGTGAATTAAGTGCAGGACTTGCTGAAGTTATTAAGTATGGCTTGATCGCGAAAAAACCTTTCTTTAGTTGGTTAGAAAACAATATTGATCGCTTGTTAGAACTTGACTGCGATGCTATTGAATATGCAGTTGAGCAATCATGCCTATGCAAAGCTGAAATAGTCGCAAGTGATGAACACGAAAAAAATGGTCTTCGTGCTTTATTAAATTTAGGACACACCTTTGGTCATGCCATTGAAACAGGGATGGGCTATGGCAATTGGTTACACGGCGAAGCCGTGGGTTGCGGAATGGTAGTGGCTGCACAGTTCTCAGCAAAACTTGGTTGGTTAACAGGCCAGGATGTTAATAAAATCTCTAATTTGATCTCAGCAGCAAAACTACCTACACAATTACCTCAAGAACTAACAGCTGATAAAATGATTGAGCTGATGGCAATAGATAAGAAGGTAAAAGATGGCAAGCTTCATCTTGTATTATTAAAGGATATAGGAGAAGCTGTTTTGACAAGCAAATTTGATCAAGATTTGTTACATAACACACTAACCGAGCTACATAACAACACTTAAACCTATGGTCGCTACTACTGCGCATACGCCAAGTTCTCAACCCACTAATGCTGGGCTGGCGGAATATGCAGTTACTCAAGATCAGTCACAGGGCCGAAAATTTTCTGAGCCATCATGCCAAACACGTACGGAGTATCAACGCGACCGAGATCGCATTGTTCATAGTACTGCCTTCAGACGTTTAGAATATAAAACCCAGGTGTTTATTAATCACGAAGGTGATTTATATCGAACTCGACTCACTCATTCTATCGAAGTTGCACAAATCGCTCGATCAATATCTCGCGCATTACGCCTCAACGAAGATCTTACAGAAGCCATTGCTCTCGCTCATGATTTAGGCCACACCGCTTTTGGTCACGCCGGTCAAGACGCATTGCACAAGTGCATGAATAATTACGGAGGTTTTGAGCACAATCTTCAATCGTTACGAGTAGTAGATTTTCTAGAAGAGAAATACCCAGACTTTGATGGCTTAAATTTAATGTTTGAAACTCGTGAAGGCATACTAAAACACTGCTCGATTAAAAATGCTCGAGGCATGGGCCCTATCGGCCAGCGTTTTATAGACCGCACCCAACCCAGCCTTGAAGCACAGCTAACTAATATTGCAGATGAGATTGCTTATAACAATCATGATGTCGACGATGGTTTACGCTCTGGTTTAATTACCATCCAGCAACTTCAACAGGTAGGGCTTTTTGACCGTCATTATTTTGAAGTCAATGCAAGATTTTCTGACTTATCCGAAAAAAGAAAAGCCCAAGAAACTATCCGACGCATAATCAACCAATTAGTCTGCGACCTGATTGATAATACTTTAAATAATATTGAACATAATAAAATTACAACCATTCAGGATGTTCGCTCATCAAAAGCATCACTTGTCGGCTTTAGCTCTAACCTCAAAAAACAAATGGCCGAGCTAAAATCTTTCTTACATGCCAACTTGTATCAGCATGAACAAGTGAATAAGATGAGCGCTAATGCAAAAAAAGTTATTTCCAACTTATTTACAAACTTCTACAGTAATCCAGAGTTACTTCCGGATGAACACCGGTCAAAAGCATTAGCCAGGAAAAAAATTGGCGGTAATGATGAATTTGCACGTGTGATTGCAGATTATATTGCTGGCATGACAGACCGTTATGCACAGATAGAATACGGACGAATTAATTAGCTGTTAGGCAACCTTGCGAAGCATTTATGAGTGAAGATCACATACAACCTGACCCCACCTTATTAACTGAGGATGATCTAAGCAAGCTAGGTTTAACAGAACATCCGTTCATTGAACATGCTGATGATGTGTATCTATATAGCGATAGCCAGCTAGAGATGACTTCGAACATTATCATGGAGTATCTTACCAACCCCGCGACAACTATTGTGCTCACAGGTGAAGACGGTGTAGGTAAAACAACTTTTCTGCGAAAAGTATTGCGATTAGGTTATCAGCAATACCAATTTTGCACACTTCGAGTTAGCGATGAAACTGACTTTGAATTTATTGAAGATAAAATCAAGCAACGCTGGGTGCTTCCTGACACTAATGAGCATTCATCAGTCGCTGATCTTTCTATCGAAAATTATGTCATTACTTACTTAAGAGAGCATACTCATGCCGTATTGATTATTGATGATGCTCACTTTCTTGACACACATACGTTAGATAGACTATTCACTTTAAAGCATAGAATAGGCTTGGCGTGCCCACTTAGTCTTGGCTTCATATTGGCGGGAGAAAACAACTTAAAAATTGCCATTACTGAACTTGAAGATTCTAATCCCGCTTGTACACAGGTCTATCAAATAAATGTACGTCCTTTTTCCAGAGAACAAACTGGGCACTACATAGAACATCGTTTGCAAACTGCTGGATTAGAAGATGAGGTTTTATTAGATGAAGCCCATGTTACCGAGATTTATAAGGCAACATTAGGCAATATCAGACAGATTCACGAAAATGCAGTTGTTACTTTACAAAACCAATGTAGAGAAGGCTCTGTCGAAAGCGCATTAGATCCACATATAACCATCCGCAATCCCAAGCCAAAAGTCCCTGTATTTTTACTTTCGATATTAGCGATTATTGGTGTTGGTATTTATGCTAATTACCATGTGAAAAATAACCAGGTTGATGAAGTTATAGTCCCTCTTGATAAACCACTTGCTGACGAACCAACCTTATCACCAATTGTCCAGCAATCTATTGATTCTCCTATTTCACAAACACCCTCACTGCCTTTACCTAACCCACCATCTGCTCTGACAGACAAACTAGATATTACGGCGATAAAAGTCCCACTAATAACATCAGCAGAGGAACCTCAAAAAGAAGGTTCCCTATTGTCAGAATCTATCGAAGTATCTGATGAAAAACAGTTACCCGCTTTAAAAGAAAAATCACTAGAAAAAACTCAAGTTACTGAAATCAAAAAACCAGATGTTGTAGAAGTTGTCACAAAAAAAGAGATCGCAAGCAAAAGTCCTCAAGTAGCTAACAATTCTACCTCAACAACAAAAGGTGAGTCCTGGCTAAAAGGGCTTGACCCAAAAAGCTATACTCTTCAAGTTGTTGCCACTAAAGACACTAAACAGCTTGAGTCTTTAATCAGCAAAGAGAAGTTAACAAATAATTACGCATACTTTGACAAACAGGTCAAAGGAAGCACTTACTATGTATTGGTTATTGGTAACTATGCTACACGTGATATAGCTTTAGCCGCTGTTAACCAACTACCTACAAGCCTAAGAAAAAATAAACCCTGGCCGGTTCCTTTAAAAAATATCCAAACATTTTTGGATTAACATCTCCATCAGATATAGTCAGTAGGACGCTCCTTAATGAGCTGATTATATTGACATATCAACGACAACGAGTAGGCTTTCCAGCATAGAAACTCTACTGCCTTCACCGAGATACATTAGCTATGGCTGGAAAGATTCCACAGCCTTTTATCGATCAAGTATTAAATCAGACAGACATTGTCGATCTGATCAATGGCTATATTGATCTCAAAAACAAAGGTAAAGAATATACCGCTTGCTGCCCTTTCCATGGCGAAAAAACACCTTCATTTACTGTCAGCCCAGAGAAACAGTTTTATCATTGCTTTGGCTGTGGCGCACACGGCACTGCTATCAATTTTTTAATCGAGCATGAAGGCCTCCAGTTTGTTGAAGCAATAGAAGTACTCGCCAATCGATTAGGTCTAGAAGTAACAACCGAAAATGGTAATGCTCCCCAGAATGATCATCACAGACTTTACCTAGCTCTTGCCGAAGCGAATAAATACTACCAACAGCAGTTACGCTCTAACCAAAATGCTATTGCTTATTTAAAATCACGCGGTATTACAGGTGAAATAGCATCACAATTTAATATTGGCTTCGCACCCACAGGGTTTAATAATATTAGCAATACATTTGGAAGCCAATTCAAGCAGAACGAATTAATTAGTACAGGCTTATTATCTGAAAAACCTGAAAATAAATCATACGACCGATTTCGCAGTCGAATAATGTTCCCGATTAAAGATTCGCGCGGTAGAACAATAGGTTTTGGCGGTAGGTCGGTTGATGACACCATGCCGAAATATATGAACAGCCCTGAGACGGAGCTATTTCATAAGAGCAACACACTGTATGGTATTTATGAAGCTAGGCAAGCTTTAGGAAAAGTTAAGCAGCTCATTATCGTTGAAGGATATATGGATGTTGTTGCGCTCTCACAACATAATATACGAAATTGCGTTGCTACCCTTGGCACAGCAACAACTGCACAAAATATTCGTAACTTACTTCGTTTTTGTTCAGATCTGATTTTCTGCTTTGATGGTGATCGCGCAGGCCGAGATGCAGCCTGGAAAGCGTTGGATCAAATGCTGCCTGAATTTAAAGATGGTATTAATATCCGCTTTGCATTTATGCCTCAGGGCGAAGATCCAGATTCATTAATTCGTAGTCTTGGTGAAGAGGCGTTTAATGAGTATTTAAATGATGCTGCGTCGTTGTCAGAATATTTTTTTACTAACCTCATTAAAGACATTGACACATCCTCCCCTGACGGCCGTGCGAAACTTGCCAGCACAGCCAAACCCCTGCTTGCTAAAATACCTCCTACAGTTTTTCGAGACCTTATGTATAAGGAATTGAATGAGCGAGTTGGTACCACGATTTCTGTTGAACCATCTATTATTGAAAATAACACTCAACCCTCGCCCTACACCAATAAACAAAGCCGTTCGCTAAAATATACCAAAACACGTTTGGCTATTGCCTTACTGATAAGAGATCCTTCGTTAGCAGAGCATGCTTTACAAGTTGAAGAGCTTTCTCATTTACTATCTTTACCTGGCATTGATTTATTCATACAGCTACTTGAAATAATTGATGCGGATCCCAATATCAGTGCTATCGCTTTAGTTGAAAGATTCCATGGTCAAGACAGCTATGCATCATTACAGAAATTGTTAATCTGGGATCCGCCAGACATGGATAATCGTGAATTATCGTTCAAGCAGACCATGGAGCGTTTCAAGGATGATATACGTAGAAATGAGTTAGATGCCATCATCCAACAGGAAAACTTGTAGGTATTTAACCGGTCTATACTATCGTAGTAAACAGTGTTAATTCGCTCACTAAATGCATATACACCTCATTTGGCGGGTATATATATTTTGTACATTTGCATATAATGGGCGGTTTGATCAATCGTTATTTCTCACGGGTAGCTTAATGGAACCAGATTCAAAGTCAGAACAGCAAAATCAAGAGTATAGCCTCAAAGACCTTATTGCTAAGGGCAAAGAGCAGGGCTATCTCACCTATGCAGAAGTAAACGATCATTTACCAAGTTCTATCGTCGATCCTGAACAGATCGAAGATATCATCAGTATGATCAATGACATGGGAATCAAAGTCTATGAGCAGGCCCCAGATGAAGATTCTTTATTAGTTTCAGAAACAGCCGCCTCTGCTGAAGACCTCGCTGAAGAAGCCGCCGCTGCTCTTGCCTCGGTAGACAGCGAATTTGGTAGGACTACTGATCCTGTGCGTATGTATATGCGTGAAATGGGAACAGTAAATCTACTTACCCGTGAAGGTGAGATCAAAATTGCCAAGCGCATTGAGGAAGGACTATCTCAAGTACTATTTGCCATCGGCCATTTTCCTCGTTCGATTGAAACGTTATTGCTTCTCTATGCAAAGGTAGAAGCAGAAGAAATGCGCCTTACGGATCTTATTTCAGGCTTCATCGACCCTGATGCTGAAGAGGTTATTCCAACCCCTGCAGTGGTCAACCGCGGTGCTGATGCGAAAAAAGAAGAATCTGATGACGAAGAGGAAGAAGAAATCGACACTGGGCCAGACCCAGAAGAAGCTCGAGAGCACTTCGAAAAACTAGCTAGTTTATACAAAGTGTCGCAATCAGCAGCAACGCTTAAAAGCCCTAAAAAAGCAGTTTCTTCGCGCGAAGAAGTTGCTGAATGGTTCATGCGCCTTAAACTCACGCAAAAAGTGATTGACGCTCTTGCTGGCAGCTTACGCACAACTGTGAGCAGTATCAGAAACCATGAACGTTTAATTATGGCCTTGTGTGTAGATTACTCACGCATACCAAAGAAAAAGTTTATTGAGTCATTCACTCAAAACGAAACTAACCTAGAATGGGTTGGCGGCTTAGTTAATGAAAAGGCAAAATACTCTGAAACCTTATTAGAGGTTCAGGAAGAGGTTGTTAAAGAACAGCAAAAATTATCGATTATCCAAGAAAACGCTAAGCTTACTATTGCTGAAATTAAAGAAATCAATCGCCGCATGTCTATCGGCGAAGCAAAAGCGAGAAGAGCTAAGAAAGAAATGGTTGAGGCTAATCTTCGCCTAGTTATATCCATTGCCAAAAAGTACACCAATCGTGGCTTACAGTTCTTAGATTTAATTCAAGAAGGCAATATCGGTTTAATGAAAGCCGTGGATAAATTTGAATACCGACGCGGTTACAAATTCTCCACCTATGCAACCTGGTGGATTAGACAAGCAATTACTCGTTCGATTGCTGACCAGGCTAGAACGATCAGAATACCTGTACACATGATAGAGACGATCAACAAACTGAATCGTATCTCACGCCAGATGCTTCAAGAGATGGGAAGAGAAGCCACTCCAGAAGAGCTTTCTGAACGCATGGAAATGCCAGAAGATAAAGTCCGTAAAGTACTAAAAATTGCCAAAGAGCCAATTTCGATGGAAACACCAATTGGTGATGATGAAGATTCACATCTTGGTGACTTCATTGAAGATGCAAATATTGAATCTCCAGTCGAAGCAGCTGCAGGCGTAGGCTTAAGTGAAGCCACTCGTGAAATACTTGCCTCTCTCACACCACGAGAAGCAAAAGTATTACGCATGAGATTTGGTATAGATATGAATACTGACCATACCCTCGAAGAAGTGGGTAAACAATTCGATGTGACCCGTGAACGTATTCGCCAAATTGAAGCTAAGGCTTTGCGCAAACTCAGACACCCGACCCGATCTGAGCAATTACGAAGCTTCCTTGAATTGGAATAACATCTTCTCAAATATTAGAGTAAGACCATATACTCTAGATAGTTAGTTCAAGAGGGTCCATAGCTCAGTTGGTTAGAGCGTCCGACTCATAATTACATGCAATATGTAATACACATTTTAATCTCGGTTTATGCGGGTCCATAGCTCAGTTGGTTAGAGCGTCCGACTCATAATCGGCAGGTCCCAGGTTCGAGTCCTGGTGGACCCACCAAGCCGCTAAACATGCAGGTTTTACAAAGTCTCTTCTAGAATTCCATTCAGTCTTACTAATTTCTTATCTTGTATAAGGCTTCTAGCTTAGACCAACTCTGGTTGTACTAAATTATCGTTTGCTTTAGACCACGGTATAAGTAGGACCAGCCATCGTAACGAAATCAGTATGAGTATTTAGAAAATTACATTTACTCAAAAGATCGTTAATCGTCAGCATTATTCTTTTGCATAAAAAAGCCCCGTATAAACGAGGCTTTCAGTAGTTCTGATATATGTTTGATTGTTATTATGGAGCTCCATCACCACCCGACCCAATAGATTCTGCCGTAGTGATTTCTCCCGCCGCATTCAAGCAAGTTGGATGCTTAAAGCCATTGGGTGCTTCGTCATCTACCAAGAAGAAAATACCGTCTTGACCATTAGGTCCTACACCACCAGGAGTATTATTTAGACCTAATGCTTCTCTAGTTCGCCATGCAACATTATGATCTGCACACGATGTATCGCCACTAACGCCAAGTGCACCAATCACCTTTCCATAATCATTGTATAAAGCAAGACCACCGCCAAATACATTTACGCCACCTGGGATGTCACCCACCAACGGATCATTTCGTTGACCATAACGTCGCGCAGCCCGACCTTCGTTTCCTGGTGAGCCATCTTTGCCATAGGCAACAGAAGCATCAACGGGATTACTATGTTGTAATCCAAACAGACTGCCGCCAGGTTGCACTGCTGAAAACAGATTGGCTGTAGACAATGCGAGCCCATCTAAGCTAAATGCATTAGCAGTATTGGCTTTTTGTGCAGAAATAACTCGACTTCCCGGCCACTGAGAACCGCGGTCATCACCACTAAATGTAACAGCGCAAACTACGCCATCGCGATTAACAACTGTTGCCCACATATTGAAATCTAAACCGCCGTTACTAGGCCCACCGCTTGCAGCTACATTATCACGTAATACTTGTGTTAATTCGCTATGCGATGGCAATCCTTCGCAATTATTTCGTTTAGCATAATTATCACTCGCCATTATTTGTCCGCTAGATAAACCAAGTAAACCAATAAATACCGGAGATAAATACTTTGACTTTATTTTTATCATGCTGCCTCCTGAAAATAGTGTTTTATTTTTATAGCAGTATAAATATAACACACTAAATATACGGTTTTTAAATATTATTGTTATGGATATTTATTCAGTACGTTATGTTCAATTGCTAATCTTGATTCAAATATTTTTTGCTAGATCAGTTGAAACCGCAGTCGAAAGCAGTCATTAACCACCTGATTAAGTCACTTTAGTCCCTGTCACTATCACATCTGTATTATTCAGCACTTCCATAATATCCCTAGCTCTCTGACTCACATCCTTTGTGAACTCTGACATGATGATGACTCCCAATTGACTTAGAAGAACCATCTAGCCAATGAGAATTGAGGACAACAGTAGTAAAAACCGCGGATATTATTTTATTAGCTTTAAGAATTTAGCTTGAATGTAACTCACTGATATTAAACTTTTAATATCACCATGATTAACTCAATTTAATTAAACAACGATATTTCTATCGATCATAATTTATCAATAGCGTGATTGAAGTGTGTAATTAAGTAGATTAGTGGTATATGTTCTTATAAATTTTTGTTATCTTCAATTATATAGTTTATATATGTATAACCTAGACAATTATAATTTTAGAAAAACCAGGTAAAACTAATTAGCTACAAAATAATGAAACACATATTTAGATCCATTTTACTTGTCGTTTTTTACGGTTCATCCATTTCAGCTCAAGCAGCGTTAATAGGCCGCTTGCCATCTTCGCCTGGCGGCACTGATTATCAAGCAGCTTATGATGATGTGCTTGATATTACCTGGCTAACTAATGCGGGCCTAAGTACTCGAACTAACTGGGATGATCAAAAGGCATGGGCACAAAGCCTAAATAATGATAATTACTTAGGTTTTGATAGTTGGCGATTAGCAACAACCAATAGAAGATCATTTGCCATTGAAAACTGTAGAGATGTGTCGGAACAAGTCTGCCAGAACAATAACGAGCTAGGGTATATGTTTTGGTATAACCTCGATGGCGAGTTAGGCGAAAATAAAACTGGTGATCAGATGGTTGGAGATGTGCTGTTGTCTGACATTCAAGATACTTATTGGTCTAATACAGATGTAACTGGACCCGGTGTACAAGCGTTTGCCTATTCTTTTAGCTTTCAAAATAGTGCACAAAGTATAACTAGTAAAACGGGTGGGCGTGATGGCTGGGCAGTAATTGATGGAGACATCGGTGAAACCATGGTGCCAATTCCTGCTGCACTACCTCTACTACTCAGTGGAATCACTGGACTACTAGTTATGCGTCGCCGTAGAACCGATGCGCA
>JBGCDS010000007.1:0-207927 GCA_045105615.1 Gammaproteobacteria bacterium
GGAAAGTATAGAATATAACATTTTAGTGGTATGACCTCATGGTGTCATTTTTCTTTATAAACTTCTATGTGTGCATTCTTCATTATGTAAGATGCGCGTCCTAATTCGCTTTTAACATCTTCAGTCTTCAAAATGCCTTGTATCCATACAGGGTTATCGAGCATGTTTTCTTCTAGTGGTGTGTTCGAGGTTACGTAAACCATTTGATTGGTTGGGGGTGGTGGGACATGTATGCATGCTCCAAAGTAAGGTACTAATAGGAATTCATTAAAAGTGCCACTATTAAGATCAAATTTTAAGGGCGTGACGAATCCGGCAAGTTTTATATGTTGATTGTTTAATTCTGGCACAATAGGTGCGTTAGCTAATGTGGCTTGAGGAGTATTTGAGACCTCGTCAGAACTATTGAGCGTTACTAAATCAGTTAAATTATCAAAAAAATTACTGAATGTGAGTGGCTTATTATAGTTTAAAGACTCTAAGTATCCCGCTGGAGCAAGATCATTCCAGTCCAGCTCGCGAATTTCTTCAGCTAAAAGTGTTGATGTTGATAGACTTATTAAAATAATGCTGGAAGTTATGTAGTCATGTATTTTAGTTTTAGTGAAGAAATTCATCCGTATAGAGTTAAATCAATTTAGCTTTTGTAATGGTTGGTTTTTCGTGGCGGTAAAAATTTGCTGACTGCTATTTGAAATGTATTGTACTTCAACTTCTTCAAGAGTGGGGAGAAAGTTAAATAAATTGTAATTAATTGATGTCGGCTTTTCTTTTGAGCAGATATATTTGTGATGTATTGATACATCGCTATGTTCTTCGTCATGGTTAGCCTCATTAGTATGATGCTCGTTGTGATGTTCGTCTTCATGATCATCTTCTTTAGCATGGTGTTCTTCATTATGCTCAGTCTCGCTAGCATTGTGCTCGCCATGTTCGTTGGGCTTTAATGAATCAATGATATGGCTTGCAATGTTTTTTGAGGCAAGTTCGCATAATCCTGTTGGGTTTATAGCAATGATGCTTTTGGGATCATCAAGGGTAGACATCATTTGCGTAACAAGAATTTTCTGTTCATGATTTTTTGGTGCGTATTCAAATCCGAAGACATTCATCGAAGGCAAAGTTAAGTTAACAATTAAGCTGTCATTGACAAAGCTTATTTGTGCGGTTGCATGACCATGCTCATGAGCAGCATGACTTTCAAATTCGCTATCTTCATCATGCGAATGATGATCTTCTCCCGCATGTATTGTTGTATATGAGAAAATAATAAAAACAGTTAATACTTTTATTAGTGCACTTAGCATTGAAGCTACCCCTGTGATTAATTGATGACTCTTCTGCTAAATTTCTTGCAGATTAGCGTCAAAACGAAATGTTATAATATAACATTTAGGTCGATATGCAATATATAAATCAGTGTTGCACCTATTATTCACGGTGATTTAACCAATAAGCGACTCAATTCAATTTTGTATTACAATATGGCTATGAAAATTATAACAAATAGACATGATAGAGATTGATCATTTAGAGAGGAGCATTTTGTATTAGCATTTGGCAAACAGATGCTAAATCTGCACCAATTAGGGAATGAATTTGAACCCAAAGCTGGAAGGGTGGGAATAGGGAGCGCAGATTTATGTTTATTATGATTACGCCAATAGCTGAAGCAGAGAAACATTTAATTAAATGTGGAATGGTAATTTTAGAAGGGCCCGTGATGTGAGCAGGCTCGGTAAGTAAGATAACATCACTTTATTGTCGTGATCCTGATTAAAACCTAATAGAAGTGTCTAATTATGTTTAAGTCTATGATCACTATTGTTTGAGTGCCGGAAATTGTATCCAATAGGAATAATAAAATCATGCAATCACTGTGCATGGGAGAGTAAGTGAAATGAGCAAGGCAGAAAAAACCATTCGTGATCTGTTAAAACTGACTGATATTGAGATTAATGGTGATAGTCCCAGTGATATCCAAGTGCATGATCCGGAATTTTATCAGCGCGTGCTTTCTTCTGGGCCACTTGGACTGGGCGAGGCTTATATGGATGGCCTTTGGGATTGTGAGGCATTAGATGACCTCATTTATAAGCTGTTACGTGCTGATCTTGAGAAGCGTATTTCTCCATTGAAACTGCTGATGCCAGTAGTTCAGGCGAAAATTGTTAACTTGCAGAGCCCGCGTAGGGCGTTGCATGTTGGTGAACACCATTACGATGTTGGTAATGAGCTGTTTAAATTAATGCTTGATCCACGCATGACCTATACCTGTGGTTATTGGAAAGAGGCTGATAATCTTAATGAAGCTCAGGAAGCTAAGCTTGACCTTGTGTGTAAAAAAGTCGGTCTGAAGCCAGGTATGCGTGTGCTGGATATCGGTTGTGGTTTTGGTAGCTTTGCTGGCTTTGCTGCTGAGCACTATGGTGTTGAGGTTGTTGGTGTCACGATTTCGCGTGAACAGATTAAGCTTGGCCAAGAACTTATCAAGAATCCTGTGGTTGATCTACGATTTCAGGATTATCGTGATGTAAATGAAAAGTTTGACCGAATCATTTCAATTGGTATGTTCGAGCATGTCGGACCAAAAAACTACCGTACTTTCATGAAGGTCGTCGACCGTTGTCTTAATGACGATGGTTTGTTCTTATTACATACTATTGGCACAAATACACGCGCATTGGCCGTTGATCCTTGGACTAATAAATACATCTTCCCTGGAGGAGTACTGCCAGTTTTTGATCAAATTGCTGCTGCTGTCGAAGGAATTTTTATTATGGAAGATGCACATAACTTTGGCACACACTACGATCCTACTTTAATGGCATGGATGGCTAATGTTGATATGAACCGTGATGAAATCAAAGCCTTAGGATATGATGAGCGCTTTTACCGTATGTGGCGATATTTCCTTCTACCAGCGGCTGGCTCCGATCGTGCGCGGCGTAATCAGCTATGGCAGATTGTTTATAGCAAGCATGGCCTTGACGGAGGTTATGAATCGATTCGCTAACATAAAAAATAATACTAAGAGGAAATAGGATGAAAATTGGAATAATCAGTGGGAGCCACCGTAACTCTTCACAGAGTGAAAAAGTAGCAAACCATATGAGTAAGCGTTTGATTGATGAGGGTGTAGAAAGTTGGGTTTATCTATTAGCGGGTAATCCTTTGCCGTTATGGGATGAATCTATATGGGAGGGAAGTGAGGCATGGGCAGAGCGCTTGGCGCCTTTGAAAAAATCATTAAATGAATGTGATGGTTTTATTGTTATTTCACCAGAATGGCATGGACAAGTACCCTCAGGGTTGAAAAACTTTTTTTTATTGTTTAGCCAAGCAGAATTGGGCCATAAACCCGCTTTACTTGTTTCAGTTTCATCAGGTGACGGTGGTACTTATCCGATTGCAGAATTACGCATGAGTAGTTATAAAAACAATCGAATTTGTTATTTGCCTGAACATCTAATCCTGCGTAATGTAGAGAAAATATTAAATGATAATGCTGAGGATAATGATCTGAGTTCAGATTCTTATTATCGCGAGCGCATTGATTGGACGCTAGAGTTATTACAAGGTTATACCGCCGCATTGAAATCTATGCGTGATACCACTCAAGTTTTCAATGATAAATTTAATAATGGAATGTAAGCACAATAAGATGTGCTGTGAATTGGGTGTTATATAGCATGTTTGTCAGAGCTATTTAATATATTGAATATAATTTAAAGAAATACATTACTTTTTTGTCCTATGAGCTTACTTATCACATATCTTGCAATTGCAATTGGTATATCCTTTATATGCTCTGTATTAGAAGCCGTCTTGTTATCAATAACGCCTAGTTATGTTGAGAGAATTACGACTAAAGACCCTGGTAGAGGAGAGATATTAGCTAAAGTTAAAAATCGTCTTGATCAATCTATCGCTAGTATATTAATACTAAATACCTTTGCTCATACTATGGGTGCAGCAGGTGTTGGGTCCCAGGCTGCAAATATATTTGGTGTGCGTTGGGAAACGTTAATTGCTGTAATATTAACTTTAGTTATTCTGTACTTTTCTGAAATTATTCCTAAAACAATTGGTGCGACATATTGGCGGCAGCTCGCTATACCCTCAGCACACATCATTTATTGGTTGATTAAATTGGTTTACCCCTTGATTTGGGTTTCATCTTTAATTACCAAGCTATTTAGAAAAGGTGATGCTCAAAAAGTATCTCGAGAGGAGATTATTGCTTTAGCGTCGTTGGGTCATCAGATGGGTTCGCTAATCAGTCAGGAGAATGAATATTTAACTAATGTTTTAAAATTGCGTGAAATTAGAACAGAAGAAATACTCACGCCTCGCTCAGTGATGCACAGTCTCGATGCAAGTATGACTGTCAATCAGGCGCTTTCTTATGAAGAAACTAGACAATTTACCCGCATTCCTATTTATCAAGATAATCGAGATAACATTATTGGTTTGGTGATAAATCGAGATTTGTTATTTGAAGAGAGAGGGGGTAAGTCTGATTTACCTCTAAGTGATTTTTCTAAAGTTATTACGCGAGTTTCTGAAAATCTTCCCGTGCAGCAGCTTTTGGATATGTTTATCAAGAAACGAGAGCATATGTTTTTAGTTGAAGATCAGTATGGACAGACAATAGGTCTGGTCACGCTTGAAGATGCAATTGAGACAGTGTTAGGTAGAGAAATTATAGATGAAGCAGATATTATTGAAGATATGCAAAAATTTGCTAAGGGTAAATACAGAAAAAGATTGCGTAATGAAAAAAGCAATCAGAAGCTTAAATAGGAAAGGAATTCGTCGTGGTAGAGCCTGTATTGTCAAAAAATATCAAAGGAAATCGACTGATAGTCTCTCAATGGGTAGAGAACATGGGTTTCGTTCGTTTTGTCACTGCGCTGATATTAATCAATGCAGTGACGTTGGGGCTAGAGACGGATGCCAGTATTCTTAATAAATACGGTTCAATTTTGCATTTTGTAGACCGAGTGATCTTAATTCTTTTTACGGTAGAGCTCTTATTGAAGTTTTATGCTTATCGCCTAGCGTTCTTTAAATCTGGCTGGAATATATTTGATTTCCTGATTGTGACAATTGCCTGGATCCCGGCATCGGGCCCATTGTCAGTATTGCGTGCTTTGAGAATATTACGTGTTTTAAGATTGTTGTCCGTAGTACCACAAATGCGCCGAGTGATATCAGCTTTGGGCCATTCCATCCCAGGCATGGCTTCGGTCGTGGCAGTTTTGTGTTTGCTTTTTTATGTTTCTGCTGTGTTAGCCACAAAATTATTTGGCGGGCATGAAGATCCAAATATGCAAGAGTGGTTTGGCTCCAT
The DNA here is from genome assembly GCA_045105615.1 of Gammaproteobacteria bacterium. Taxonomy (GTDB): domain Bacteria; phylum Pseudomonadota; class Gammaproteobacteria; order UBA4575; family UBA4575; genus UBA1858. The sequence continues at coordinate 5,357 of JBGCDS010000007.1, forward strand.
TGGTTCTTCGGCTTATACCTTGTTTCAAATTATGACGTTAGAGAGTTGGTCTATGGGGATTGTGAGACCAACTATGGAATATTATCCTTTAGCATGGATGTTTTTTGTGCCTTTTATCATTATCACTAGTTTTGCTGTGTTGAATTTGTTCATTGGAATTATTGTAGATGCTATGCAAATGGTTCAGCAGGATGAACGCGATGATCATAATGAGCAAATAGGTGAAACGCATTCGGCCTATGAAGAATTGAGAAAACTTAACCATCGTATGGAAGACTTGCAGGCAGAATTAGTAGAAATCAGAAAACTAACAAAAGCTAAGGATGGTTAAATATATTGGTACTCAATATAAATGAGGGCTCGCTAGAAAGTATAAAATCTTGTTTTTAAGCATTTTCAGTATATTTTTATTGACCTTATGTCTATTTGAGTCCTGTTAAGCATTAAGTAAGATGGTTAAAAATACAGCTATATAGATGGAGGCTATATGATTAACTGTATTATTAAGCAACTACACTAATTTAATAATATGAAATGCAGAAAATTATAGAATAAAGGTGCATTTTCAACGATCAAGTGCATATTATTAGTGATATTGATCACTCAAGTATTACTGGATATTTCCGATAGTTACTGGTACCAAAATACCTATAACTATAAGACTCATGAAAATATCGAAATTAAGCTTAAAACTAGTGGCCTCTTTATTGATCGCTGGGTTGATCCCACTGATTATTACAAGTGTAGTTGTGACCAACAAAACAAAAAATGCACTAGAAGAGCGTGCATTTAGTCAATTAGAATCTCTCCGTTCAAATAAATCTCAACAAGTAAAAGAATATCTTCAGGAAAGGCAAAATCAGCTTCTGGCTTTTTCAAAAAATTTAATGGTCACAGATGCGATGAATGAGTTTAATTATTCATTCTTTCATGATGCAGATAATAATTTTTCAGATGAGTATAAGAGCAGTATTACATCTTATTATGAAAATCAATTTAATGGTGAGTATCAAGCTAGAAATAATGAAAGCGTAAATACAGGCAGTATTATTCCTGAATCCAACTATGCCTTATACCACCAATATCAATATATTTCTAATTCAGAATTCCCATTAGGAGAAAAGGATAAGTTAGATAAAGCTGATGGTACCGGTCTTTATGATATCGCGCATGAGAAATATCATCCGGTTATAAGAGACTATCTGAATAAATTTGGCTATTACGATATATTTTTAGTTGAGCCAGAAAGTGGTTATATTGTTTACTCTGTTTTTAAAGAAATTGATTATGCAACAAGCCTGATTGATGGTCCTCATAAAAACAGTAATATAGCAAAAGTGTATAAAACAGCCGTCACATCTCAGAAAACAAGTGTTGTGCATGCGCAAGATTATGAGCCATATCTTCCTTCCTTTGATGCGCCTGCATCATTTGTTGCGACACCTGTATACGATAGTGGTAGGTTGTTGGGTGTAGTAATTTTTCAAATGCCGGTTGATAGAATCAACTCATATATGAATGATGCCGATGGTCTAGGTGAAACTGGACAAGTTTATCTGCTTGGAGAAGATAAGCTAATGCGTAACCAGTCTAGATTGACTGACGATAAAACGCTTCTTACAACTAAGATAGATAGTCCTACTGCACAAAAAGCCTTAGCAGGAGAATCAGGGCTTGAGATATTTGAAAATGAAAATGGCAATGCTATTCTATCTGCTTATGCTCCATTAATAATGAATGGTTATAATTGGGTAATTCTTGCTGAAATTGATCAGAGTGAAGCATTTTCTGTCATATCCAGTATAGTGAGTACTCTTTTGCAAGTGGGGCTAGTATTGATACTTGCTGTTGTCGCATTAGCTTATTTTGTCATGTGCAGCGTTAATAAAGAATTGGGTGGTGATCCAACTGATCTACTTAAAATTGCTAATGATATTGTTAATGGCAAGCTTGATAGAGAGATATCACAAAAGGATAGAAAAGCAAAAGGTGTCTATGCAGCAATGATAACAATGCAAGATACGTTGAAAGAATCTATTGAGACAGACAGAAAGAAATCAAGAAGAATTGAGAGAGTTAAGCAGGCCTTAGATAGTGTTAAGTCATGTGTCATTGTGGCTGATGTAGACCTAGAAATAATATACTCGAATAATAGTGCAACCGAACTCTTTTTAGAGATTGAGTCTGACTATCGAAAAGAACTACCAAGCTTTAATGCTAAAAGTTTAGTTGGTTCTGAGATTGGTGTTCTGTATAAGGATGCAGATAGCCAGCGTAAAATATTTAATGAATTGTCTAAAACAATTGTGTCAGATATTACTGTGGCTGGACATGCCATGCGTACTACAGCTAGTCCAATCATCACAGACGACAATGAGCGTATCGGCACAGTGATCGAATGGAGAGATATGACCTCTGAAATTGCAGTCGAAAATGAAGTTCAATCACTTGTAGATTCGGCTTTAGATGGAGATTTGAGTAAGCGCATTTCAATAGATAATAAAAGTGGTTTCTTGAGCAGGTTGAGTGTCGGTATTAATGATTTAGTGAATGTCTCTGAAAGAGTAATTAACGATACTATTCGTGTGTTAAGTGCGGTATCGCATGGTGATCTGAATGAAAAAATAGAGTCAGAATACAAAGGGTCGTTTAATCAGTTAAAAACTGATGTGAATAATACTATTGATAAACTGACAAATATTGTTGGAAACATTAAAGAATCAAGTGTGTTAGTAAATACTGCAGCAGATGAAATATCACGTGGGAATATGAATCTTAGCCAACGTACCGAAAATCAAGCAGCTAGCTTAGAAGAGACTTCGTCAAGCATGGAAGAAATGACTAGTTCCGTGAAACAAAATGCAGACAATTCAAAGCATGCCAATGAATTAGCCATAGGTGCACGTGAGCAGGCACAAAAGAGTGGTGATGTTGTCAGTGAAGCTGTTACTGCGATGGCTAAAATAAATGATGCAAGTAATAAGATTGCTGAAATTACAGGTGTGATTGATGAAATTGCTTTCCAAACCAATTTGTTAGCACTCAATGCCGCGGTTGAAGCCGCACGTGCCGGTGAGCAGGGCCGTGGTTTTGCAGTAGTAGCAACGGAAGTGCGAAACTTGGCAGGACGTAGTGCAACAGCAGCAAAAGAAATTAAAGAATTAATTGAAGACAGTGTTGACAAAGTTGAGCATGGCAGTGATTTGGTTAATCAGTCAGGGAAAACACTAGAAGAAATCGTCGATAGCATTAAACAAGTAGCAGAAATTATTGGAGATATTTCATATGCCTCCAATGAACAAGCGAGTGGTATTGAACAAGTCAATAAAGCGATCATAAGTATGGATGAAACCACTCAAAATAATGCTGCCTTAGTAGAGCAAGCCGCCGCCGCAGCCGAGTCAATGAATGAGCAAAGTAATGAATTGATGAACCTGGTAGGCTTCTTTAATTTAGAGGGGAAGGTCAGTGGCATTTCAGAATTATCCAATAATGACTTAAATGATATGGCTAGTAATCCATCGCAGTCTAATAGCTTGCCAAGTGAAAAATTTAAAAAAGTGGCAGGTGATGGAATCATAAGCGATGATTGGGAGCAGTTCTAAGCTGAATCAGCGGCGTAATGGAGTAATTAAATTTTGAATACATCTACACATACGTCGATATCTAAGTAAGATAACCGTTAATACTACATAAAATTTAGGTGTCAAGAATATGGATGTTAAAAATCACTATGACATGCTTGTTATTGGTAGTGGTCCTGCCGGTAAACGTGCAGTCGTTCAAGCAGCAAAGTTAGGCAAAAAAGCTGCTGTTATTGAGCGTGCTGAGCAAGTTGGTGGTGTTTCTGTTCATACTGGCACTATCCCAAGTAAAACATTACGTGAAACTGCACTATATTTGAGCGGTTTTCGCCAGCGCACATTTTATGGAAACTCATTTCGTTTAAAAGAAGATCTTTGTGCTGAAGATTTATTTAAACGTGTTGATATGACTCGTCAGTATGAAGTTCAAGTAATGGAGAATCAGTTTTACCGAAATGGCGCCAATGTTATCCAAGGCTCAGCAGCATTTCTAGATCAACATACTGTACAAGTCACTAATTGTGGAAATGTAGATACATATACCGCTGACTTTATATTGATTGCGACTGGCACCCATCCATTTAGGCCTGAACATATTCCTTTTGATGGTTGTAATGTCGTTGATAGTGATGAAATTCTTAATATTAAGGAAATACCACGAAGCTTAGCCGTAATAGGTGCAGGTGTCATAGGTATAGAATATGCCACTATCTTTGCAGCTCTCGACGCGCAAATTACAGTAATTGATATTAAAGAAAAATTTCTTGAGTTTATTGATAAAGAAATTGTTGATGAATTAGAACATGAGATGCGTAGCTCAGGTGCAACATTCTGCTTGGGCGATAGTGTAGATGAAATCACTATAGATGGTGCAGGGCAAGTGACAACTAAATTAACTAGTGGTCGCACGGTAGTGACTGATGTTGTTCTATTCGCTTCAGGACGTACCGGTACAATCCAAGATTTACAACTAGAAAATGCTGGATTGACAGCTGATAAACGAGGGCGAATTAGCATTAACGAAAACTACCAAACTGATGTTTCTAATATTTATGCAGCTGGCGATGTAGTAGGTTTTCCAGCATTAGCTGCAACATCAATGGAACAAGGTAGGCATGCTACTTGCCATGCATTTCATGTAAAAGTTGATAATAAACCTAGAAATTTCCCTTATGGTATCTATTCAGTGCCTGAAGTTAGTATGGTCGGAATGACAGAGCAAGAAGTCAAAGCTGAGGGTATTGCATATGAAGTTGGTATTGCACGATTTGGTGAAACTTCTCGAGGCCTAATAAGTGGGCGTACAGAAGGTATGCTGAAAATGATCTTTTCTATTGATAATGGCAAGTTACTTGGTGTGCATATCATCGGGGAAGGAGCGACAGAGCTAATTCATATTGGCCAAGCAATCTTTACCTTAGAACAGGGGATTGATTACTTTATAGAAACTACTTTTAATTACCCTACTTTAGCAGAGGCTTATAAAATTGCCGCACTGAATGCTTGGAACAGAATGTCAGCGCGACAATAGACTACAAAAATTTAAACTAAATACATAGAGCTAGAGCCACTTCCATATCCAGGAATGTCCATTTCGATATGCAGATCAGTATAAGCATTCTTGAAAACATCTTGAACATCAGCAGGAATATCACTAGGGCCAACTAACATTTCTTTAATACGCATGTCGGGAGTAGTGCCATCGGAGAAGAAAGAAACACCAATATTTAAAACTTCATATAGGTTGTCGCGTAGACTTTCTTCGATATCTCCACTCTTTATGTTTTCATCAGCAATATCAGCAGGCATCATAGATAACGCTGCTGCAGTGTAGCAAGCACATGAGTAATCCATCACTATGACGCCAGTAGTTTTTCCTTCGCCATCCGAATAACTACCGATGACAACCTTATTGCTAGTATCAAGAGGTTTGGAATCTTTTACTTCGATGTCTTTGCCAAATAATGGATCTAATGTTTTTTTAACCATCCTTGATTCGATAGGCATTATTAATCTCCTTTAAATATTTAATGCAGGTTTGATAGAGTTCTCAAAAGACTCTGGTGTAAATGGCTTTGCTATTAAAAAATTTGCACCTGTATCAGTCGCGAGGTCCCTCATTTTTTCAGATGCTTCTGTAGTAACAAATCCAAATTTCACATTGTTGCCACTTTCTCTGACAGCAGCTAAGAACTCGATGCCATTCATTTCTGGCATGTTCCAGTCTGAAATTACTAAATCAGGGTTTTCTGCTTCTACTTGCTTTAAGCCTTCCTGGCCATTTTCTGCTTCTACAGTAGTGTGGTCACCAATCTCAGTTTGTCTGAGGATTCGTTTAACGATAAGGCGCATGGCCCTGCTGTCATCAACGATAAGAATTTTCATATTTTGAACCTTTATAAATAGAATTTTTTGTAGTCGTCTTATGGACATTAAATATATCGACCAATGCATAGGAATATTTAGTGATACTGATCAATTGATTGGTCATAAATGGTAGTGAAATACAGACTAACGAAATTGTTTTTAATTCTATGAAAAATATAAGAAAAATACGCTAAATCGAGACTAAATAAAATTTTATTCATGCCGATGTATTGAGGAACGAAAGCATGTGAAGAAATTTCTCATGGGGGAATATTGGTTTGTTCTAGAAAATGAACTAATAAGCAATAATGAATGTAAAGGAATGTGAACATGAAATACCTTTCTAATATCACCCTTAGAACAAAGGTCTTAGCAATAGTGGCTGCCTTGTCGCTGCCAATATTATATTTAAGCTACTTATATGTTACTGAGCATAAAGAAATTATTGATTCTAAAAAATTAGAAATTAGTGGCTTAGACTATCAGGACAAGCTGAGACCACTTTTAAAGAGTATTGCAGTTCATCGAGGTGTAACAGCGTCATTCCTTGGTGGTAATGAATCACTGTCTGGAAAATTAAAGTCATCTTCAAATCAGATTGATAAAGATATTGCCGCTCTTGAAGAGTTTGATCAATACTGGCAAGAAAAGTTCTCAACCATTTCAGTATTGACGGACTTAAAAATGAATTGGGAAGCATTGAAATCTGAGAATTTAGATTTAAGGAAAAGAGAAAACTTTGATAAGCATTCAGAGCTTATTAAATCAGTGCAGAAATATTTATCACATATTGCCTATGAATCTGGTTTAAATACAGAATCTGATCCTGTGTCTTCATATTTGATAAAGCTAATAACAGAAAATTTACCGAGCGTGCTTGAAAACCTTGGGAAGCTACGAGGAATAACGAGTGCAATTGCAACAAGACAATATCTTGAAGATGGTGAAAATTCAATTGTGATGACATATGAAGCAAATGCAAATAATTCAATTGATGCATTTAATCAAACAATGCAAGGTGTCTTTGTTGTTAGTAGCGAAGTAACAGATATTTTTGTAGAAAAGCTTAATAAGTTTAATGTGCAAGTTGCAGCTTATGAGCAAAGTAATCATAAGTTAATGAATGATGTTATGGCATTGATGAATGCTAATGGTACTGAGCATTTCTCTGAAGGAACTATGGCGATAGAAACAGGCTTTAGCTTTTATATAAATGCTTTAGAAAAAATACGCGAAAACTTACAAGTTAGTATTGAACGATCAACAACAGAATTATATTCAGTGTGTGCAATTGCTGCTGCTTTGTTTATATTTGCAGTGCTTTTAAGTTATTTTGTGCTGACAGATCTTTCTAAAAACTTTAATAAGATAACAGGCTTGTTTAAGAATATTCAGAATGGGAAATATGATAATAAGATTGATGTAGAAGGTAATACTGAAATAGCAAATATACTTTCTGGAATTTCTTCTATGCAATCTGGGTTGAAAGAATCTATAGAGAAAGATCAAAGAGCTGCAAGAGAAAATGGACGGATTAAACAAGCATTAGACAATGTGACTTCAAGTGTCATGGTGTCGAATTCAGAGGATATTATTATCTATTTGAATAATGCTGGTGTTGAGATGTTTAAAGGTATTGAGTCTGGCATATCATCTCAAATCCCAGGATTTACTGTGGATAATATTATAGGTACGAAACTGTCTGATTTTATGAATCAAACTGGGAAAGATACACCATTCGCTAACAATTCTGATCAAATTTCTACATCCACTATAGCAGTTGGTGATCTCACATTGGAAGTGACTTCAGGTCCTGTTAAAGATGATAGTTCTAGTCAAATCGGCATGGTGCTTGAATGGCAAGATAGAACTCAGGAACTTGCGATTGAAGCAGAAGTAGAAGAACTAGTGAAGTCTGCTTTAGATGGTGATTTGACCAATAGAATAGAAATTAATGGTAAAGAAGGTTTCTATAAATTCTTAAGTGAGGGCATTAATGATCTAGTCGATGTTTCTGATCGGGTAATTAACGATACTATCCGCGTTTTAAGCGCAATGGCTAAGGGTGATTTAACACAAAAAATAGATGCTGAGTACTATGGTGCTTTCGATAAGTTAAAAAATGATGCCAATCAAACTATTGAGAAATTAACCGATATTGTTAGTCGCATTAAAGAATCAAGTGGTTTAGTTAACTCTGCATCTAGTGAAATATCACAGGGCAATTTAAATCTAAGTAACCGAACTGAAGCACAGGCTAGTAGTTTAGAAGAGACGTCAGCCAGCATGACAGAGATGACAAGTACTGTTCAAAATAATGCTGAAAATGCTAAGCAAGCAAAAATTCTAGCAAATAATTCACGTCAACAAGCAGAAAGTGGTGGAGAAGTTGTAAGTAAAGCAGTTGCTGCCATGGATAAGATTAACAATGCTAGTAATAAAATTGCCGATATTATCGGTGTGATAGATGAGATTGCTTTTCAAACTAATTTATTAGCATTGAATGCCGCTGTTGAAGCAGCTAGAGCTGGTGAGCAGGGCCGTGGATTTGCAGTCGTCGCCAGTGAGGTGAGAAATCTTGCAGGTCGTAGTGCTACAGCAGCTAAAGAGATTAAAGATTTAATTGAGGATAGTGTTGTTAAAGTTAAAGAGGGCGCTAAGTTGGTTAATCAATCAGGCGAAACACTTAATGAGATTACCAATAGTATTAAAGAAGTGGATGACATTATTGGTGACATCACTGTTGCTAGCCAAGAACAATCATTAGGTATTGAACAGGCAAACAAATCTATTTTAGAAATGGATGGTACGACACAACAAAATGCTGCGTTGGTTGAGGAAATATCTGCATCCGCGGAATCAATGAACGAACAAAGTAATGAATTAAATAACTTAGTTGAGTTCTTTGTCGTTGCAAATAATGCTGCATCTTCCAGTGGTGTATTGGTCGATCGTCGCTCGCAAGATCGACCATGGTCTGGAGATGTATCCTCTGATGTTTCTTCGAATGAATTTCAAGACTTTTCTATGCCTAAAGCAATTGGTGATGGTGTAGAAGATCATGATTGGGAAAAATTTTAATACATACATAATTATTTTTAACGGAGAGATTTTATGGCAAGAATTATGGCAGTGGATGATTCGCCTTCAATTCGAAAAATGGTTACGGTGACTTTGATGTCAAGTGGTCATGAAGTGATTTCTGCAGAAGATGGTGTGGATGCATACGAATTAGCTAAAAAAGAAAATGTAGATTTGGTGATTACTGATTTGTATATGCCGAATCTTGATGGGATCGGGTTGGTTAGTAAATTACGCACTTTAGATAACTATCGTTATTTGCCTATACTTTTTTTAACCACTGAGTCGAGCCCAGATATGAAGCAACGTGGTAAGCAAGCAGGTGCAACAGGATGGATTGTGAAACCATTTGAACCATCACAGTTGTTATCAACATTAGATAAAGTGCTTTAACGTATAATTGGAGATTTTTCGTGTCAGCAGATTTTGAATTAGATGAAATTACAGAGATTTTCCTAGAAGAAAGCTTAGAAGGCTTAGATACGATGGAAACTGGCTTGTTAGGTTTAGAAGCTGGTGAAGCGGATGAAGAAATAATGAATGACATATTCCGTGCTGCTCACTCTATTAAGGGAGGTGCAGGTACATTTGGCTTTATGGATGTATCGGAATTCACTCATGGTGTAGAAACACTATTAGATGAAATGAGAGCGGGTGATAGAGACGTCACGCCTGATGCAGTTCAATTATTACTGCGTAGTGTTGACAGACTGCGCGCGATGATGGACGAGATCCAATCTAATGGGCAGGTAGACACCTCGCAAAATGAAGAGCTAGAAAAAGAAATTATGCTGATGCTTGAGTCATCACCTAGTGATGCACCAAGTGAATCAGAAAAACAAGATAATATTGAAGCACAATCAGATCAGCCATCCACAATAGAGCTCATCGAAGTCAATGACATGGACGGTGCAACACCTGAAAAAGAGGGAGATGCCCGCTGGGTAATTGAATTCTCTCCTCATTTGCATTTATTGCAAAAAGGTAATGATCCTATACGTATTTTCAATGAATTAAGAAAATTAGGGGAATTAACTGTAATAGCAAATACTGATGATGTCCCTGAGCTTGATACATTAATTCCAGATAACTGTTATATCAATTGGAAATTAACGCTAACAGGCATAATTACAGAAGAACAAATTTATGAAGTATTCGATTGGGTTTTAGAAGACTGTGATCTCCAAATAGAAGAAGAACTGCAATGGGTGTCTGCACAGGGACTTGATTCTTCTGCAGAAGAACAGCAGATTGAGGTAGTGGCTGAAACTGTCTCAGTTGAAGCCAAGCCTGTACAACAGTCTAAGCCTGAAGAAAAATCTGTTGCACCAAAAGCATCTAAGCCAGAAGTTGTTAAAGCTGCAAAAGCACCAAAAGAGTCTACTTCAATACGCGTTAGCATTGAAAAAGTTGATGCATTGTTAAATCTCGTTGGTGAACTTGTTATTACACAGTCAATGCTAAAAAGATTTAGTACTGAAGTTAATAGTGAAGATTTAAAGGACCTTGGTGAGGGCTTAACACAATTAGAGCGCTATACAAGAGAACTGCAAGAGAATGTTATGGACATTCGTATGCTACCTATCAGTTTCACTTTTAACCGTTTCCCACGTCTAGTACATGATATTAGTCGGAAACTAGGTAAAAAAGTTGAATTAGATGTCATTGGTGAACAAACAGAGTTAGATAAAACTGTTTTAGAGAAAATTGGTGATCCATTAGTCCATCTTATCCGTAACTCATTAGACCATGGTATTGAAGAACCTGCAGACCGAGTCGCAAGCGGTAAGCCTGAAGTCGGTAAGCTGACATTGAGTGCTACTCAAGAAGGTGGAAATATTGTTATTCGTGTCAACGATGACGGTGCAGGTATCAATAAAGAAAAATTGGTTAAGAAAGCAATTGAAAAAGGCGTTATTGGCCCTGATGATCAGCTATCAGATGAGCGAATTCTTAATTTAATATTCCATGCTGGTTTCTCTACTGTCGAACAGGTAAGTGATTTGTCTGGTCGTGGTGTAGGTATGGATGTAGTGCGACGCAATATTAAAGATCTTGGTGGTCGTGTAGAAGTCACATCTGAAATGGGCATTGGTACTTCATTTACTATTCGTCTGCCTCTAACGCTCGCGATTCTTGATGGACAGTTAGTCCGTGTTGGTGAAGAAACTTATATCATGTCTCTGCTTTCCATTGTTGAAACCGTGTTGCTTAAAGAGAATGATATTAATGATATTGCTGGTCGCGCAGACGTTTATCAAATGCGTGGTGAGTACATTCCTATTATATGGTTAAAAGACATTTTGCAAGGTAATCCAAAAAATCCAGAAGCAAACAGAGAAGGTTTGTTGGTCGTCGTTGAGGCTGATGGTAGGCGAGTAGGTTTGTTTGTTGATGAGTTGCTTGATCAACAACAAGTCGTTATTAAAAATTTGGATGACAACTTTAAACAAATAGATGGTGTGTCAGGTGCGACTATTCTAGGTGATGGCACTGTTTCATTGATTTTGGATATACCAGGGGTTCTGCATGGCTGTTTGGATAGCTACGATCCAGTAGCACCTAAAGAACAACACGCAGCTTAATCAATAAATATAGAAAATTAAGGAGTTAAACGATATGCAATCAGCAGCAGAAATAAATCCAAATGATGAGCAATACTCAGAAGAGGATTCGGAACAATATCTAACATTTAAATTGGCTGGTGAAGAATACGGTGTTGAAATATTACGCGTACAGGGCATTCAAGGGTTGCAAAAGGTCACGACAATTCCTAATACACCAGAATATATACTTGGTGTGATTAATTTGCGTGGTGAAATTGTACCGGTAATAGATCTGCGAAAACGTTTTTCACTAGAATCTATTGAATTTAGCTCTACAACTGTAGTTATTGTTGTAAGGATGATTAATGAAGGTAAAGAGAGAACCTTAGGTGTCGTTGTCGACGGTGTTTCAGAAGTGTATCGCTTTGAGCATAAAAATGTACAAGAGCCTCCAGAGTTTGGAGGTGCAATAAGTACTGAATTTCTTAAGGGACTAGCCTCTGTTGATGAGAAGATGGTGATTCTCTTGGAGATAGATCATCTGGTTAACTTTAATGATCTTACATCAGCAGTCGATGCTAGCAGTGCTGAATAAATAGATAATCAAAAAATAATATGACTGGAGCACTAATTATGTATGAATTTAAATTACCTTCATCATTAACTATATCTAATTCAGATGAATTACTTACTAGTGTAATTGAAGCTAAAGAGAGTAATCAAAAGATACAACTAGACTCTAGTGATGTTGATACCCTAGATACAGCTGGAATCCAATTGATATGCTCTTTATGTTCAGATCATGAGCATATATCACATATTAATATGTCTGATAAAGTGAAAGAAGTGATGATGAATTTAGGTATTACTTCTTTATGAGTAGTGAAAATGATCTAGATAACACTCGGCAATATATTAGGTTGTTTCAGATGCAATTGCATGGTGTCTTAGAAGATATGGCTAAGCCAGCAGAAACTCTATCAGGGCAATTTTCAGATGCATTGATCAACCTGTATTCTATACGTGAACACCTTGTTGACGATAATGAGATCAATCGTGAAGAGTTATCTGAAATGGTAGAGACTTTAATTAAACAGATGTTTGAATGTGTTTCAAGCATGCAATTTGTTGATGCAAAACGTCAAAGAATTGAGCACGTTGCGGATGGGCTCGACTATCTTATTGATATTGACTCTGGAACTAATCAAATAGTTACTGATTGGGATGATGTTAAAAATAGAATTCAAAAGCAATACACGATGGATAAAGAAAGAAATATATATAAGAAATATTTGCAGGAGTTTGATTGCAATAATGAAGTTGAGAATTTTAATACTGCTAATTGAATTATGTCCGCACTTAAAAAATCATCATCGCATATAAAAGGCTTTGAGCATTATAATAAATATTATGATAAGTCTTTAAAAACATATATGGTAAAGATATCTCCAGGTGATTATTACATCACTGATCAAGATGAAGTTATTACGACTGTACTCGGTTCGTGTATTTCAGCGTGCATAAGAGATGTGAGAATGGGTATTGGTGGTATGAATCACTTTATGATTCCTATCAAATGTCCTCACACCTCTCATCCTGAACAGGATATGGATACGCGTTATGGCACCTATGCTATGGAGCATTTGATTAATGATATCTATAAGCATGGTGGTACACGTAAAAACTTAGAAATAAAACTTTTTGGAGCGGGTAATGTATTGGTTGGAAGTGGCAATGTAGGCGCTAAGAATATTAAGTTTGTGCGTGATTTTATTCATACTGAAGGTTATAAAATCGCATCAGAAAATCTAGGAGGTGATAACCCAAGAAAAATAAACTATTCACCTATCACCGGTAAAGTAATGATGAAGAAACTAGCCTCTACTAATCTAGCTGAGATTCAGCGTGAAGAGAAGAAATTGCAAACGAAGGTTGAGACTACGCCTGTCGCAGGTGAGATCGATTTATTTTAATTCGTTGGGGAATCGACAGTAATGAAAAAAATTAAGGTTTTAGTGGTAGATGATTCAGCGTTAATTAGACGCTTGTTTACCGATATGCTCAATGCAGATCCTCATATTGAAGTTATCGATACTGCAAACGACCCAATTGAAGCAAGAAGTAAGATTAAGCAACATAACCCCGATGTGATCACGCTTGATATTGAAATGCCAAAAATGGATGGCATTACATTTTTAGAAAAATTAATGCGTCTTCATCCTTTGCCGGTTATTATGATTTCATCGCATACGAAAAAGGGTGCAGAATGTGTGATGCGCTCCTTGCAGATTGGCGCTGTTGATTTTATGCCTAAGCCAGTCAATCATGAAGATAACTCATTAAATATTTATGCAAGTAATCTCATTAATAAGATAAAAATTGCTAGTAAAGCAAATGTTACTAAACATTTGGAAATTAATAGTAATAATTATGAAAATAATACCTCTGATGATTTGCTGCATGTTTCAAATCGGTCAAACCCTGAACTGCTCAATTGTAATACAAATATACAATTAGTTGCGATTGGTTCATCTACGGGTGGAACAGAAGCTGTTGCTGAAGTTTTGAAATCTATCCCTTCTGATTTTCCACCCATAGTGATAACTCAGCATATACCATCCAAATTTAGTAAAGCCTTTGCTGAAAGGCTAAATAGAAATTGCGCTGGAATTATTGTTGAGGCGCAAGATGGTGATGAGATAAAACCTGGCCATGTGTATATCGCGCCAGGTGGATTTCAAATGGAAGTCGTGAAGTATAAATATAACTTAATATGTAAAGTTTATGAAGGTGAGAAAGTTAATCGGCATTGTCCATCAGTGGAAGTGTTGTTTAAGTCTGTAGCAAAAGTGGTTGGAAAGAAGGTCATTAGTGTTATGTTGACAGGCATGGGAGATGACGGATCTGCTTCTATGAAAGACATCCAAGATGTTGGTGGTACTACCATTGCGCAAGATGAAAAATCTAGTGTTGTATGGGGTATGCCGGGTGCAGCAGTAAAATTAGGTTGCATAGATAAAATTGTTTCTCTAAGTAATATTGCACCAGAATTAGTAAACATTTGTCGTGAAGATTCTCGAAAGCCTATATCTTCTCTTAAAGCTGCTATTTAATAACTATAATTTAGAAGAATTATGAATAAGAACTACGTATTAACTGATTCGGAGTATAAAGATATTTGTTCTCTGGTGTATGACAACACAGGTATTATTCTAAATGAAGAAAAGCGTAAGCTAGCTTACTCACGATTTTCCCGACGGTTGAAAGATTTAAATTTAAATACCTTTCATGAATATTGTGAAATTGTGAGATCTGGCGATAAGCAAGAAATGACTCATTTCGCAAATGCTATCACAACTAACCTGACTTCATTTTTTCGCGAGTCGCATCATTTTGATCGTTTGGTAAATGAGGTGATGCCTAATTTATTAAAAAAACCTTCTAGAAAAATTAGAATTTGGTCGGCAGGATGTTCAACCGGTGAGGAAGCGTATTCTCTGGGTATTTCAATTCTTAAAAAATACCCAGATATTACCAATTGGGATTTTAAAATACTTGCAACTGACCTTGACTCTAAAGTGCTAGAAACTGCATCTCGTGGTATCTATAAAGCGCAAGGCTTGAATACTCTTGATGATCCAACCATTGCTAAAAATTGGTTTAAGACGGGTATCATGAATGGTGTGGAGAGTGTCCAAATTTTATCTAAAGTACGAGACCTAGTTCAGTTTAAAAAGTTAAATCTAATGGATAAAAACTGGCCTATGAAAGGCACATTCGATGTTATTTTCTGCAGAAACGTAGTAATTTATTTTGATCAAACAACGCAGCAAACGTTATTCACTAACTTTGCTAAATTTCAGAATAATGGTGATTATCTATTCATTGGTCACTCGGAAACGTTGAAAGGCTTTAACACACAATATAAAAATACTGGTCGTACTGTTTATATCAAAGATGATTAACTATGAGCGTCTAAACGCTGTATAGACAAATTCAACTAAGTAAGTGAATATAGACTATTAACTATATTTAATAACTTACTTTTTGTATGGATGAAAATTAATGATTAAAATAACTTCGACATTACTTATTCTGTGTCTGTCTGGCTCTGCCTATGCAACAAGTAGCCTGTCTGAAGATCTCGATAGATTTGTAAAAGAGTTCATTGATAAAGCGCCTGCAAATGTTCAGAATGACTTCAATAATGGTATTGATGAGGTTAGAGAGTCGGGCATTCTAGATAAAGCAGTTAATGTTGGTGACTATGCGCCAGAATTCACTCTCGTTAATGCGGTTGGTAAATTTGTCAGTTTGTATGATCAGTTAGACAAGGGCCCAGTTGTGTTGGTTTGGTATCGTGGTGGTTGGTGTCCTTACTGCAATTTACAATTGCAGCATATACAAATGAAATTAGCTGAAATTCATCAAGCAGGTGGACAGGTGATTGCAATTTCGCCTGAGTTACCAGACAAGACTATGACGACCAAAGAACGCCATATGCTTGAATTTCAAGTACTTAGTGATACTAATAACAAAGTCGCTGATAGTTATAAGCTTGCCTATACCGTGCCTGACTATGTGGTAGATCATTATGATCTATCATCAAAGTTAAATGCTCATAATGGTGATGATAATAATCGACTGCCTTTAGCAGTAACTTATGTGATCGCAAAGGGAGGGGTAGTTGAGTATGCTTTCCTTGATGCTGATTATAAGAACAGAGCAACTCCAGAAGAGATTATTACCGTGTTAAAAAATATTAAATAGGGTGACCTCAAAAAGAGTACACACCGGATTGAAAAATATTAATCAGTCGTTATCTATTTCTGGAGTATCCATAGTTAGTACTCTGAGCCATCAATCATTACGTTTGCAAGGGTAGTGTAGGTGACAGTCCAAGCCCAAGCCTCTTTAGCTTCTGGTGTTGACTAAAAGTTGATTGCACCCCAAAGCCAGAATACTTTCTTGTCTTCACGGAAGTCATCATCTCCATTAAAGTCAGCATATTTGGCGCCTAATGAGTAGTGCATACCAAACTTCTTAACAGCAAGAAGATTGATTTCATCACCATAGTCATTAATTAGCTGGTCATCTTCTGGCTCATATTCATGATAGACAGCAAGTAGTTTCACACCATAAAACTTAGTACCGATTGAGAAGTAAGTGTCTTCAATGCCCGCTGTTCCTGCGGCTCCGTAAGCACCCGTAATACCTGAACCTAGGAATACATCAGTCCAACCTTGGAATGCATGTAATGTTGCAAATGGTGTAATGAAACTTTCGCCATCATCAACACTGCCTTCGAGGGTTTCAATTCCAGCTTTAACAGTAATAGGTGCTAAATTATCTATGCCAGTTTTAAAGCTTAAACCAGCTTCTAATAGCGTGTAATCTAAAGAGCTAAAGTCATCAGCATTTTTATAATCTTGTTGTGATGCATATTCTCCAGTTCCTAATAGAGTGACAGAATCAGAAACTGGGAAATTTCCTTTCAAGCGAAGGCCAGCTGTTTTACGGGAATCATCTTTTCCAAAGCCGCCACCGTTAGTCGTAGGTTCATCACTTTCCCATAAGTAATAATACCCAGTCGCATTTAAATATTTTAAGCCACTATAATTGATGTTGAAGTTATGGTTAGAAACATTGAAGTCTCCGGGTGTACCTGCTTGATCACCAAATATGCGATTAACATTTGTTTGGTATGAGTACATTGCGCGGAAACCATATTTTTTAGATTCGACTTGAAGGTGAGTCGCATCATAGGTCTGTTCATTCTGTCTCCAACCTACATTACCTATGAAACGATCGTTGTCCCATTTTTGACGTTGACGTCCATGACGAATTAAGAAGTTTGTTTCTTCGTAAGCATTGCTAAATTGCAAATAAGCTTGGTTTAATTCTGTTTCTTGTGGGTCTGCGACAGTATCGTATTCCAGATCATTGTCATCTAAAGGACCTGGGCCATCATTGTATTTTTTACTGCCTACTTCTCGAATATCTTCCATTTCGATATAAGCAGAAAATCCATGAAAGTTACCAGTGCCATATCCGAAACGTGTTCTAATAGTGGATGCCTTAGCTTTATCTCTAGTATTGCTTTCGTCATCGACACCTTCGTAACGATAACGAACATTTGCTTTTACTTTGCCTCCAGTCAATGCTTTTGTGAATTCATCTAAATGATCGTCAGCAATAGCCGTACTCGTCTGCATACAGAATATAGTGCATCCTATAAATGTGATTCGTAGTAGCTTCATGGGTATGTATTTACTTTATTGATACTTATTTAGTTAGGCTACATGGGTAATATTTTTAAACATTTCATGAAAGCTATGTCAGCCAGTTTAAAATCGAAATAAATCTCTGGCGATGTAACAAAAGATTCTAATTTATAAATAATTTATCGACCTGACATTTTTAAACTTAAGTATAATAACGATGAAAATCAGACTATTTCATCGTTATTTTAATGCAGTTCATTTTTATTAATTTGAATGTAGACATTTATCAAGTAGAGCAGTACTGATGCATACTATCGAGCATGTGAAAATGATAAGAGTGCAAAATAGATTGTTATCTCTAAAGACCAGAGGAAACACAAACTTTGAATAAAGCTCTATTAATAATGCTGGTCAATTGCAATCTGAAGTCTTCTGCGATTGGTGAAATTCCAAGATAGATCTAGAGCGATCAAGAGGATGGATTAGTTTAGCTAATGATCCTGGATATACTAAGTTTGAGACAGTCAGTATTGATGTTCTTATATGAGAAGCAGAGAAAAGTAGAAAATATCGTACAGAAAGCCAGCAGTGTGCAAAAGATATCAAAGAGCGCAGAAATTCAAGTTGCTTAGCGTACTAGCTCTTAATCTTTTCTTTTAGTAAATATTGAATGTACATACGACGAGATTCTTTATCGCGTCGAATGGACTGATTTTCACACCACCATGAGTAGCTAACTGGGTCAATCTGTAATCTTTCGAAAGGTTTGTTGCGGTTGGTTAAAATAACAACACTTTTGTCAGCCTGTGCTAGCCAAGCTCGGTAAGAATTATGGAAATTCTCTTGGTCGTCAGCGAGTTCCTTCATATTTTTCCACGATCTTTCTGAGTACCAGGGAATACCGACCACAGCAAGCTGCTCTTTTTTGTGTATTTTGCTAGACATCTTAGATTGTTAAATAACGCAGCTATATTCTAAATAATTAATTTAAGACTATAGCGAATTCCCATTCAATATTGAGGTGAATTTCTGATTAAATGGATGATCTGCACAGGTATAGTGCTGTACGGTGTCTTGGTAACTATTTGTTGATATTCAACTTTCTAAGCGCATTCAGTTCTGTGCTCTTTACAGTCTTATTATCTGAGCCTAGTTCTTTCGCTATAGCTGTTCTGCTGCTGCTGGGTTTAAGTTGTTTTATTTGATGTTTACGTAGTTGTTTCACGCTATTACTGGCGTCGATATCTTTAATGCCATATCTCAGGCAAAGTACTTTAGCCTCAATATTCGTGAGGGTATCATTTGGATCGTCAATCATTCTAGTGTCTCTGTATGAACTTATCTGATAATAACTAGCTGATAGTCCATTATTATTTTTATTAAGCGTAAATTTTAATGACAGCAATTATATTAGAATGTTGGAGCCGATAAGTGACTTAATTCACATCGGAAAATAGAGTCACAGTTTTTTACAATTTATGCGTGCAAATAGTGATAATTTAATTGCCAATTGAATTTATTAAAAAATGATAATGAATTGCAGAAGGTTTAGAGAATGAGCATAGTGGATATATCCTATGCGGCTCCCAAAATTATGCTGTTTGATTGGCATGCGACCTTGGTCGACACGCATGATGCGATGTACCACGCCATTGATGATGTTTTACCTAAATTGCATGAGCTAGATGTGATTGACCGGATGGTGAAAACAGAAGACAGTAAAACGCTAGAAGATGCCAAGCTGGTTAAATATGTTCGTGATAATAAAAAGCTACATCCTAAAGTGAAAGCAGCACGAAAAGTATCACGTACAGATATCTATCGAGTGTTATTTGGTGATGATGAGGCCGCAAAGAAATTAGTGCATGAAGCATTTGATGATGCTTATCGTAATTATTACGGCGAAGTGTATCCATTCGAAGAGGGGTAGAGAAAATGCTTGAAGATCTGCATGAATTAAATTTGAAAGTGGGTGCGCTGACTAATCGTAATCGTGAATTTATGATACACGAAGTGTCCGTGATCAATAACACTGGCTGGGAACATTTTTTCCATACTATTGTATGTGGCGATGACGTACTAGAAAGAAAACCTGCACCAGATCAAATTTTATTAGCATTTTATGCATCTAGTGCGATTAGAAAAATTTGCTGTCTCGGAATAATTAGTTTGTAAACTCAGTTAATCGCTTAAGTCTTTTATTTTTTTATAAGCAGCTAATGCGCGGTCTCTCGCAACACTGTGATCAACTATCGGGTGAGGGTAATCTTTGCCTAAAGATACTTTGGCCGTTGCGAGAATATCCTTCGGTGCTAACCAAGGGCTATGGATATATTTTTTTGGCATGTCGTTCAATTCAGGGACCCATTCACGGACATAGTCTCCTAGTGGATCAAATTTTTCGCCCTGTAAAACAGGATTAAATATTCGAAAGTAAGGTGAAGCGTCTGCGCCGCTACCAGCTACCCATTGCCAACTAGCGGCATTATTAGCAAGATTTGCGTCGACTAATGTATCCCAAAACCACTTTTCACCCTGTTGCCAATGTATCAAGAGGTCTTTAATTAAAAAAGAAGCCACAATCATACGTACGCGGTTATGCATCCAACCTGTTTTCCATAGTTCACGCATACCAGCATCAACAATAGGGTAACCCGTATTACCCTGTTGCCATGCATGTAATAACTTAGTGCTTTTTTTCCATGGAAATTGACTAAATTTTTTCTTGAACGGTTTATTTGGGAAATCTGGCCAGTGAACTAATAAATGATAGGCAAAGTCACGCCATACTAACTGACGTAAATAGGATTCGTTGCCGTCTCCAAGAGTTTTTTGAGAGTTTTTGATGGCCGTCCAAATTTGTCTTGGGCTAATTTCTCCAAAGTGTAAATGTGGAGATAGTCGCGAGGTGCCGCAAACATCGGGTCGATTTCTTAATACGGCATATTTACTACTGGCATGCTTAATAAAATCTTTTAAACTTTCATGTGCGCCTGCTTCACCCGGTACCCAGTAATCACTGAAGCCTTTTGACCAGTTGGGTTTTTGAGGGAGTAGTTGCCAGTCTTTTAATTGGTCACTAGAGATTATTTTCTTATATGGCGTTAGGTTTTTTGGTGTGGGAAGCACAGTGTTTGGTGTGCGAGTACTCAAGCATTTTCGATAAAAAGGAGTGAATACTTTATACGGTTCATTTTTGCCCGTGCGAATTTCCTCTGGTTCATATAATAAATAACCTTTGAATCGTTTTACTTCTATCTGATCTGAAAAACGTTGATTTACCTGGGATTCTAATTCACTACTATAGGGCTCATACTGCCTTGTGAAATATAAACATCCCGCATTGCTTGTATTGATGACGTCTTCTAGTTGTTCAACGACAGACCCTCTACGCAAGATTAATTTGATGTTTAAAGTATTTAATGAAGTGGATAATTGATTAAGGCTGTGATGTAGCCACCATAGGCTAGCGGCACCACTGCGCCAGTGATTGCTTTGATTGTCATCTAATATATAAATACATATGATTGGTCGTCCTGTTTTAGCGGCTGCTGTTAATGCTGCATTATCATTAACTCTAAGATCTTGTCTGAGCCAATAAACTAAGGGTGATTGCATGAATACTTGGCCGTTGAATTGATGTTGTTTGTGGGTACGAGTGAAGGATTTGTATAAGGAATCATTGTAGTATAGGGCTCGCTGTTATAATAACTAAGTTTTTGTACAGGACGTATATTTATTAGCGCTCTTAAATAGGAAGTTGATGTCAAGCTGCTGTAATACACCCAAGCAAGAACAGAATTGCCATGAGCCAAATCGTTCTGTGGACTATTTGTTATGGGGCTCGATGCTTTTCTCGGTCATATTTTATCTGTTGCACTGGCAATTCTCGCCAGCTTTAGAACAAATAACATGGCTAGCGGTGATGGGACAGTCAGTGTTTTCTTTACTGAACATTGTATGGTGGGGAATATTGCTGGGTGTGATTATGCTTGCGTTGTTATCTAAAGTGCCACGTGAGTTTGTTATTTCACTGTTAGGTACTGGGACGGGTTTTAGAGGGATAATCCGTGCCACGATTGGTGGAGTGTTATTGGATTTATGTAGCCATGGTATTTTAATGGTAGGCGCAAAATTATATGAACGTGGAGCCAGCGTTGGCCAAGTAATGGCATTCTTAATTGCTAGTCCGTGGAATTCTTTTTCACTTACCATTATTTTGTTTGCCTTAATTGGCTTGAAGTGGACACTATTTTTTATTTTTGCGTCGATGCTAATTGCACTTTTCTCAGGTTATTTATTTGATTTATTAGAGAAGCGTGGAGTCCTACCCAGCAATCCACATACGGTAGAGTTGCCCGCTGAATTTAATTTTTGGTATGAAGCTAAAACACAGTTTTCCTCGGCAACATTCAATGGGAATACATTTTTAGAGATGCTTAAAAGTGGGCTGTTAGATTCACGCATGGTAGTAAGATGGATTTTATTTGGTGTGTTATTAGCAAGTCTGATTCGTGCTTTTATTGATGTGTCTTTATTTCAACAATACTTTGGCCCAACTATGGTAGGGCTATTATTCACGCTGGTTGCAGCGACGATTATTGAAGTATGCTCAGAGGGTTCTGCGCCAATTGCTGCGGATTTGCTTACACGTGCTAACTCGCCAGGAAATAGCTTTGCCTTTTTGATGGCAGGTGTGTCGACTGACTATACGGAAGTGATGGTACTAAAAGAATCTACTCGCTCTTGGAAGATTGCGTTGTTTTTACCTTTAATTACAGTGCCGCAAATATTTGTAATTGCTTGGTTGATTAACATTCAGACTGTATGAGATTAAACATCACTGATGCCAGGGTTGTCTTTTACGCCAATTAGCTTTGGTGAATTTAGTTTATTTATTTTTACGGTGTCTGTATCTTTAATGTAGTCCGCTACCTGTTCCCATATTGGCGGACCAGGTGCTTTGTCATTCACTGTTGCCCAACCCGCGACAACATAGTTTTTGTCATCATCAATTGCTGTGCCATCGTCTAAGGTCATATCGCTAATACGATTTCCAATAGTTTCATTAGGTTTGCAGGTGTAATCCATTCCACCTAAGCGCACCATGTCGCCGCCCTGTTGATAATAGGGGTTAGGGTTGAATAGGTTGTCACACACATCTTCTAAAATTAGCTTGATGTTTTTTCCTGACATTTCTTGGCGATATGTTTCTGGATAAGTCATACAAGTTTGGTCGAGCACATGCTCCATGGTGATAGTGCTATTGACGGGTAAAGTCGTTCCCCATCTAAATCCTGGCGATAAAGATATTTGCGCATCGTTCTGTTGGCGTAATGCATCACAAATCAATTGATCAAACGTGCCGTTAAAGTTACCTCTACGATATAATGTTGTTTCTGTGCTCCCTAATTCTTCTGATAGCCAATCAATATAGGGCGCACGTACTTTATCGATGTATGCCTGCATCTCTTTATCGGGCTCAATTAAGTTAGAGAATATAGGCAGTAACTTGTATTGATAGCTGCGCACTTTGCCCTGTTTTATGTCTAAGTCCATAACGCCTAAAAATTTACCATTAGAGCCAGCGTTAGTGACTAGCGTGGTGCCTGCAGAATTTTTAATTTCTAATGCTTTAGGAATGCCATCGTGAGTATGTCCACCTAAAATGACATCAATGCCGGTGACCGAGCTAGCCATTTTGATATCAACGTCAGCACCGTTATGTGACAGCAACACCACGGCATCTGGTTTTTCAGTATCACGAATTTCATTCACTAGGCTTTGTAATTCACCATCGTTAATGCCAAATGTCCAGTCAGGAATAAAGCGTTTGGGGTTCGCTACAGGGGTGTAAGGAAAGGCCTGTCCGATAATAGCAATGCGGCTACTGGCGAGTTGTTTTATCGTGTAAGGAGGGAATACATGCCCGCTGTCTTCATCGTATACTTCGGCGCCATCAAATAATGCCTCTTCAGTGGCATTAACATTTTGCGCAATAAACTCACCATTAAATTCGGCAATATTGTTTAACACCTGCTGATCTTGATAAGTGAATTCCCAATGTCCGGTCATGATGTCTACACCAAGCAGGTTGCAAGCGCCTACCATATCCATGCCGTTTGTTTTTAAAGCCGTGCCTGAACCCTGCCAAGTGTCGCCACCATCGAGAAGCAAAGTCTGATTATCAGCGACTGCAGCACTCAGCTGTTTAATTAGACTGGCTAAATGAGCAAAGCCACCTACCTTGCCATATTTTTGTACAGCAGGTTCGTAGTTTAAGTGTGTATAGGCATGTGCAAGTCGAGCATTGCCTTGAAGAGAAAAGTGCTTGAGTAACGCTTCGCCAACTACATGGGGAGGGCGGCCAAAGGCATTTGCTAAACCTATGTTGATGTGAGGCTCTCGAAAATAAATAGGATTCAGCTGTGCGTGACAGTCTGTGAAATGTAATAAACGTGTATTTCCAAAGTGTCCAATCTCATATAAATCCTTGCTTTGAGCTAGGCTGGTGCGAGGTAAAAGTCCGCTAGCGGATGCAATTGTCAGCAGTTGTATGAATTCTCGTCTATTAATCATGATAAATTGAATGAATAGTGTCCAAAAGAGGATGTCTTACAGTTTTGACTTGAAGAATATTTCAAAATTAACATTTAATAAGTTCTTCTATCTAATTGATATATAAAGAACAAAATATGACAGAATATTTGTATCTTGACTTCATTTCTAATCCAAGTATGTTGCCCACTCTTTAAAAAATATAAACGTTGCAGGCGATTATTTGTGGCTGTTTAAACACAGCTTTTAAGTCCTGAAATGTTACTATGACGTAAAGTGTATTGGTGATCTGTGTCGGTTCCTTTGCAGCGATAGATTGTGAACTCCGCCAGGCCCGGAAGGGAGCAACGGTAACGATTGATTCGAGTGCTGAGTTCCTACTGGCACAGGTTGCCGCCAAAACAAAAATTAATCAATGTCTCATCAAGTACTAGCGCGAAAATGGCGTCCGCAGACGTTTGCCGACATCGTGGGCCAAGAGCATGTGGTCACGGCATTGGTGAATGCGCTTAAAGCTAATCGGCTACATCATGCTTATCTGTTCTCTGGAACCCGTGGCGTGGGTAAAACCACCGTGGCAAGAGTGCTGGCTAAAGCATTAACTTGTGAACAGGGCATTACGACTGAGCCATGTGGTACCTGCGATACCTGTCAGTCTATTACTGAAGGCCGATACGTTGATTTAATTGAAGTCGATGCCGCGTCGAGAACGCGCGTCGAAGATACTCGGGAATTACTAGAAAACGTTCAATACGCGCCTACACGAGGGCGTTTCAAAATATACCTCATTGATGAGGTGCACATGTTGTCTGGGCATAGCTTCAATGCATTGTTGAAAACCTTAGAAGAACCACCCGAACATGTGAAATTCTTATTAGCCACAACAGATCCACAGAAGTTACCTGTAACAGTGTTGTCTCGCTGTTTGCAATTTACATTGCGACATATCTCAACTGAAAAAATTGCTGGGCAATTAGAAAAAGTCCTGGGCGCAGAAGATATAAAGTCTGAAACACCTGCGCTAATACAGTTAGCGGAATCTGCTGATGGCAGTATGCGTGATGCATTAAGTTTATTAGACCAGGCGATCGCTTATTCTGCCGGTGACGTATCCGAACAAACTGTTAGTCAAATGCTGGGCACAGTACCGAGTGAACAAATCAATGCATTGATTGAGGCTATCTGCGAGTTTGATCCAGTTAAAGCCATCGAGTTAATTCATTCATTAACAACACTCAATGTAGATTTCAGTAAATTACTTGATCAGTTGATTGTTATATTTCATGCTTCAGCTATTTCACAGGCAGTGCCAGACTATAAAGAGCAAATCGCTTTATTTGCAGACACGGTGAAAATGGTCAGCGAGAAAATTGCCGCTGAAGATATCCAGCTGTTTTATCAGATTGTGCTCAATAGCCGAAAAGATTTATATCTCGCACATTCACCGCGTGCTGGTTTTGAAATGGCTATATTGCGCATGATTATGTTTAGGCCGGGCAGTGATACTAAAGCCTCACATGCAAAAAGAGTCTCAACAGCACCCTCTTCTAAAGGCAAGGCTTCAGTAATGGTGGCAGCGCTGGAAAGCAAACAAGCTGGGTCGCCACCAACACCAGTAGAAGGAACAAAGGTAGAAGTTGTTGAAAAACAGTTGCCAGTTGAAGAGGTAGAGCAAAAAGCGCGACCAGAAACTGCGGATCCATCGCAGTGGTTAGAGATCATTGAAAAGTCTCAATTTGCTGGCGTGGTAAGAGCGCTGGCAACTCACTGTGCGTTACAAAGTTATCAAGGCGATGACATGAAGTTGTTGTTAGCAAGTGAACACGAAAGTTTAATGGCGGGTGCTACCGTGTCTAAGCTAACGCAGAAGCTAAAAGAAACATTTGGTGAAAATACCAATGTCACTATTGATGTCATGCAAGATGCCATTGATAGTCCAGCGCAACATACGCGTGATCGTGAGGCAGAACGTTTAAGTAAGGCAGAAGCGAGCTTGGATCAAGATGAATTTATTACCGCGTTAAAAAGAGATATGCAGGCTGAAATAGTGCCGGGATCATTACAACCGAAACAAGAGGGTGAACAATGAAAGGTGGGTTAGGAAATTTGATGAAGCAAGCGCAGAAAATGCAAGAAGATATGCAAAAAGCGCAAGAAGAAATCAAACTCATTGAGGTGGAAGGTCAGTCAGGTGGCGGTATGGTTAAAGTCACTATGATGGGTAGCCATGAAGTGAAACGTGTTGTTATTGATGATAGTTTGATTGGTGATGATAAAGATATGCTAGAAGATTTAATTGCGGCGGCAATGAATGATGCTGTGCATACATTAGAAGCAACGACTAAAGACAAATATGCAGGGCTAACCTCAGGCATGTCATTGCCACCAGGCATGAAGCTTCCTTTCTAAAAGGGTTGCTAAAGGAATAGCCAGTGGCCGATCATTCTCCCTTACTCACAGAGCTTATTGATTCGTTAAAACTGCTGCCAGGTATTGGCCAAAAGTCAGCGCAACGGATGGCATTACACCTGTTAAAAATAGAGCAGGATAAATCGATCAAACTTGGTCAGGTGATTTGTCAAGCAGTAGAGAATATTAAGCACTGCAGTCAATGCAGAAATTATACAGAAGAGCAGGTCTGCCAGATTTGTAAAAGCCCTAATCGTAAATCCACTCAAATGTGTATTGTTGAAACGCCAACAGATTTAATGGCGATAGAAAACGGCACAACATACAATGGCATCTACTTTGTGCTGATGGGGAAGTTGTCTCCATTAGATGGTATTGGTCCGGATCAGCTGGGCTTAGATAAGCTAGAAGAGAGATTACAATCAGGTGAGCTTGAAGAAATTATTTTAGCCACTAGCTCAACCATGGAAGGTGAAGTCACAGCCCATGTGATTGCAGAGATGGTCAAAAAGAACGGCCTAAAAACAACAAGATTAGCCCAGGGTGTGCCCATTGGTGGCGAACTAGAGTACTTAGACTTAAACACATTATCTCAAGCTTTCGAGACAAGAACAGACTACGATTAAATGATTCAGCACAAAAGTAGTCTCACCTCAATCATCGAAAAAATAAATCACTGCAACATAAAAATTCAATTATATTAATTGAATGCATCCAGCTATATTGGTTTCACTAAAAAATACTTCATATAGGTGAAACCATGAGTAATGTTATTGCGCGAAATCGAGATATAACAGAAACCGTTTACATGGAAGCTGCAGTGCTAATGACGGCTATGACAGCGGCTTTTGTAGTGGTATTAGATGCTTTTTAAGGCTAGCGAATCAGCGAGACAGAATAAGGAAGATGTTGAACAGGGATGTTCACCCTTAAGAGTACTCAACTCGGCTTTCGTAACTACGTAATAAGATGTACACCCCAATCGCCGCCGCAACATGTTTGATTGAGTGACCGCTGACGACTATAAGCAGGTCATGAATCGCTGCATCAAAATGCTCAAACAGTTTGGCTGCAATGTATGCAGCTAGTAACCACCAATAACCGCTTGCATGACTAAAAGAAGATTTAAATGTGAGAAGAATGATGGGGATAGCAAGCATTGGGAAAAACTGAACAATGGCATAAAAGCGCAAATCTCCCTCGCCATTAGCTTCAGTGACGTGCCAATAAAAAACAGATAATAAGCCGAGTGCTAACAATGGCGCCAATAATATTTTTCCTAGCTTAATAGAAATATATTCACTAATCACAATAGAGAATAAACCCATAAACGCAATCGTCATAGGTAGCCTATCCCAGACCAATGTTTGATTATCTGGCCATAAATGATAATAGCTCGATCCAAATGCGACTAGAGTAGTGCCAAAAAATAAAGCCACATAGGCAAGCTTGTTTTCATTAACAATGTTGAGTGAGTTAATGCGCGATAGTCTGTGTAAACCTAATAGACCCACTAGTATGAAAGGCAGGTTAGATAATACATTTAGTATATTAGGAATATTAAACATGCCAACGCTATCTGAAAAATCATGGTAAGCCAGATCTTGGGGTATCGGCGCTCGCGTTAACAATGCTAGTAATACAGCAATGGCAGAGCCGATTATAAGTAATAAACCTACTTTTTCTTTTTGCATAACTATCTTAATTGGCTGTCTTTACTGCCTCGTCGGTTAATACCGTTAGAGGTGGTTTGTTTTTGATCTGATTGTTCTTGGCATTTCACACATAGACGTACGCCAGGTACCACGTCTCGACGGGCTTGAGGGATCTCTGTTTCACATACTTCACAGTGACTGAGCCCGGCCCCTTTAGGTAGCTGACTGCGTGCCTGTTTAACCGCATCTTCAATGCTTGCATCAATTTGATCCTGCACTGCACCATCACGCGACCATCCGCCTGCCATGTTGAAGTCCTTATGTGATTCTTTGGTTTAATTAATAATTAACGCTGCTTTTTGCTCTGTATAAGTAGAATTCTAGAGACCAGCATCGCAAGTAATATGAGTATGCCGTAAGGGTAGTGGAATACGCCATAGAAGTAAGCCAGCAATGTTGATGCTATAAGCCCAATCAGAAGTGCGCTAATCCAATCCATTACTTAATAAAGCTGCAGCAATAATCCGTAGTGATGGTGACTTTCAGTTGAAACTTAGAATTCGCCGGGACTTCAAAACTCTCACCACCACTAATACTTTGCCAATCAGCATCGGGCAATAGAACTTCTAACTCACCAGAAGCAATTTCCATTAACTCTTTTTCATCGGTACTAAATTCATACTCACCCGGTAGCATAATGCCCAATGTCTTGCGTGAACCATCTTGAAAAATCACTGAGCGACTAGTGACTTGTCCTTCAAAATAAATATTCGCTTCCTTTAGAATAGAAACATCGTCGAATTGAGACATAAATAAATCCTTTTAAATAAATGGCAATGCATAGCTTATCTGCGCCATTATTATGCGTTTTGTATGTGGGGTCTAGTTGCCGTATCCCATTCTGTGGACTTGCTCTTATATGCTTAACTCGCGTTTGAGTTTGATTGATTCTGAAAAGAGGATGTGCATTAAGTTTAAATTAAGGGCAGGGTGAAATACATATATTCTGCCTAGAGGATGAAGACTTTTTATGAGCTTAAGCTGCTCAGTTTAATATGTCTGCTAATGGCTATGACTATAGCAACAATAGCCATAATGATTGTTAGCCAATTAATAGTCCCTGGTCCTGCGCCATAGACGCCTAACCATCTCATTATCGCGCCAAGTGTAGCGACAATGGCAACTAGTACCCAAACATTCCTGCTTTTCTTTAATTTGCTGATGTTTTCTATGTTATTCATTGTTGATATCCATATTTTTAAGCTTGGAGGGATTGGAGTTACTGATTTTTAATCTCGTTAATATTGTCTAAGTAGCTTTGATAGCGTAGCTCTTGAATATTGCCTGAGATGACTTCTGTTTTTATTTCGCAGTGAGGTTCATTGATGTGTTGGCAGTCTGAGAATTTGCACTTGCCCAGGTGGGGAAGGAATTCACTGTAGCCTAGCATTACCTGTTTGGCATCTTTGAAGACTGGCATGAAGGTGCGTACACCTGGGGAGTCGATTAGTCTGCCGTTGTTGTTAATGTTATGTGCAAATGCGTTTGATGTGGTGTGCTTGCCCTGTTGAATGTTCTCGGAAAGCTCTCCGACTCTTATATTGTTGTTGTTGAGTAGGCGATTGATTAGCGATGATTTACCTACGCCTGACTGGCCGACTAAAATGCTTGTTTCATTAGAAAGTGCTAAGCGTAGTGTATGAATGCCATAGCCTAGTTTTGCGCTGGTGATGATGAAGTTTTCAGCTAAATCTTTATAAGTGTTTTCTAGTTGGGTGATGTCAACATTATTATCGTTGAGCATTTCTGCTTTGTTGATGACTAGTGTGGCCTTGCATTGATTAAGTTGCGCGCAGGCTAAATATTTATCGATGAGTGAGGTAGAGAAGGCGGGGGCAGCAGCGACTACAATGATGATGTGGTCTACATTGGCGGCGATGGTTTTCTCTCGTTTGAAATTGTCTATGCGTGTGATTTGATTTCTACGTTCGCATATTTTTTCAATCACGTCTTTTGATTGGTCTTTGCTTTCACATTCGACGTTGTCACCACAGACGGCATCGACTGATTTGCTTCTTGCATGACACTCATGTTGTTCGCCATGTTCATCTTCGACAATGAAAGTTTTTCCTTGCCGTGCGATGACGTGAGCTAGATACATAAATGTGTGTTGTATTTAGTAATGATAGAACTGTTGGTTTAAATAATCAGTGACTGCGCTAATTTGGCTTTCTTTCCAGCCGGTGCTGGCTCCATTGGCACAGTGTGTGACGCGCGTGTTTAATTCACTAGTATTCTTCACAATGCTTTCATCGCGTGTGTAGATGACGTGTCCGTCACCGCCTGTTATACGGCCGTGGCATTCAGTGCATTCAGATTGGTGTAGTGCCTGACCATCTTCAGCATGTGAACTGAGGGTGACGAATGCTAAGGATAGTAATAACAGGCTGGGTAATAATTTCATGGGAGTATTGTTTCTCATTAATTTTAGCGGTTGAATTTTTATAATATGAATGTAGTTGGTGTACACTCTGTTCGTTGCTGATTATACAGCCTGTGAAAACATAGTGGACCTTATATATGGATGATTTAAAAAACAATAATAATCTGATTTGGATAGATTTAGAAATGACGGGTTTGGACACGGTCAATGATGAAATCATTGAAATTGCCACCATCGTCACGGATAAAGAGCTTAATATTATTGCTGAGGGTCCGATGATTGCGATTCACCAACCACAGAGCCGTTTAGATCAAATGGATGAGTGGAATCAAAATCAGCATGGTAAGTCTGGCTTAATTAAGCGTGTGCTGGATAGCAAATATACCCTGGCGCAAGCGGAAGCTGAAACTATTGTATTTTTAGAGAAATATATCTCACGAGGTAAGTCTCCAATGTGTGGCAATAGTATTTGTCAGGACCGCCGTTTTATGGCGCGTCAAATGCCATTACTAGAAGAATACTTTCACTACCGAAATTTAGATGTCAGCACGCTTAAAGAGTTGGTTAGACGTTGGTATCCAAATAAAGGCTTTGAATTTGATAAGGAATCAGAACATCTTGCTTTGGCAGATATTCGTGATTCCATTGATGAGCTAAAACACTATCGCGCTAAATTATTTGTTACTGCCAGTTAGTTGAGTTTCAGTATCCCAGCCAGCGGCAGGTTGGTTTAAGTCTGGCGTGAGAATAGTATTCACATTGTCTAGCGTCTCATTGGTTTCTGGATAATCCAATGTGTAATGTAGCCCGCGACTTTCTTTGCGTTCTAACGCGCTGCGAATAATTAGATCAGCCACCACGGCAATATTACGTAGTTCGATTAAATCACTAGTGACTTTAAAGTTACTATAATACTCGTCAATTTCACTTAATAATAAGTCTACTCGATGCTTAGCGCGTTGCATGCGTTTGGTGCTACGTACAATGCCGACGTAATCCCACATGAAGCGACGAAGTTCATCCCAGTTGTGAGCAACGACAATTTCTTCATCAGAATCTGATACGCGACTGGCATCCCAGGCGGGAATGTCGACATGCTGTGCATCGTTATTGTTCGATTGATTAATATGCCGCCCAGCAAAACGTCCATAGGCTAAACATTCCAATAGTGAGTTACTCGCCATGCGGTTGGCGCCATGTAAACCTGTGAAGGCAACTTCGCCTATTGCATAGAGTTGCTCAATATCGGTTTGGCCATGTTCATCGGTGACAATGCCGCCACAGGTGTAGTGAGCAGCGGGTACTACAGGAATAGGCTGTTTGGTCATGTCGTAACCTAGTGACTGACAGCGTGCATGAATATTGGGAAAATGGTCTTGAATGAAATCCGCAGATTTATGGCTGATGTCTAGAAACACGCTATCGAGGCCGTGTTTTTTCATTTTGTAATCAATCGCGCGTGCCACGATATCTCTTGGGGCTAGCACGCCACGTGGGTCAAAGTTATGAAGAAATTCGCTGCCGTCTTCTAGAATGATTTTGCCGCCCTCACCACGAATGGCTTCACTTAATAAGTAAGACTTAGCTTTAGGGTGGTATAGACAAGTAGGGTGGAACTGCATGAATTCCATATTCGCGGCGCGGCAACCTGCACGCCAGGCCATGGCTAAGCCATCACCACAGGCGCCGTCTGGGTTGCTGGTATATAAATACACCTTACTGGCGCCACCGGTAGCTAGTACTACGTTTTTAGCGCGGAACACTTCAACTTCACCGCTTTCTATATTAAGTATATAGGCGCCGACACAGCGGTTGCCTTTCATGCCTAATTTACGGGTAGTGATGAGATCGACAGCAATATAATTAGAGTGTAGATCGATATGGTCGCGTTTACGTACTTCATCGATGAGCTGATTTTGTACTGCATTTCCAGTGGCGTCGGCCACATGGGCAACACGTCGGCGCGTGTGGCCGCCTTCGCGTGTTAAGTGTAACTGCTGAGCATTCTGTGGGTTGTTATCACGAGTAAAATCTACCCCAATAGATAGTAACCAGTCGATGACTTCGCTGCCTTCCGAGACGGTTTTTGCCACCACGTCTGGGTCACACAATCCGGCGCCGGCAGAAATAGTATCGGCAATATGCTGTTCGAAAGAGTCGCCATCATCTAAGACCGCAGAAATCCCGCCTTGGGCATAGGATGTGTTTCCACTGCTTAATTCGGCCTTGGATAGCACAGCGATGTGCAAACTTTGATCGATGTGCAGCGCAGTGCTTAGTCCTGCGGCACCACTGCCGAGGATGAGAACATCGTAATCATGCGATTTTGGCTGGGTATTTGTTAGTTTTGAGCTCATATTTTCCAATTCTGTCATAAAATATGTGACGCCGTTAGCATCTATCGTTAGTATATCGCCGTAATTGCTCACTCTAACTGAGGTCGAGCGAACTTCACCGACTCAATATAGTCATACCACCAGCGGATACCTATTCGCCCAAGGAGATAAGCCCAAGATGGGCGAGAATAATAATAACGATAAAGAACTGGTTGCACGGGCACAAGAAGGGGATACACGCGCCTTTGACCTATTGGTAAAGAAATACCAGTTCAAAGTGGTCAACTTGGTGAGTCGCTATGTTCGCACCGAGGAAGCCCAAGATGTAGCGCAAGAAGCGTTCATTAAAGCTTATCGTGGCTTAAAGAATTTTCGTGGGGACGCAGCATTTTATACATGGTTGTATAGGATTGCAGTGAACTCCGCAAAAAACTACTTGCTATCGGCATCGCGTAGACAGTCAGACCGTCAAGTGGATGTGGATGATGCGGAGTATTTCGATGATGCCGTTGTACTACGAGATCACGCAACACCTGATCGAGTATTACAGTCGCAAGAGTTGGAAACTAGGGTGTTTGATGCAATTCATCAACTGCCCGACGATTTAAAGATGGCGATAACGCTGCGTGAGTTAGAAGGTATGAGTTACGAAGAAATTGCAGAGGCAATGGAATGTCCTATCGGTACAGTGAGATCGCGAATATTTAGAGCGCGAGAAGCCATCGATAAAGTTGTTCAGCCATTAATGGATTAATTATTTAATAGAGTCAAAATTATGAGCATAGAAACAGAGTTATCTGAAAAAGATTTAGAATTAATCAGCGCAAGTCTAGATGAAGATCTTTCGGAGTTTGAAAGACGCAGATTAAACACCAGTTTATTAGCCACCCCTGAAGGTGAAAAAGCATGGGTGCGTTATAACGCAGTCAGCGCGGTGATGAATAAACATTTCCCTGAACAAATTGATAACGATTTTTCACAACAGGTGATGCAGGCAATTGGTGAAGAAGGTTATCACCAAGAACAGGAGTCTACTGCAACCGCTGGTATTAAAAGAGTTGGTAGTTATGCCAAACAGGTTGCCGGATTAGCAGTTGCAGCATCAGTTGCTGCATTTTCAATTGTGACCTATCAGAATTTCAATCAACCCACTGTTAGCGATGGCCCAGAGCTAGCAATTATTGAGCAAGAAGCTGCAGATGAAATGAAACCTGCCGCCGCAATGACATTGCAAGACTCTCAGAAAGTTGAATTTGCACCTGCAACAGCACAACAGCTAGAAGCTATTCAAAGTAATCCGCAAGTAGAAGAAAAAATTTATTACCAAGAATTGAATCCTTATATTCAAGGTCATGCAGGTTATGGTAGCCAGCGCATCATCTCACCATACGTAGAAATTATTGAGTTAAAGGATGTTAAAGAATAACCTAATGCGATTTCTATTTACGCTAGGGTTTGTTTTATTGGCTGTGAGTGTGCAGGCGCAGTCGCCTATTGTAATTCCAAGTGAAGATAAAACCGATGGTCACGCACTTATTACTAAAATGCTTGATCATGCAGACCAGATCAATTATCAAGGCACCTTTGTGTTCATGCATAATGGTCGACTGGACTCAATGCGCATCGTTCATGGTGTTGTTGATGGCGAAGTTAAAGAAAGACTAACTTCATTGAGCGGTGAACCACGCGAAGTAATGCGTGACGATGAAACAGTGACCTGTGTCTGGCCAAATCGTAGTTTGGTGACAGTGGATCCATCTTCAGCGCATCATGGTATTCCTACCATCGTGCCAAGAGAGCTAGAAAGTCTTACTCAAAGTTATACAGTGATACCTGGCCCTAACAGTAGAATTGCAGAGCACAATTGCAAAATGCTGGCGATAAAGCCGGTTGATCAATTCAGATACGGCTATGAATTATGCATCGAGCCTGAAAGTGGCATGTTGCTACGTTCAAAAATGATTCATCCGCGTGGACACTTGCTTGAAGAAGTGATGTTTACTAATGTGGAGTATCTTGACTCGGTAGATCATATTAATTTTCATCCTGAAAACGACATAGAAAATTTCACATGGCGTAAGTCAGCGCGCCCAGGTGAGCCTCCACAAGCATCAATAGATGCTAATCGAGCTAAGGGGTGGCGTGTTTCTAAGCTGCCGCCGGGTTTTTCTGTGAATAAGATCAGCCAACGCTTAATGACAACTAGTGATGAACCCGTTCACCATATGGTCGTGTCTGATGGGGTGGCTTCAGTGTCAGTATTCATTATCAAACCACGTAAGCTTAGTAATATGTTTGAAGGTTTAAGTCGACGCGGGTCTATCAATGCTTTTTCTAGAGGGTTCGATAATCATCAGATTACAGTGCTAGGTGAAGTGCCTAACGAAACCGTTAAAATGATCGGTTCGTCTATCGTACATAACGAGTAGTTAAATTTTTTAGAACTTTTAGCTAATCGATTTTGTCAGTAAAGTGATCTATAAAAATGGAATGGATCATGACTCTAATGGAATAAACAAAGAGTCAAACACAGTGAGACTACACATTCATAAAGCTGCTTGTTGAAGGAGAATAGCTTTGTTGCAAACAAATAGAACATTTTTTTTATATTTCTTTATTTTATTCTCGGTCGCATTTAGCGCGAGTGCTTATGCTGACCTGCCGGATTTTACTAAGCTTGTAGAAAATAACGCCGGCGCAGTGGTAAATATTAGTACTACTAAACAAGCTCCCGTGCGTCGTGCGTTACCACCTAATGTGGAAATTCCTGATATACCTCAAGATGGTCCTTTAGGTGATTTTCTTGAGAAGTTTTTTGGCGGACAGCAGGGTCCCAATGAGGATTACTTTAATTCGCGATCTTTGGGCTCAGGTTTTATTGTTTCTGATGATGGTTATGTAGTGACTAATCATCATGTAGTTAAAGAAGCTGATGAAATTATTGTTAAGCTCAGTGACCGTCGTCAGTTAGAAGCAAAGCTTATTGGCAGTGATCCTCGTAGCGATATTGCTTTATTGAAAATTGACGCAAAAGATTTACCTGTAGTAAAGCTTGGCTCTGCAAATGATTTAAAAGTAGGGCAGTGGGTGTTAGCGATTGGCTCACCATTTGGCTTTGATCATTCTGTGACATCAGGAATTGTCAGCGCTAAAGGTAGAAGCTTGCCTAACGAAAACTATGTACCTTTTATTCAAACTGATGTGGCAATTAATCCAGGAAATTCTGGTGGGCCACTGTTTAATTTAGCCGGTGAAGTTGTTGGGATTAACTCACAAATTTATAGTCGTACTGGTGGATTTATGGGATTGTCATTTGCAATTCCAGTTGAAGTAGCTATGGATGTTGTTGATCAGCTTAAAGATAACGGTTATGTATCACGTGGTTGGTTAGGCGTTTACATTCAAGAAGTGACGCGTGAATTAGCCGAATCATTTGGAATGGATAAACCAATGGGTGCATTGGTTGCAAAAATTATGGATGGCAGTCCAGTTGAAGATGCTGATATTAAAGTAGGTGATGTCATTCTTTCTTTTAATGGACA
This sequence comes from Gammaproteobacteria bacterium, assembly GCA_045105615.1. Taxonomy (GTDB): domain Bacteria; phylum Pseudomonadota; class Gammaproteobacteria; order UBA4575; family UBA4575; genus UBA1858. The sequence goes on from JBGCDS010000007.1 coordinate 42,102, forward strand.
AGAAGTACAAAGTTCTGCTGCGTTACCACCGATGGTTGGACGTGTTCGTGTGGGTGAGCAGGTTAAGCTCCAGATTATGCGTGATGGTAAATTGAGCACGGTAAAAGTAAAAATCGGTCAACTGCCAGATTCAGATCAACCCGCTGTTAGTGAAGCCATGGAAAAAATATCTGAAGGGGTATTAGGTTTAGATGTGCGTACTTTAACTAAGGATCAGTTGGAAGAGATGGAATTATCCCATGGCTTGCAAGTGTTGTCGGTTGCTGAAGGTGCTGCTAAATCTGCCGGCATACGAAAAGGTGATGTGCTGCAATTGATCAATGGTGAGAAAGTTCAAACAGTGATGGAATTGAAAGAAATTGTAGAAAAATTACCTAAAGGTAAGTTTGCTTCAATCTTGGTACAAAGACGTCAAGGCCCACAATTTCTTGCTCTAAAGATCCCATCAGAGGAAAAGTAGCGGTTCGCATACACTTCCCTCATAATTGCGGTGTATCATCCAAAGCGGGCTGAATCAGCCCGCTTTTTTATTGTAGACAGATTATTTTTTGCTCACTCATAAATGAAATATATACGTAATTTTTCCATTATTGCCCATATTGACCATGGGAAATCTACACTGGCCGATCGCTTTATTCAACATTGCGGTGGTTTGAGTGATCGTGAAATGAGTGCGCAGGTACTAGATTCTATGGATCTAGAGCAAGAAAGAGGTATTACGATTAAGGCGCAGGCTGTGTCATTGCCTTATAAAGCTAAAGATGGAAATACTTACTACCTGAATTTTATTGATACACCAGGACACGTGGATTTTTCATATGAAGTGTCTCGCTCTCTAGCCGCCTGTGAAGGTGCATTATTAATAGTGGATGCTTCTCAGGGTGTTGAAGCACAGAGTGTGGCTAACTGCTACACAGCAGTAGAGCTTGGATTAGAAGTGTTGCCGATCTTAAATAAAATTGATCTGCCGGCAGCAGAACCTGAGCGGGTTTCTGAAGAGATTGAAGAGGTAATCGGTATTGATGCGACAGATCCGATATTAACTAGCGCTAAAACTGGGCAGGGCGTTGAAGATGTGCTTGAAGCACTAGTGAAAAATATTCCTGAACCACAGGGTGATCCAGAAAAGCCTCTAAAAGCACTGATTATTGACTCATGGTTCGATAGCTACGTTGGCGTGATTACTCTAGTTCGAGTGTTTGATGGTTGCCTAAAACCAAAACAGAAAATTGTTTCTATGTCGACAGGGCGTCCATACTTAGTTGATAAATTAGGTGTGTTTACGCCTAAGCGTGAAGATCGCAGTGAATTGTCAGCAGGTGAAGTAGGTTATTTAATCTGTGGCATTAAAGATATTTCCAGTGCCAAAGTGGGTGACACACTCACAGCAGCTGATGTGCAAGCTGAACAAGCGTTGGATGGCTTCAAAGAAGTTAATCCCAATGTGTTTGCTGGAATATTTCCGGTGAATGCTGACGACTATGAAAATTTCCGCGATGCGTTGGATAAACTGAAACTAAATGATGCGTCATTCTCATTTGAACCTGAAACATCTCAAGCATTAGGCTTTGGTTTCCGTTGCGGATTCTTAGGGATGCTGCATATGGAGATCGTTCAAGAGCGTTTAGAAAGAGAATACGATTTAGATCTTATTACTACTGCGCCAACAGTGGTGTATCAAATACATTTAACCAATGGCGATATTCTAAAAATTCATAATCCAGCAGAATTGCCACCGCCAAATAAAGTCGATTCAATCCATGAACCAATAATTACCGCTAATATATTAGTGCCGCATGAATATGTGGGTAACGTGATCACTCTGTGTATTGAGAAGCGCGGCGTGCAAAAAAATCTTGTTTATCATGGAAGCCAGGTTGCGATTACCTTTGATATTCCATTGAATGAAGTGGTGTTGGACTTTTTTGACCGACTTAAATCGGTAAGTCGTGGTTATGCTTCATTTGATTATCATCATTCGCATTTTTCACCATCACCTTTGGTAAAATTAGATATATTGATTAATAGCGAGCGGGTCGATGCATTGTCAGTGATTGTGCATAGCGATCATTCACGCACCTACGGACATGCATTAGCCGTAAAACTTAAAGATCTGATACCTCGTCAAATGTACGATGTTGCGATTCAAGCAGCGATAGGAACACAAATTATTGCGCGTACTTCTATTAAGGCACTACGTAAAAATGTAACTGCGAAATGTTACGGTGGTGATATAACGCGTAAGAAAAAGTTATTAGAGAAGCAGAAAGCAGGGAAGAAGCGCATGAAGCAAATCGGTAGCGTGGAAGTACCTCAAGCCGCTTTCTTAGCAGTGCTTAAAGTTAGCAAATAAAACATTTATTACTTCTTGCGATAATGTCATTCCCGCGTAGCGAGGAATCTAGCTAAAGCAAAACAAGTTGGCAGACACAAATTCGCCTATAGGTTTATTTATTGTGGTAAAGGATAAATATAATAATGAAGCTAACAGTGCTGGATTCCCGGCTACGCAGGAATGATAATTTTTAAGAGCGACAGTTTTTTAGGTTTGTGATCATGAATAAAGTACTTAAATTGTTATTTGTATCGTTGATACTGCTTCAAGTAGTCCGCGCAGATTACCTAGAGGTGACACTGCTTGGTACAGGCACTCCACGCCCAAGTATCGAGCGCTTTGGTTCAGCCACGTTGGTTAGTGCTGGTGGTCAGAATTTTCTATTTGACGTCGGGCGTGGTGCTACCATTCGGCTACAGCAAGCGGGAATTACTCCCAATCAAATCGACAAGGTATTCTTAACTCATTTGCATTCAGATCATATCTCAGGATTAGATGATTTATGGATTACTGGCTGGGTGTGGCAACGACAGAAATTGCTTCGTGTTAGGGGCCCCATAGGCACGCATCAACTAGTAGAGGGTTTGCGTGAAGCCTATGCAGCCGATATTTCATATCGTGTCGCCAATGTGAACCTGGATGATGATAAGGCTAAGATTGAAAGTGTGGAAATTGAACCAGGTGTGGTTTATCAACAAGAAGGCGTCACTATAAGTGCATTCTTGGTCGAGCATGCCCCAGTAAAACCTGCGTATGGTTATCGCGTTGAATTTGGTGATCGTAGCGTAGTTATTTCTGGTGATACTACTTACTCGGAGAATCTTGTTAAACATACGCAACAGGTTGATTTGCTGATTCATGAAATTACTGCAGCAGCACCTTCGTTATTAAAAAGAAATAAGCGTCTAACGAATGTTGTGGCATATCATACAAATCCTGATCAAATGGCTGATGTGTTGAATAAAACAAAACCGAGACTAGCCGTGCTTAACCACATTCTATTGTTTGCTGTCTCGGAAGAGCAGGTGATCGATGAAATTAAACAACAGTACTCAGGTGAGGTCGCTATGGGTTATGATTTAATGAAAATCGGCGTGGGCAATTCAATACAGATACAACGCATAAATGTTGAGAACTGATTATGAGTAAGCTTCTAGAAAAACAAAGTCCTTTAATTATGGGTATTTTAAATGTCACTCCAGATAGTTTTTCTGATGGAGGCCGCTATGTAAGTACGCGTGATGCAGTGGCACGTGGACTGGAAATGATCGATGAAGGTGCAGATATTATTGATATTGGTGGAGAGTCAACTCGACCAGGTTCTGAACGTGTCGATGCTGTGGAACAAAAGCGGCGTGTTTTAGATGTTATCTCTGCCTTATCTCAAGAAATTTCCAATGACGTGCTGATTAGTATTGATACGACCTTAAGTGATGTCGCCGAAGCAGCATTAGATGCTGGAGCAGGTTTTGTTAATGATGTCACTGGTGGGACCGATGATGCAGATTTAATGAATTTAGTAGCAGAAAGAAACGTACCGTACTGCATTATGCATATGCAGGGGCGGCCGGATAATATGCAAGATAATCCTAGTTATGAAAATGCTGCCAAAGAAGTAAAAGAGTTTTTGGTTGCACAGGCGTTAAAAATGCAAGATTTGGGTCTATCTAAAAACAATATTATTTTAGATCCTGGGATTGGTTTTGGTAAGCGCACTCAACACAATCTTGAATTGTTGAAACAGTTAAGCCAGATCTGCAACACTGATTATTCAGTGTTGCTAGGCACTAGCCGTAAACGTTTCATGGGAGAGGTATGTGCGACTGAAGATCCAGCACAACGTATGCCAGCGACCTGTGCCACAACGGCGTTAGGTGTGGATGCTGGGGCTAAAATTTTTAGAGTACACGATGTTTGGCAGAATCGACAAGCTGCTGATGTCAGCTATGCGATAAAGATGTGTAAGTAGTCATGATAAAAAAGGGCAAACAATCTGTTTGCCCGTTCGTACTTATTGGGATCATCTTTGAGTTGTAACGAAGCAATTAATCTTTATTGCTTCAATTAGTAACGGCCTCTACTGTAGTAGCGGTTGCGACTTCCATAATTATAGTAGCGCTTACCGTAGTAACGATTGCTGCGCCCATAACCAGAATAACTTCTACTGTAGCCTCTGTTGGAATAACGATTGCCGTAACCATAATTTTTACGGCCGTAGCGGTAATTGCTATGACCATAACTATTGCGGTGATAATGCTTATGGGCGATATACCCTGCCACAAATGCAAGGGGAACATAGCCGTGATGACCGCTTGCCATACTATTGCTAGAAAATGAAAGTACTAAAAGTACGGCGCAGATTTTTGAAAGCCTAACTATATGCTTGACCATCTTTATGTCTCCTTAACATTGACTTAATGTCTTTGGTTATGAGGTTGGAGTTAAAAAGCTACTTTGTTAAGTATAAGATCGGATATAGTGCTTTGTTATTACATTGAATAATAAAATTTTAATGAAACTTTTAATAAAACCACAGCTTATAAACCTATTTATGGGTAGGGTTTTAAAGGTCTATAGATGTGTAATTAAAAAAGCCTCTCATTGAAATGAGAGGCTTAGTTTTTTGCTAAAGGCTAGTATCTTGAACGACAGTATCTTCTAGGTGAGTTGTAGTAATTACTTCGGTGACCATAGTTATAGGCGCGTCTGTTGTTGTATCGATGTCCGTAGTAGTTTTTCTTGTAATGATGCTTATAGTGATGTCTTTTATCTCGATAGTGCTTTCCATGACTATTATGACCAACCACAATCTTAATTGGATGATGTCCGTAGCCAATATTTCCGTAAAATCCGCTGGCAAAGCTATTCGCAGAAAATGAAAGCAGTAGTACCAAGCCTGCTATTTTTGTTAACTTAGCAAAATTTGTCGACATAGCTAAAACTCCTCGCCTTAAATGGCATTTCATTGTAGATAAGCACTGAATAGATAAATTGGTATCACGTGCACTTTAAGAAATAACGCAGTAAAAATTGCCTATCTCTAGTAGCTAACAACGTTGGAGAATTGATTTGGTTGACATGATATAACCGTATTTTGATAGGCTATATAAAAACTATGGAAATAAGACTCTGTTGTTAAATTAACAACAGAGTCTCTACTGTCGCTAGTCTAATGCTTATCGACTGGGCTTAGTTTGATTGCGCAGAACTTGAATTCTGGGATCTTAGCAAATGGATCTAACGCATCAGTCGTGAGTAAGTTCGCTGCAGCTTCGTGATAACAGAACGGCATGAAAACTTGGCCTTCTCTTAATCCGTTATCTGCTCGTGCATAACATTCAATGCTACCACGACGTGAGCTGAGGCGAATCATTTCGTTAGCTTGTATTCCTAACTTCTCAAGATCCTTTGGATTGATTGATGCAACTGGTACGGGCTCAATGGCATCAAGTATGGAAGCATGCCTTGTCATTGCGCCAGTATGCCAATGTTCTAGTTGGCGACCGGTAATTAACACAAAGCTGTATTCGCTATCAGGTAGCTCATCAGCATTGGTGAATTTAGCAGGGACTAATTTGCCTTTACCGCTGGTAGTGGGAAAGTCATCAATAAAGATAATGCCCTGACCTGGATCCTCTGGGGTATCGCATGGATAAGTAACTGAGTCATTTTCTTCTAAACGATCCCAAGACATACCTTTGATTGAATCCATGCCTAAACGCATTTCTGCAAATACATCGCTAGGGCCAGTGTAATTCCAATCACAGCCTAGGCGTTTAGCAATTTCTTGAATAATCCAAAGATCTTGCTTAGCTTCGCCTGGTGGGTTCACTGCTTTGCGACCTAGCTGAACACGACGATCAGTATTGGTGAACGAGCCATCTTTTTCAGGGAAGGCAGAAGCCGGAAGAATGACGTCAGCAAACATAGCTGTTTCAGTTAAGAAGATATCTTGAACCACTAAATGTTTAAGTGATGCTAATGCTTTGCGAGCATGATTTAAATTAGGGTCGGACATTGCTGGGTTTTCACCCTCAACATACATGCCAAGGATTTTACCGTCAGTAATTTCATCCATAATCTCAACTACGGTTAAGCCTGGATTTGGATCTAACTTAGTGTCCCAAAGTTTTTCAAATCTTGCTTGAGCCTCTGGGTTGTCTACGCGTTGATAGTCAGGGAAGACCATTGGAATTAAACCAACATCTGATGCACCTTGAACATTGTTTTGCCCGCGTAGTGGGTGTAAGCCAGAGCCTGGTTTGCCAATTTGTCCGGTAATTAGTGACAATGCAATTAAGCAGCGAGCATTATCGGTGCCATGAATATGTTGCGATACACCCATGCCCCAGAAAATGATCGATGCCTTAGAAGAGGCGTATACGCGAGCCACTTCATGCAATGTTTCTGAAGGAATGCCACAGATCTTCTCCATTTCTTCTGGAGAAAAATCTTTTAAGTGTTCTTTAAGCTCGTCGTAGCCTTCGGTACGGTTAGCAATAAACTCTTTGTCGACTAAACCCTGCTTAACAATGGAATGCATAATTGCATTTAGCATAGCTACGTCTGTGTCTGGCTTGAATTGTAAGAAGTAGTCGGCGTGACGTGCAATTTCAGTCCCGCGAGGGTCCATCACAATTAACTTCTTGCCTGCGCGTGCAGCATTTTTGATAAATGTTGCTGCAACTGGATGATTAGTAGTTGGATTAGAACCAATAATTACAATCACTTCAGCATCTTCAACTTCAGCAACTTGATTGGAAACAGCGCCAGAACCTAGACCCTCTAATAATGCAACAACTGAAGAGGCGTGGCATAGACGTGTACAGTGGTCAACGTTATTAGTTTTAAAGCCTGTACGAATTAATTTTTGGAATAAATATGCTTCTTCGTTAGAGCCTTTGGCTGAACCAAAACCTGCTAGCGCGTTACCACCAAGGTCATCACGGATATCGCGTAAACCCTTTGCTGCAAATTCTAATGCTTCATCCCAACTAGCTTCTCTAAACATTGCGCTGACATCTTCATTGGTCAGGTCTTCAATGTTAGCGACTTTAGCAGCGCCTTCTTTACGAATTAATGGTTTGGTTAAACGACGTTCATTATGAATGTAGTCGAAACCGTAACGACCTTTAACACACAAGCGGCTTTTGTTGGCTGGTCCATCGCGACCTTCAACGTAAATAATTTTTTCATCTTTCATGTTGAAAGTTAGTAAACAACCAACACCACAATAAGGGCAGGTAGAATCTACTTTTCTATCGGGTTCTAACATGCCTAATTCTTTTGATGGCATTAGCGCACCCGTTGGACAGGCTTGTACGCACTCTCCACAGGCAACACATGTGCTGTCACCCATTGGGTCGGCAATATCAAATACAATTTCAGAATGCGAACCACGGTTAGCGTAACCAATCACATCATTGTTTTGTATTTCGCGGCATGCGCGGACACAGCGTGTGCACTGAATGCAAGCGTCTAAGTTAACCGCAATTGCTGGATGTGAAAGATCAGCTTTAGGATTATGGCGTGCTTCAAAACGAGGCAAGCCAATATCGAGCTTTTGTGACCATTGATCAAGCTCGCTATTTAATGTGTATTCCTTCTCAGCAATATCAGATTGGAGTAATTCTAGTACCATCTTCTGTGAATGCAGTACGCGGTCATTACCCGTATGAACAATCATGCCTTCAGTAGGTGTGCGAACACATGATGGTTGCAATACACGTTCGCCTTCAATTTCAACCACGCATGCGCGGCAGTTACCGTCAGCACGCATGCCATCGGTGTAACAAAGGTGTGGAATCTCTACACCATTTCTTTTTGCTGCTTGAAGTATTGTTTCATCTTCAAATGCATGAATTTTTTCTCCGTTTAACGAGAACTCAACCATTTTTAAATCTTTTAAATCTTTTGGATTAGCTGCCATTTGTTGTTACTCCATTTCCTTATTTGAGTTCGTCTGGAAAATATTTGATTACACACTGCATTGGGTTTGAAGCCGCTTGGCCTAAACCGCAGATAGAAGCATCATTCATCGTCTGTGAGAGTTCCTTCATCAAAGGTTGGTCCCATTCACCTTTGTCCATCAGCATGACTGCTTTAGATGTGCCGACACGACATGGTGTGCATTTGCCGCAAGACTCATGCGAGAAGAACTTCATGGCGTTATGTGCCAACTGTTTTGCGCTGTCTTGATTTGAAAAAATCATTACTGCGGCTGAACCAATAAAACAGCCATATTCATTAAGGGTATCAAAGTCCATCGGAATGTCACCCATAGTGGCTGGCAATATTCCGCCAGAGGCGCCGCCAGGGAAGTAACCATAAAATTCATGGCCGTCTAGCATACCGTCGCAATACTCATCGATTAATTCTTTAACTGTGATACCTGCTGGTGCTAAATGCACACCAGGTTTTTTCACACGTCCACTGACAGAGAAAGAACGCAAACCTTTACGCTCATGCCTACCATTAGATGTGAACCATTCAGCTCCACGTTCAATTAAATCTCGCACCCAATACAAAGTTTCCATGTTGTGCTCAAGTGTTGGGCGTCCAAATACACCTACCTGTGCAACAAATGGAGGACGTAAGCGAGGCATACCGCGCTTACCTTCAATGGATTCAATCATTGCTGATTCTTCGCCACATATGTATGCGCCTGCACCACGTCTTAATTCAATGTGTGGAAGTTCGTATGGAGGGTTGGCTTTTAACTTTTCTAATTCGATGGTTAATGCTTTACGTACGCCAGCATACTCATCACGTAAGTAAATATAGATAGCATCAGTGCCGACAACATGCGCGGCAATTAACATGCCTTCTAAGAATCTATGTGGGTCCTTTTCTAAATAATAGCGATCTTTGAAAGTGCCTGGTTCACCTTCATCAATATTCACCGCCATAATTCTAGGCGCAGGCTGATCACCAACAATCCTCCATTTTCTGCCAGCTGGGAATCCCGCGCCACCTAAGCCACGTAAGTTTGAGTCTTCTAATGTAGTGATAACGTCTTCTTTTGATAACGATCCACTAATTAATTTATTTAAGGTTTCATAACCGCCATCTTTTTTATAACCTTCAAAATTAATGCAGTCGGGTGCTGCTGCATCTTTTTCGTTGTTATCGACTGCCGCAACAATTTTATCGACATCTGCATAAGGAATGGCATTAGTGCCAACAACTGCAACAGGGGCTTGTTCGCAACGACCGACACAGGGTACTGGCTGAATACGAATCTCACCGTTGTACTTGCCTTCTAATGTTTTAATAATTTGTTGTGCATTATTCAGCTCGCAACTGACAGAGTCGCACACTCTAATTGTTAGCTCTGGCGGTGCTTGATCGCCTTCTTTGGTTAAATCAAAGTGGTGATAGAATGATGCCACTTCATAAACCTCAGTTGTGGCAAGTTTCATCACGTTGGCTAGTGCCGTCATATGATCTGCTGAAATATGATTATATTTGTCTTGAACTAAATGTAGGTATTCAATTAGCAGATCGCGTCGGATGGGCATATCACCCAATAATTCGCGAACTTGTTGTAAAGCAAGGGAGTCAACGCTTCTTCCACGTTTCTCGCCTCGCATTTTATTCCGTTTGCGCTTAACAGCTTTGTCCATAATGTGCCTGAATTCCTAAGTAATTTTATTTGAGATAGTGCGAGCACGTTATTTTACGTGATTTCTTATGGAATGCGTATATCATCGTTTTGATTAATTTCACGGCTTGCCCAGCGAGCATAAATTGTACGATTTAAAAAATGGAGATCTACTATGGCGATGTGGCGAGATATCCAGCCTGAACAAATTTATACCGAGGAGCAGATCGAGCTACGTTTAGCTGAAGAGCTGCCCAAGTGGTACTACGAAAATGGCTGGATTAGACGTAAATATAAGACAAATAGCTGGAAAGGTACGTTGATGGTGGTCAATACGGTGGGACATCTGGCTGAAGCCGCTTGGCATCATCCGGATTTAACCGTGTCATATGCCTTTGTGGTGGTTAAATTGAAGAATCATGCGGCGAAAGGCATTACTAATAAAGATTTTGCCTTGGCTGCTAAGATCGAGGAAGTTATCCAGTGGAATCCAGGCAAAGACGAGCCAGATTTGGATGGGGTGCCGGATGACCAGCGTTTTGCTTATATAAAGTACGATTAATAAATTACTGTTCCATCAGTTTGCGTACTTGTTGTTCCAATACAGCAAAGGGCGTGCGCGGTAAAATGATGCTGCCAATTTCACCCTGTTTATTAATAAGGAACATATTGGCAGTGTGATCTACATTGTAGGTATCGGAATTGGTGTCACCGCTGAATTTAACGCTAGCATTGAACTGTTTGAGTACCTTGGATATATTTTCTTCAGAGCCAGTTAGCCCAATAATATTATTGTTGAAGTAAGTGACATAACCATCTAATTTATCAGGAGTATCTCTCTTTGGATCAACGCTAATGAAGAGTACTTGCATCTGTTCTGCCTGGTCTTCTAGTGCAACGATTAAACGCTGAATTTCCAACAGCGTATTCGGGCAGACATCAGGGCAGTGGGTAAACCCAAAAAATATAATGCCTACTTTTCCTTTTATATCGCTGAGATGAAATACTTCGCCCTTATGAGAAGTTAGTTCAAAATCACCGCCTAGTTTTGTAGGAGTGGCGTAGGCCGTACTCACGCTAATGCACAATATTGAGGCCAAAAGTAAGCGAGTAGATAGCTGAGTGATTCTTGAAATGTCCATATTTTTAGAATTAGTGGTCATGTATATAGTAGTCAGACTGCAATTCTGCTCATCAGTTTCGTCATTATGTGGATAACAAAATAGTAAGAATGAATACTTTCCAGTCAATTTGAGTAAATATCCTCATAAATTGAGGTAATTTAGTATCTTACGTCCAATTGACCCAAGACAACTAGTATCTTATTAGAACTTGATAGTCGTGCTAGATGCGGCATAATGTCGCACATCGAACTGGATTTTGGTTTACCCATCCGTGGGTGAGTGTTTATGTGGATCTAAGCCGTTACCATGTTTTTATCTTGATTCGAGATTAGGTCTACTTTTAGTAAAATTTATGGAGTTTAAACAATGAAAGAAATGCTTCCATTTAAATGGGCAAGAGGCGCAGTAGCTTCAGCATTAATCGGTGCAATGGCATTAGTAGGTGGAGTGCCAACCGCTGTACAAGCTGATGAGACATGCATGTCACCTTACATGGCTAAGATCGTTGGCCAGGAAGACTTTGTATATGTATGGACATTAGGTGTTGAGGGAATGGGTGATGAGCAAGATAAGCTTGTGACTATTTCTGTAAACCCTGATGCTGACGATTATGGTGAAGTTGTTCATATCGTTTCAGTGGGTGGTCGTAACGAAGCTCACCATTCTGGTTTATCTGATGACCGACGCTTTTTATGGGCTGGTGGTCTAGATAGTAATAAGATCTTTATTTTTGATGTTCATTCAAATCCGCGTGAGCCAAGCCTGCACAAAGTTATCACTAACTTTGTAGACAAGACTGGCGGCATGGTTGGACCTCATACTTTCTACGCATTACCAGGCCGCATCATGGTTTCTGCATTGTCTAACAATGTTGACCACGGTGGTCGTACTGGTATGGCTGAGTACACAAGTGAAGGCGAATTCATTTCTGCTCACTGGTTCCCAACTGATGATGACCTTCGTGGTGCTGATAAGACTGGAAACTTTGCTGATGGTTATGGATACGATGTTCGTGTACTTCCACGACGCAATGCAATGTTTACTTCTTCGTTTACAGGCTGGTCAAACTACATGATGGACTTCGGTCAAATGTTGTCTGATCCAGAAGCAATGAAGCGTTTTGGTAATACAATGGTTGTTTGGGATTTACACACTCGTGAGCCTAAGAAAGTATTTGACGTGCCAGGTGCACCATTAGAAATTCGTTGCGCATGGTCTGGTCTTAATAATTACTGTTTCACTACTACTGCTTTGACTTCAAAAATCTGGTTGATCTATGAAGATGAAAATGGTGAGTGGCAGGCTGAAGATGTTGCTGACATCGGTGATCCTTCAAAAGTACCACTTCCTGTAGATATCTCTATCACTGCTGACGACCAAGGTCTTTGGGTTCAAACATTCATGGACGGAAAGACTCGTTACTTTGATATCAGCGACCCACACAATCCTAAGCAAACTTATGAGCATCAAATTGGTTCACAGGTAAACATGATCTCTCAAAGTTGGGATGGTAAGCGTGCTTACTTCACTACTTCTTTGTTAGGTAGCTGGGATAAGACTGGTAAAGATGATGAGCAATGGTTCAAGTTATACCATTGGAATGGTAAGAAGCTTGATCATCAGTTCACTATCGACTTCTATCAATTGAAGTTAGGTCGTGCACATCAAATGAGATTTGGCGCTTACTCGCTTTACTCTCAAAAGCCGAACTCTTCAGATACAATGATGTCTCAAGTAGAGAAGTAATTGAATCGAGGTTAGGCTAACGTTTAATGATTAAACGTTAAAAGCTGTAAATGTAAAAGGCCGCCTTTGTAGGCGGCCTTTTGTTTATATAAAGGATTAAAAGGGAATCATGAAAAACCTATCTCTAATTTGTTTTTCACTATTAATTTTATCGTTATATGGATGTGATCAATCAGATAACGAAGCAGAGCATAAGGCAGTGGTCGCGAGCTTTGAAAACCAAGTACAGCTTCACGCGCCAGGCTGGGGTGATATGCAATTCAAACTGCCAGAGCCAGGCACCTATAAATTGCCTCCGTTTGGTAAAGCTGCTGACGGCAATGTATTAACAGATGAAGGTGAAGAGAAACGCCTGTCAGACTTTTATGGTGATAAAGTCGTTCTTCTTAGTTTTATGTTTACTCAATGCTCAGATCTAAACGGGTGTCCTCTAGTGACAGCGGTCTACTATAAGTTAAAAGAAGCATTGAAAAACGACCCTGAATTATCCGATCAACTTAGATTAGTAAGTTTGAGTTTTGATCCCAAATACGATACGCCTGAAGTAATGAAATTTTATGGTCAAGGTAGTGAAGACTTTGGTGGACCTGAATGGCAATTTCTTACTACGGCTTCTGAGAAAGAATTGACGCCTATCACGCAAGAGTTCGGACAGTACGTCAATCAAGAATATGATGAAGAAGGAAATCCTACTAACAGTTTTGCACATATTTTAAGAGTGTTTTTAATTGATAAAGAAGGGCGTAAAAGAACACAATACAGCGCAAGCTTCTTACATGATCAATCCATCATTACTGATTTGAAAACACTGTTGTTAGAAGAGCAGGGTAAATAATTCAAAATGAAACTTTACTTATCTAGGCCTCGTTACTGGATCTTGTTTTTAGTTGTTTGCTGCATATTTGTCAGTTCGACGACTATCTTGATTGCTAGTTCTAATAATGAAGAGATAAATAAAGAAGCTATTTTTGGGCCTGGTGACCGTAAGCATGGTTACGACCAAGAAACCTATGTTACTAACTCACTCAGTGTGACCGCACGCAAAGGTAAGCTAGCAAACCTATTACAGTTTGTTGATCAAGCTCCACTTGGCTTGCCTAAGATGCAAATACCAACTGGAAACCCAATTACAGAAGAGAAAATAAGTCTTGGGCGTCGTCTTTTCTTTGATCGCCGCTTGTCATTGAACGATACATTCTCCTGTGCAATTTGTCATATCCCAGAGCAGGGCTATGCAAATAATGAATTAGCCACTGCAATTGGTTTTGAAGGGCGCAGCGTTAAGCGAAATAGTCCAACTATTTATAACGTCGGTTATTATGATGTATTTTTCCATGATGCTAGAGAAGATAGTTTAGAGCAGCAGGTGTGGGCACCCCTACTTGCTAGAAACGAAATGGCAAATCCTTCTATTGGTTATGTGATAAATAAAATAAAGGGCATTGAAGAATACAAAGGTCTGTTCGAAACAGCTTTTGATGGTAAAGGCCCAACGATGGAAACAGTTGGAGAGGCATTAGCCGCTTACCAAAGAACGTTAAACTCAGGCAATTCTAGGTTTGATCAATGGTATTACGGTAAAAAAGAAGATGCGTTGAATGATGATGAAAAAGCAGGTTTTGCACTCTTTGTGGGCAAAGGTAAGTGTTCTGCATGCCATTTGGTGAACGAAGAATACGCATTGTTCACTGATCAATTACTCCATAACACGGGTCATGGGTATAATGTCTCGATGGGAGTTAAGCCCGAAAAAATACGTGTGCAATTAGCGCCTGGTGTTTTTGTTAATGTCGATAACGATATCATTGATTCAGTTCGCCAAACACCTAAGCAGAATGATGTCGGCTTATACACCATTACTCAAAACCCATTTGATCGCTGGAAATTTAGAACGCCGATACTACGTAATGTGGCACTTACCGCACCATATATGCACGATGGCGCGTTTACTAGCTTACGTCAGGTTGTTGAATTCTATAATAAGGGCGGTATTCCAAATGAGTTATTAAGCCCGCTGTTGTCACCTTTGAATTTAACTGAACAAGAAATGGATCAGCTGGTTAGCTTTATGTTGGCCTTGACAGGCGATAATATAGAAGTACTAGTGGCTGATGGATTTGCAGCACCAATAGGTGACATTCGTTCACAGGATCCCAATTGGGCACATGACTCAGAATTCGAAGTTAAATAAGTGGAAATTATGAAAATAAAATTAATTGTTAGTGCAGTTTTAATCTGTGCATGCTCTTTTGCAAATGCAGATAGATTGCTAGATGCTATGCCACGCACTATGCATGCTGAGAACTTTATCTTGCCACATTCAACGGGCGGTAAACTTAGCTTAGATGAATTGCAGGGTAAATTTGTCCTGGTGACTTTCTGGACAACAAAATGCACACCTTGCCGTACGGAATTGTCATTGCTAGAGGATTTACGCAATCAATTAGCAGATGATGATATTTTAGAAATAGTCGCTGTCCATGCTGGCCCCGATGTGATTGGTGTTAATGAGCATTTAGCTGTTTCTCCAGTTCATTACCCTGTGGTGATGGACATAAATTTAGAATTAGGGCATTGGGGTATACCGAGTTTACCAACCACCTATTTACTCACGCCCGATGGTGATTTTGCCTATCGTGCTGTTGGTTCGAGGCTGTGGAATTCACCACAAATGGTAGATTTTTTGAAAAGAGTGTTTGCTGATTACGAAGAAACCAAGGCTGCAGAGAAATAAGCATGACAAAAGGCTATCTCAGAATGGTTAGCTGAGTCTTGAATAACGAACTTAATTAAATAATTCGACTCTATTATTTATATATCCAACAAAGCGGTAATTATGAAACACAGTTTTATTACAATAAGTACATTCTTTAAGCCTAATGCCTTATCGATGGGGTTGGTAGCTGCCTTAGCATTGACAATGTCTCTGTCTAATGCTGGTGGTTTAATGGATAAAATCCCTACAGAAGAAGCCTCAAATTTCACATTAATGAGTGCTCATGGATCAGATATAAGTTTGTCGGACTATGAAGGCAAATTCGTATTACTTAACTTCTGGGCGACCTGGTGCCCTCCCTGTGTAAAAGAAATGCCAGCCTTAAATCAGCTACATAACAAATTAAATGCAAGTAATGGTCTAGAAGTTGTTGGTGTTCATGTTGGTCCAGCGCTAGCTACAGTAAAACAATTTCTAAAAGATAAGCCGGTCGATTTCGATATTGTTATTGATAAGAATATGTCTCTCTCAAGTTGGCAGGTATCAGGGTTACCTACTACATTTTTGATAAGCCCGTCAGGAAAGCTCATATATAAAGCGACTGGTGAGCGGGAATGGGGCTCAGATGAAATGGTTGAATTTGTTCGTGGCATTATGAAAGAGTACGAACGATTAGCTACTGCTGACGCTAAAGCAACAAAAGGCTAGTTAAATAACTGTGTCGAGATACCGTGTAGAAATTCGTGATGCAGTACTATCATATCTGAAAAGCGAATTCATAGGATTCGATATTCAAGAACAAAAAGATAATGAAAGCTACTGCTTTCGACTAACCAAAGCATCTGACTCACACTTTATTCGCGTTATGTATTCTGCAACTCAAAGCAGTGCGGGGAGTGAAATTGGAACTCAGCTAGAACAATATGCCGTGGCTAGTACTATGAGGGGATTAGGTGAATTTCCTGTCGTGGTGACAGAGCAGGGATGCATGTTCGGTTCACCTTAAGCAAATATCTAAAGGTTGAAATAGATTTTAGTTAGTCTGCTTACTTAGTTCAAGTAATACTATATTTCAAAACACTCATTTTCTTATCAACAATAAGTCCAGCATTCTTTAATACCAGGCTTATTGTGATTATTTAATGCTAGTTACTGAACTGGTACCAATCTTAAACTACTTAACTGTGTGCCGTCTTCACGTAGATAGAGAGTGACTGTGTGAGTTCCAGCCGTTAAATTTACTTCAACAGGGCCAGCAGTGTTGCGGTTTGTCACTATGACTGGTTCGAAAGTGTTGTGTTCGCCTGTATCCCATAAATAAGGTGTGCCAGGTGCTCCATCAACACGAACATAGAATGAATCAGATTCATCTACATTGACGCCAGAAGTTAAAATAGAACCTTCAATTAGATAATTACCAGCGGTGACTACGTTGAATGTGAATTCAGCGCTGCTTAGGCCTTCATTGAAATCATATTCATTGCCAGAACCTTCTGGTGCCTCAATGAACTGATTGTTTGCCGACAAAACGAAGAATCCATCTAAGATTGCTGCATCAGCGGATAATTCTAGTATCTCCCCGCCACCAGTAGCGGCTTCAACGTTGATTGCAGCAGAGGCACTGGTGGTAGATGCTGAGTCATTATCGATTGCAACGGCGGTTAGCGTGTGAGCTCCTTCGCTAGCACCGCTCCAGGTGAAGCTATATGGCGCGGTAGTATCTGTGCTCAATAATGATGAACCATCGTAGAACTCTACACTAGTCACGTTGCCATCTGAGTCTGCAGCATTGGCTGTTAATGTAATAATGTCACCGACTGTAAATGTTGTAGCAACAGGTCCCGTTAAGATTACTGTGGGTGCTACGTTTGGTGCTGGAGGTACTACAGTAACAGTTATTGTAGTGCTCGTGCTTGTATCATTATCATCGTCAGTTGCAATAGCAGTTAAGCTGTGAACTCCTTCGATCGCACCATTCCAGCTGAAGTTGTAAGGAGTTGTAGTATCAGTGCCTATCAATGTCGCACCATCGTAAAATTCGACACTAGTGACAGTACCGTCAGAGTCTATTGCATTCGCAGAGAGTGTAATGACGTCGCCAGTGATAAATATTGTATTAGCTGTTGGTGCGGTTAAGCTGACTGTGGGTGCGATGTTAACATTACCAATATCTTCCTCAATATTAATTGCAACAGAAACACTGGTAGTAATAGCAGCGTCATTGTCTGTTGCAACTGCTGTTAATGTATGAGCACCTACAGTAGCACCATTCCAAGAGAAGCTATACGGTGCAGTAGTATCCGTGCCTAATAGTGCTGCTCCATCGTAAAATTCAACACTAGTGACAGTGCCATCAGAGTCTGCAGCATTTGCAGTGAGTGCTATAACAGCGCCTACAGTAAATGTCACATTGTTCGTAGGAGCAGTTAAGCTGACTGTAGGTGCGACGTTCGGCGGAGGTGGTATTACATTGATAGCAATAGCCGAGCTTGTGGTACTAGCGCCATCATTATCTGTTGCTACCGCTGTTAATGTGTGTGTACCTTCAGTAGCGCTATTCCAAGAGAAACTGTATGGCGCTGCTGAGTCTGTAGTTAATAGGGTAGTTCCGTCGTAAAACTCAACGCTAGTCACTGTGCCACCAATGTCAGTTGCATTGGCTGTTAGTGAAACAACATCACCAATTGTAAATTCTGCATTGGCAGTTGGAGCCGTCAAATTCACGCTTGGCGCTACGTTTTCCGCTGGCTCAATAAGTACTAATCTTAGACTGCTTAATTGGGCACCGTCTTCACGTAAGTAGAAAGTGACAATCTGTGGTCCAGCTAATAAATCTATTTGAACTGGGCCAGCAACATTGCGGTTAGTTAATATCACAGGTGTAAAAGTGTTCTGTTCACCTGTGTCCCATAAGTAAGGATTAGCTGGCGCACTGTTAACACGTACATAGAATGAATCGGATTCATCTACATTCGCACCAGAGGTTAAAATAGTCCCTTCAACTTGATAACTGCCTGCTGTTGCTACATTGAATGTGAATTCAGCACTACTAATGCCTTCAGCGAAGTCATATTCATTACCAGTACCATCTGCTACCTGAATGAATTGGTTGTTAGTAGATAATTCAAAATCTCCTGTTAATACGGCTGCATCTGCAGATAGCTCTAACGTTTCGACATTATCGCCGTTAGGTGTAGGGTCAGAATTATCGCCAATACCATCACCATCTGAATCAACTGATTCTGTAGGGTCATTCGGGAACACATCAGTATTGTCGCCAACGCCATCACCGTCAGTATCAGAAGTTTCAGTTGCATCATTCGGGAATGCATCTGCATTGTTACCAACACCGTCACCATCGGTATCAGCATTTTCAGCCGGGTCATTCGGGAATACATCTGAATTATCGCCCACACCATCACCATCAGTGTCTGTGGTTTCATTTGGATCATTCGGGAATGCATCTTCTGTGTCGAGGATGCCGTCACCATCAGTATCGACAAAGCTTGCTTGTTCAAGGTAAGCCGCTAACTGGTTAAGTTCGGTAGCATTCAAATTGACACTATCATGTGCGCTAATTGCTTCAGCTACAGTTAGTGCAGCCCCGTCATGTAAGTAAGGTGCTGTCTTGAAAATACCAAGCAAAGTTGGTGTGTCAAAGCCATTGAGTGTTGAACCTAGACGTTGGCCACTAGCAGTATCAATAGTACCAATGTCATGCAGAATATTTTGATCAGAATCGGTCAAAACTGTTCCGGTATGACAGCTAGTACAGTCATTTGCAACGAATAAAATCTCACCAGCTTTCGCATCATCCGTCATGTTCGCAGCTGAAAGAGCATAAGGATTGGCAGGAATAGTAGTTAATGAATTTACGTAAGCTGCTAACGCATCGAGGTCGGTACTCACACCAGCTTTTGGATCGCCTAGTGGTTCGCTGCGAGTACCCGCAGCAAAATCGGTATCAGTCATTAACCCAGTACCACCTGAGAGCGAGCGGATTTGCCCTTCAAAGTCTTGTACTTCGTCGAAGTTGCTTGTCCAATGAAGGCGACCATGACCACTGCCATGCCCTTGCAATGTAATGGTATTGCGTAATCCTTCGCCAAATACACTGATATCCCACACACGACCATCGCTATCACCCTCGTTATGGCATGAGGCACAGCTCATGTAATCATCACGTGCGAGGCGATCATCAGCTGCATCATAGAATAATTGTTTGCCTAGCAATATCTGATTGGATAACGTCTCAGTACCAACAACATCAATGGCGCTAAGAACATTGATCGAAGGCAGTTCTGTCTCAATCATGCGTGTTAAGTCAAATCGCGAGATACTTCTGTCCATAAAGTTATGTACGTAAGCAATGCTGCTATCTGTTGAGAGTGCAACCCCTTGCGGTGCTCGACCGGTAGGTAAGCGCATTACCTGAAAGTTATTGATTGTGTCAAAGACAGCTAGCTGATTGCTGGTTTCTAAAGCAACGATTAAATAACGACTATCGCCAGTAAGTGCTGCGCCGGTAGCAACACTGGAATTGTCGAAATCAATTGCGAGGTTATTTGCATCTTGATTTTCAGTGCTAAGAGCAATGCGTGAAGTATTCGCTCTTACTGTTGTATCGAAAGTCATGCCTATTTTTCCACGTAGCATGCCAGAATCGATATTATCTTTCTTGGATGGCACGTAACCGAACTGATTATCAAAAGAGATAACAGGTGCATTTAGATAGTTAGGGATACCTGGACCTTGGGTTTCATTAGCTGCGCGATTATCGTGGCTGAGTACAATTGTATTGGTTAAACCCATTGATATCGGATCAACAACAAACACTTCTGCTCTTGCATTTTGTACATCGACATTTGCAGTACTCTCACCGGGTATCGGAGGCGTAATAAAGTTACTAATGAGTAAGCGACTGTCATCGTATGTCATTGTGATGTGACGAGGTGTTCCTGATAACAATGTGCTACCAATCACAGCATGGTCAGTTGCATTACGAGCTTCCATCGATAAAGTGGCTTCTAGTACTACGTAGTAAGTTGATCCTGTGCTGTTGAACACAATGCCGTGAGGCTGCGATGCGAAAGGTAAAGGTATGGTTTGTTCTACAGCAAGCGTTTGCGTATTAATAATGCTAATAGAATTATCTTTTTTATTAGTGACAAAAACACGATCTGTATTTGGTTGTTTGGCTAATGACCACGGGTTCAATCCCACAGAGATTTCTTGGAGCAAGGCACCTGCCGCACTTGAGATAGAAACGGTATTATTATCTGGATTCACGTTCCATATACGATCAGCCCCAGAACTTGCTTCCACAATCAGTGTGGTTGAGTTGCGAGGAAGTGCTGGTAATGCAGTGATATTAGATCCAGTTGTTGGTGTAGAGTCTGCATTGTCGCCGATGCCATCACCATCAGTATCTAAAGTTTCAGTGGGATCAGTTGGGAATA
This sequence comes from Gammaproteobacteria bacterium, assembly GCA_045105615.1. GTDB lineage: Bacteria > Pseudomonadota > Gammaproteobacteria > UBA4575 > UBA4575 > UBA1858. The sequence goes on from JBGCDS010000007.1 coordinate 63,085, forward strand.
CATCTGTATTATCACCAACACCATCGGCATCAGTATCAACTGTTTCAGTAGGATCTGTAGGGAATGCATCAGCATTATTTCCCACACCATCACCATCAGTATCTACCGTCTCAGTAGGGTCATTAGGAAAAGCATCTTCGTTATCAAATACACCGTCGCCATCGGTATCTACTGGGCCAGTTGCTTGAATTAATACTAGTTTTAAGTCGCGTAATTGTGTGCCATCTTCTCGTAGGTAAATGGTGACAGTGTGCGTGCCAACTGCAAGATCAACTTCAACATTGCCTGCGGTATTGCGATTTGTTACACGAACAGGAGTAAAAGTATTATGCGTGCCTGTATCCCATAAATAAGGGGTAGCAGGTGCGCCATCAACGCGTACATAGAATGAATCTGATTCATCCGCATTAGCACCAGAGGTTAGAATTGAGCCTTCGATTTGGTAGCTGCCTGGAGTGGTAACATTAAAAGTAAAATCAGCACTACTAATGCCTTCAGAGAAATCGTATTCATTGCCTGCACCATCTGGTATTTGGATGAATTGATTATCAGCAGATAGCTCAAAGTCTCCTGTTAAGTTTGCGGTGTTAGCTGTTTGCTCTAATAGTTCGTTACCAGTATCACCATTAGGTGTTGGGTCAGCATTATCGCCGATACCGTCGCCATCACTATCTTGTGTTTCAGTAGGATCATTTGGAAATGCATCTTCACTATCTATGACGCCATCACCGTCAGTATCTAATGTGTCTGTGACGACATACAAACAAGCTTTGGTAACGCCAACGATGGGGTTGCCGAATAAACCGTCATTACAACCAATGCTTCCATTGATGCCTTGGAAAGAGTTAAAACTACCATCTGCACCGTACCAAACAGTGGCAATGGAATTGATGGGTAGTGTACAAACTTCACCCTCGACTGCGCATTGTATTGCATTATTTGGTGGAGCAGAGTTTCCGTTGTTGGCATTTAGGCTTCTTAGAATTTGTAAATTTTCACCCAAAGAAGGTGTGCCATTAGCGTTGACGGCATATAACCAATAATTACCAGCGATTAGAACATTCTGGTTAGCATGCATGGTTAATGTATATGTCCCATCACCATTGTTAACTGATGGCACTGGAATAAAGCGTTGATCAGTATTTAAGTGATGCGTTGTCGCAGATAGACGAATCATAGAAAATTCTTGAGTATCACTACTTGCGGTGACTGTTATCTCTCTGCCTGCACCAGATTGTGGAGGTACATTTGTTAATGTAGGTCGAGTGGCACTTGAACCATCAGGATTATATAAGTATGGAGGATTATATATCTGTCCATCTAGATGGTTGGTATTACATGCATCACCGCAGGCACCACCGCCAGCTGATAATACGGTGGCGTCTTGTAGTAATATTGCAGTTGAATGATAGTTTCTTGGTATATCGATTGAATCAGCGATGCGCCAACTATTAGTATCTGGATTATATATTTCTGTCGGAAGGATACTGTTATCATCTGAAAAGTTTTGACCGCTAGTATTTCCGCCAATAAGTAAGATTTCGCCATTAGGTAAAGTGACTGCATTATTGAATACGCGTGGATAATGCATCGGTGGCCCATTAGTAATGACTGGTGTTGGGCCGTTTAGATCAACTAAAAATACGTTAGAATTTAACGCTCTATTATCTTCGCGAGTATCCGAACCACCAAGTAATATTACTTTGCCTACATCATAAGCAACAGCATTACCCCACATTCTTGCTCTATCACCAGTTGGTTGTCCTAGCACTTCATTCGCTGTACCACCAATTGGATCAAAAGTATGTAAAGTTGGTGTTGGTCCACCATGAAATACTCGTCCATTGGGTTGAACTGCTATATGGGGAAACCATTCCATATAACCGCCACCAAGAGAAATAAAATTATGCTCATTCAATAGTGTTTGCATATTTGCATTTGGCGTTCTAGTCCAGGCATTTGTATCTGAGTCGTATTTCTCAGAGCGGTTACCTGCACCTAGGCCGAATGTTGCAAATATTTCATTGTTAGGTAGCGTAGCATTGGTGGCATACCACCTTAAATCAAACATGTCAGCCAAGGGTGCCCAAGTAGACGAGCTTGGATCAAACATACTTGTACGTCTGTCAGTAGGATTACCACCTGACGCAATAATCACACCATTTTCTAATGTAGAAACACCAGCGCAGAACATATCATGGAAATTATTATCTGTGTTTTGGAATGTATTGTTACTTGGATCGAATATAGCTGAATGAGTGTATTCACGATTAGCTGGAAACTCATTAGTTTCAGTTGAAGACCAAGTTAAAATTCTGCCATCAGGTAAATTTGCTGCAGAAATAGCAATATGTGGCCATGCGATCACAGGACCCCATTCGCCAGCTTGATCGACTGTTTGAATTGTACTGTCTAATTCACCTGTTGCACGTATTGGGCGAAATACTCCACCCTCTATTCGATATGTGACTTCTAAAACTTCATTGCCAGTAGTTTCAAAATACTCAACGCGTAAAGAATGTGAGCCTGGGTTTAAGAATATTTGGCCAGTGACTTCTGTAACTTCATGAATTCCATCATTGTCAACAACGAGTGTGCCATTTATATAGAGCCTGGAACCTGCATCTGAATTAGTTTGAAATTCATAATTAGCTGCATCTGTCACTGTAATTTGGTTGGTGAACACTAAGCCAAAATTATCTGTGTTTAGTAGTCCTGTGACCGTAGGTGCAATGACATCACTGGTGCCTGAATCAATCGGCGTTAAGGCTGTGAAATCTGGTAATTGAGTAAAGTTGCCGTTATAAATGCTGAAATTGAACTGTGAAAATGCAGCAGCACTGTAAAAAAATAATAACGTGATTGCAGAAATCAATCTAACCAGTTGTAACATAGTAAGTTTCTCTTTGTATTATGCTTAAAAGTCAGCAATAAAATTATAGTTATTAAAAGCATATATAATTTGCCGCATTTCTTCATTAAAGCTATACGGAATCTGTGAACGCTCTCTCCTTTTATCTGGTGCAATGTTACTTCTGTCAAAGCAGATGGTTCTTTATTGAGCGAATTTGATAGGGCGAGCAAAGGATAGACTGGCATCTAAAAAATGATGCAGTTAATAGAAAACTTTCATTGTTATAGTGAGTTAATAGCGTAATTAATAAATTAAGCTATTCCTCAGTTAATAATTCTAAAAAAGCAACTAGCTGTTCAAGCTGTTCATATTCTAGCTGCAGTTCTATTAATTCGTGAGGACCGTTATTGGTGGGTGGTAGATTATAAAATTTCATAACTTCCATTAATGTATTAAAGCGACCATCATGAAAATATGGACTAGTTAACAGAACGTTGCGCAATGATGGTGTTTTAAATGCTCCCTGTAGAGGAATATGGTTGGCGCGATTTAGAAAACGTAATGCAGTGCACTCATCTGGCTGTGCATCACTATAACTGCCTAAACAATTGAATTCGTCCATCAATACAGATTGTAAGCCTAACATTCGACCAAAATCTAATGATTCACCTTGGAATTTACCGCTACCTACATTGTGGAAACCACCATTGGTTAATAGTGGGCCGTTATGACATTGCATGCATTGTGTTTTTTGCGGATCGATAAATAATTTAATACCAGCAATTTCTTCTTCAGTTAAGTCTATAGTTTTTTTGCTGACATTATTTAATTGATTGACATAGTGATCGAAGCGGGTAGGTTTAGGTGATAATGTTCTTTCATATGCGGCAATGGATTTACCTAGGTTCGAGTACACACGATTAATTTGTTGTTGAATAGGTTTGGGTATGCGATACCATTTATCTTGCATGTCTGTATCACCTAATGGTCCAGCATGCACAGGTAGATTTTTATTTAGCAAACTGATGGGTAGTTCACCAAAAATAGATTGATATAAACGGCGATACTTTTTGTCCTGAGCAATAATTCTCGTCACAGCAAGACGACTACTTGCCATCTCATCTGCGGCTTCAAAGGGTATTAATGCTTGAGACCAAAGTGAATCACGACGTCCATCCCAATAAAACCATCGTAACCATCCGCTCGCAACAACAGTTGGAGTATTACGTCCTACCGTCGTGTTGTTGGTGATGCGTGGTAAGCCATCAGTGAAATACTTTTCAGGTTGATGACAAGACGCGCAAGATGACTTTCCATCTCTACTAAAACGTTGATCAAAAAATAATAGTTCGCCAAATTCTTGGGCTTGAGGTTGATCAGCAAAACGATTTGATTTACTGATAGGTAAGGGTGGCAGACTTGATAAAGAGAGAGAGCGTAATATAGACAGTTCACTTTTATTCCACTGCGTGTCTTCTGCTGCATATAATGACGACAGATATAAACTGAATAGTAAAACTACACTACTAAAACGAAATATCAATATCAAACCGTACTCGATCTTTTAGCGTTGGTGTTTGAATGTAAAAATTAAGTGTCCATTCTCCAGACATATTAAATAACACGCCTTCTATAGAGTAATCACCATTTAGTAAATACCTTGTCACTACCGGCTGAGAGGGTAAGCCATGCCCATGTCCCATCATGCCTCCATCAATACTAATTTTGGCATTTTCAACGGGTTTGCCAGACTCGTCATTAATTGTGATTATCCAATTATGGAACTGGCCAATCTGATACATTTCTGCTTCGGGGCGAAGCTTAGCTTTTAAGGATCCACTCTGAGAAAACTCCTGCCAAGAAGGTTCGTTGGCTTGTAGCGTGAAGCATGATAGGAAAAGTGAAATTCCAAATATATAGGTAATAAAATAGCGGAAATTAATCATAGTTATTGTGTGTAAGTATGCGAAATTGTGCTTGTTAAATATGTGTCAATTCAACTATAAAAGTAACCTCTAAAAAGTATATAGATCGCAACGTAGTTTGGCATCATCATTGTGCTAGGTCTGTGATCATCATCTACTGTATTTTGCCTTATGGAGATAGGGTAATTTACCTGAGCACAAGAATAAATAAAGAATAGAGTAAAACGTGAAAATGGCTTATAGGCGGCTAAGAAAAGCGATTTAATTCATCTGCCAATACCAAGATAGCTAGCTAAATTAAACCGTGATCTAATAGCCCAATATACTTGTTTGAATTGGCTGTTAGTAAAAAGGCAGCCTACCTATCAAAGGATAAAATATGAAAGCAATAGGTTACTTACAACCACAATCAATTGGGCATGCAGATGCGCTAGTCGATATCGAAATACCTATGCCAGAGGCGCAAGGACGAGACTTATTAATCAAAGTGCATGCAGTATCAGTTAACCCCGTAGATACTAAAGTGCGTACTTCAGCATCACCTGAAGCCGGTCAGCATAAAATCCTCGGATGGGATGCGGTTGGTGAAGTTGTCGCTATGGGTGATCAAGTTGAGTTGTGTAAAGTAGGTGATCAGGTTTGGTATGCCGGTGATATTACTCGTGCTGGGTCTAATGCGGAATATCAGCTGGTAGATGAACGTATTGTTGGTAAAAAACCTGCATCGTTATCTAATATAGAAGCTGCGGCTATGCCATTAACTGCTATCACTGCTTGGGAATTACTGTTTGATCGCTTAGATTTTACGCCATCAAATCAAGATACCCGTGTGAATAAACATGTATCGCGCAAGCCAAATATTTTAATTATAGGCGCCGCCGGTGGAGTGGGTTCCATATTGACCCAATTGGCAGCCAAGTTAACTAATGCGATCGTGATTGGTACTGCATCAAGACAGCATAGTCAGGATTGGGTTAGGGATTTAGGTGCTGACCATGTGATTAATCATCATCAATCTTTTATGCCGCAATTGAATGATATTGGTATTGATAGCGTCACCCATGTGATAAGTCTTTCTCATACAGAGCAACATTTTGATCAAATAGTTGAAGTGCTAACGCCACAAGGAAAGTTTGCGTTAATTGATGACCCAAAAGAAAATCTAGATATTATGAAATTAAAGGTGAAGTCGATTTCTTTGCATTGGGAGTTTATGTTTACCCGTTCTATGTTTTCGACAGAAGATATACAAAAACAACATGAATTACTCAGTGCAATTTCCAAGCTCGTAGATAGCGGTGAGATTAAAACTACTTTGGGTGAGAATTACGGTATTATTAATGCCGATAACCTTAAGCGAGCACATGCACATATTGAAAGTAATCAAGCGGTAGGCAAGGTAGTGCTCGAAGGCTTTTAATTGAGTATCTATTAACAGAGAAAGGATTTTTAAAACTCTGGCTGTCTCTTGTTAATCTATATATCTGAAAAATTTATTTTCTGTGGCCCATACTAACAATTAGGACTCAAGATGAAAGAAATTACAGTCACTAGCAATCCTAGTGAAGCAGTATTAAAAGAAATGGGGTCAGAGTACTGGCCAACTTGGGAAAAAGAAGTATCAACTTTCCCATGGACATTTGTGACAACAGAAAAAGCGCTTATTTTAGAAGGCGAATGTGAAATGACACCTGAAGGCGGTGGGCCATCGACTACATTTAAAGCAGGTGATTTGGTGGTGTTTCCGGATGGTTATAAAGGTACCTGGGAAGTTAAAAAGCCATTGAAAAAACGTTTTAAACACATCGATGGAAAATTTGTTAAATGCGCTTTATGTAACTTTAAAATCATGTCCAATCGCATTAAATCAATCATCAAATAACATTTAATTCGATCATGTCTAAATAATTTAGACGTCTACTTTTAAATTGGGTTTTTACTTGTCTTTTGCCTCAAATCTATCTACTTCTTGCGCATCTAATATTTCACGCATGATGGAGGTAGCATAATAACCAGGCGATAATGAAAAGCTGAGTCGTAGCCGTGATTCATTTAACCATTGCCAGGACATATTCTCTGGGATGGCAGCTAATGCCCGGCGCTCTTGCTTTAGACCTGCATGTTCCATGCCTTCACATAATGATGCGTGTTGTTTTGCAATGGCATTTTCTAATTCAGCTGTACCTGCAGTAGTGTTAATACGACCACGCCCCCATAACGCGCCGGTAGGCATGCCTTGGTCATCAAATAGATCCCCTTCTAACGTCTTGCCCCATAACCCATTATTAATGCGATCTGCCAGTATTTCATTAAAGATAAAAGAGCGTACTGCTGATAAATAAATGCTTTTCATTTTTTGCTGGCGGACACGGATCTCTCGCGTGAGCATCAAATGACCCTGTTCAACATTGCCACCATCGCGCCCAAATCGCTGAGGACCAAAATAGTTAGGGGCACCATGTTGTTGTATCTGTATTAAATTTTCTTCAATGCGCGCAGGGTCTCCATCTATATCACGCAGTAAAATCTCGAACTGGTTACCCAATAAATCACCACGACGACATTTTTTAACGTGACGGTATTGTGTTAATACAGTGAATTCATCATGATTTAACTCTAGAAAATCAGGTGTTTCACCTTTTGGAAAATAGATGCTGAACCATTGTTCAGTAATTGCATATCGGTCTTTCAAACCTGCATAGCCAACATCTATTTCTTTGACATTCGCGTAGTCAGATAAGCATTGCGCAACATATGCTGTGTTAGCGCCATTCTTTCTAACTTTCAACCAAATATGTTCACCTTTACCTGAGGGCAGTGCCAGAGGTAATTCCGTGACACGAAAATCTTCATTCTTTTGTTTTAGTGATCCACGTGCACCTGTCTCAGAGTAGGTTTTCGGCCATTGAGGTAATAAGCTATATGACATTAAGTTAGATTCTCTTTTGCGGCAAAGTAATTTTGGTCAGAGTAAGAGATAAATAACAAAATATATAGGGGTAGGTTTGAGTTAATCTAGTTGATTCAGTTAAGAGTTTTAATTTAATCCTACCTAACCAATATTAATACTTCATATACTTTAAACATATCTTCGCCAAATAGCTCTTTTATTGTATAGCTAAGTGACATAATAAGAACTGTTTTCGTTCTCTATAAAATGTAGTCATTCAGGCAGAATTATTGATTAATTATTATCTGATCAAGGTGTTGAATATTATCCAAGTAATGTTATATTATAACATTACTATATAGGCTTATTATGATTACTCTTTCAAAAGATTCATTTGTTCTAGACAAATTTGCTGTCTCTACATCAGCGCTTTGTGCCATCCATTGTCTTTTCCTACCTATAATAATAAGTGTATTCCCAGCTATTGGCTCAACAATTTTTGGACAAGAGTCTTTTCATATGTGGTTACTGATATGTGTAATACCACTCAGCCTTGTCGCTTTGTCAATGGGATGTAAACAACATAAAAGTTGGTTGGTGGCTATTCTTGGTTTCATTGGAATTGGTATCTTAATATTTGCCGCGGTCTACGGACATGAATTACTTGGCCATGATGGAGAGCGTATAGCTACTCTAATTGGTGTTAGTGTCATTGCTCTTGGACACTTTCTTAATTATAAGTTTTGTCGGCATGTTAGTTGTGAACATTGAGTAATGATCATGTTCAAAAAAGCCCTCGGATGAGGGCTTTGGGTGTCGCTAGATTTTCGCTGTTACTTTTAAAGCCTAGGTCATCCCTGGTGTTGATGTGGGAATGACGATTCTAATTTACTCTGAAGTAGTAGGGTCAATTACTGATTTAATTTCAGCAATGCTGTTTGCAGGAAAACCACCTTCTTGTGCGTGTTTACGAATTTCGTCTTCGTTTGGTGCGATGTATGTGCAGTAAACTTTATCTGCTGTGACAAAGCTTTCAACCCATTGAATTTGTGGGCCCATGTTTTTAAGAATGCTACAAGACTTCTGTGAGATACCTTGTAGGTCTGCTGCAGTTAGGCTGCCTGCATCTGGAATTTCTCTTTCGATAATGTACTTAGGCATGGTGGCCTCCTGTTTTAGTATGATATGGTTAATTCATGATGTTAATTATAACAACATAATTGTAAATTTCGTGTGTCTCTAGTCGATCCTCTTAGCCGATCCAAATAAGGATCTCTCCTAAACCGCCCACTGAGGTGTCACCCATATATTTCTGAACGCGACGTCTCATGGAATGAAGCGATTTAAATTCACTGTCGTGTGCTCTTAGTTGATGTAGTAGCAAAGTTAGATAGCCCAGGTTATGGCGACCACAGTTGGTAAATGTTGATGCCATGTCTTCAGGTAATTCAGGTAACAATAGTGTACCTCTACGCATACCCATCCCGGCTTGTTTGCCTATTTTTCCGAGATTAGTGATAGTCCCAGCTATCATACGACTACCGCAGTAATCACCGATGTTGCCTGTGACCATAATGATGCCGCGGCGCATTAAGTCACCAGTAAAATTACCTGCGTTACCGTGAACTAATATAGTCCCGCCGGCGATTCCTTTTTTATGACCGGGGAGTGCGCCACCTAAATAGTCTGCGCAGTTACCCTTGATCTCGATCATCCCTGCACGCATAGAGCATCCAGCAAAGTCTAGTGTGTTGCCGGTAATGATGACTTTGCCACCTGCTAGTTGAGCGCCGAGATAATGGCCGCAATCACCGTTGACTGTCAGCAGAGCATCTTTAGGTAATGCGTGACCGACATGATCTAGCTTAGGAGTGCAGCCTTCTAGCAGAGCAGTGTTGTTATTAAAGTTATCGGAGATATCAAATAACTCGCCGACTTCAATTTTTTTATTCCCAACAGGCAAGGTAAGTTTTTTTGCTTGGTCTGCTGAGTATGATTGTGTGATGGCTTCGCTTAACCAACGCATATCAATGCGTGCACTTGCTAGACCATTAAAAGTGACAGTTGTATTAGTCATCGACAATATCTCTTAAATGAAAATGGTGCTCACCAAGTTTACCGCCATAGTTTCCACCAGTAATTTTTTCAATGCCCTGTGATTTGCCTAAATCACAAACGGCTTCAATGCCACGTTTCATTGCAAGGCGAACATCTTCTGTGGTTAAGCCATCAATGACAATTTCCATTACAGCTTCAATGTTATTCTCTAACTCATTGCCTGGTGTGCCTTTTAATGTCGGGCAGTAGTGATGGTTGGTTGATGCGCTCAAACCCTTGTATTTGGAACCCACCTTGGAACCAGAGCGAACACCACCACCTGGGAAGGGTAAAATGATATTAGGCAGCATGCTTATAGAATCAATAGCAGCTTCACAAGCTAGTAGTACCTGTGAAACAGTTCTGGCAAAAATCAAAATGTTTCCACCGCCTATGGCTTTTTGTACGCCTGCCATTTCTTCACATACAAATTCGCCATCCATCACGGGAATACGCCAATAGCGTCTATCATCAATCAGTTTTGAATTTTGATAGCCATCACCAAAGAAACGTAAGTTCTTGCCTAATGCAATTTGATCCTCACTGTCCATGCCGGAAAATATGGCAGTGGTAGGGCAGGTTAGTACGCATTGGCCAACACGTGCTTCTAGTTGTTTCTGTAATGTTTTTCTATCAGTAGAGAACAATAGTACTGACATACCTGGGCGACCGTCTGGAGTCTCATGGTTGCCCATAACGCGCTCTATGCCAGCTTCTACTCTGCAACCAATCACTGAGGTGGCAAAGCCAGTCATTGTTTCTGCTGCATGACGTGCCCATTTATAATTTATTGCGGTGATAATGACTCGTGTTGCACGCATGGAGAATGCTTCGGAGAAAGTATCATCAATTAAAACGCCGTTAATATTCATGATTTTATTTTGGTGTACATGGATGAACTTCTACTTCGCTACCTATGCATTCAATCATTTCATCGGTTGAAATTTTGAAGTTTGGTAATGTAATAGTTTGGTAGTCATCAAAATATTTACTGAGTGATTTTTCCACGCCCATGTCATATTCAGGTTTAACCACATGGGTGACACCCTTCACAACTTCGATCACTTCGCCGTCTCTGACAATTAATGTACCGTTTTTGAAAACTAATGTTGGTTTGGCAAACATTTGTTCAACATCATCTTGCTTGCGGTACACGGTAATGTTTGCACTTGCGCCGTCACCTAAATGACCTTGACTGGTTAAGCCTAAGATTTTTGCCGGTGCTGCACGAGTCATGATAGCAATCTCGTATAGGCTATATTCTCTGTCCATAGATGCCAGGTTAGACATTTTTTGTGCATCTTCATGAATAATGTTAAACGCATCATTACGGAATGAGCGATTCATTAGTAGCTTGATTAAGTGTGGGTAACTTGTGAAAGGTGCGCCATTAGGGTGGTCTGTAGTTAAGAATACTCGCCATGGGTCATTTACTTGTAAAAATATCTCTAAGCCAATAGCCCATTGTAGTGCGTTAACAAAACTTTTATCCCGATACTTAAATGGAATCACCCCGCAACCCATTTCGCATTCGATGTCCATCACTGTCCATTTTTTCGGATGCGCATGTTCATGGCCAAAGTACTGCATCATGGTGTCGCCAGACGTTGTAATCGTTTGACCAAACATTATTTGCCCAACATCTGCAGTTACATTAGGTGTACTGTTAATTGCTTCTGCAATTTCACAAGCGGCCGAAGAGAATTTGTAATCACCTTCAGTGCCGTAACTATGAAATTGAATATGAGTTAAGTGAATTGGCAAACCATCCGCTGCGGCCATGGTAGCTATGGTGGATTTAAAGTTGCCTGGAATGCCTAAGTTACTTGCATGTACATGTAATGGGTGTGTGACACCTAATTCATGCACGGCGCGACTTAACTTGGTAATGATTTCTCTAGGAGTTATGCCTGCCGGGCCGTTTTCATCAACATCTAGTCGACGTTGATTGTATTTGAATGCATGTACGCCGCCAGCGTTAACTACTTTAATACCTATGCATTGGCTAGCATCTAGTATCCATGCCACATAATCATTGATTGCAGATTGGCTGACATTTTTTTGTAGCATGCTAAGCAAGAAGTCATCATTGCCTAATAATACATAGCCACCTTTATCTACCATGGGTGTGTCTGCCATTTCCATATGAGCTTGGCGTGCATTAACAGGAAGTACAGCAGGCTCAAAGCAAGCGGTGTAACCCATTTCTGCATAGCGGTAGCCGGTAGAGAAGCTGGAGGGGACAATATGACCGTTTCCAGAACGGCATACATGTGTTCCATGATGAGGGTGTGCGTGTTCGTCTTCTAACATCATGGTGCGAGCAATATTTACTTTGCCACCACCTATGTGTGTATGTAAATCGATGGCACCTGCCATCACAATGCAACCACTTAAGTCATGTGTTTCTGTTATTTTTTCATTGTCAGGTAATTCGTGAGTGACTTTGCCATCAACAATGTATAGATCTTGCTTCTTACCATCGACTTGATGTGCAGGATCATAAATTTCACCACCTGTGAGTTTAATTGCCATAGTTCCCTCTAGAGCATCTCGCTAATTGTATTCAATACGTCACTCGCAACGGGCAAGCTATTGCTACGAATTTTTTGTAGCGGCAATGTTGCCACACTATCTGTTCTGCATGCGAGTCCGCGAGCATCGATTCCAGGTACGCCGACAGGAATAAATACTGCTGTTTTTTCTGACACTTTCATGTTGGGATGTCCAAGTACAATCGTTGGGATATCAGTTTCGGGTGGAATATCGTCGGCACTGTAAGTAGATAACCAGACTAATGAATCTGCCTCGTTATTTTCTAGCATTGTGCTGCCGTTATATAACACCGGGTCATGTATGGGTGTACCGCTCATGAAAGCGACAGGTAAGGGGACGCCTGTTTGCCATGTGACTACTTGGCTCGCGGTTATCTCGCCCTTTGAACCGCCTAGAGGTAATCCAACACAGCGAATTTCTTTCATTAATGTTTTTATTGAAAGTGTAATTGTCTGTACGGTTTGTTCAGCTGTATCTGTGTCGAGTAATCCGGTATTCCAAATAATACTTGTGTACTGACTATCTAAGATTTTTTTGTAAATACCATTGAGTGTTGTTGTCGTTGCACATTCTTGTTCCATTTCTTTATCAGGAGACTGAATGATGCTTTGTAACGTTTGAATAATTGCTTCAAGACTTGGTGCGTCTAAGCGTAAATAATTAATATTAGTTTGGTCAAGAGATTTACTAGCATCTTGTTGCGCTTGCGAATCAATAATAGTGATTGTTTTGTTGGTAGTATTTTCTGTACCCAAACTTTTTTGTGGAGATAAAATTCTGTCGAGTAAGCGTGGGAAACTGTCGAGGACTTCTGCGCCAAAAATAATCACATGGTCAGCACGATTACGTACTTCTGCTAATGTGGTCTTAACTTTCCCCATTCTTTGTAGCACTGCAATATTAGCGCGTATGTATTTTCCATTAGCGTGATCAATCACACCACCAACTTTCTCGGTCAAGGCGACAGCTTCTCGACATGCTTGAACATCTGCGATTAGACCATTCACGAGTGGTTGAGAAGAAGATTGAAGAATTTCTGCTGCTTTATTGATTGCTTCCTCTAGAGAAGCATTTTTACCATCAATTTTTGCTGAAGGCGGGTTAGCGCTATCGAAAGAAGCGTCGGTAAAGCCTCTAGTGCATTGTGGATGATCAACATTGAGCGGCTTTAATGATGACTCGTTAACCTCGATGGTTAAGTCATCACAAAGTATCCCACAATGTGGGCAAGTGACATGTTCAAACTGCATTAGTCTATTTTTAGTGGTCTTTGTTGGTTATTTTTTAGAATGGCGATTAAATCGACAATCAACGATTTTGGTAACGATCTTATGATACGGATATATTGTCTTAGTTTATTACGCTTTCCACTAGTTTGGACACTGTAGTTCAGTATAAAATAATGCTCCTGCGATAGCAGGGGAATTTACTAAGAATTTTACTCACTGGCCGATGAATTATTGCTCAGTGATGAGCTAGTAATATACGATGAATAAGCAACCATAGAATATTGATGTTATACCACAAAAATCAAAATGTTACCGTAAGAACCCCTGCTAGATTACATCTCGGATTTGTTGATCTTGGCGGTGCGTTAGGGCGTAAATTTATTAGCGCCGGTGTAACTATTGACGGTTTTAGTACAGAGCTCACTGTCACAACCAGTAAAAAATTTGAAGCTACAGGGCCACGCAGTGAACGTGCATTGGATTTTGCGCGAGAATTGTTTGAAAAATGGAATCTGGATGGTGGTTGTTCAATTAATGTTCATCAGTCTATCCCTGAACATTCCGGCTTAGGTTCTGGCACGCAGTTAGCTTTATGCGTTGGTAGCTGTATCGCTAAACTTTGGAATATTGATGTTGATACTGTTGGCATTGCTCAAGAATTAGGCAGAGGCGCGCGTTCTGGAATTGGAGTAGCAGCTTTTGTGCAGGGTGGAATGATTGTTGATGGGGGAAGAGGGAGTAATACAAGAGTACCTCCCACGGTTGCCCGACATCCATTTCCAGAAGCATGGCGAATACTTATTATTGAAGATAGTAGTGATTTAGGCTTGCACGGTGCGCCAGAATCAGATGCATTTTCGACCTTGCCTCGATTCTCGGATAACTGTGCTGGCTTTCTATCCAGGCAGGTATTGGCGAGAATTCTGCCTGGCGTGATTGAAAATAATATTCAAGAATTTGGTATGGGTATACGTGAAATTCAACAAAGAGTGGGAGATTACTTTGCACCTGCACAGGGTGGACGATACACCAGTGCTGCAGTAGCAGAAGTAATAGAGTATTTAATTAGTAAAAATATTCCTGGTGTGGGGCAGAGTTCTTGGGGGCCTACTGGTTTTGCCTTCTTTGATAGTGATGTTGCGGCACATTCGATGCTTAGAGAACTACAAAGTGAGTTTACACAGCTGCCTCAACTTGGGTATAAAGTCGTTCAGGGCAATAATGAAGGTGCGGTGATGACGCTAGCTGATAATAAGGTCGACAACAATGGTCAAAGTCAGAATAATCCAGCGGCTGAACATGACTCTGATCAGAGTACGGGTTAAACGCATTAATTAAATAAGATTTAGCTAAGATCCTTCATTTGCATAATATTGCTGATGAAGCTTTTTTATTACATTGGGATACAACTTTAGAGAGATAGAAGACATGGAAAAGCCATACATTTTACATATGATCACCGCCGCGAAGAACCTAAGTCCATTCGACGTAAACATGGCCATTGATGCGGGATGGTCGAACTGTATCCCTTATATATCAGTAGAAAACGATGAAGTTCAGGCGTTGGTTCAAGATGCAATTTTTTCGCGTGGGCCAAGTGGCGTAAAGAGAACAGGTATTTTCTTCGGTGGACGCGATATGCATGACGCCATGGAAATGATGAAAATCTGTGAAAAATCTATGGTGCCGCCATTTGAAGTGTCAGCATTTGCTGATCCAAGTGGTGCATTTACTACTGCTGCGGGTATGTTGGCTGCCGTTGAAAAAGCGCTACAAGATAAGTTTGATACAGACTTAAAAGGTAAAAATGTCGCAGCGCTTGGTGGAACAGGCCCTGTGGGAATGGCAGGTGCAGTAATCGCAGCAAAAGCTGGTGCGAATGTGACTATCTTTGGCCGCCAAAAAGATAAATCACAGCGTATTGCTGGTATTTGTAATGCTGAATATGGTTCAGATGAAACCGATATTAAAGGTGAAGCGATTGGTGAGCTTGATTCAATTATTGCCGATGTCGATGTGATTTTAGCCACTGCTTCAGCTGGTATTGAAGTGATGAGCAGAGATCAAGTGTTAAAAGCCGCTAACTTGAAGGTAGCCGCGGATGTAAATGCTGTACCACCTTCAGGTATCGCAGGTTTAGGTGTGATGGATAATGCAGCACCTATTGATGATTCTCCAAGCGGTGCAGTGGGTATTGGCGCGTTAGCGATTGGTAACGTTAAATACCAAACTCAGAACATGTTACTTAAGCAAATGTGTGAGACAGATAAGCCAATTTATCTACACTTTGAGCATGCGTTCGAAGTTGCTCGCGAATACGTCAATAAAAAGTAACTATTTAATTATAATCTCCCACTCGGCGCGGGCTCTTTCTGAGTCTGCGTCTCGAGCGGGTTGGAATGTCATCAGTGTTGATGGCTTCGCTGATACTGACACGCTTGAATCTTGTTCAGAGTGCTGGTGTTTGCCGCTCAATGCTGGCGAATTTGTCAGGAGTCAGCTTGAGACATGTCTCACTAAACTAAAGCAACGTTATCCGCAGGCAAAAGTGATTCTTGGGGCGGGAGTGGAAAATTTAGCGTCCAATATTGAACAGTTCCCAAGCTGGCAACTATGCGCAAATAGTTCAAAAACGACCAGTCAACTCAAAGATCCCCATATATTCTTCGAGGCGTTACGTAAGCTTCAGGTTGAGTATCCATCTGTTCAGTATGGAACAACAAAACCTGAGTCAGGTAACTGGTTATATAAGTTAAGCGATAGCTGCGGTGGCATGGGTGTGAGTCGAGAGTATATTGATAACCCTCAGGGTTATTGGCAGCAAAAGATACCTGGTGTTGCTGTCTCAGCATTGTGTATTTCAGATGGGCAAGACGTGTTCTGTTTAGGGGTGAATCAACAGTATTCGATATCTAGTTTTGGTGCTTATCCCTATGTCTATCTAGGGGCTTTGGCAAACGCCGAGATAAGCCCAGTGATTAAAGAGAAAACAGCAACTTATACAGATAAGATAATAAATCACTTTAAATTAAAAGGTGTTTTTAGTGTCGACATGGTACTGGTTGATCAGAGAGAGCAGCAGGGGCTTTATGTGCTTGAGGTTAACCCAAGAATTTCCGCTAGTTTCGAGCTATATGAGCGCATTAATCCTGGTCTAAATTTGGTTGACGCACACATCAGAGTGTGTGAGGGTGAGCGCCTTTCTGAAATTCAATTGAGCAATTCTCAAAGTGCGTATCTCATTGTATATGCTAAAAATGATTGTCTGATTTCAGATCAGTTGGTTTGGCCGCCATGGGTTAAAGATAAGCCTGAAGGGTTACGCCAAATCTCACAGCATGAACCAATCTGTAGTGTATATGCGGATGCAGGAGAGACAGATGATTCTTTGTATTTGTTGCTTCAACGACGTGCAGATGAAGTGATAAGCCTTATAAATCAACAATTTATTTAACCAATCTAGAAAAATATTACGTATGAATAAGCAGCCAAGTATTAACAAACTGACTCAACCGATCGTGCAACAATTGATTGATGGTGCTGATGCATTGCGTGTTGGTGTCGAACAAGATGCCAGTGGCGTGACCATTGTTGATGCCGGGATTAATTTCCATGGAGGTCTTGAAGCAGGCCGGTTAATTAGTGAAATCTGCCTGGGTGGGCTGGGTAATGTATCGCTTACTCATACTAATACGGCGCCTAACTGGCCTTTGTCAGTATATGTGCATAGCTCAAACCCTGTGCTTGCATGTTTAGGTAGTCAGTATGCAGGATGGCAATTATCACACGGAGAAGGTAAAGATGCATTTTATGCGCTAGGTTCCGGCCCTGGTCGAGCCGCTTCACTACGTGAGCCTTTATATAAAGAGTTAGCTTATGAGGATAAGTCAGACAAGGTTTGCTTGGTAATGGAAGTGGATAAAAATCCTCCTTCAGAATTGCTAACTAAAATGTCAGAGCAGTGTGGAGTAAATCCTGAGAGGTTAACGATAATTCTTACGCCAACCAAGAGTTTAGCAGGCGTTGTTCAAGTGGTTGCTAGAGTTTTGGAAACGGCATTACACAAAGCGCATGAGCTAAAATTTCCGTTAGACAGAATTGTTGATGGAGCAGGCAGTGCGCCTTTATGTCCTCCAATTCCAGATTTCGTTCAAGCCATGGGTAGAACAAACGATTCAATTTTATTTGCTGGTCGAGTGCAGTTATTTGTTTCTGGCTCAGATGATGATGCAAAGGCATTGGCTAATGATCTGCCTTCAAATACTTCAAAAGACTATGGGAAACCATTTGCTAAGGTATTCGCGGATGCGAAGTATGATTTTTATAAAATTGATCAAATGCTATTTAGTCCTGCGCAGGTAAGCGTTACGGCAATGGAAACTGGCAACACCTATTTTGGTGGTGAAGTGAATCTGGACTTATTGAAAGAATCATTTGGTGGCTAGCGCTGCTTTTTCTAATTCTGACATTGCCATCATTACCGATGATCCTGGCTGGCACGGTCAACAATTAACCCAATCTCTGCATATGCGTGGTTATAAGTCACGTTTCGTGCGTCTGCAGGACTGTCATTTCGATTTAGATTCTGACTCGCCTCGCATCAATCTTCCTGGATTTTCTTCATTGCCTGCAGGTGTATTTGTGCGTGGAGTCCCAGGCGGTAGTCTCGAACAGGTTGTTTACTACCTGGATGTATTGCACGGCTTGGAATATGCCGGTGTCCCGGTATTTAATAACACTCGCGGCATCGAGCGTAGCGTGGATAAGGGTATGACATCTTACCTGCTGAAATTGAACGGTATTCCTACGCCAAAATCATTTGTAAGCAGTGACTTACATTATATTAATGAGAAAATACGTGAGTATATGGGTCAAGGCAAAAAGCTGGTTCTTAAACCAATTTTTGGCTCCCAAGGCAAAGGCTTGCAATTGCTTGATCAAGCATCACAGCTGATCGATTACGAGCATATGCATGGTGTGATGTATCTACAGGAATACATTGATGCTGGAGAAACAGTTGGTGTGGATTACCGCGTATTCGTCATTGGTGATCAAGTCATTGCCTGTATGAAGCGAACTGGTGAGAGCTGGATTACAAACGTCGCCCAGGGCGGTCATGTTGAAAGTGTAACGCTTGATCAAGCTGTTCATCAGATGGCTATCGATGCCACGCGAGTGACAGAGCTTGAATATGCTGGGGTTGATTTAATCCGTGATAAGGAGGGTAAATTCTGGGTGACTGAGGTTAATAGTGTGCCTGCATGGAAAGGGCTTCAGCAAACCACGTCTGGAGCAGTGGTTGACACGATATCGAGTCAATTCCTATCACACTGTGGATTGACTGCTTAATATGTCCATTTCTGTAAATGACTATATTCTAAGCTATCAACAGGCCTGCTTGCTTGAGCTGAGAGCGCTAAAGCCGGGAAACGTTGGTTATCATTCTAGCGGTCACGGCATGTCAGTACAGCAGTTTGAGTTGAGTGCTCAGGCCTCAGCGGAGCCACTGTTTAGTATATGTGATGGCGTAGGAAAACGTGTTTTAAAGGCGGTTAATGCGACTCATGATGCTGTTGCAGAGAATACTAATTTAGGCATCATTTTGCTGGTAGCACCAATTGCGGAGACATTGATTCAATCAGGTCATAGCCTGAAGTTAAGAAATAATTTAGCCAATGTGCTTGCTGATTTGTCTGTTGAAGACGCTAAATACTGTTATCAAGCGATTCAAGTAGCGATGCCAGGAGGAATGGGTGAGGTTGATGATCAAGATATATCAATGGAGCCAAGCGTCACTTTATTGGAGGCCATGCGGCTCTCAGCGGACAAGGATCGCATTGGATATCAATATACGAACACTTTTTCAGACATTTTCGAACATAATTTACCCATCTATAGAGAATATCAGCAAAAATGGGGTAGCCAAGAGTGGGCCGCTACTGCGGTATTTCTTAGCCAATGGCTCAGGGTGCCAGATAGTCTGATAATTCGTAAAAAAGGTCTATTAAAAGCACGTGAAATTAGTGATATGATTGCGCCTCTTGCAAATCAGGTGTTGGCGTCACGAGATCCAACGGATCATATTTCAGGGCTACTATCTCTAGATAGTGAACTGAAGGATGTTGGAATTAATCCTGGGACGACAGCGGATATCACCGTTGCTACTTTGTTTGTGGCAATGCTAGATGGGCAGGCATAAGGGACGAACTATTTCGTGAGGACTTACTAGTAGTCTTTATTAGGGAGGGGCCCATAACACAATTTTTTTATCGTAAATTTTTACGGCTGTTTGTTAACAAACAATACTAATTAGGAGAAATTAAATGGCAGTAGTCAACAGAGTAATGGTTGGTGAGTCACTAGTAAATGACGCGGATCCAGCAGGAAATATGGCAGAAATTGCACACATCGATTTACTAATGGGCCCACGTGGTTCAGCAGTTGAGACAGCATTCTGTAACGGTTTAGTAAACAACAAAGACGGTTTTTCAACTTTGTTAGCTGTTGTTGCACCTAACCTTCCTTGTAAGCCAAACACTATGATGTTCAACAAAGTGACCATCAAAGGTGCTACACAAGCAGTACAAATGTTTGGTCCAGCTCAGGCTGCTGTTGCTAAAGCAGTTGCTGACAGTGTTGAAGACGGCACTATTCCAGCTGACGAAGCAGACGACATGTTCATCTGTGTTGGTGTTTTCATTCACTGGGAAGCTAAGAGCGACGAAGCTATCTACGAAAACAACTACAAAGCTGTTAAAGAGTCTATTGAGCGCGCTATTAAAGACGAGCCAAAAGCATCTACAGTTGTTGCACAGAAAGATTCTGCAGAGCATCCTTTCAAAGGATTCTAAGCAAACTCTTTATAGTAGTTTGAAATACCTCGGATTTAACAATCCGGGGTATTTTTTTGTCTGTGATTTAGCAGTAAAATAACCATATGAAATGTCAACAGTGTCAATCTGATGTAGATCAGCTAGATAATCATCACCTTAGTGATTGTTGTGGGCTGACCTTGCAAGAATATGCAATCCGTCATCATGTTCCGCTAGATTTGTTAGTGAATGAGTCAATGGTAAATGTTGTCGATGATATTGCTGAATATTCATTGCCTGCTGATGAGGCATCAATGCGTGCAACGTCAATTATTAAAGCGCTGTTATTGACTGAAACATTGCAGCAAGATGATAACTTTATAAGCCTATCGAGTGATATCAGGCGACTTGATGAGTTGTTGTGGTATTTGCGTGAACTGCAAGTTTACGGATTCCAATATCGACAAGAATATAACTACACGTCGACAAGTCATCGTGTCGTGCCTAATAATTTAATTAAAACACCTGTAGTCTATCAAGATAAATTCACAGCTAACAGTAATGAGTTGGATTTCGAATTATTTCTTGCCGTAGTTGTTGCTCAGGCAGGGGAGTTTCATAACGGATATATATTTTTGAGTTTGCCGGCATGTGATGAGATTAATGCGTTATTGGATCGATTGACTGTAGAATGCCAAATTCGCTGGAAGAGGTTAGATGACGATGTAGCAACGCAGAAAACTTTATATAGAACTGAATCACTAGAAGATGCGCAAAGACTGTTGGCGTTAGTTTCAAATTATTTGGAAGACATACCTTGTGTTTCTGAGCGCTACTTTTCAGAAGTGCAGCATGCAACAGTGAGTAAAGAATTGGTATTTGATTCGGCGCATTTTATTACTGATCACCCTGGAAAATGTGAAAATTTGCATGGTGGACGTTATGCGTTACATGTGAAAATTGAGGGACGTATTGATCCTTTGACTGGTTTTGTAGTGGATTATGGTTATCTTAAGGCGGTTGCTAAAAAACACGTTATCGAAAAATTAGATCACCAAAATTTAAATTTTGTATGCGCAGATCTAGGTTGGCGCTCTAGTACTGAGTTGTTAAATATCTTTATTTGGGAACAGCTAATTGAATTTTTGCCTGGTTTAGTTGAGCTGCAAACATATGAGACAACGCAGTCTTTCTGCCAATACCGTGGTCCAAGTTTAGAAGAGCTACAAAAAAATAGTGGGACAACTCCACTTAAGCACTTTAGTCGTCCTGAGTTGGGCCAGTCTGTATTACGACAACTATTGCGTGGTAATCAAAATGTAAAGAACTTAAAGGTTGTGATTAAGTAATACTAAGTAGTAGGTTTTTATCAAGCTTTCCTGAATGTAGGCTGTTGGCTACTAAAATCCCCTCAATGTTGAGTTGCTCTAGTTTTTTTATATCATTTACGCTTCTAGTACCGCCACCGTAGAAAAGTCTTTGTCCATCGAGACGCTTGGATATTTTCTCAATTGAATCAATGTCGGGGCCATTATTGCTGCCCACATGGCTTAGGGATAAAACAATCACCTCGTCTGGCCAGTGGTTGAATTCTGATAAGATTTCTTTGGGTCCTAAAATTTCATTTTTTTTGATATCAATGGATAGTAGTGGTCGGTATTGAGTCAACGCAGTAAGGTCGGAGTGTAAAGAATTTGTGTTGTTATGAGATTCACTGCCGACTACTGGTCTAGCATTGGTAATACTGTTCATTACTTGTTCCCAGCGCTGGTTGATCCCGCCAAGGTCAATCCAAAATTCTACATGAGGGTATTGGGAACAGATTTTTGGCCATAATGAAGGATTTAATTGCTTTTTTTCTATGCAATCTAAATCTGCAATATAGATTGTTTTGAACTCAGCTAGCGTTAAAATACCTTCTATTACACTGCTAACATCTGATTTATCACTAAGTACTGAGATAATAGGCTGGTAACTGTTGCGGTTCCCCAGCTGTGCGAGTACTACATTTCCTTGCTGATAATCTATAACAGGAATAATTTTCATTGAATGCGTTTATTGGTCACTGAATTCATCACTGGTGGAGGTTTTGCTAATCATCCATTACCCGACGGATTAAAACAAGAAGGCCTGCTAATGCTTAATGCTGTGCTGGCCGATTGTTCGCGCATGAGTGATATTCATTTAACAACTTGTTTAGATCCACGTATTGAATTAACAGATATTAATGTAGATGTGTATCCCGTTGTGAAGTCAGTTGATTATATGCAGCAGGTGTCTAAATTAGCGCATGAAAATGATTATGCTTGGGTGATTGCTCCTGAGAGTGCTGGTGTGCTTGAGTCTTTAATATCTCGACTTACCAAAGAGAATATTCCTACAATTAACTGTGATGCAAGCAGCATTAGAATTGCAGGAGATAAAATTAAGTGTGCATTGCAATTGTTAGAAGCAGGGATTGATACTGCAGTTAATTTTTCATTGGCTGAAGCTCAACAATATACAAATAAAACAGTAATCAAAAGTCGTTTTGGCGTGGGTTGTGAAGGGCTTAAAGTATGTGATTCTGGTGTATTGGCATTAGAATGCATTGATGACTTTAATCAATGGGTAGTGCAGGCCTATATTGAAGGAGAACACTTAAGTCTTAGCTTACTTTGTTATTCTGGCGAAGCTAGAATACTCAGTTGCAATAAGCAAGTTTTTAGTGGAAATGAAGAACCTAAGCTTAAATCTTGCCATGTAAATGAGATATCAATAAATGAAAAAATGGAAATACTAGCTAATAATATTGCAAAGACCTTTCCTGGGTTCGCGGGTTATGTAGGTGTGGATTTGATTAAGAGGGGTAGTGATTACGTAGTAATCGATATTAATCCTCGCTTAACTTCATCTTATGTTGGTTTGAATGAGGTGTTAATCAGTAATCCTGCAGAGTTGTGTATTAAAACTATTCTTAATCAAAAGCTACCTGAAAATATTATGCGAAATAGTGAAACTGTAGAGGTCTGTCTTGACTGATAGTGCCATGAACAATGCGGGCTGGGATATTGGTGGAGCGCATGTAAAGCTAGCATACATAGAAAACAATCGATTGTGCGTACTGCAATGGGACTGTCCTTTATGGAAAGGGTTGGATGAATTAGTCTCTATTATGCAGGTTGCATTAAACAATATTCCAAAAAATATCAGTAATCATCATGTGACTATGACTGGTGAGTTGGTAGATATTTTCACGTCGCGTGATCATGGTGTGAAAGAAATTATGCGTATTTTCTTGGAACAGATTTCTTTGACCAATAAGGTTAAGTTTTTTTCACGTGATGGACTAGTCAGTCATGAACAGGCTTTACTAGATACAGCCGCGGTTGCATCTTCTAATTGGATAGCAAGTGGGCGTTGCGTGAGTGGAAAAGGTGGGTCTGTTGTATTTGTTGATATGGGTAGTACAACAACAGACGTGTTGTCGATTAAAGATGATAAGTTAGTGTTGAATGGCTTGTCGGATTTTGAAAGATTACGTTCTGGTGAATTAGTTTATACTGGAGTTGTCCGCAGCTGTGTAAATACAGTGTGTCAGAAGATTTTATATAAAGGTGATTCAATTCCATTGATGGCAGAGTATTTCTCTATGACTGCTGATGTATATCGAATTCTAGATTGGCTCCCCGCTCATGCAGACTATGGTAATACGATGGATGGAAAGCCTAAGGATAAAATTTCAAGCATGCGCCGTCTTGCGCGTATGATAGGGGAAGACTATCAAGAGCATGATCAACAAGAGTGGGTTTCTGTCGCGCAATATATTGCTGACCAGCAAATGCAAATGGTTAAGAACAGCGTTATGAATTACTGTGATGATAATTCAATAATTGTTGGTGCTGGCGTTGGAAGATTTCTGATAGAAAAAATTGCAAGTACTATGTCAGTCGATTATCGGGATTTTACTCAGTATGTTATTCCTCAAGGACTTGAGCATCAGGAAAATGCTTCAGACTGTGCACCTGCTGTCGCATTGGTATTTGCATAAATAAGCGCTATGGCCAAGGTTTCTAAATTAGCTTGTGTGACTGTTCCATACTTTGAAGATATTACACCTGTATTTTCTACCTTCGCACATCTACCCTGGGCGATATTGTTAGATAGCGGGCGACCTGTGAGTAAATTTGGTCGATACGAGATCTTTTCTGCCTACCCTAAAAAGACCTTTGTCACTCGGGGTAAGCTAACTACAGTTACCACAGGTGGTAATCAGCAAGTTGTGCCAGATGACCCATTTGAATTGCTAGCCAGTGAGCTTTCAAGAAACTTGATTGAGGCAGATGAGCTTCCCTTTACTGGTGGTGCTTTAGGCTTCTTTTCCTATGATTTGGGTCGCAGAGTTGAAGAAATCCCAACGACTGCATTAGACGATATTGAATTGCCAGAGATGGCGGTAGGTATTTATCACTGGGCTTACATAGCGGATCATGTTGAGAAGACGGCAATTGTTGTTGGTGATCTTTCGGAACCTAGAGTTAGATTAAATTGGAACGATATAATCAATGATGTTAGTCGTGTAAATGATGCTGTATCAGGTAATGCATATAGAGCAGTAAATAAAATTCAATCCAATATGACCTCCGAACAGTATGCTAAGAAATTCTCTTCAGTAAAAAGTTATATTGGTTCAGGGGATTGCTATCAAGTTAATTTGGCGCAGCGGTTTAACGTAACCGTAGAAGGTGATTCGTGGCTGGGTTATCAAAAACTGCGTAAGATAAATCCTTCACCGTTCAGTGCATATATGAATATTCCAGAATGTCAGATTCTAAGTGTTTCTCCAGAACGCTTTCTTCGAGTGGATCAGGATGTGGTAGAGACTAAACCTATTAAGGGCACACGACCACGATCGAGTGATCCACAAGTTGATGAAGGGCTTAAAGATGAACTAGAGGTGAGCACAAAAGATCGTGCAGAGAATGTCATGATAGTAGATCTCCTGAGAAACGATTTAAGTAAATGCTGTGAAATCAATAGTGTTAAAGTGACTAAGTTGTTTGAAATAGAAAGCTTTCCAACAGTGCATCACTTGGTAAGTACTATCGAAGGTAAGCTTCCAGCTAAAACTTCACCAGTAGAATTGTTGCGCGAGTGTTTCCCTGGCGGTTCTATTACAGGAGCACCTAAAATTAGAGCCATGGAAATAATAGAAGAGCTAGAGCCGCACCGACGTGGACTGTACTGTGGAAGCGTGGGTTATATTGGCTTTAACCGCAAGATGGATACTAATATTGCGATAAGAACAATTATTCAGAAAGAAGATCAAGCATATTTCTATGCCGGGGGAGGTTTAGTCTGGGATTCACAAGTCGATGAGGAATATCAAGAAACCTTTGATAAGGCAGCGGCCATGTTTAAGTTTTTTGAACAATAGTGATTATTGTAAAAATAGGTGGGAGCTTATATGCGTCTTCATACTTGAAACAATGGTGTGATAGGCTAGCAAGTACTCATCAGCAACCTATTGTGATTGTGCCAGGCGGTGGACCTTTTGCAGATCAAGTGCGAGAAGTTGATCATAAATGGGAGTTATCGGATACGCTTGCGCATGAGATGGCTGTTATGGGTATGCAGCAGTATGGATGTTTATTGACGCATATTAATCAAGAACTAAAAGTAATCGAAACGATTAACAGTATCTCTGATATAGGTGCGATGGTATGGTTGCCATACAACGATGTGGTGGCTGAGTGTGATTATCCCAAGAATTGGCAGACAACATCTGATTCTTTAGCTCTGTGGCTAGCCTGTAAAATATCTGCAAATCATCTCTGCTTGATAAAGTCAGCTGAAATTGATGATAAATCAACTGATGAATTAATTAATTCGAATTTGGTTGATGATTATTTCCCTATAGCTATTAAGAATTATTCTGGAAAAACTCATTTTTATCATGCTTCGCAATCAAATAACTTTTCACAAGATATAAAAAATGGAAAATTTGACTGATCTACATCCATTCGAAACGCTAGGTCCAAGTTTCATATTGGATGCTGTCGATAGTATGGGTTTCGAAACTGATGGGCGTGTGACTATATTGAATAGTTATGAGAATAGGGTCTATCAGATTGGCATTGAAGAGTCTGAGCCTGTTATTGCCAAGTTTTATCGTCCAGGTCGTTGGACTAATCAACAAATTCAGGAAGAGCATAATTATTGTTATGAATTGGTTGATGCTGAATTGCCCGTTGTGGCTCCTATTAAAAATAATCAAAACATCAGTCTGTTTGAACATGGAGGTTTTCGTTTTTCATTGTATCCGCGAAAAGGTGGCAGAGCTCCTGAGCTTGATAACTATGATAATTTAATTATTCTAGGCCGTTTTCTTGGGCGTATTCATATGATAGGTGCATCATCTTCATTTCAATTTCGACCCACAATTAATAGTCAAAGCTATGGGCATGAAAGTGTTGAGTATGTAAAAGAACATTTCATCCCTAGTGACCTGAGAGTGGCCTACGAAACTTTAACAAATGATTTGCTTAAAATTATTGATTCAGTCATGAGTGAGGAGAGTGACATACAGTATATTAGAGCGCATGGTGATTGTCATATAGGTAATATGCTATGGCGTGATGAACTGCCACATTTCATAGATTTTGATGACTCAAGAATGGCGCCAGCAATACAAGATATATGGATGTTGTTATCAGGCGATCGCAATGAGCAACGTGCTCAATTGAGTGAAATTGTAGAAGGGTATAATGAGTTTGCTGATTTTAATTTGAAAGAGTTAAGACTTATCGAAAGTCTGCGCACGTTGCGAATGCTGCACTTCTCCGCATGGATAGCACGACGCTGGGATGACCCAGCGTTTCCTTTAGGCTTCCCCTGGTTTAATACATCTAAGTATTGGGAAGAGCATATATTGAGTTTACGTGAGCAGTTATTTGAATTAAGTGAGTCTTCGATAATTATTTCGGCCTAAAAAGCCGGGATTTTTAAAATATTCTACCAACAGTAAGCAACGCTTTCTGTAGCGACGGGTAACGTAATATTACCAGATTGATCATAAATATAATTTCCACATTTAGGATCCGCTACTAGAGCTGTTGCTGTAATGAAATACTGTTGAGATCTTGATCCTGCAGTACATGCTGGGTTAGGGATACAGTCTATTGTCATAGTATATTTGCCATCATCACTCATTAGTGTTGGAGCTCCTGTTAAATCCGCTATAGAACCATAAAACCCATTGTCCGAGTGAAAGCGTTCCTGATATGAAGCTAACGTCAAAATAGAGTTTTTCGCATCTGCTCGTCTGGCATTTGCCATGTAGTCGCTATAACTTGGGTAAGCAATTGATGCTAAAATGGCAATTACTGTAATGACCATTAAAAGTTCTACAAGGGTAAAGCCTTTAGATTTCATCATATTCATTATTTAATTTCCTCGTTTTTGAAGATCGAATAAATCTCCTGCCCACGGCCCCGAGGCGGATGATAATGAATCAGGAAATTCCCATAATGCAACTAATTCATTTGATTCAGATATTTGACACCCTACTGTCATGCCTGTTTTTAAATCTTTAATGCTTCTGTTATAGGATTTTAATAAATGCACAGATATATTGGGTGTTAAATTGAATTCTCTATCTTCAATTGTTACAGAAGTATTTTTTATCTCATCAATCGTTCCAGACCACAAGAATACTTTTGGATAATTGCTTGGAAGGTTGTCTGCAAAACTCGTGCTTAATGTTATGTATATAAGAGTTAATACAATACTTTTAAGTAATGAAGATTGAAAATGTGTGGTTAAATTATTCATTCTACTAACTCCTTCCAAGATAATCTTCCTTTGGTTGGGAAGTCTATTCCTTTAATCCCTTGAGTGCTTATGCTATCAAGGATGGAGCTGCCTCCACCTGTGCCGGTAACATAAAGCTTCCCGCTACCTCCTAAGAAACCTAAGCCTGCAGGTAGTCCATTTGTAAATTTAACGCCTGCTACAAAGCTGTTATTCACTTCTTCATATTGACCGTCTGCATTTGTATCAAAACCACCGTTGCTAGGTTCGCCACCATTTTCAGTATCCAATACCATAATCCAGCCTGTACCGCCTCCATCTACACATTTTTGTGAGTTTGGAGTGCTTGTGGCAAAAAACACTTGCTCAAGACGAACAACAGGATCTACGATTAAACGCTCTCCAGTTTCTGGCAAATCAAAAAACCAGCCTAAGTCGCCACTACTTGGCGAGGCTTCATTGTAAGATACAGTGTTGTCTGTCACTACCCTTAAAGCCGGCGTAGAGAATGATTCAAGTGTTTGCTCAACTAAGTCAGCTTCTGTTATTTCGCTTATGCCAGCATCCCACACTCCATAAAGAGATTGTTGATCAACATTGACTGGGTCAGCTGTTGTGAGATATTGACCGGTTCCAAATATGACTAAAACATTTGGTCTGTTTGTACTTGTAGTTGTTGTCACACGTGTTGTTGCAGTTTTCACGGTAATTGCCTGCCCAGCCTGAGCAGTAAATAATGGTTTTTTATTTACACCTGCTTTATAGGCAACATCCCAGTTATTTTCATTAGTATCCGATAAATCAAATGCCCAGACTCTTCCTTCAATATCGCCACCATAAACACGATCTATGACAAAATCTTGGTTTAAATCAAGTAGAGAAATTTGGCCTAATCCATTATTGTTTGCTGGGTCACCAAAGCCTGTATCGATGATTTCATAATCAGTTGGGCTCCATGTGCCATCGACACCTTCATCTATGTATAAAATGATTAGCGCAGCACTTCCAGTTGCGCTGTTATAACCATTACCAAATAACACAGCCCATTTGCCATTATTTAATAAAGCAATTCTTGGCTCGCTATAGGAAAATCCCATATATGTACTGTCTGCATCAGAAAATTCCCAAAGAACAGTACTTGTAGCTCCGGCTACTGAATTAGGGAAAGTTTCATCGGTTACATCTAATGCAAAGACACCTTTGCCTCCAGCGCCATATGCGCCAGTCAACACTGTTGTCCAGTTGGCAGAACCAAATGCGCCTGATGAAGTGTTTATGTAAACATCATTTACCGCAATATTAGTGTCAAGATAATAATTGTGTGTGTAACCTGGATTACTTAAGTAGTGAAGGCCATCTGTGGCAGTCCCATTTTGATAGAGCTCTGCTGGAACATAAGCCATTACCTCACGACCATTTAATGAGGTATCAAATGCATGCAGCATGCCGTCATTAGCTCCTACATAAACTATGCCATTTCGATTTTTTTGGGCGTCTTGGAATTCTGAGTATCTTTCGGTGCTTGAGCCAAATGGATCACGGTCAGGGTATGGTTCATTTGGTACTCCAACAAATACAGGCCCTGAATGAACAACATCACCAAAAATTGAATCTCGTTGGCGAAAATCATAAGCAGTTCCACTGGCTTCATGAGTTCTATCACCCAAGAAATAGTTAAGTCTTGCTTGCCCATCCGTGATTGATCCAAGTGATCCATCAGGAGCAGTTCGAAAGTCATTTTGTTGATTCGTAGAAATATTTCCCCAGGCTAAAGTAGTTGCAGTATTTGTGGAATCATTCAGTGTATAAACGATTCTATTTGTGAAGTCATAGCTTCCTGAATCGAAATAATCAGACACTTGCCATGCTGCAGTAGGGTTAATTGTTCCATCAGTATTAAAATTAAATGCAATTAAGTCGCCAGACCAATTCTCACTATTAAATTGAGTTAAATAAAGTTGACTGCCAGCCTGTAATTCATTTGAATTGAATGTTACGGCTGTGGAAGTTCCTATTCTATCTTCAATTGATGCAAGCGCGTCTTCTAGGGAAGATATCAGAGTATCAGGATCACGCGCACTTAAAAACTCACCACGTGAATTCCATGCGGCATGTCGCATATCATCAACTCTTTCGCCGCCACCATTATTGATTGGATCTGGCCATGCAAATGGAGCTGTGGTACTTGTTGGGTTTGCAGTCAATGTTCCATTAACGCCAAAAGCGACGGTGTATGTAGTTAAATGTTGTGCTGTATTATCATCAACATTAGGTATTGGCTTAATATTGTCTGCTAACCCAGTTGCAAGGTCGGTTTCATAGAAATGCATTGCAACATCGGCAAGGGTATTACTTAATGTATCTGCATAGGAGCCTCCATCCCAGGCTGAGTTACTGGTCCCTCCATCTGTGTTTCCTACGCTTGGATTTCCACCGTTCCAGAACCCATCGGAAAAAAGAATAGCAAAGTTTTGCTGACATTCACCGCCGTTTGCTTGGCTTAATATCGGACTAGCTGTTGTGAATCCTAGTGGAGAATGATCATTGTTATTGCCTGCATTATCAAAATACTCGCCTGTATTTTCTAATAATCGTCTTAATGGTGTGCCACCGGTAGAATCAATTCGAGTAATAGCATCAAGAAGTGCATCTTTATTTGTGTTTACTGTCATATCGTTAACTGGTGTTCCAACGCCAGCGCCATCTAGGCTATTGTTATGTAATGTCGCTAAACCCATGCGTTGATTAGAATTTGATACTAGTTCTGTCATAGCACGTTTGGCAACGTATTCTCTTTTACGATAATAAGTCCACCAGTTAGCATAATTTTGTTGAGAATTGGGATAGCCAGCATCGCCAGGGTTGAGAATTGCTGGTAACGAATTAACTTGGATTACACTAGCAGTATTGTCTGATGAAATATCTCCACATTCTTCAGTAGCTGTGTTCACAGCTTGCCCAAATCCAATGCTACCAGGGCCGTCATACTGACCATTATTATTCGCATCAGTCCATATGTAGTAAATATGTGCAGAAATATCTACAATATTATCGTTGTCATATGCGTTGAATAAAGCAGTCGTTAATGATTTATCAGTGTAGTTAATACCGTCTTCATCTTCTCCTTTCCAAGGTGTATATACAGTATTTGGGTTGTAGGCGAGAACATTAAATCCTAAGCATAAAGAGCGACGAAGCTCTGGGTACCAATTTGCAGGTAAACCAGCAAATGCGCCTGGAGGATTTAATAAATTTGTAAAGTTTGCATTACCTGGGCTCCATGTACCATCGTTGAGTGTTGTTTCCCAATCCATGCTGCCAGAATCATCTGTGGAAAAAAATATGTTTGCTTGAACATTACTACCAAGAAACAACGGTTGGCTTGATAAGTTTCCTGGTGCGGCATGTAATCCGCATGAAATAAAACTTAAGCATGCTAAAAATCCAGCAGATAAGTTTCTTAATTTTTTCAATAATAAATTCTTCATCTTAACTTCCTCGTGAAGTCGACTAAGGTAATAAAATAGCATTAAAAAGTATCGCGCTCATAATAGGACTGTAAAATTTTTATCGTGTTTTCTGTTAAGCCAGTACCTACAGCAGTGATGCGAAATATTTCACGTTTGCATCTATCAGTTGCAGATGCATTATTTGGATCCCAAAGACCAGTGCTGTTGCATAAATCAACAGCATCCAAATGTTTGATTGTATATTTAGGTGGTTGGGCAAGTTGATCAGGTCCCCCTAAGTCTGTAGCGACTGTGTAATTCTGAGGTGATGCTGGATCCCAAGTGTCTCTATCTAAATAGTTTAATTCAATTTTCCCAACATCATTGCCGCTCTGAATTAAGCCATTAGTATTTGTTAGACCTGCGTTAGGACTAACCATATTATCAATTATGGTGGCTGCCTCAATTAATGCACTTTCTGCTGATTGTTGGGCTAGTTCACTGTTACGATAATTGCTAGACATTTTTTCACCCATAGTGCTGGTCTTCATTCCAGCTAAGGCAATGACGGTTAGTGCTGAAAGTAATAATAGTGAGAACACTAGCACTACTCCATGTTGATTTCTTTTAATAGAAAAAGTTGTGACTCTATTCATAATGGTTAACTCATGCGATTTCTAACGGTAATTGTTGTGGTATACACTTTTCGACTATAATGTAAGCCATTGGCAGCCGCAGGAATGGCACCCGTATTAACGTTGACACCATCTAAAGTGTATGCGGTTGCGGCACGATTATTTGCATCTGGGGTTCGAACTAAAAGACTGATGCGAACACTTACAACACTGTTCCAATCGGTTACATTGTTCGCTGTGACATAGCGGTCAGCTTGAAAATCATAGGGAACATTAGTGTCTTCACCAAACATTAGCTGCAATGTTTCAACACCAGGCACTATCGCTTGTGGTGCTCCGCCGTCTTCTGATCGCATTAAGGTTGGTTCGGCTGGTGTGCCTCCTGGTCCGTCACCATCATGATCAAAAGCGGGATTGATTGTATAAGTCGTATTAGTAGCGACACCACGGTACACAGTTGTTAATTCTGCTCCAAAAGGTGGTTTAATTTCAGCGTCTATATTGTTAAATGTTGATGCTGGCATTGTTGGAAAAGGTGCTATTGCATGTGCTAACGAAGCAACATTGTAAACACCATTTGCTGATGGCGAGACAGTAGTATCTACATCATTTGTAACTTGAAAGATTTGTGCGTTTTGACAGTCTGAAATCAACATAATTTCATTGGGCTGAATGCCACTTGCTAAAGTATTGCCTAGACTTATTTGTAATGGTGCTGTTTCTCCGCCTTCAATTCCAATATCTAGAGGGAACGATCTGCCACGTTTGATACCACTTATGACGAGTGTATCTGGTTGCGTTGGATAACCACCAAGCCCATTAGCAACGGCTCCTTCTATACCGGTAACGCCACTTATGAATCCTGCTATTCCAATTGCGGGCAAGTTAGCAACATTTGAATAGATATCAATGCCTGGCCATGGAGGGTCATTCTGAGTATCTATTTCTAAGGAAGGTCTACACCCCCAGAAATCTGCAGAACGAATGTCATTAGTAAGTAGTTGTATAGCATAACGTCCATTTTCATTGAGGCGGGTTGCACTTTCCTGAACAAGATAGGAAGATTTATTTTGTGTGAATAGTTGAACGACAACAATTGAGACAATTGTGCTTAAAGCAACTGCAATTAATAACTCAATTAAGCCAAATCCAAGGATATGCTTAGAATTTGAAGAATTTCGTTTATGTGGAAGAAGGCTACTCATAATGGTTTAAGGAATAAATGTGAGTGTTTGGCGATTAAGTTGAAATGCATTACGTTCATCTCTATGTTCTGTCCAATCAATATAGATAGTCCACTGTCCTAGTGCTCCATCACAATTTATTCCTGCTCCGGGAGCAATAGGAATGCCAGTGTCTGGGATCGAATCTAGACAGACTGTGACGTTTGCATCAGCATGAATGGCATTGCCAGTTAAGATTGGTAAATATTGATTTAAGTTTACCAGCCATTCTCGAATATCATTTTGTGCCATATTAGTTGAGCTTCCACATCCAGCTGCAGTGTTACATGCAGGAATGGCAGCAGGTAACCCATCAATTGCACCGTTATATGCATAGTCGCCTGCATTAACTCCGGCTATATTTGCTCGCATACGTTCTGCTAGATGACTTGAAGACATGGTTGCAAACGTTTTTCCATTTGCATAATTTGCAGACTGTTGAGCTCTTAACTGTAATCCAGCTAATCCCAGCATACCTACTGCAAAAATAAGTAGTGCAACAAGCACTTCAATTAATGTGAATCCCTTGTTATGTTTTATCATAGTATTAACAATCCGCTGGGTTGCCATTTGATGCAGTAGCCCCATTAATTCCGCGAGAACGATTTCTCCACGCATGCCCAACACCATTTAAATACATTATTCGAGCTCTATCGTTATCTAATAGTGGATCACATAACTGAAATAATTCTAATAAATTACCTCCGTCACCTGTTGCAGCGCCTGATGAATCAAATGTAATGGAATTGATAAATTGATTGTTTAGAGCTGTTAATGTGTAACCTGCAGGTAGCGCTTCTTCTACTAAGACTACCTCTACATCGCCATCTTGATTGACAAACTCTAAATCTAGTTGGCCATCTAAATCTGACCATACTACCCAGCCATCTTCCCAATTGCCGTCGTTGTCGCATGCATTTCTTGCTGCATTCAGTTGACACATCACTACAGTAGTATTTTTAGAAACAGCTTCACTTCTTGCTAATGTGATGCTAGAAATGAATCGATTTGATATATCAGCAAGTGCATTTTCTTGTGATATCCCATTGAATGCAGGAATGCCAACAGTTAACAATATTGATAGCATGAATACTGATATCAATAGCTCAACCAAACTAAATCCACTTTCATTTTGGTGCTCTAATTTTTGCATCATGTTTCTTATTGGTTTTTGTTCGCATTTTATTTGTGTCAACTTTACTGGATTTAATTAAGTAGTACTGATGATCAAACATAACTCGCTTTGTTTCTCTGATGAGTGGTGGTTGTCATTAAATACCTGAAATAGTTAAAAAAATAACCCGCAAAGTTTTCTCGATGAACGGTATTTTGTAAGTTCATTTACAATTTATGTTCTATTAATTACACCTAATAGTGAGATAACGTTGTGAGTCTTCTCACATACTTTTAGGCTTAAATATGAAGGGTGTATTTCGCATCATGAACTGCGCGTATAACTTACGGAATAGTTAGTTATTTTGAGAAATTTGGAATAATTAAGCGTCAATGTATAAGGCTATTTTGTGAAGCGTGTCATGATTTATAAATACTTCGACATTAATAGTTCTTCTAGCTGAGAAATAATCAAGCAGGATGAAATTAATTTTGTTAGATAATGCTGATTGGCTTGGTCTATATAAGTGTTAGCTGGGTGAAATAAGTATTTTATTCAAGTTTAAGGAATCGGAATTCTACGAAGGGTCTTGAATTGTGAAAAACACTATAAATGTTTCTTTCTTTGCGTTGCTTATGTTTGTAAGTAGTACTCATGCTGAACAAATTGTTGAATATTCCAGTAGTGAAAAACAAACAATCATGGTTGAGCTATTTACATCACAAGGTTGCAGTAGTTGTCCACCTGCTGAGCATTGGTTAAATACTTTTATAAATAACAATAAGCTTTGGAAAGAAATTGTGCCTATAGCTTTTCATGTGGATTATTGGGACCGACTTGGTTGGCCTGATCTTTATGCAAACCATATTTATAGTTCAAGGCAATATAGACACCAAAAACAAGGTCATGTTCGATCAGTATACACGCCCGGGATTATTGTTAATGGTCAAGAGTGGCGTGGATGGATAAGAGGAAAAGATTTTCCAAAAAGTGAAGATAATGCTGGAGTATTAAGTTTCACTGCGAATGCTCAAACAATCACAGTGAAATATTCTAAAGTGTCTAAAAACCATGTATTGAATGTCGTTTTGTTAGGTGTTGGTATAAAAACTGAAGTGCAGCGTGGTGAGAATAAAGGAAGAGTGTTAAATCAAGAATTTGTCGCGTTATCTCATCATATGTATGGAGCTACCCAAGATGATTGGAAAGTAGATTTGCCTAAGGAAGCGTCCGAACATGCTAAGAGATATGCCTTAGCTATCTGGGTAAGCGCTATGGATGATATTTCTCCGATTCAATCCACTGGATACTGGATTCCTTCAGAATGGATAGATAGTTAATAGTGCTAATCAATCTTGGCAGTGTAGCTCACAATGACCATTTTCCACTTGTATAGTAGAATGATGAATGCCAAATTTTTCTCTTAATTGATCTGCTGCTTGATGCAGTAGATCATCATCTATTTTAGCGGAAGATCGCAATATATGTGCTGTTAGTGCGACCTGTGTAGTGCTCATTGCCCATACGTGAAGATCATGAATTTCACTTACATCGGGTAGACTGAGTAGGTACTCTCGAACTGATTCAATGTCTATATTGGTAGGGACTCCGTCTACTGACAAATTAAAGGAATCTTTAATTAACCCCCAAGAGCTAATTGCAATTACAATAATGATTAATAGGCTTAATAACGGATCTATTAATAACCATCCTGTGAAGTAAATGACGATGCCGCCAATGACAACGGCAACAGAGACTAATCCATCAGCAATCATATGCAGAAAAGCGCCTTTGACATTTAAATCTTCATCTTTGTGACTAACAAACAATGCGGCGGTGATGAAATTGATGACTATACCAACACTAGCGACAATAATAATTGTAATGCTATCTGGCTCCACTAATGAATTTAGTCGTTGAATTGCTTCAATAGCAATTAATGCCATCGTAATTGCCAATGTTACGCCGCTGACTAAAGCAGCAAGTATGGTTGCACGTCTATAACCATAGGTATGACTATTGGTAGGTTTCGCTGAAGCAAGAATATTGGCGCCCCAAGCAAGCAGCAGTACTAGGACATCACTAAAATTGTGGCCAGCATCTGCTAATAAAGATAATGAGTCAGATAAAAATCCAAAGGTGGCTTCAATAATGACGTAGGTAATATTAATTACCGCACCAATTAAAAAAGATTTATTACTTGATGGCGTTGAATGATGGTGATGGTGATGCATGTTATCTTTACCGGGCTCGCTGGTTGTTTCTCACGCTGTTTCAAACATTATGATGATGAAATAAATC
Source organism: Gammaproteobacteria bacterium (assembly GCA_045105615.1). Lineage (GTDB taxonomy): Bacteria > Pseudomonadota > Gammaproteobacteria > UBA4575 > UBA4575 > UBA1858. The sequence continues at coordinate 99,961 of JBGCDS010000007.1, forward strand.
ATTATCTAACCATTAGTCATTATTATGACTTAATAATGCGGTAATTTTTTCCGCTGACTGCAACAACCTGCCAATAAATCATGGTAGGGATCATCACCTTTACACGAGTTTAGGCAAGAATTGTTGGATATTCATGTTTGATTACTATTTCTAGTCTGTTTTGTATTTAAATAAACACCTGAAATATAACAAAATATTAGTTTTCTCTAGCAGTTTTATAGCAATTTGTCGTTCTGCCGATACTACTACTAGGTATCAATTGGCATAAAAATAGCTTTATTCTTGAATGAGTTATTTTGCGCAGGCTCAAGGCGTAATGCTGTCATCATTGGAACTAGATTAAAACTAAATAATGCAATTCAAAATCAATAAGGGCTTACAACTGCCTATTACAGGTGCGCCTAAGCAAATAATCGAAGGTGCGCCGGCGATATCGCGTGTGGCTGTGCTTGGCAGAGAACATGTGGGGATGAAGCCCACTATGTTGGTTAAGGAAGGTGATCGAGTGAAACTTGGTCAACCTTTATTTACGGACAAGAAAAATCCTCGTGTTCAGTATGTCGCACCTGGTGCAGGTGAGGTTGAAGTGATACATCGTGGTGCAAGACGCGTGTTTCAATCACTGGTTATTCGTCTAGAAGGTGACGAGGAGATTACTTTCTCTTCATTTGATTCTGAGCAGATAAAAAAACTAGATAGAGACAGTATAGTAGAACAATTACTGAGCTCAGGTTTGTGGGTGGCGATGAGAACCCGGCCATATAGCAAATCTCCTAATCCAGACAACAATCCTAATTCAATCTTTGTGACGGCAATGGATACGAGACCTTTGGCGGCTAATCCAAATGTCATTATCAATCAATATCAACAAGATTTTGATAATGGGTTAAATGTGTTAGCACGCCTAACGGAAGGCAACGTTTATGTCTGTTGTGCTCAAGAGAATACGTTGGATGTACAAGAATGTTCACAAGTTAAAAAGGTAACCTTTGATGGACCACATCCTGCGGGAATTCCAGGAACACATATTCATTATCTTGATCCTGTAACTAGTAATAAATCAGTGTGGCATTTGAATTATCAAGACGTCATTGCTTATGGGAAATTATTTACAGAAGGAAGAATATGGACAGATCGTATTATTTCTTTAGCGGGTCCAGCAATTAAAACTCCGCGACTGCTAAGTGTGCGTCTAGGCGCTAGTACTAACGATATTATTGAAAACGAAATTAAATCGGGTGAATGTCGAATAATTTCTGGTTCAGCATTGTCTGGCTGGCGAGCAGCGGGTTGGGCAAGTTTTCTTGGTCGGTTTAATTTACAAGTTACAGCAATATTTGAAGGGAGAGAAAGAGAATTCTTCGGTTGGATAGTGCCGGGCATGAAAAAATATTCTAAATCAAATGCACTGTTATCTAGTTTTTTTAGAAAACAAGCCAAGTTTGATTTTACCACTTCGCAAAATGGCAGCCCGCGTGCCATGGTGCCTATTGGGGTTTACGAAAGGGTAATGCCACTAGATATTCTTCCTACGCAACTGCTGCGGGCATTAGTGACAAAAGATACTGATCTCGCGCAAGCTTTGGGGTGTCTTGAACTAGATGAAGAGGATTTGGCGTTATGTACCTTTGTATGTCCAAGCAAATATGAATTTGGTCCTATGCTAAGAGAAAATCTTATCCAAATTGAGAAGGAAGGTTAATGTCAAGGTTAAGAAAATATTTGGATAGCATACACCCACACTTTATTAAGGGCGGGCGATATGAAAAATTTTATTCATTATATGAAATGGTGGATACATTTTTATATACGCCATCTGATGTTACACCACATGCTCCGCATGCAAGAGATGCGTTAGATATTAAGCGTGTGATGACTTATGTAGTAATAGCAACGTTACCTTGCATAATGATCGGGCTGTGGAATATTGGCTACCAAGCTAATACAGCAATGGCATTGATGGGGATAGAGCAAGCGCCAGGTTGGCGAGGTTCAATATTATCATTATTTGGTTTTGCTTATGATGCGAGTAACCCGCTGGGTAACTTCATGCATGGTTTTATGTATTTTCTCCCTATTTATGCTGTCACTTTGTTAGTTGGTGGTATTTGGGAGGTCGTTTTTGCTGCAGTTCGAAATCATGAAGTTAATGAAGGATTCTTAGTTACTTCAATGTTATTCGCATTAACCTTGCCACCAGATATTCCATTGTGGCAAGTGGCTTTAGGCATTAGTTTTGGTGTTGTAATCGGTAAAGAAGTATTCGGTGGTACGGGTAAAAACTTTTTAAATCCTGCATTAACTGGCCGATGTTTCCTGTTTTTTGCTTATCCCGCTCATATGTCTGGTGATGCGGTGTGGACAGCTGTCGATGGATTCTCAGGGGCAACACCTCTTGGTTTAGCAGCACTAGATGGCATGCAGGCAATATTTGCTAATGGTGTTACCTGGACGCAAGCATTCATGGGTTCCATTCAGGGTTCAATTGGTTCCACTTCAACCTTTGCATGCATTCTTGGTGGGATGTTCTTGATGTATACACGTATTGCATCATGGAGAATTATATTTGGTGTGTTTGCAGGAATGGTTGTTACCTCTACACTATTAAACTGGATTGGCAGTGATACAAATCCTATGTTTGCAATGCCGTGGTATTGGCATTTAACACTTGGGGGATTTGCCTTTGGCATGATGTATATGGCAACTGATCCTGTTTCTGCATCAATGACGGATGTTGGAAGGTGGACGTTTGGCTTTTTGATTGGCTTTATGACTGTATTGATCCGTGTCATTAATCCTGCATTTCCTGAAGGTATTATGTTGGCAATTTTATTCGCTAATATCTTTGCTCCTCTGATTGATTATTTTGTGGTGCAAGCCAATGTGAGGAGGCGTAAACGAAATTATGTCTAAAGATAGCACTACAAATATTTTATTGGTCGCCATCATGTTGTGCTTGGTATGTTCTGTGATTGTTTCTACCGCAGCGGTGAAATTAAGACCGCTACAAGAAACAAATAAAGTGCTTGATCAAAAAATCAACATATTAAAAGTATCTGGACTATGGGAGGAAGGAGCAGATATTGAAAATCTATTTTCTTCTATAGAAACGCGAGTGATTAATCTAGATACAGGTGAAGTGGCTGATGAAATAGACTCTAAAATATTTGATCAGCGAAAATTTTCAAAGATAAGTGATTTGAGTATTGAATTAGAAAGTGATGTTGATGTTGCCAATATTAACCGTCGTTCTAACTTCGCAAAGATTTACTTGGTCAAAGAAAATGGTCTAGTCGATCGCTATGTATTTCCGGTTCATGGGTATGGTCTTTGGTCTACTTTATATGGCTATGTCACCTTAGAAAAAGATATGAATACTATTTACGCGCTTAAATTTTATGATCACCGAGAAACACCTGGGTTAGGTGGTGAAGTTGACAATATAAAGTGGCAGACATCATGGAAAGGCAAAAAACTGTTTGATGTTGAAGATCAATTAGCATTAACAGTAGTCAAGGGTGCAGTAGTCCCCGGCAATGAAAAAGAAAGCTATCAAGTTGATGGTTTGTCAGGGGCGACACTTACCAGTAATGGGGTAACTAATATGTTTCATTTCTGGATGGGTGAATATGGATTTGAGAAATTTATGAATAAAATACGTGATGGAGAAGTATTATGAGCGGCAATGCAAAAAAAGTAGTTCTCGACCCGCTGATCGATAACAATCCAATCACGCTGCAAATATTAGGAATTTGTTCGGCATTAGCAGTAACAACGACACTAGGCGCGGCGTTAATAATGTGTTTAGCATTAACCTCTGTCACCGCATTATCGAATGCTTCAATAAGCATGATTCGAGACCATATTCCTAGCAGCATACGAATTATTGTTCAGATGACAATTATTGCATCGTTAGTAATTGTCGTAGATGAAATATTGAAAGCTTATGCTTATGAAGCGAGTAAAACTTTGTCAGTATTTGTTGGTTTGATTATTACTAATTGTATCGTACTTGGAAGGGCAGAGGCATTTGCAATGAAAAACCCAGTCGGCATTAGTTTCTTAGATGGTGTTGGTAACGGGTTAGGTTACAGCGTGGTGCTTATTTCAGTCGCGGTTGTCAGAGAATTATTTGGATCAGGTTCTTTGCTCGGTTACACAATATTACCGTTGACTAAAGATGGTGGTTGGTATGAGCCAAATGGATTGATGTTATTACCTCCTAGTGCATTCTTTATTATTGGATTAATGATTTGGGCGATACGTTCTTGGAAACCTCAGCAGGTCGAGAAACGTGAATATCAAGTACACCGCATACACCGTACGGAGACGTACTAATGGAAGCAACGATCAGTTTACTAATAAAGGCGATATTTGTTGAAAACTTAGCACTGTCTTTCTTTCTAGGTATGTGCACATTTTTAGCGGTGTCAAAAAAAATTGAAACTGCATTGGGCTTAGGTGCGGCAGTGATTGCTGTACAAGTAATTACTGTGCCGGCAAATAATCTACTGTTTCAATACGTACTAAAGGATGGCGCGCTGTCTTGGATGGGTTTTCCTGAGGTAGATCTAAGTTTCTTGGGTTTGATCAGTTACATAGGTGTGATTGCAGCCATGGTGCAAATTATGGAAATGATATTAGATAGATTTTTCCCTGCATTGTATAACGCACTTGGTGTGTTCTTGCCTTTAATTACGGTTAACTGCGCTATTTTAGGCGGATCATTATTTATGGTTGAGCGCGATTATAACTTTACTGAAAGTGTTACTTATGGAATAGGTTCTGGCATAGGTTGGGCATTAGCCATTACCGCCTTAGCAGGGATCAGAGAAAAGTTAAAATACAGTGATGTACCAGATGGTCTGCAAGGCTTAGGCATTACCTTTATTACTGTGGGATTAATGTCAATGGGATTTATGGCATTTTCTGGTATTCAATTATAGAACACGGAAGTATTGCTATGATGGAAATTACATTAGGCGTAACATTTTTTTCAGCGATTGTTGTATCGTTAGTAATATTGATTCTGTATGCAAAATCAAAACTGGTTTCAAGTGGCAATGTCACAATTACCATTAATGGTGAGAAAGAAGTCATTGCGCCTGTAGGCGGTAAGTTGCTTGCTACACTTTCAGAAGCTAATTTATTTGTACCATCAGCTTGTGGCGGCGGCGGGACATGTGCTCAATGCCGTGTGAGAATATTTGATGGTGGTGGTGCCTTATTGCCTACTGAAGAATCTCATATTAATAAGCGTGAGGCTGCACATGGTGATCGTTTATCTTGTCAAGTTGCAGTTAAGCAGGATATGAATATTGAAGTTCCTGAAGAAGTGTTTGGAGTTAAAAAATGGGAATGTACAGTAGAATCAAATGAAAATGTTGCAACATTCATTAAGAATTTTGTCGTACGTTTACCCGAAGGTGAAGACGTAAACTTTCGTGCTGGTGGATATATCCAAATTGAGTGCCCACCTCATTTGGTTAAATATAAAGATTTTGATATCCAAGAAAAATTTCAAGAAGATTGGGATCGCTTTAATTTATGGCAATATGAATCTAAAGTGGATGATGTTGTTACTCGCGCGTATTCCATGGCGAATTATCCAGATGAAAAAGGTAAGGTCATGTTGAATGTCAGAATTGCATCGCCACCACCAGGCGCTTCAACAGATATCCCTCCTGGCATTATGTCATCTTATATCTATAGTTTGAAACCAGGAGATAAAGTGACTATCTCTGGTCCTTTCGGTGAATTTTTTGCTCGTGATACTAAGAATGAAATGATATTTATTGGTGGTGGTGCAGGGATGGCACCTATGCGTTCACATATATTTGATCAGTTGAAACGACTGGGCAGTAATCGAAAAATGACTTTTTGGTATGGTGCACGCAGTGCTAAAGAGATGTTCTTTGTTGAAGATTTTGATGGCCTTCAAAAGACTAATGAAAATTTCAAATGGCATGTTGCTCTATCAGATCCTCAAGAAGAAGATAATTGGCAGGGTTATAAAGGGTTTATTCATGAAGTTTTATACGATAATTACCTGAAGGATCATCCGTCACCTGAAGATTGTGAATTTTATATCTGTGGGCCACCAATGATGAATGCCGCGGTTATTAACATGTTGCAAGGATTGGGTGTAGAAGATGAAAATATTTTGCTGGATGACTTTGGTGGGTAACAGGATTTTAAAATGACCACATTATTATTTACTATCGGTATATTCTTATTTATGTTTACCGCAATGATGGTAGGCATACTATTTGGTCGTATGCCGATACAGGGTTCCTGTGGTGGCATTGGTAATAAATGTTCTTCTTGCTCAAAATCATGCAGTAAGAAAATAAAGGGACAGTCATGATCCAATCAATTGCAGTAAAAGATTATATGAGCGCAAGTTTAGTGACATTTACTCCAGAGATGGACGTAATGAATGCTATTGATATATTGGTTAAGAATCGTATCTCTGGTGCGCCAGTCGTAGATGAACATGGCAACTTAATTGGCTTGTTGTCAGAGAAAGATTGTATGAAGGTGGCAGTTCAAGCGGGTTATTACGAGCAATTAGGTGGCAGAGTAGAGGATTACATGACTAAGCAGGTCATTACTGTAGAAGCCGAAGGTAGCGTACTGGAAGTGGCAAAGTTATTTATGGAAAAAGGGCCGCGGCGTTATCCTGTGGTAGAAGATAATCGTTTGGTTGGGCAGATTAGTCGGCGTGATGTGCTTCGCTCGTTGCTAGGAGTGAATGCTCATTAGTCTCCAGGATGGTTAGTTTTTTCGAATCCTAAGTCGTTTAATATTTTTATACTATCTTGCATGTTTTCTGACATTGGAATAAACATAAATATTTCTTGCGTGCTTCCTGAGAAAGAGTGGCTTAATACGCTCTCAATTAATGTCTTCATGTGGTTATTGTTGATTAAGCGTAAGTTCAAATCCATACAATCAATCACGGCACTATCTTTTTGATTGATAAAGTCGAATCCAAGACGCGTATATTTAGATCCTAATTTAGATAACCATGAAAATGCATATAACTGTGAATCTTGATGGATTGTAAATAACGTATCTTCTCGTGAAAATCGATAGGTTGCATCAGAGAGTATCGACTGTCTGCTAATGTCGTTATCACTTGGCTTGTAATCTAATAAATCGCTAAACGATTGAATGTTAGTATTTTGATGCGGTTGTTTGATTTCATAGCGATCTGATTTTATTGAATATAAGTCAAAGTCATTTCGACTATAGATTTTTGTTTTAGATTCTTTTTTGAATTGCATCTTTAACTGGTCTTTATCGATATTGCATTTTCTTAAGGCGTTGACGGCTAAGGATTTACAATTTTTCTTTAATGATTGTTTGCTTTGTTTAAGTATACTGGTATGAAAAGTTGGAATATAAAGCAAATTATGCGCATTGCTGAAGCGCTCTTTATATTCATCCCCGCCAGGGGTTAGATCGATATAGCGTATGCCTTCTTCGGTCAATAGGTTGGCCAGATAGATTAAGAATATAACTCCTGGTGAATGTTTGCTTTCTGTTGGATCGAAGGCTGATAGACCAATGTAAATACTATCTTTATCAATGTAACCATAGTGAAAGGCGAGTAGCTTTTCTCCAGCCCATAAAACACTAAAGTGATTATCTTTTAAGTTTCTGCTGCGCGCTTCATAAAAACTTCTTTGTAATTGATCATCTTCAAAAGCTGCATCATTATGTGCTGACTCATGCCTGAAATTGACTAGATCTGTGACCTGATTCATTAATTCCAATGCACGTGATTCTTCAGTGATACGTTCTATTTTTAATTCACCCTTGCGTTTTAATCGGTTGATTTTAGATTTAACGCTTTTGTTCTTTAATACTTTCTTGAGTTTTTCTTCATCATGTAAATCTAAAATAGGAGAATCCATCGATTCGAATTGCGCATAGATGCCAGTACTCTTCAGTTGGTTTGATCGAAGCCATGAAGTATCTGTGCCTGGCGCAATATAAGTCCATTTCCATTGTGAAAATGTGACTTCTGATTTTATTGATTTGAACGCAGCACCAAGGAATGCATTGCTATAATTAGATATGCATAACCAGCCGCTATATTCTGCTAATTGAGCACCTGCTTGGGTTAATATCGAACTGTTCTTTTCAATAGCAAGAGGTATTAAGCCGACTAGTTCTTTAGATTCTGAATAGCCAACTACAAGTATAGGTTCAAACTGCTGTTGATAGTGGTGGAACCATAGGCTGACAAATTCTGACTGTTGAAATACAGTTTTGTGAGGTGTGTTATCCGCGAGTGATTTCCATTCGCTTAGAAAAGCCTCATCACTTGCATGTTTGAGTGCATCATCGCCGCGGATGATTTTTACAGTGATTGTCATATGTTTGGGGGATATAAATCAGATTATTCACTATTATAACAATTTGTTAGGGTGAATAATTTGACCTTATAGTCAGTTCAGAGCTTGATTTAACTAACACCTGAGCTAGATTAAAGATGAAGCTTTATCCTAGATGAGCGGCTTTCATGGTGTTGGGGATTAATGCACGTATACGGGTTACGAATTCAGTGCTAATTCGCTCTGTACGCTTTAAGTTTTTGCATAGGGCTGTTCTAAAGCCAATGTAATCAGGATTGATGGGTAATAATGTTTCTATATCTTTTTCTCGTAACGAACCCGCAAGACCAGTGAGTAATCCATGATTTTTTGCTGTTTGAACAAAATTGGACAGCTCGTTGATGTCTCTATGTAGTAATAAACTTCCAGCGCTTTTCCCTGCTGTGTCCATCATGACACCGGTTAAATGGGCTTTCTTGCATATCCTGACAGTTTCCTGGATATCAAAGTCTATGTCTGCAAACAGTACTGCAATAATTTTAACACCGCGTCGTGCATGGTATTCAAAAGTAGGTAAGCACTTGTCTATATGTTCTTGGCTGAACATGCCAATTTTCACATAGTCGACGCCCGTATCTGCTACTTTGCCAATTTGTTCTAGTATGACTGAAACATCAGCATCAAGATCCCCGACAGTGGCGCTAACAATTGATTTTTCCCATAGGTGATCAACAATGTCGTGAATCGCATTAATGGTGAGTCCACCTAATGCGCCTTGGCTAGGATCTTTTAAATCAATAATATCTGCGCCATGTTCACTAACAGTAATCGCGTCTTCTAAGTTATCAACACTTGCTAAAAATCCAGTCATTATGCCTTCTCAGTGTTTTCGTTTCTAAATTGGGTGACTTTATCCATTAACCAACCCCATGCTTCTAGTTCCCGTTCGCCTGCTGTTTTGTCCATGCCAATACGTAAATATTCGATCTCATTATCAATCTTTTTTGCTGATAGCATATGTAAGCGGCTCGTCAGTATGGCTAGCTCGATGACAGCAAACTGAGCACGATTATAACCATGATAGGTTTTATGTGTCTGTTCATGAACTACATCACAATAAAACTTGGGACGTTGCTCATGGTCTTCATGCGTATGCACTTTGATTTCAGTATGGGCCAAACAGTCGTCTAGTCGAATTCCATTAATCACTTCAGTTGCGACAGTTGGCCAATCGCGCCTACCAGTTAAGCAGCCAGCAAAGATACGGACGTCATCAGGGTAATTAATCGTTGCTGTGCCTTCACGCACTAGATTGTTCAATGTTGCGGAAGGTTTGAATGGTCCTAGCATTAAGCCCAGCTCTGTTTCATGCACACCCATCGGAGCTATGTGGGCACTGCCATCTTCATGCAGGGTAGTGATAATACTTTCTCTAATAAAAGGCATAATAATTTGTTGTTAACAGCGTCTTGCGTCGTTTTTCTTGTCTTTAGTGTTGTTATCGTTTTTTTGGCGATTTTTCTTGCGGTCTTTACGTGACTGCATAGTACTACCTTCTTGTTTGAAAGCATTTAAGTCTTCTTGCCTTTTTTCTACTGCAACGCCCCAGCCAAGTTCTTCGTCTTGGTCGTACCGTTTGCCTAATTGCCATGCAATCTGTGCTCGTGCTAATTCGCAACCTAGGTAGAAAGCATGAGCACCATCTTCAGCGACGTTTAGATGTGGATAAAGATCAAATGGATCTGTTGCATCCCAAATACCATCGCGATTGTATATGAAGACGCCCTCATCACATACCTGAATTCGAAAATTTGGGTCGCGTACACCTGCAGCAAATTCTTTGATTTCATCAAGGTTGTAGGGGAAAGGCTTGCGCTCGTGTAGAGCCATTAAGCCATTGTGATAACCTTTTGGTGGAATGCTGTCTTGCTTAGAAGCGTACATGATTCGTCTTGCCAGGTCGGCTTCTTTGACAGATTTCCTGCAATGTTCACTTACTTCGGTGGCTAATATATGGCCAATATTGAGCTCAGAAATGATGCCCATTAATAAGACGTTAGTGCCAGCGCTATCGACATGAGTCAGCTCAGTTAAATTGCCGACTCCCATCATAATTTCAATGTCTGGATAGCGCTTACGCAGATTGCGATAACGAACAATGGATTCGGTAAAATTAAAATTAATCGGGTCAAGAATTGGATCAGCAATAAAAGGAACACCTTGTTTAAGCAAGATGTCGATGGTTTTATAAAGTGAGCGCATGTTGGTCGGCGGATCACCAATAATGATTGGTGTTGAGTCAATTTTTTCTAATACCCATAGAGAGTTATATTGCAAACTTAATAAGAAATCTGCACCTGATTTACCTCCGGTGACTAGATCTTCTGCTAATAAAGAGTCTACGCTGACTTTGAAATTAGCGGCTTTAAGGGCTTGGACTGACTCTGCTAAGTGGCTAAATGGAGTGTTAGGTAAGCAACCTAAATCAATCACATTCGCACCATCATTTCTGTATTGCTCAGCACGAGTAATAATTTGTTCAACAGTCATATTGGGGGCATCGACAATTTCAGCAAAGATATCGGTGGAATATTTGCTTAAGTCCGATTTCTTGGCGTCTTGACCAAAATGTTGAGGTAGATCTTTGAGTTCTTCTGGGCCGCGCTCAACAGGCTTGCCCAATTGACTAGCTAACTGCTCAATATCGCCACGACATCTTCCGGGTAAAATTACTTTATCGAATGATGAAACCTCTTTTAACCGCCGAGCAATTAAATCGGTTGTCATCAAAGCAGCTACACTCACACCAATCTGATGAATTTCATAGCTAAATTCGGTGGGTTGCATGCTTTCGAGCACCTTATGCAAACTTTTTTCTGCAAGTTTACCGGTGAGAAAAAGTAAGTGTTCAGGCATTTTTGATTAATAAAATTAAAACAGTAAGTTATAAAGATAATATAGAAACAACTTCAATGAAAATAAATACGAATTCTAATGTGCGAAGAGAGTGGTTGTTGTTAAACTCCTGCCAATGAATTCACGAGTTAAACGACGCGCACCCCTTTCAGAACAACCGCTTGCGCAATCTCAACTTCCCGACTTGCTACAAAGAGTATACGCGAATCGTGGAGTCACGGATCCTGCCCATTTAGAGCTGTCTATACAAAATATTCTTCCTCCCGCTTCTTTGATGGGGGTTGAAGCGGCTGCAGAGTTACTATTTGAAAAAATCAGGAATGATCAATCTATGATCATTGTCGGTGACTATGACGCAGATGGTGCCACTAGCACGGCGTTAGCTATGCGTGGATTAACTAATTTAGGTGCGGGAAAAATTAGTTACATCGTACCTAATCGATTTGAATATGGTTATGGATTAACGCCTGAGATTGTCGATTTGGCAAAAAATAGTGATCCAAATCTGATTATTACGGTTGATAACGGTATTTCGAGTATCGCAGGTGTAAAACGAGCACGTGATCTGGGGGTTGATGTACTGGTGACAGATCATCATCTGCCTGGTCATGAGTTGCCAAATGCTAATGTCATTGTTAACCCGAATCAGCCTGGTGATGATTTTAAAAGTAAATCGCTAGCGGGTGTCGGCGTGATGTTCTATGTATTGATTGCCTTGCGTTCCTATATGAGGGAGCAAGACTGGTTTAAATCACAGAATATTCCTGAACCAAATTTTGCTGAAATGTTAGACCTAGTTGCGCTAGGAACAATCGCTGATGTTGTACCCCTAGACCGAAATAACCGCATATTAGTTGAGCAGGGATTGCGCAGGATTCGCGCAGGTCAGTGCTGCCCTGGAATACTGGCGTTACTCAAGGTGGCAGGTAGTGAATACACACGTGCTGTTTCAACGGATTTAGCTTTTTATGTTGGGCCAAGGGTTAATGCTGCTGGAAGATTAGAAGACATGTCGATTGGTATTGAGTGCTTACTTGCCAGCAGTGAACATGCCGCTAATGAAATTGCCACTCGGCTACATGCGCTAAACATTGAACGGCGAGAAATAGAAAGCCAAATGAAAGAAGAGGCGATTAAAAGCCTAGATAGAATAAAGACAGATAAATTAGTGAAGAATAAAAACGAGTTGGGTATCTGTGTTTATCAATCAGATTGGCATCAAGGTGTGATAGGTATATTGGCTGCACGTATCAAAGAAAAATATTATCGGCCTACTATTGCCTTTGCTAATAGTGGGGATAATGAGCTGAAAGGTTCAGCGCGATCAATCCCTGGCGTGCATATTCGCGATGTGCTTGATACGGTCGCGGCAAGATACCCTGACATTATCGCTAAGTTTGGTGGCCATGCGATGGCGGCTGGACTGAGTTTACCTAAAGATAAGTATGATGAATTCGTAACCGCCTTTCATCAAGTGCTAGAAGAATGGCTGACAATAGAAGACTTGCATGATGAAATACTCTCTGATGGTGAGTTAAACGAAAAAAATCTTAGTTTGGCTACGGCAAAAATCCTACGTACTTCGGGTCCTTGGGGGCAAGGTTTTCCTGTGCCAGTGTTTGATGGCGAATTTAAAGTGTTGGATTACCGGGTAGTGGGTGAGCATCATTTGAAATTGACTTTACAGTCTTCTCAAGGAAATAACTCTGTTAATGCTATTGCGTTTAATTACGCAAACTTCGATTGGAATAATAGAGCCGCAGTTGTACATGCGGCTTATGAGCTAGAAGTGAATCATTTTCGGGGAATAGAGTCACCGCAGCTATTAATTCGTCACTTAGAAGTGCGAACAATGCATTAGAATTTTTGTCATTGTCGCGAGATCGCCAATGATGACGGAATTATTAGAAAGGCGAGAGTAATTTCTAATCAAGGCAGGAATCCAGTAGAATATAAAGGATTAGTCTGCATCTAAAATTAGTTAATAATGTCTTCAACTGAATTTTCAATTATGCCAGGTATGGCGATACATTTTGATAAATAAAAAACATGGAACTGGCACTTTATTTTACTCAGCTTAAAGAACTCGGCGAGCGAGTCAATTCACTTAGGGGGTATCTTTGACTACGATACAAAAGTGGAACAACTTGAAGAAGTTTCTCGAGAACTAGAAGATCCTAATGTATGGAATAATCCTGAACGTGCACAGGAATTAGGAAAGCAGCGTTCACATTACGAAGCAGTGGTGAATACCATTCGTATTGCAGAGCAGGGAGTAGCTGAAGCCATCGAGTTATTAGAGTTGGCGGAAATGGAAGATGATGAGTCTACCGCTGATGCAGTGATTGAAGATTTAAGTGTGCTTGAAGAAAAAGTCGCTAAGTTAGAATTTCGGCGTATGTTTTCAGGTGATATGGATGCCAATAATGCTTTTTTGGATATTCAATCAGGTTCTGGTGGAACCGAAGCGCAAGATTGGGCAGAGATGATTCTTCGCATGTACTTACGTTGGGGCGAAGACAAGGGGTTTAAAACAGAATTAATCGAAGCCTCACCTGGTGATGTCGCAGGTATTAAAAGCGCCACAATTAAATTTGATGGTGAATATGCCTTTGGTTGGTTGCGTACAGAAACTGGTGTGCATAGATTAGTACGAAAATCGCCCTTTGATTCAGGTAATAGAAGACACACTTCATTTGCCGCTGTATTTGTTTCACCAGAAGTCGATGACGATATTGATATAGACATTAATCCAGCAGATCTACGCATTGATGTTTATCGTGCCAGTGGTGCTGGCGGACAGCATGTTAACAAGACAGAATCAGCTGTACGCATTACGCACTTGCCGACTGGAGCCGTAACGCAATGCCAAAACGATCGTTCCCAGCATAAGAATAAAGATGTTGCTATGAAGCAGTTAAAGGCAAAGCTGTATGAGCTGGAAATGCAAAAGCGGAATTCTGAGCAGCAAGCATTGGAAGATTCTAAGTCAGATATTGGTTGGGGCAGTCAAATTAGATCTTATGTGCTAGACCAATCACGTATTAAAGATTTGCGTACTTCTGTTGAAACCAGCAACACGCAGGCAGTATTAGATGGTGCATTAGACCAATTTATTGAAGCAAGTTTAAAGCATGGCTTGTAAGTTAAGGCTTAAGGAAAAATTAAATGAACGAAAAAGATAATAGTCAAGATCAGCAGCAAGACGAAAATAAATTAATTGCATTGAGGCGAGAAAAGCTTGCAGATATTCGTAGTAAGCGAAATGCTTTCCCCAATGATTTTAGTCGTGATGCATTGGCTAATGAGTTGCAAAATAATTTTTCCGAGAAGACTAAAGAAGAACTAACTGAGTTGGATCAGCATGCCAACATTGCTGGTCGTATTATGGCAAAACGTGGACCATTTTTGCTGCTTCAAGATATGTCGGGAAGAATCCAAGCATATATTGATCGCAAAGGATTAAATAAGGAATTAGTCAAAGACATTGATACATGGGATATTGGAGATATTATTGGTGTGTCAGGCCCGATTAGCAAATCGGGTAAAGGTGATTTGTATGTAAAGATGGAAACAGTAGTGTTATTGACTAAATCGCTACGACCATTGCCAGAAAAGTTTCATGGTCTGACTGATCAAGAGCAGCGTTATCGCATGCGTTATGTTGACTTGATTATGAATCAAGAAGCTCGTGAGACATTTAAAATTCGTTCTAAGATAGTTGCATTTATTCGCAGTTATTTGAATGATAAAGATTTCTTGGAAGTTGAAACACCGATGATGCAGTCGATACCTGGTGGTGCAGCGGCAAAGCCATTTGTGACGCATCATAATGCACTCGATATGCAGTTATTCTTGCGTATCGCGCCTGAGTTATATCTTAAGCGTTTAGTGGTCGGTGGATTTGAAAAAGTATTTGAGATAAATCGTAACTTTAGAAACGAGGGTTTGTCTACAAGGCATAATCCTGAGTTCACTATGTTGGAGTTTTATGAAGCTTACGCTGAGTATCATACTTTAATGGATCGTACCGAAGATATGCTGCGCCAACTTGCACATCACTTATATGGCAGATACACCATTGACTATCAAGGTTCCACTTATGATTTCGAGCAGCCGTTTAAGCGTATATCAGTAAAAGACTCAGTATTAATGATGAATCCAAAGTTATCAAAAGCTAATTTAGCGACGGTTGAGTCTTTGCGTAAGGTATGTGATGACATGAGCATTCCGCATGAGAATAGCTATGGAACTGGCAAGCTGTTAATCGAGATTTTTGAGAAAACAGTAGAAGACAGATTGGATCAACCAACTTTTATTACTGAGTATCCAACAGAAGTATCTCCGCTTGCGCGGCGTAATGATGATAATCCAGAAGTCACTGATCGGTTTGAATTCTTTGTCGGCGGAAAAGAAATTGCCAATGGTTTTTCAGAGTTAAATGATGCAGAAGATCAAGCTGTTCGTTTTAAAGAACAGGTCGCACAAAAAGATGGTGGGGATGAAGAGGCTATGCATTATGACGCAGATTATATTCGTGCATTGGAATACGGATTGCCTCCAACCGCTGGTGAAGGTATTGGTATTGACCGCTTAGTCATGTTGTTTACTGATTCTGCGTCAATAAGAGACGTACTGTTATTTCCTCAAATGAGAGCAGAGTGATTTAATTTATAAGCGCAATGTTTAAAAAGGAATTTTCTCATGTTTAAATTTGGTTTAGTGAAATCGGACTCTATTAGTATTGTAAAACTATTAGTTTGTTTTGTATTGGTTGTGAGCACTACTCATGCATTTTCGCGTGATGCAAAAGAATTATTTGATCAATATAGCGATAGAATATTCCAGATTCGCATCATCGAATTATCATCAGGTAATCAAACTGCTATTGGTTCAGGATTTCAGATCGATACTGATGGATTTATTGTGACTAATTTTCACGTTGTTTCAGAATATGTCCATCATCCAGAAAAATACCGTATTGATTTGGTGACGGAACATCAAGAGCACTTGGATCTTGAGCTGTTCAATATAGATGTTGTAAACGATCTAGCATTATTGAAAGTAGAAGGTAGCACTACTAATGGAATTGAATTGGCGGATAAATTACCACTAAATGGCGAGCCAATTTTCTCGCTCGGGAATCCTCATGATCTTGATTTGACGGTTATTCCTGGCACATTTAATGGTGTTACTTCGCATAGTACTTATGAGCGCATACACATATCTGCTGCAATAAATTCTGGAATGAGTGGCGGTCCAACTTTAAATAGTGCTGGTCAAGTAGTAGGTGTGAATGTTGCATCTTCAGGCAATCAAATCGGTTTTTTAATACCTTTGCATCGATTACGCAGTTTTGTAAACAGAGCTAATGAAAGCGCAATTACGCATGAAGAATATTCAGAGACTATTAGAGATCAGCTATATAACAATCAAAGTGATTTTTTTAATGAACTGATTGATGGAGATTGGGTCACATCAAGCTTTGGAGATGCCAACGTGCCTGATGATATCTCTCCTTATATTAAATGTTGGGGTGTGAATAATAGTCGCCCTGAAGAAAAATATAACTACAGTGCTAGTTATTGCCAAGAAAATGAAAGAATATTTCTTTCAGGAGCATTTGATACTGGTTCAGTTCTGTTTCAATTCGGATGGTTCGACACACAACAACTCAATCAATTTCAGTTTTATAAAGTCCTTGAAAGCTACGCTTCCGATTTGAGAGCAGAGAACAGATCTGATGAAGAAAATGTGACAAATTTTAAATGCTACGATGATTTTGTTGAGTCGGTGAGTAAAGCAAATAAAAGCATTGAGAATAAAGTTTCTTACTGCGCTAGGACTTATAAGAAATACCCAGGCCTCTATGATGTCATGTATTTGAGTGTCTCTGTGCACGATAACAATAAAGCTTTATTGAGCCACTTTTCTATTACTGGCGTTAGTCAAGAGGCTGCTGCCAAGCTAACAAAAAAGTTTTCTGAGAATATAATATGGAACTGATTGTTGAAATCATAAACCGCTCAGGAAGAGTGCTAGAACGCCGTACGCTTGATGGTGAAAGAATAACGATAGGTCGTGCCTATGATAATTCTTTGATACTTGATGATGTATCGGTGGATCCTCATCATATATCGATTGATATATCTGGTGATGGTGGTTTTCAATTGCAAGATTTAGCTAGTGTAAATGGTCTTATTTATAAAAATAGAAATATAAAAGGTGAGGTGTCTTTGCAGTCAGGCGATGAGTTTGTATTGGGCAAAACTCATTTAAGAATATATAACTTAAATCATCCTGTGGAGGAGACTGTTAGTCTTGATAGTGTTGATGGTGTATTAAATTATCTTTCTAAAAATATAATATTGGTTGGTGCAGTACTCCTTGCGACACTATTAATTGCGTTAGAGATTTGGAATGGAGCAGTAGCTGAACTTAAAGCTCAAGACTTTTTTGAAACTATTTCTATTCTATATATCGGCGCGATAGCGATAGCGCTATTTTGGGGATTGATAGGCCGAGTGGTTAAGCATGAAATGTTTTTTAAAATGCAGCTATCATTGATTCTTTTTTATATTTCTTTAGCCGTATGCATACAATTTTTGTATCATGTTATTTTATTTAATACTCTGAATTACCCTATTACTACGAGTACATATGCGCTCATAGAATGTATATTTCTAGCAATTTTATTTTGGCTCAATCTTCGTATTGCGACTAATCAAGCAAATGTCCAAAGGTGGGTGTCGGCAACAATTCTGTCGGTATGTATTGTGTTGTTCTCGTTCTCTGCAGAGTTTTTTGCGCGAATTAATCATTCTAACTCGCCGTATTTTGTTTCTAGCTTAAAACCACCCTCTCTTAGAGTTGCTTCTGCTACCAATTTGGATGATTTTCTGCGTAAGGGTGAAGCTATTTATAGTCATAAGATTGAAGAGTAGCAGTAGTAAGATTTAAGGTGTGTTTTATTAGATGATATAGCTGCCAAACATATCTGAGAATTCTTCTTCGCTGACGGTAAAGACATCAACCTCTAATCCTTCCATTCTGCGATCGGGTCTTTTTCTTCTTTCCACATTTTTTGCCCATAGGCTTTTATCTGTAGAACGACGATCTTGTTCAGAACGTCTGTCTTGAAAAGTGTCTTTAGGCTTTAAATTCATCAATGTTCTCAATGTACAGTTAAATTTAACATTCGTGTTTAAGCATGACTATATACATTTATTTTTTGTGATACAGCGAATCCAGCATGGACACGACTTTTGTGCGCTATAGATGAATATCGTGCGAATTTATTCAGTTTCTTGCAAAAATGAATTTTCAGCTAGGTCTACGGTATAGTTTTTAACGTATAGGATTCTGGCCTATTAAAACTTAAAAAAAATCAATCAGTTCACAGTTTTGAAGATTGATTTTGGTTGATAAATAATCAGGTTTTTATATTTAATAACCTGTTTGTTTCTAATCTTTATGTGAAATCAAACACATAGGAGGAATTTATCTCTTAGCTTATTAAGCTATTGGTATAAATATTTTGAAGGTCAATATATCGGTATGCTGAATGGAGTCATTTAACGATATTCAGCCACTTTTAGTTGCATGTGCTTTGCTCTGAATCGATGTGTTGGGATTGATGAGATCTTGTTAGTGTGATCAATGCAATGCCACGTTATATCTAAGAATCAGTTGATTTGAGGTTGGCGCTATTCGAATGAGTTAAGTTGTAGCTTGGATAGTTATGTATTAATTCTTGAGTCATTTCGCCTAGTTCTATTAATAATTGTTTTTCCTGTTGAGAAAATATTCTTGGCTTATTATCTACAACACAAATGCTTCCAATATTATGTCCTGATGGGGATTGAATTATAGAGCTCAAATAAGAACGAACTTTGGGATCTTCTAATGCTTGGGGGGTAATTATGAAATCGGAAATCTACAGTTGTATTGTTAACTTCAAAGATGCGTTTCTGTGGAATGCATGAGGTCACTTCGTAGACTGCATGCGCGCACATAGAGATACTTCATGGAAATTCAGAGATATCTAATCTATAGATGAACTTGAACCATTGACGGTTGATGTCTATAAGTGTAATTGCTGTAATTGGAACATTGAATGAATGCGAGGCAAAGTGAGTAATATGGTCGAACCTTATGTCTGAAGTGGTATCTAGAATATTTAACGCACGCAAAGATTGTGAACGAATAAATTCATTGTCGGGAATTGGCGCTAATAGCAAAGTTGCTATCTTATAAGTTGATTAATTAATGCTGTTAATAATAGTTTAAAAAAACTTAATTGATATAATAAATCATGATAGTTTGCGTATTTATTTTATTATGTGTGGATTAGATAAATTTATATTGTGTTTATGTAAAAAATATCGATGCATTGAAATAAAAAAGCGCCCTTGCGGGCGCTTAAATGAGGAGTAATGGACTAAACTATTAAATTAAACCATAACTACTCGAGTACTCTTAAAACCACTGAACGATACCTAAAGCTATCATTTCTAAATCATCACCTGCAGCCACGCCTGCAGGACTGATACCGAAGTCATACTGTGCATTATCTTCGTTATTAACTTCTGAGTATGTTACTCGTAACTCTGTGCCGGCTGGCATCGTATAGAATAAGCCTAGGTTGAATGCAGTTGCATCCGTATCATCTTCACCAACGCCATTACAGTTAGTAGTACCTCCGCAATCAAACTCATCAGCATCCATATAAGAGAAGCGGAAATCTAATCCATTGCCGAAGTTTTGGATGCCTGAAACCATCCAAGCTGAGCGTTCAACTTCTGTAACATTGCCTGCTACTCCAGTGCTGCTACCTAACACATGCGAGCCAAGAGCCCCATCAGATCGGGCACAACCTTCATGCTCATACTCTAAGTCTTCATACATTGCAGAAACGCGAGTGAACATACCATTCCCCCACTGCTTGATGTAGCGACCAGCTAATCGCCATGATGTGTCATCAGATTCTTCGCAGGCGAAATCTACAGCGGCCCAATCATCATGAATTTCATAAGTTGCTGCAAACCAAATATTATCTCCATTTGCGAGTGTGTTTTCATAAGCAACTCCTGTTGACCAAATGCGTGGGTCTAACTCCTCGGTACCATTTGCGCTCGTAACACTTATATCATTGCCACCTGAGAAGTATTGGAAGCCTTCATCCTGCTGGGCGTTAGTCGTTGCGATACGAAATTGAAAGCCATTTATATTAGGGCTCCAGTATTGAAGGAGTCCGTTTTGACGGCGATTAAAGGCATTGTTTTCAGATCCGAATCCGTTGTTGTCGAATGCTAAATCACCGCCAAATCCACCACCGTTATCAAAACCGAACCCACCGTTGAAGAAACGAGTCCCATATCCAACAGAACCCATAATTGATGAATGTGAGTCAGCACCTGCATCGTAGAAGGGGTCAACCCATGCAGCAACCATTTCGTTATGTGGTAACAACCACTGGCCAATCATGAACTCACCAAAAGTGCCGCTTAAACTGATTTTAGAGTTACGATTACAGAAATCATTGTAGCCACCAAACCCTGAGCCACTGAATCGATTGTGAAAGGTAAACTGTTCACAGCGGAAGTTCGCTTTTATTGCTTGGCCACCCATAGACATACCTGTATCAATGCTCGCAGAAAAACCAATGTTTGCAGCATTGTTGCTGATACGTTGGATATCTCGCTCATCGTTGTCTACAAATTCATATGACCAGTTTTGCCAACCATAAATTTGCCAATTTGAATTTGCATTACCTCCGGTGACGCCGCCAGCATGCGCGTAGTTGAATATACTTATTACAGCAAGAGATATTCCTGTAATACCTGTTGTGAGTTTTTTCATGAAACTCCCCTTAATGTTTTGTTGTAGTTTTGCAACAAGGCTTTTTTATCGGCCTTACCTACAAAATCAATTCACTGAAGTTTTGATCTTGTTGGGTCAACATTAAAAAGGGTTATGTGAATTCGCTCAGTTAAAAAAATTACTTAATCAGTGTGATATTTATCACATGAATTTGACTGAATGATTGATGCTTAAATTATTAGGCTGTTGTTAGTGTGCAACATGAAGAGACATGGTTGTTGTTTTCTGTTTTCGATATGATTAATTGCTAATATGCTTAAATTGATTTATTGCGAGAATTATTGAAATTAATTTTTATTTGGTATTTCAATGGTATGTAATTGATGTAACAATCATTATGTATAAGTAGGTGCAGTCATTACAGGGGGTGGCTGATATGCTACAAAAACAGTATCAAAGAAAATTAACTGTCATTGTCAGTGCTGATGTAGCTGGGTATGCGCGTCTTACTGAGTTAAATGAAATTGATGTTCATTCGTTACTGAAAAAAAGATTAAAGCTAGTGCGTGAGCATATCTCTAGCTATAACGGGCAGGTATTACGTATTCACGGTGATGGCTGCTTGTGTAGTTTTGATTCTACTATTAGCGCATTAAAAGCTTGTTTGGATATTCAGCAAAATTCTAATTTATTGAATTCTAGTGAGCCCGTTAATAACCAGATATGGTTTCGTATCGGTGTGCACCTCTCTGAAGTAATTATGGATGAATCAGAGCCCTATGGTAAAGGTGTAAATATCGCAGTACGACTTCAGCAAAAAGCTGAACCAGGTGAAATATTAATTTCAAAGAAAACAATTCAATCATTAGATGATATGCAGGGTTTTTTGTTTTCTAAATTTAAAAAATTAAAATTAAAAAACATTTCTAACTCTGTAGCTGTATGTAAGTTGTTAGGCAATAGTCTTTCTGCAAGCCAATTAAGTGCCGGCATTCTTAATCAATCGAGATTTCCTCAGTTATTCTTTGCCGCAGCAATGGTATGTTTGGTGGTATCTAATATTTTCATGGTGACAGGCTACTGGAGAAATGCTGATACTTTTCAAAATCAAGTGATCATCGAAGAGAGCGAGGTGGAAGCTAAGCGTTTTGATTTTTTCACTATTACAGATTTTGCTAATGATTATGAATTTCCAAAAGTAGACAATGTGTACGAGCCTGAAATTATTGAAAAGCCACAAAATAATCCACGCTTATTGAGCGTGATTAAAAAGGTCGAAGCGCTTAGTGATGAATTTCGTCATCTTCGTGATGAAATTAGTTCTGATGATGACAAAGTGAATCAACAAATAGCTGCTGCCTCAAACATTCTGTCAAGACAAGAACAGTTGCTCGATAAGTTGTTAGAAGATAGGCAGCAAGATAATTATATGTCGAGTAGTTTGAGAAAAAGGTACTCGCCAGTTTCATATATGAATGAGCAAAATGGGTATCTTGAATTCATATCACCAGATTATGTGGTTGAATCACTTGATTCGCTTAATCAGTCAAATCATAAAGAGCATGATCAGGTATCCATGCAAGTCAAGCATAAAGAAGATTTTGGATGTCTGAGCTGTGTTAATAATAAACACATTAATAGAAATAAAAAGCAAGCTGTGCAGTATGCTATTTTAAATAAGACGGCAGTGTTGGTGGGTGGCATTAGTGGTGATGGTGCACATGCCATGAAGAGTAAAGCTGAAATTATTGAGGATTATCTTTATACAAAGCTGCAAAGTTCTATCCAACAATCTAGGCTTGGCACACATATTGATCAATTTACTAGGCTTTCAAATAACGGTAATCAGAAAATTGATGATGAATACCTGCAGTCACTTTGTAATGAAACTAAAGCTGTTCTAGTGGCAAGCTATGAGTTAATAACTAACCATTGGGCTGCAGAAGGGACTTATTTGCGTTTCCATCATTGCGGTAATCATAAGTCTATGGTCCTGCTTGAGAAGAACTTAGCGCCTACAATTATGAATGTCCAGGAGCCATATTTGACGGATGATGCTTTACAAAATGTTGATAAATCGGTTGATTATATGATTGATAAATTAGTGTTAAATCAAACAGAGTACCTGTGAGTATGAATAGTAATTTATCTGCAATTCAACAAATACCGATGTTTCGGCGTTATTCTGAAATTGAGCTTGCGCCGCTAATTTCTAAAAGTAGTATTAAGTCAATTCGTAAAAACACTATCGTTATTTTAGAAAGCGATGAGGCGCAATCTGTCTATTTTGTTTTGCAAGGCACCGTGCGTGTATTTAGGGAGAATGGTCGTGGTAGAGAAGTTACTTTAAACGAGCTTGGCCCGGGTGATTTATTTGGTGAGCTTGCGTGGTTCTCTAAAAATTCAAGAAGTGCGTCCGTAATTACAAAACAACAATCAAAGCTACTTGTTATTCAAGCTAAAGACTTTGAGAGTTTTTACCTGCGGCATCCTGAAATTTCACATGTCATTGCATTAAAGTATGCTGATCAAATTTCTATATTGTCAAAACATCTTGAGACTATTGCATTAGAAGATATTCAACAAAGGGTCATGTGGGCACTTCGTTCATATGCGTTAGTTGATGAAGATAATGCATTAGTCAGTTCTGCAACACATAAAGAATTGGCAAATCTCATTGGTAGCTCACGCGAATCGGTTAGTCGAGCGATTCAAGAATTAAAGCTGAGTGGTCATATAGAACTGAAGCAAAAGACTATTTGTTTGACTGAAAGTGTATTTTGAGTCGTTTAATATCATTCAAATTTTTGTTGTTTTATTTGTGCTAATATCACATAGTTTTTCTTAACTCCACTTAGACACTCTCAGTCGTCTATGTCCTACTTGTTTTAATGTTGTACGTAATTTATTTAGCGATCATTTCCCTCGTAAATGTGATGGAATTATATTCATGTCAATAAATTAATAACTGTTAATATGATTAGTTGAATTTGTCACCATTGATACCTAGATCAAATTAAGCCCTTCAGATAGATCCATTTAAAATGTTAAAACATATTTTTTCTTTGTTGGTTTTGAGCGCTGTTATGCTGGTGTTTTATAATGAATATTTTGATACACCATTTGTAAACCAGGCCGAGCTAACAGCGACGCGTGAGAAAGCGGTTGCTTTAGCAGATGAGGGTAAATATCAAGAATCAATTACTATTTTTGAAGCGCTAATAGAAGTCGCGCCCGAAAGCAAAGAGGTCTGGGGTGATTACTTACTTGTATTGTTGCGTGCTAATCAAAAAGATCAGGCATACCTATTATCCAAACAAAAAGAAATTGAACTAATTCCTGCTTATGCGTTTAAAGATCTGTTCGAACTGGCAGTCGAAAATAATGATGGTGATTTTGCAGAATTGTTAGCGCGGGCCGAAGTTAAGAATAGCAAAGTGTCAGCGCATATTGCGATAGAGAGGGCGCAAAGATTAGCGGAGAATGGACTTGTAGTTAATGCTTCATCGTTAATTGATTATACGCAGCAATTCTTGCCGGATGGACTATCTGATCTGGCTGTTACAAGGCTTATGATCTTGAGTAAAACAGATCCTTTTCAGGCCCAGCAGCAGGCTAAAATATTATTAACTTCTAATGATAGTGTGAGTAATGAAGTTTGGACTTTATATGTGAATTATTGGGTTGAGCAGGCAAGGAAAGGTAATCCGGATAAAGCAATTGCAGCATTAAAACCTTTACTAGATAAAGCACCTGATGAGGTGAATTTGAAGTTGGACTATCTTGTGATGTTAACTTGGGATGATCAGTTTAATCATGCAGGAACAATATATGATGAATACCTGTTAACACAGCCATTACCTGATTATGTGAAATCAGCAGCTGCTCAAACATTATATAATCTGAGAAGATTAGACGAATCAAAGGAGTTATATAAACAGTTATTAGCTAGTGATCCAGCTAATGTTGAATATAAGAAAGGTTTGGCTAAAGTGTATGTTGAGTTAAATCAACCTAGTGAGGCATTAGCCATATTACAACCATCATCCTCGCTAGTGGATCATGATGCACGGATTATTATAGGGCTAGCACAGCAACAACTTGGTCGTGACGAAGAAGCTCTAGCTTCATTGTCAGCGGCCTTGAATTCCAGGAAGGTAGAAGATGATCGAACTTATCATGTTTGGCTGCAAAGCTTCCAACAGGCATTGAAAAATAATCCCATAGATGAATTATGGCCACGTTATTCATTTCCTCTCGAAACAGCTCCAGCTGATGTCTTGGCTTATCTTAATAATAAAATTTCAAACCAGAAGAGAGCCAAGGCTGTAAAAAATAAGCCAAACAGAAGTAACTCGCGCTTAGAATATATACGTTTGAATGCGGCGACCTCTAGACAACAGGGGAATAGTGCAAAAGCTATTAAATTCTATAAAAAGGCACTTGCCTATAGACCTAAGGATAAAGATCTTCAGCTTGGTTTAGCGCTCGTATTAATTGATTCTGGTGAATCAAAAAAGTCTATGAAAATACTGGCTAACCTTTACCAAAAATACCCATATGATAGACAGGTGCTGGATGCTAATGTTTACTATGCGCAAGAGTTTGGGCGAGCCGATATGCAGGCAGAATATTTGCGGCAGCTGGCTGAGATAAGTAAAGGAGTAGAGAGAGAAAACTATATTGCTTCCTGGCTAAATGTTGTTTCAAGCGATAATAATTTTGTTGGCATTGATACTCAGTTAGTTGAAATGTCGAAATTTTCTGTACAAAACCATCCACAAATTAATGTTGCTAAAGCGAGATTAATGTATACACATCAGCGCTGTGATAGAGCTAAGCGTGTGTTGAGAAGGGTTGATAAGTATTCTTTGTCTAAAGATCAATTGGAGCAGCTTGCATACATATCACGCCACTGCGGATACAGTGATATTGCTTTTGACCTCTATGAAGAAGGAATGCTTCGTTTTCCAAGTGAAGCTGTATTCTTTGCGGGTGCCATTCTCGTGGCAACTGATATGGAAAACTACTCGCAAGCAAAGAGTGTTGTGGATTGCTGTGAGGATAGATTTAATCGCGATTTAGATTTTAATCTTGCAAGAGCATATCTGTATTTTAATCTGCGCGAATACCAAAGTGCCCTAGATGCATACAAAGAGGTGCTGCGGGTGGAGTCTCGCAATCAGGAAGCAAAGGTCGGGCGAATTATGGCTTTAGCAGAATTGGGTATGGCTGAGGCTGCATTTATTCAAGCGCAGTCTGGCGAGATTGAAATCTCTAACTCGCAATGGAAGAGGCTTCATGAATTAAAGATTCAACAAGTGTTGATGCAAGCTGTGAATAGCGAACCTGTGTTCAGAGAATCTTTTGCTAATGAAGCGGTTAAATCTGTTGACCATTTCCTTGAGTTTCTGAATTCAAATCTACCAGACGATTCAATTGCACGTAGAAATGCGTTGCTGAATAAAGTGCATGCGCAAACGTTATCAGGTTTACATGCTGAGGCTATTGCTACATATGAATCGCTTGGCTTGAGTGTTGAGGATATTCCTGTTTGGGGGAATGTACATGCTGCTGAGGCTTATGCAGGCAACCGCCAGCCTGAGAAGGCAGTGCAAATATTAGAATATGCTAATGACAAGGAGCCTGATAATTTAAATATCCTATCTGCCTTAATGTTTGCATCGATTGATATGGAAGATTATGACAATGCAGGTGTTGCGATGTCGAGGATGAATAAGATCGTTGAAGGTCAAGAGGTCAATGATGGTCGTACACATTGGGTGGCGCGTTTAGATGCAATGTTTCAGGCTTATCAAAATCGTCTGAAAGAAGCTGAAAAAAGATTGTTAGCGCTGCAAGCTAATGCGCCAAGTGACCCTGATATTTTGAAAAATTTAGCGATTGTTAATCGATGGCGTGGATTGACTAATAAGTCTAGTGCATTACTTGGTGATGCTAGTCAAGTACTAGGCCAAGATATGTCAATTGGAGTGGCTAAAACAAGCTTGTTAATCGACTCGCAACAATATTCTAAGGCTAGGCAAAATTTACAAAAATTGAACGCTGAATATTCATATCATAAAGATGTAAAGAGATTGCAAAAACGATGGGATACGCATGTTAAGCGCCTATATACGCTTAGCACACAATATGGTGAGTCCTCTGGAAATGCGCTAGGTAATAAAGACTTCACGATAGAACAGCGTTTGTATACTGCGCCTATTTATGATCAATACCGAGTGTATGTGCGTGATAGGTATGATTGGGCAGAATTTCCTGAAGATAACGGCAATCTACATCGAGTTGGTATTGGGGGTGAGTATAGAAGTGATTCATATGATGTCAGCGCCGAAATAAATGCAAGTGTACGAGATGATACTGATCCAGGTGTTACGCTTAATGGAGTATGGAAGAGAGATGACCACGTCAGTTTGTTTGGAGAACTGCAATCTTATAGTCGTAATGTTCCTTTGCGAGCCATTAATGCTGATATTGATGGCGAGTCAGTGAGTGCAGGTGCACAGTATCGCTGGGATGAATCACACTATTTGCGAGCATCTGCTTCATTCACGGATTTTAGTGATGGTAATCAAAGGACTTCATTTTTCATACAGCATGAACATGATGTTTACCAGAGTGCACATCACCAAATCTACTTAAGTGAAGAGTTTTATATATCTGAGAATACTGAAGATGATGTAGGTTATTTCAATCCTGAAGGGGATTATTCATTCCGAGTAGCGGCTAAATATCGTGGTGTAATTTGGCGTGAATACGAAAAGAGTTTAACTCATCGTTTAAATCTAGGTATTGGGAATTACAAGCAGGAAAATGAAAGTAATGCAGGTATTTGGGATATCGAATATCGACAACAATGGGCTCCAAGTCATGATTTTGAAGTTGATTATGGTGTGTTGCATCGTCGGCGTAGCTATGATGGTGAGGCAGAGTCTTATAATGCCATCTCTGCATCAGTCAACTGGCGCTTTTAGTGAGTTAAGAATATGAATTTTGACACTATTAGTGGCGTATTGATGGCATTTGCTTACTACTATCCATTGTTTATGTCCTATGTTTGGATGAGTGGAGGAATTTACTATCGTTTTCATTGGGAGCAGGCAGGTTTGTCTCTTGGTGAATTTGATCGGCTAGAACCTATTCCGAGTGTGTCGATTATTGTCCCTTGTTTTAATGAAGAGGCGCATATTGAAGAAACAGTAGATCAACTCTTAAATTCTGCATATTCCCGGTATGAAATTATTTTAGTAAATGATGGGAGTACAGATAAAACTGCAGAATTGATTGATCAACTTGAAAAGAAATACGAGCAAATTCGTGTTATCCATCTAGTTGTTAATAGTGGTAAAGCGAATGCGCTAAATATGGGTGCTATTGCTTCAAAAAATGAAATATTAATATGTATAGATGGAGATGCTTTGCTTGATGAATATGCTGTCTCAAGTTTGGTTAAGCACTTTATTTACTCGCCTCGCGTTGGTGCAGTGACCGGCAACCCTAGAATAAGAAATAGATCAACCCTGCTAGGGAAAATTCAAGTAGGTGAGTTCTCGTCAATCATTGGTTTGATTAAACGTGCGCAAAGAATTTACGGTCGAGTGTTTACTGTTTCTGGCGTAGTCACAGCATTTAGGAAATCTGCATTACAGAGAGTTGGGTTTTGGCGTTCAGACACCACAACTGACGATATTGATGTGAGTTGGCGTCTTCAATTAGATCACTGGGATATAAGGTACGAACCAAATGCACTGTGTTGGATACTTATGCCAGAAACGTATCGTGGATTATGGGGTCAGCGTTTGCGTTGGGCAGTAGGTGGTGCGCAGGCAGCAATGTTTTATGCGCCGCAAATATTGCTATGGAAAAGCCGACGTATGTGGATGGTGTTTGTGGAATATTGGTTAAGCGTTGTTTGGAGTTATATATTGTTAACTATAATCTTGTTATGGCTAGTAGGAAAATTTATTGCGCTGCCTGAGCAAATCGCTGTGCCATCTTTAGTGCCTGGTTGGCATGGTTTGGTATTAGGCGCAACTTGTTTGATGCAATTTTTAGTCAGCTTAATGATAGATAGTCGTTATGAGGGCAAGTTGCTAAAACATTTTTTTTGGATCGTTTGGTACCCGATTGCATATTGGATGATTAATGTATTTACCACATCCGTGGCATTACCAAGAGCTTTAATTTTAGGTAGAAAGAAAACAGGGACGTGGAATAGTCCTGATAGAGGAGTGAGAGCAGATGAACAACGATGAAAATAAATTTTTAATTAATGACTCTTATTCTTTAAAGCCAGGACAAAAAATTACTGCGCTAGGTATAACATTACTATTTTGGGGGGCATTCTTATATTTGCTGCAACCTATTATAAGTCTTATTGCCTGGTGGCTTAATATTAAGCTTTTTTATAATCATATGATTTTGCTGGGTGGTTATGAGGCATTGCTTGATGTAATGAAATTTTATATATCGATGATCGTTCTGCTGGGCGGAGGTTTGATTTTTTGGGCTAGAATAAATCAATGGAGATTTAAAAGTAACAATTCGCGGAACTTTAGTGATCATGTGAATGACAAAAAGATACATGAATACTTTGATACTAATGAAGAAAAACTTACCTATTTACAGGGCTCTACAAATGTTAAAGTAAGGCTTAATAAAGCAGGTGGTATCTTGGATTTTATGGATTAGTTGATTATTGCCAACATACTATAATATATGTGAAATAGTCGATATTATGGCATTATTGAGAATGCTACAATTTAATAGCGATTAAGCCTAATTTAAGTTTTAACTCTGGGACATCAGATATGAAATCATTACAATTTTTATTGTTTTTATTATTGCTAACAACAAGTGCGGTCAGTCAGTCTGCAATGATCACTCAAACAGTTGGTGGCATGGATAATCTTTATTTTGATGATTGGGGACATGCTTTTGGTAGTGCAATCGGTACAGGAGTAGCGGCTAACTCAGTTAGTTTAAACGGTAACGCGTTTAATTTTTCAGAGGCATCAAGTATTGATATTAGTGCTACAGGTGAAGTTGTTGATAATGGAATTACACCAACTGATGCTAATGGAATACCAAATAATTTTATGGACGGCAATTTTAGAGACTTGCCTGTGTATTCTCTGATTGGCATATGGAGTTCAACAGAAGATGATATAACGCCTGTTGGTGGCTTGTTTTCTCAACCATTCTTTATAGGAACAAATCTTTTATTGAGTTTTACAGATATTCCTAGTGAATCTAATCTATTCTTATTTCTCGCAGAAAATGATGGTATTTTTAGCGATAACAGTGGCTCTTACGAAGTCAATCTAGATGTTCAATTTGTGCCGCTACCTGCGGGCGTTGTGTTATTTATGTCTGGCTTGTTAGGTTTGTTTGCAACTAGATTCAGACGTTCTAGTTAATAGCTGCTTCATTCATATTGTTCAATAACAATTGAAACACCAAGTATGCATAAGCATACCAGTGACACAAATAATAAAATGTTCGATACTGCTTTGCTGTTTGCACGAATAATGTAAGCAGCTAGTGCGGCTAGCGCTGCGACAGCTAAATATAAAACGATTGCACGCATATTATTTTTCTTTCTCTTTTAGGTCAGTGGGAACATCGTAAGGTAATGGCATTATCTGTGCACTATTGCCTGAAGAGGATCCTATAGCAAGTTGATTCTTTTTTGCTGCTTCTATTCTTAAAACGGCAAGAGCAGAATATTTATTATTACCCTCGTGTACTACTGATAGAAATTTTCCAATAGCTTGATCAGAATCTTGGCTGTAAATATCATCGCCCGCATTGATAGTTTTATCTTGGCTGGCCTCAAGTCTAAACATACGTCTGTTTGCATTGCCTAGATAATGCAGACGCGCAACAATCTCTTGCCCTGGGTAGCAACCCTTGCTGAAGCTAACGCCTTGGATTAATTCCATGTTGGCCATCTGTGGAACAAATGCTTCTTGTACATTCTGCGTAATACTAGGTAAGCCTGCCATGATGTCTAACCACTGCCAATATGAATGACTGTAGATATTTGTAGCATCGATGCTTAATTCTTGAAGCAGTGCTGACGATTTTTTGCAGATAATTAAATAACGAGGACTGCTACTGTTAGGAATATTCATGCCTAAGCAGTCATCATTAGCGCTAACCTGGTAGTCTGAATCAAAAGATGTCAGTTGTAACGTATCTAGTACTTTCGCATGGTCGTCATTGTAAACGCCTAGGAGTAATACATCTTCCATTGGTTTTATACTGACCTTGGAGCGCATGACGTACATCTGTAATCGTTTCATTACTCCTTCTGCCACATCTTTAGAAGTCAGTAGATGATAAGTGTCACCGCGTTTACAGATATAAAAGATAGCGAGCATGCGGCCTTTTGGCGTGCAGTAACTGCTAATTTGCCCCGCGGAAGTAGTGACGGCGTTAATATCGTTAGAAAACTGTCCTTGTAAAAATGTCGTCGCATCTTCGCCTTCTACTTGGTAGCAAACTAAGTGGTTTAGTCTGATCAGAGTCGGTTTGTCCAGGTCGGTTGAAAAGTGATCTGGCGTAGAGGCGTTGTCTAGAATACTTGCTGTCACAATGGGTTCCTTGTACAGATGGAGTGCGTATTTGATTGCAAAATTAGCCTGTTAAGCTAGCTTCTGAAGCCAAAGTAATGTAATTTCCTGCCTCTTGTTATACCTCCACGGGTATACAATTTGCGCGTTAGCAACTATGATTTTGAATATAATCAATTCATTAGGGATTGATGCTAAGTCATAAAATCGAATCGAGTGGATGCGGTTAATTTATCGTCCGTATCTAGTATGAATTACAGGAAGTTAGGAGTCATTTTTCATGGGCACACCTCAACGGCCATTGTCGCCACATTTAGGGATATATCGCTGGCAGCTAACCATGGCGTTATCCATTCTCCATCGTATGAGTGGAGTGTTTCTTAGCTTCGGTGCAATCGTTATGGTTATTGTGCTGGCTGCTATCGCATCAGGTCCCAGTCAGTTCCAGACAATTCAATCATGGTTGGCTCATCCTATTGGGCTATTGTTGCTTGTGGCCTGGTCATTTGCCCTTTATTTGCATCTAGCGAATGGTGTGCGTCATTTAATATGGGATGCAGGTGCATTATTAGAGAAGAACACAGCGAATCGATCTGGTCTATTTGTGATCATGTTTGCGATATTAGCGACAGCGGCCACTTGGGCGCTTGCATGGAGTTAAAATAGATGAGTTTAAGAACACCATTATCAAATGCTAAAGGACTAGGGTCCGCTAAAGAGGGTGCACATCATTGGTGGGCGCAACGTCTCACGTCAATTGCTTTGGTGCCATTGACCATCTGGTTGGCGTTTACTATTGCCAGTTTTAGTGAATTTAGTTATGACGCTGTCATTGTGTGGATGCAGTCACCGTTAGTCGCCGTTGCATTGGCGTTATTAGTAGTGACTATGTTTTATCACGTACAGCTAGGGGTACAGGTCATCATCGAAGATTATGTCGGTGGCTGGAGAAAAGTAGCCTCATTAATCGCTCTGAATTTTGCATGTATTGCTTTTACATTCATGGGCTTATTTTCAATTATTAAACTATCTTTGTAATCCTATGGGCGAAAGTTATAAGTTTATAGACCACTCTTACGACGTACTCGTTGTGGGTGCTGGCGGTGCAGGGCTGCGTGCGACATTCGGCATGGCAGTTAGCGGATTATCTACAGCATGTATCACTAAAGTTTTTCCTACACGCAGTCACACAGTGGCAGCACAGGGCGGCATGAGTGCTTCTTTGGGAAATATGGGAGAAGACGATTGGCGCTGGCATATGTATGACACAGTTAAAGGGTCAGACTGGTTAGGTGATCAAGATGCAATCGAATATATGTGCCGAGAAGCTGTCCCAGCGATTGTTGAGTTAGAGCATTATGGTGTGCCGTTCTCTCGAACAGAAGAAGGAAAAATTTATCAGCGTCCATTCGGCGGTATGACAACTCGCTATGGTGAGGGCATTGCTCAGCGTACTTGTGCAGCCGCTGACCGAACAGGACATGCAATATTACATACGTTATACCAACAATCGCTAAAGCATAATGCAGAGTTCTATATAGAATACTTTGCCATCGACTTATTAATGGATGACGATGGTACCTGCCGTGGTGTGATCGCAATCGATTTAGCAACTGGCGAATTACATCGTTTTCGTGCTCATCAAGTGCTATTAGCGACTGGTGGATACGGTAGGACTTATTTCTCTTGTACTTCAGCACATACATGTACTGGTGACGGTAATGCTATGATTTTAAGGGCAGGAATGCCTTTGCAGGATATGGAGTTTGTTCAATTCCATCCAACCGGGATTTATGGTTCAGGCTGCTTGATTACTGAGGGCGCTCGAGGTGAAGGTGGTTATTTGACCAATGCTAAGGGTGAACGATTTATGGAGCGTTATGCGCCAAACGCAAAAGACCTGGCATCGAGAGATGTCGTCAGTCGTTCCATGACCATGGAAATTAATGAAGGGCGCGGTATTGGCGAAGAAGCTGATCATATACATTTGCATTTAGAACATTTAGGCGCTGATGTGATTAATGAGAAACTTCCGGGTATCGCGGAAAGCGCAAGAATATTTGCCGGTGTCGATGTGACTAAAAATCCAATACCGGTGCTGCCGACAGTACATTACAATATGGGCGGTATTCCAACCAACCACTATGGCCAGGTGGTGAATTCGGTCAATGGTGATCCAGATACTGTCATGCCAGGTTTGATGGCGATTGGTGAAGCAGCCTGTGTGTCGGTACATGGTGCTAATCGATTAGGTTCTAATTCACTGCTTGATTTGATTGTGTTTGGTCGTGCGGCGGCGATTAGAGCAGCAGAGCTTGTGAAGCCAAATACACCTCATCCAACGCTGTCTGAGCATGCAACTGAAAAAGTCATGGATCGCTTTGATGCATTGCGTCACTCCAATGGAAGTACCAGCACAGCAGAGTTACGTTTGAATCTGCAAAAGACGATGCAAACTCATGCTGCCGTATTTAGAACTGGTGAATCATTGTCCACGGGTTTGGATAAGGTTAACGCCTTATATAAACAGTTTGATGATGTTAAAGTTACAGATAAATCAATGGTTTGGAATACAGACTTAATTGAAACTCTAGAGTTGTCAAATCTATTCCCGCAAGCCATTGCGACAGTTGCGTCGGCGCTGAATCGACCAGAAAGTCGTGGTGCACATGCGCGTGATGATTATAAAGATCGTGATGATGAATCATGGATGAAGCACACGCTTGCGACAGTGTCAGATGAAGGTAAGGTGGATATTGATTATCGTCCAGTGCATTTGACCACGTTGACAGACGAAGTCGATGTTTTCCCACCAAAAGCACGCGTCTACTAGGCATACCGGAACAAGTAAAAGGATTAGAGGAGCTATTTCATGGCTGAATTTTCACTTCCAGCAAACTCGATAGTTAAAAAGGGTAGGATCTTTGAGGCTCCTGCGACGGCAAAGAATACCAAGCGTTTCAAGGTATATCGTTATAACCCTGATGATGGTCAAAATCCAAGCGTAGATACCTATGATATTGATCTAGATAACTGTGGCCCAATGGTACTTGATGCGCTGATTAAAATAAAAAACGAAATAGACCCTACATTAACGTTTAGACGTTCTTGCCGTGAAGGCATATGTGGTTCATGTTCAATGAATATTGATGGCATGAATACGCTGGCATGTATTAAAGCGATTGCGGAAATTAAGGGTGACGTGAAGATTTACCCTCTACCTCACTTAGATGTGGTAAAAGATCTTGTTCCTGATTTAACTAATTTTTACGCTCAATACGCGTCTATTCAACCGTGGATTCAAACAGATACACCTCCACCACCTGATCGTGAGCGTCTTCAATCAAAAGAAGATCGTGAGAAGTTAGAAGGATTAGAAGAGTGTATTCTTTGCGCATGTTGTTCAACTAGCTGCCCAAGCTACTGGTGGAATAGCGATCGCTATTTAGGTCCTGCTGCATTACTTGCAGCGTATCGTTGGATTGCCGATAGTCGTGATGAAGCCACAGGGGAACGATTAGATGAGTTGGAAGACCCATTCAAATTGTATCGCTGTCATACCATTATGAATTGCACTAACGCATGTCCGAAAAATTTAAATCCTGCAAAGGCGATTGCAGAAATTAAGAAGCTAATCGTCAAGCGACGTAACTAACCACGGCCTTTATACAATCATGTCGGGTTCTCCTGACCGCTCAAAATTACGCTGGCGCTGTCGTCGTGGAACTAAAGAATTAGATGCCTTAACGACACGCTATCTTGAGTGTTTCTATGATAGTGCCGAATCAAGCGAACAAAGTGCGTTTGCAGAGCTATTAATGCTGCAAGATCCAGAATTGCATGGGATACTCACGCGTACTCACCAAGTAACCGACCCTGCCATCATTGCCATTGTGGATAAAATTCACTCGATGTGATTGAACAGTTTAAAGTTAAGCCATCAGGCTTAGTGACTGCTTATATTGCTATCATTCACTTATTTGCTCTTATCTGTGTTTTAGGTTTCGATATACCAAACTATCTAAGAACAGTGGGCGTATTTGCGTTATTGGTATCTTTATTGTGGTCGATTAAGCAGTGGTTATGTCAGCAGCAATATTTGATCAAATATGAAGGTCTGTATCAGTGCTGGAGTATATCGGTAGATGCACAGGAGTGGCGACGTTATGAAAGTGTCAGAGTGGCGTATTTAAATGATGCGTTTGTCTGGATAGTTCTGAGCTCGCCAGGTGTTCCACAAAAGGCCAGGCTAATCGGAGTAGACTCAATGGAAAATGAAAGATTCCTACAATTACGCCGATGTATACTTTGTCCTGACATGTTTAAAAGGTAACTCTTTATCAACTCAAGCGATGAAAAATATTAACAATGCGTTGTGCTACTAAATTCGCAAGAATTCCGCATCCAGACCCAAAT
This sequence comes from Gammaproteobacteria bacterium, assembly GCA_045105615.1. Taxonomy (GTDB): domain Bacteria; phylum Pseudomonadota; class Gammaproteobacteria; order UBA4575; family UBA4575; genus UBA1858. Next base: position 136,058 of record JBGCDS010000007.1, read on the forward strand.
ACATTTGCCGGGCTGATGGAGGTATATGAAAATAACTATATTAAACTCAAAAGGTTATGTGGTAATTTTAATGTTTTACATGAATATAGTTTTTCGCGCGTTCACCAAGCGCTTGACCTTCATCTGCATGTCATTGAACGGACAAAATACACCATTACACTGAATCTCACCTATCGTTTTACCGACCAACAAGATAATAAGTCTAAAGATCTTCCGAATTTACTAATACGGGTCTATTTCGATGCGATGCAAGCAGAGGTTCTGCATCGAGAAATGAAGCGTACAACGAATAATTTGGATAAAGATAGCCGCCTGCGTAATAAATGGAAAGATAATCGGTTCTTATATAAGTGGCTAAGTTTTTGTATAGCACAGGGACATGTGTTCGATGCTGAAATGAGTCAGACTGATTGTCTATAAAGTAGGCAATCTAGCTGAAATGCCTTATTTGAAAGGCCTTTGTGACTGATTAAGTAAAGTCGTAAAGGTGATGTACATTTTGTGAAAATTTATCAAAAAAGAAATGAACTCAATGACGCAAAGAACACACTAATAACATAGTGGTAGGAATAAATTTCAAGGTAGAAAGGTGGTCAAAATGAAGTTATCAACAAAAGCGCGTCACGCTATTACGGCAATGATGGATCTTGCGCTCAATGATAAGGTTCGACCTGTTACATTGGCTGAAATATCTCAAAGCCAAGGGATATCGTTATCTTATTTAGAACAGCTGTTTGCAAAATTGCGTAAGAATGGTCTTGTGATTGGAGTGCGTGGACCAGGAGGTGGTTATAAATTGTCTCGTGTACCTGGTGAAATCAGCGTAGCTCAAATTATTTCATCTATCGATGAGTATCGTCCTCAAGTGACTGAGTCCGATAATGCAGTCGAATCTACGTTAGAGAAGAAGTATGTGACTCATGTAATGTGGGATGAATTGAGTGATAAAATATACAGCTTCCTCAACGGCATTACCCTAGCAGAATTTACTAATCGTCCTAGCATGCTTAATAGTGACACTGAGCAAAGTGAATCTGAGGATAAAAAAGATGGTGATGTCTATTCTGATAGATCAGCCGCGTAAATATTCATAAATTTACAGTTTAACTATTTTCTTTAAAGCCCTGTTTTTCAGGGCTTTTTTTTCTACATCGATAATAATTGACAGACCATTCCAGAATAAAGACAATGTATAGCAATAAGTCTTAAAGGATTTTATCTGGGGAAGACCAGCATAGCTGATGGGTAGAAATAAACAATTTGAGTTAAACCAAGTGCTTGACTGTGCAATGCATGAATTTTGGCGCAAAGGTTATAGTGCAACTTCAATACCCAAGTTGGAAACGGAAATGGGAATTAGCCGTCAGAGTCTATACGATACATTCAAAAGTAAACGCAGTTTATTCTTAAGAGTGCTTAAGCATTATCATGAAACGGTCATCGTTAAAAATTTTTCACTGATAGAAAATGCCTCTTCAGCAAAAGTGGGTATTTGTGAGTATTTTCAGGCGCGAGCAAAAGATGCTTTAAATGATTCAGATATAAAAGGTTGTCTGGTGACTAATTCAATTGCCGAGCTTGCGCAATATGATAATCAAGTGAGAGCTCAAACCAAGATAACACTTGAACACATGAGATCCGTTTTTCGGAATACCTTAACGCGAGCTCAAAGTAATAATGAAATTTCAAACCAATTGGATGTTGATGCGACAGCTGATTTTTTACTTAATAATTCACAAGGGTTATTTGTAATCAGTCGAATGTCTATCGACAAAGCATCAGTTGATGGAATAGTTTTTCAGATAGAAAGTCTGCTAAAAAAATAATTGTTAAACAGTAGGAGAAATTTAGATGAAACAAGAAATCACGGTTGATGGATTAAAGTTAAATATCAATATAGAAGAGTGCGGTAGCGGCGAGACTACATTGTTAATGGTTCATGGTATTCCAACTAACGCTAGACTTTGGCGACATGTTCAGGAGAATTTAAAAGATAAATATAGAACATTAGCAATGGATATGGTTGGCTATGGTCAATCAGATATGCCGCTAGATGATTTTAAACATACTTTGACTAATCAAGCAGAAGCGATAAAAGGCGTGATTGATGGTCTAGGTTTAAAGGGGAAAGTGATATTAGTGGGCCATGACCATGGAGGTGGTGCATGTCAAATATTTGCATCTAAATATTGTGATTATATTTCTCGTTTAATTTTAATTAACCCCGTCGCTTGGGATTACTGGCCGGTATTAGAAGTGGAAGGATTTAATGCGTTGGTCGGTGCTGATGACGCTACATTGCAAATGGGTATGGCGCAAGCCGCAGCTAATTTCCCTGGCTTATTGAGAACAGGTAGCTATGACAAAATTGCATTTACTGATCAGAATGTAAAACAAAATTACTTACAGTTCTGGGGTAGAGGTCCGGGACTACATGGGTTTAAATCGCTAGTGAAAATTTGTGCTGAGCCGACTAATGACGAAACCATGAATGTAGATCACTCTAAAATCACATGCCCGACTATGGTCTGTTGGGCGTTACATGATGCGTGGATGCCTACAGAATCTGGTAGACGTTTGAAGAAAGCAATATCTGGCCCAGTAAGATTTGAAATTATCGAAAGAGCAGGGCACTACGTACAGGAAGATAGACCGGATGCTGTAGCTGATTACATTGAAGACTTTATAACGGAATGGGAAGGAGTTAATTTATAATTTCTTCGTTGTAAGTTAGTCGCGAAGTAACCATCTAATCATATCGCGTTCTTTGATTAATTCTTTTTCAGAGAGCGCGATCATCTCGCGCGAAAACTCATCTAATTCTAAATCTTCAATTGTATTGTATTCGCGATTGCTACAATGTGTTGGGAATGAATACATAAGTTCGCTGGTTACATCGTAACTTCCTGTTGAGTATGTCCCCATGCTCACCCAGCTATCGCCATCTGAGCCCAGCACCCAATCACGCATATGATCAATTGCCGCAGATGCTGCAGATGCTGCAGATGAAGCACCACGTGCATCAATGATTTCTGCGCCACGATTTTGAACGCGCTCTATAAATTCATTGCGATACCAATTCATATCGATTAAATCCTGGGCGTTTACACCACCTACTGTGCAATGTTGTAAATCTGGGAACTGAGTTGTCGAATGATTGCCCCATACTGTGACATTGTTAATCACAGAAGAATGTTTGCCAACTTTTTCTGCGAGCATGCTAATAGTGCGATTATGATCTAAGCGCATCATCGATGTAATTTGGTTGGGTTGTAAGTTAGGTGCATTATGTAATGCAATTAGAGCATTGGTGTTGGCTGGGTTGCCAACGACTAAAACACGAACGTCCTTGGCTGCATTTTCACTAATGGCTTTTCCGGTAGGTTTGAATATTGCGCCATTAGCGCTAAGTAAATCTTGTCTTTCCATTCCTTTGCCTCTAGGTCTAGAGCCAATAAGGAAAATATAATCTGCATCACCAAAGCCAGTTGAGAAGTCTGCCGTTGCAACAATTTTGTTGAGTGTTGGGAAAGCACAGTCGTTCAGTTCCATCACCACGCCAGTTAGTGCGGGTAGTACAGGTTCAATTTCAATTAAGTGTAAATTAATGGGTTGATCTGGACCAAACAGATCGCCTGCTGCAATACGAAAAGCAATTGCATAGCCAATGTTCCCACCGGCACCGGTAATAGCAACTGTAACGGGCTTTTTCATAATAAACTCATAGGTTAATTTAGTGGTTAATCATAGCGAAACCAGCATCTCCTGTCACAGAGATTTATGTGGTCGAGCGAGATAATCGTGAGAGCGCATTTCAAGCAATCGACTCACCGTGCGCTGAAATTCAAACGATAATCTTTTCCCTTTGTATAAATCATGAACACTGGCTTCAGCTGAAATAACGACCTTGACACTGCGGTCATAAAATTCATCAATTGCTGTTATGAAACGGCGCGCAAGATCATCGTTATTTGTGAGCACAGGAATGTTTGAAATTAATACAGTATTAAAGCACCGGGCAATTTCAATGTAATCTGCTGCACTGCGTGGCCCACCACATAGGTCGTTAAAACATAACCACAGAGTGCCGTCGGCACATCGAATGGTTTGAATATTTCTTCCTTCGATAGATAAAAATTCATTTTCAACTCCTTGAACAGGGGAGATATGCATGAAGTTGTTTTTCATGACTTGATGCGCATTCTCATCGAGTGGGTGATGGTAAATATCAGCATGCTCTAAATATTCCAAGCGATGATCAGTATTACCGCCTAGTTCGATTACATTTGTCTGTTGTTTAATGAGTTCTATCGCAGGAAGAAATTTTTGTCTTTGAAGCCCGCCTTTGTATAAATCGTCTGGGTGACAATTGCTGGTAGTGACTAAAGTAATGCCTTGTGAGAAAAATGCGTCTAATAGTCCTGCCAATATCATTGCGTCCCCAATATCGGAAACGAATAGTTCATCTAAGCAGATAACATTTGTGCGTTGTTTAAAACTTTCGGCAACAATTTGTAGGGGGTCTTCCTCATTTTTAATCTGCCCTAACTGATGGTGAATCTCTTGCATGAAACGATGAAAATGTAAGCGCAATTTATTTTCTTCGGGTAAGCAGTCGTAAAATATATCCATTAAATAAGTTTTGCCACGACCGACAGACCCCCAGATGTATAAGCCCTGAGCGCGGTTTTGTTGTCTTTTGTTGCGTCGAAAGATATTAGTGAATTTGTTGCCTAACGACTGGTCATGCGATGAGCTTTGGCTGGAGATCTGTGAGTGCAGGGAATCTAGTTGTTCTACAACATTCATTTGCATCTTGTCGTAGTTCAATTCGTTAGCTTCTAATGCTGCTTGGTAACGTTTTTTTGGCATAGAGATAAACGCGCTGTGTGAGCTCTTAGTATCGGTTGTATTGAGTTGAATAGGTATCTTAAAAAATAGAACTATAATTCAGTGAGTTGCAGTGGTTGTTTTTGGCAATAGTTGCCGCATCCGGCAAAATATTGCCACATTTTGTGACTATGTTATCTCTGAATTATAAGGTATATCGGAGGGCAAATTGTTAAATTGTTGATTATAAAGAATTTAAAATTCTTGGCATTATAAATGCTTTATATACAGTGAGCCTCACAACATCAATCAGAATTCATTTGATTGTCATGTTGTTATTCTCGACTCCTCCTGGTTAGGGCACTCGGTTATGGGTGCCCTATTTTTTTACCTGAAGTATCTGTCCCCGTAAAGTATCCTGCATCTCAATTTAGCGCTTATCTTAGTGTGAATTTCACCATACAATTAGCGTTATTTTCCAGAATAAAATCTCTAAAGTCTTTTAACTCATTGGATTATAAATAAAAAATGAGCAATGGCCCATTAATGATTGACCTAGTCGGCACTGAAATTAGTGCTGAAGAACGCATATGGTTATCCCACCCTGCAGTAGGTGGAGTGATCCTATTCACTAGAAATTTTCACGATAAGCAGCAGGTTAGTCGTTTAGTAAGTGAGCTGCATGCCATTAAAAAGCCAAAACTATTGGTGGCAGTGGATCAAGAAGGAGGGCGTGTACAGCGTTTTCGACAGGGGTTCACAGAATTTCCTCCTATGCGACGTATCGGAGAAGTCTATGACAATAATCCAAGTAAGGCGTTACTGTTAGCAGAAATTCTTGCATGCCGTTTAGCTTCTGAATTGCGTGAAGTGGGAGTCGACTTTACCTTTGCGCCTATTTTAGATCTTGATACAGGAGAAAGTATTGTTATCGGTGACAGGGCTTTTCATGGAGATATAGATGCCGTCAGTGCCTTAGCTAGTAAATTTATGCTGGGCTTACGAAAAGGCGGTATGGAATCCGTAGGAAAACATTTCCCGGGGCATGGCACGGTGACAGCAGATTCACATTTTGAGTGTCCAATTGATCATCGGCATGAAAATGATTTGCAGTTAGCCGATATGATCCCATTTCAACGTTTGATTGATCACGGTATAGCCGGATTGATGTCAGCACATGTTGTTTATGAAAATGTGGATAAAAAGCCAGCAAGCTTTTCACCGTATTGGTTGACCCGTGTACTGCGCGAACAGATGAAGTTTGAAGGTGTTATTTTCAGTGATGATTTATCCATGAAGGGCGCACATGTGCTTGGTGGTATTGGTGATCGTTTAGATGCTGCATTAGAGGCGGGTTCAGATATGGTATTGATCTGTAATAACCCAGAGGATATTCCCCCAGCACTTGATCAACTCGATGATTACAATAACCCTAGTTCACAATTACGTTTGGCTCGCTTTCATGGTAAAACACCTGAGCTATTATCCAGTGAACATCAAGCGTTACTTGATGATTTCATTACTGAATGTCAAACCAATAAAAGTATGTCGTTAAATTTATAGTAAGAATGTTGATATGCAAGATTTATTAGAAAAAATAAAAAATATTGTCGCCAATGATCTGATTGATACTTGGGTGTATGAAGTTTTTGCAGTCGTATTGGGTGTATTGATCTTGGCTTTTATTGCCAGACGAGTATTAGTAAAATTAGCCGCTAAGGCAGATATTACTTATAACCCTTGGGATGATGCGCTGGTGAATTCAGTGCGTAGGCCATTGCGTTATACCATTATTATTCTTGGTATCTCCTATGCCGCTCAAATTGCTGGCGCACAAACAGATGCTGAAATCTTCAAATATATAAATCCTATCCGCTATACGTTAATCACAGCGATGATTTCGTGGGCTTTGATCTCATTTATTGCAAGATTGGAAAATGCCACTATCCAACAAAAACTACAAACTGGTCAGCAGGTAGATAAAACCTCAATACATGCTATTGGCAAGTTGATTAGAGTGGCAATTTTTATCACTACGGCATTGGTGATTCTGCAAACCCTAGGTTTTAGTGTCTCAGGCGTTTTAGCATTTGGTGGTATCGGTGGTATTGCCATTGGTTTTGCGGCTAAAGATTTGTTGTCTAATTTCTTTGGTGGGTTGATGATTTATTTAGATCGACCTTTTACGGTAGGCGACTGGATTCGCTCACCGGATAGGCAGATTGAAGGGACGGTTGAATCTATTGGTTGGCGCCTTACTGTCATACGCACATTTGATAAACGACCTTTGTATGTTCCTAATTCTATTTTTGCCACGATAGCAGTTGAAAATCCTTCACGAATGTCGCATCGACGTATATATGAAACAATAGGCCTGCGCTACGATGACGTGGCTCAAATGGATCGAATTGTCGTTGACGTTAAAGCAATGCTTAAAGCGCACGAGGAGATAGATCAAACACAAACAATGATTGTTAACTTTAATGCGTTTAACGAATCATCCGTCGACTTTTTCGTATACACCTTTACTAAAACTACGGATTGGAGTTACTACCATGAAGTTAAACAAGATGTATTATTAAGAATCGATAAAATCATTGTAGATAATGGCGCAGAAATGGCATTTCCTACGACAACCATGCTATTGCAGCAGGGTCAGATGAATAAAAGTTAATAAAGTTCATGGTAAATTTATCTTCACAACAACTTCAACAGGTTAAAGAAAATTCTGACTTAGTGTTTAGTGCTAGCCAAATAAAAACGGCTGTAGAAAAAATGGGGCTAGAGTTAGAAGCTAAGATACAAGATAAGAATGCCATATTAATTTGCGTCATGAATGGCGGGATTATTATGATGTCTGATCTTTTGCGCAGTATGGACTGTGATGTGCGGTTAGATTATCTACAAGTTGCTCGCTATCGTGATAAAACTGTGGGTGGCAGTCTGCATTGGTTGAAAGAGCCGCAGCTATCACTGGAAGATCAAACCGTGGTGTTAGTGGATGATATTTATGATGAAGGCTACACCATGGAAGAGCTTGTCTCTTACTGCACAAAACATGGTGCTAAAGAAGTTATTACAGCAGTACTGTTGCTAAAGAAAAAATTGACTCCACAAGTCGGTCTTAAGCCTGATGTTTTTGGCTTAGAAGTCACAGATCGATACGTCTATGGATATGGTATGGACTATAAAGGTTATCTACGTAACGTTCCTGCAATCTATGCAATCTCAGAATAATCATTAGGTAATACCAAATATGCAAGATATAGCAATTATTGGTGGTACAGGTCTGGCATCATTTCCGGGTTTAAAAATCATTCGCAAAGAAGTCGTGCGCACACCCTATGGCCCACCTTCTGGGCCGATAACGTTTGGTGATTATTGCGGCAAGCAAATTATATTCTTACCTCGCCACGGTTCGCATCATACTATTCCACCACACATGGTGAACTATCGTGCAAATATTTGGGCATTGCATGATAATGATGTGAAACATATTGTCGCTGTGGCAGCAGTTGGTGGTATTCATAAAGAGATTGATCCTACAAAAATAATTATTCCTGATCAGATTATTGATTACACCTACGGTCGTCCTCATACTTATTTTGAGAAAGACTTGAGTCAGGTGAAACATATCGACTTTTCTAATCCCTATGACCAAGCGTTACGAGAGAAATTAATTAAAGCAGCTGAGCTAGCTGACATTAATGTGTTTAAAGGTGGTGTATATGGAGCAACTCAAGGTCCACGTTTAGAGACTAGTGCAGAAGTTAATAAATTAGAGCGTGATGGTTGTGACATTGTCGGCATGACAGGTATGCCTGAAGCTGCGTTAGCGAGAGAGCTTGAAATGGGTTATGCGCATTGCGCGATGTCTGTAAATTGGGCGGCAGGACGTAGTGATGAATTGATTACTCTAGACTCAATTAGAGAGTGCACAGAATTAGGAATGGAAAAAGTACGTGCTCTGTTAGCTAAGCTGGTAGAAATAGTCTGACTAAAAATAGCTTGTTAATTTTCTTCTTCAATGGGAGTTGCTTCAATTAAGATGCCTACTAAAGGGTGGTCAATGTAATGCAGTTCACGGCTACGCATACGTCGGTGCGATTGAATTGAATGATCTACTAATGCTTGTCCACGATTAAGCGCGTCACCAATGCCTGTTGGTATTGTTCTTGGTAAGCGATACACAAGATCAGTGTATAAATGTATATATCGTGTGATAACAATATTGATAGTGCCGTCTAACTCCAATACTTTAGAGCTGCGTGAGCGATTACTTACAGTATCGCTGAATTCGACTTGGCGATATGCATGTTCTGGATATTGTCCTGTAAAATCTCGTCCTGCTTTAATTGTAATTGCTTGTGAATATTTCTTCTCTACAACCGGTTGGCGCCAAGCTATATGCTTGAGGATGCGGTAATTACTAGAGCGCTTAAGTTTTTCGGCAACGTTGTTGAGAATATAGTCTTCTTCGGGAATGGCTTGCCATTGCGAATTATTGTTCGCTGAATCCAGGTCAAGTCCATCGTTGGGGGCAGGAATTATATGGTTTAAATTAAATTGCTCAGCCTGTTGAAGTCCGTCTTTATTCGCGAATAGTATTATTTCAATAGCATAATCTTTTGCTGACACCACGGATGCAAACAAGCTGATACCAGTTAGCGTGATACAGAATAAGAGTGATTTTAGGTTCATGCTGCTTCCTTGAGTACTATTGTATTAATTATATTGCGTATATATTCAATTCTGTTTTCAATTGTCGTTAAGTTAACAGTGAACAGTAATTTCTCACTCCCCGACATTTTGAATACTGAAGATTGGCGCTGTAGTAAAAGTAATAGCTGATCAATATCAATCTTAGGGTTTTTATCAAATAATATTCGCCCGCCATCTTCATGAGCTTCAATCTTGTTAATACCCAGACTGCCTGCAAACAACTTTAGTTCCGTAGTTAGAAAAAGGTTTTTAGCTTGATCGGGAAGTAATCCAAAACGATCAATAAACTCAGTCTGTAATTCTCTTAATTCCGTTTCATCCGGTGCGCTTGCAATACGCTTGTATAAAACTAATCGCATATGTACATCTGGAACATAATCTTCTGGTAACAGCGCAGGTTCTCCTAAATCAACTTCTAAGCCATGATCTAATGGCCTATCTAGTTGAGGAAGATCTCCAGACTTTAACGCACGCACTGCGCGTGAGAGTAACTCATTATACATAGTGTAGCCAATTTCATGGATCTGTCCGCTTTGACCTTCACCTAGCAGTTCACCAGCTCCGCGAATCTCTAAGTCATGTGTTGCTAATGTGAAGCCAACACCCAATTCTTCCAATGACTCGATAGCATCTAAGCGTTTGACGGCATCGGCTGACATGGCTTTTCTATGTGGCGTGATCATGTAAGCATAGGCACGATGATGTGAGCGACCTACGCGTCCGCGTAATTGATGGAGCTGAGATAAGCCAAGTTTGTCTGCACGATTAATAATAATAGTGTTAGCTGTAGGAACATCCAGTCCGCTCTCGATAATTGTGGTGGCGACTAAAATGCTAAATCGAGTGTGGTAGAAATCTAACATTACCTGCTCAAGTTCACGTTCTGACATTTGACCATGGGCGAATCGAATCGATGCGTTAGGCAACAATTCTTGTAATTCTCTAGTGACCTTTTCTATAGTCTTTACTTCGTTATGCAGGAAGTAAATTTGTCCGCCACGTTTGATCTCGCGCGTACAGGCTTCTTTAATGTTGGCATCATTCCATTCTGAGACAAATGTTTTAATCGCATGGCGATGAGTCGGGGGTGTTGCGATAATTGATAAATCTCTTAAACCACTCAAAGACATATTTAATGTGCGTGGAATCGGGGTAGCAGTTAACGTTAAAATATCTGCTTCAGCACGCAAGGCTTTTAGTTTTTCTTTATGACGTACACCAAAGCGCTGTTCTTCATCAATAATGATTAAGCCAAGGTTCTTATATTTAATATCAGCGCTGAATAATTTGTGTGTGCCGATAACAATATCTAATTTTCCTTCTTCTAAAGAAGTAATCGTCTCTTTCTGTTTTTTTGCAGAGCTGAATCTAGATAATGACTCTATTTGTATAGGCCACTCGGCAAATCTATCCTGAAAAGTTTGATAATGTTGCTGAGCTAATAGGGTGGTGGGAACTAGAACAGCAACTTGCTTACCATTGTTAACCGCAATAAATGCAGCACGCATAGCAACTTCTGTTTTACCAAAACCAACATCACCACAAACGACCCTGTCCATAGGTTTTGTTGAATCCATATCGGCTAATACGCTTTCGATTGCTGTTTGTTGATCAGGTGTTTCTTCAAATGGAAAGCTAGAGGAGAAAGTGACGTAATCATGCATGCTGATATCGTAATGAATACCCTGCTTGGCTTCTCTGCGGGCATAAACATCTAACAGTTCAGCGGCAACATCACGTGCTTTCTCGGCCGCTTTTTGTTTTACTTTAGACCAAAGGTCTGAACCTAGCTTATGCCAGGGTGCACTCTCATTGTTCGCGCCTGTATAGCGGCTAACTAAGTGTAAATTGGCGACGGGTACATAAAGTTTGTCACCTCCCATGTATTCTAGGGTTAAGAATTCAGTCTCTAAACCTTGGATATTTAATGACTGCAAGCCTTTATAGCGTCCAACACCATGGTCTTCATGCACCACGGGTGCATCTTCAGTCAGATCATTCAGGTTGCGTACGATGGCATCAGCGTCACGCGTACGTTTTCGTTTATTTGTTTGTCTAGCACGATTACCAAATAACTGGCGTTCAGCAATAATAGTGACGCCATGTTCAGGTAAATCTACAGAGTCATCAATGGGAGCAACTAGTAGATTGATGACTTCATTGCTTTCAGTGAAGGTCTGCCAATTTTCCTGTGTAGTTGGCTTGATGTCTAAGCTACGTAAAGTTTCATTAATATACTCGCGTCGGCCTAGTGATTCTGCAGCAAAGACAATGGTTCTATCTTTTGATTGGATGAATTGGCGCAATTGCATTGCAGGGTCTTCGAGTCGTGAGTCTATATTGATCGCAGGTAACGTTGAGCTTGGGTAATTAGTAAAAATATCGTCTTGAGTATTTTGATATTTATTACTGTTTAATTGCACACGTAAAAACTGTTCAATTTTTTCTTTGGTTTCATCTGCAGATAGATATATTTCTTTAGGTGTTAGAATTGGGCGCTCTATATCGTGACGGCGTTGCTCATAACGGCTATATAATTCTGATTCAAACTCTTCGGTGACATCTAATGCATTTTCATGCAACACAAATAAAGTGTTTTCAGGTAAATAGTCAAATAGTGTAGACGTTTTGTCAAAAAACAACGGTAGGTAATATTCAATGCCGGGTGGGAAATTACCATTACTGACTTCTTTGTAGATAATGCTTTTGTTCGGGTCACCTTCAATCTTTTCACGGTAGCGACGACGGAATTCTTTGATAGCTTGTTGGTCGCTTGGGAATTCGTGAGCAGGTAGTAGGCTGATTTCAGTTAGCTTGATTAATGATGTTTGTTTTTCTGGGTCAAAAGTACGAATTGTTTCAACTTCATTATCAAAAAATTCTAAACGATAGGGGTGGTTTGATCCCATGGGAAAGAAATCAACGATCGAACCACGAATAGTAAATTCTCCACGCGTAACTACCTGCGATACATGGTGATATCCTGCTGATGCTAAGGATCTACGTAAATCATCTAGTTCAAGGATGTCACCAATTTTAATGTGCAAAGATATTTCACTGATAAAGTTCTTTGGCGCAACTCTTTGCATACAGGTGCTGATAGGTAATACCAATACGCCATGAGTAAGCTGAGGTAGTCTATGTAGCGTTGTAATTCTGTCTGAAACAATATCCTCATGGGGTGAGAAAATATCATAGGGTAGGGTTTCCCATTCGGGGAAGCTTAAGAAGTCAGTATTATTTTGATTGAAGAATTTGGTTTCGTTGTAGGTAACAGTGCTAGATAGTGAATCTGCGGTGAGCACTACCACTAAACCGTCATGTTGTTGCACGGCGTCATTAATAATTAATCCGCGTGCACAACCGTAGAGTTGCCCCCAATGTTTGATTGGTTGCTTGTCGTTGGGTAGGGATGCTTTGAGGTAATTCACTAAATAATTCTAGCTAAATATATCGGGCAAATAAAAAGCGGAGCTATTTGCTCCGCTTTTTAGATAATGCTTGAAGAACTTCTTAGCCAAACATGTCGTCGACAATATTGTCGTACCAGCTATATGCGTATTGTACTTCACGTTGTAGTGCATCGGCATTAGCATCGCTTGGTGTGAGGCCACCTGCTACTTTAGCAATCTTAGAACGGTCTTCAGCAAGTCTGTATACAGCCGCAACTGAAATACCATAATCAGGTGCAACTAAGCTGTAACAGGTGTTGACGTAAGATGGGTCAGCCATGTCATGATCATTTAATGAAGCAACAATAGCCGCGGCACATACTTTCGCTTGAGAGTTTGCAGCGTAACCAGACTTAGGCATGCCTGTGGCAATGGCTGCGTCTCCAATCACGTGAACGCCTGCATGGATTGTAGATTCAAAAGTACCTAGGTCAACTGGGCACCAACCTGAATCATTGGTAAGTCCTGCAGTGATGGCAATTGTGCCAGCAGATTGAGGTGGAATTAAGTTAACTACATCCGCTTCGTAATCATCAAAGTCAGTAGACACTGTCATGTTGCTAGGATCTACTGAAGTCACGCCGCCGCCAGTATCTGCTGCCGGAACCCAATCAATCATGCCGTCGTAACGCGCTTTCCAACCTTGAGTGAATAGACCTTGTTTTGAAAATTTGTCTTTTGCATCTAACACTAAAATTTTAGATTTAGGTTTGTTGTGCTTTAAGTAATGCGCAATCTGACATACACGCTCGTATGGTCCAGGAGGGCAGCGGAATGGGTTAGCTGGTGGTGCAATGATAACTAGTCCGCCATCTTTCATAGATTCAATTTGAGATCGGAGCAAAGAGGTCTGACTGCCAGCTTTCCACGCATGAGGCATGATTTCAGAAGCAGCTTCATCGTAACCTTCAACAGCGTTCCACTTAAATGAAATACCTGGTGATACGACTAAACGATCATAAGCAAATGAGTCGCCGCTTTCGGTTTTAACCATCTTGCCATCAATGTCTACGTTAGTTGCTCTGCTATGAATAACTTTAATGCCATGTTTCTTTAAACCTTCATAGGTATGGCGGATTGTTTCAATTTTACGATCACCACCAATCACTTCATTGCTCATAAAGCAGGTGTGGTAATCCTTATTGGTTTCAATCAAGGTGACTTCAATTGAGCTGTCTGCTTTACGAATGTACTTCGCAGCAATTGCACCTCCAGCACCACCGCCAATAACAACGACTTTCTTTGTTGCACCTAAGGCAATGTTTGGAACACCAAGACCAGCTGTTCCTGCAACAATGGAACCACCGCTTAATTTTATAAAATCTCTACGATTTAACTTTTTCATGTTGGGCTTCTCCGTTCCAGTTAGTCAGTGATGCTTGAATAGTAGTCGGCAAGCTGTTCGATCGCTTCTGGACCATCAGTTTCTGCCATTTCTTCAAGCTTAGTTCTCATTTTTTTCGGCATGGCGCGATCACCATTATTGAAGTCAGTCATAGAATAGAGGAAGAATGGTTTCCACTGACCTGCAAGCACGCCTGTATCATCATCAGCAAAACGGCCTTCATTTTCATGACATTTTTCGCAGTATTTATCATGTAACTTCTTGCCTTTAGCTGCACTGGCTGAATCAAATGCTTGAGTAGGTCTAATGGGGCTTTCGCTGCTGAAGTAATTTGCAAGTTGTTTGATTTCTTGTTCTGTATAGCCCTTAGCAATACGTCCCATAATAGTGGAGTAGCGAGGGAAGACTTCTACGTCTTCAAAGTCGACATCAGACTCAATGGTGGACTCTAACTTGTCTTCATCGTCATCATATTTATAAGCCAACATAGCGCCCATTAAATAGTTTGGTGACATGCCAGCAAGATTTGGGATAGCCGGTCCTACGCTATTACCATCTTTTCCATGACATGCAACACATGTATCTGCAAGCATGTTAGTTGCTGCGTCCTGATCGGCCATTACATAGTTGATCTGTAATAAACCAAACAGCAACAAAGCGGTTAGTCTTATTGTTAGTTGCATAGCTGACTCCTACGTTTTTGTGATAACTCTAAGTGCATAATTATAGCGTGCACAAAATTATTTGTTCTAGAATGTGGTTAATATGATTAATTAGTATACTTTATGGGAATCTATTGATCATTTCTTGATGGGAAAAATTTAATGAAGCACATTAATAAAGCTAGGCATCTGGCTCACTTGGTTCCCTATGAGCAACTCCTTTGTGACATTCAATACAGGTCTTGCCTTGTTTCTGTGCTCTCTTATGTTTTTTGCGAGACTGTTTTTCCTGTTCAGAAGTATCCATGGCATCAAACGCGTGGCATGAACGACATTCCCGTGAGTCAGTGGCTTCCATTTTTGTCCATACACGATTTGCCATTTCCCAACGATGTTGTTCAAATTTTTCCTCAGTGTCGATAGTCCCCATAATTTCACCCCATACATCTTTGGCCGCCATCACTTTCGCGTAGAGTTTGGGGCCAAGAGAATGAGGCACATGACAATCAGGACATCCTGCACGTACGCCGGAAGCATTCTTATAGTGGTACGACTCCATCCATTCTTGTTTTACCCATTGCATAGAATGACAAGAAGTACAGAACTCTTCCGTGTTAGTGGTTTCAATAACCGTTGATGAGCCAATGGTAAGACCCACTCCAATTAAAATTGCGAAGAAAAAACCTATCCAACGAAAAAGCTTCGTCGGCTTATTAGAATCATCTGACATAGTGTGACCGAGGGTGTTAGTATCAAGTTAAGGTACTGCATTTTAGGAAATATTCTTTATCACCACAATGCAGCAATCTGTCTGTGTCCAAATAGTTTGATATATATCATCAGTACATTACATTGATTAGATCTTAAAGTCGTCTCAAATGTCTGTAATCCAGGAAAGTAATCAATTAGTCGCCAAAGGACTTACCTGTGAGCGTGGCAGCAGGATTTTGTTCGAGAATCTCGAATTTTCTATCAACGCCGGTCAGGCTATGATCATTCAGGGTAGTAATGGCGCAGGAAAGACCAGTTTATTGCGCATAATTACTGGATTAGCTCCGCCTGCTGAGGGCGCTGTGTCGTGGAATCAGCGTAATATTGAGTCAGTTACAGAAGAATTTCAAAAACAACTCCTATACATAGGGCACTTGGCAGCGGTTAAGACAGAATTAACTGTCAGAGAGAATTTGCAGTTGCTAAAACGATTCTGGCCATCAGATGCTGAAGGTTCTATTGCTGATTTGGCAGAAAACGTAGGCTTGCGCCAAAGATTGAGTGTTTCTTGTTCAAGATTGTCAGCAGGTCAGTTAAGAAGGGTGTCGTTAGCAAGACTCTTTATATCCACTCAAAAATTATGGGTATTAGATGAACCTCTTACTGCATTGGATGTTGATTTCATCACTGTAATTGAACAGTGCCTGCAAAGTCACCTAAAAGCTGGGGGTATGGCCATATTGACGACCCACCGGGGGATAGATTTGGGTGAGCAAGCTTCATTTACACTAGATTTGTAAGCAAAACAGACACTATGCAACTATTTTACTCAATCCTATATCGAGACCTTTTATTAGCGATTCGGCGTCGTAGAGAACTGGCTAATCCGCTGGTTTTTTTCGTCATTGTGGTGAGTCTGTTCCCACTAGGCGTGAGTCCAGACCAAGATTTATTAAGCAAAATGGCACCTGGGGTCATCTGGGTGACTGCCTTGCTAGCCACTTTAATGTCGATGGATGCCATGTTTCGGTCTGACTATGACGATGGATCTTTGGAACAATTACTATTATTGCCTGGTCCTAAGATACTGCTGATAGGAGCAAAAATTGCTGCGCATTGGCTGAGTATCGGGTTACCATTAGTAATACTTGCGCCGTTGATGTCTTTGCTCTTGTATTTTCCTACCCACGCAATTGGTAGTTTGGTAATTACCCTATTAATAAGCACGCCCATTCTAAGTTTATTAGGCTCGGTTGGTGTTGCTTTAACCCTGAGTTTGCGTTCGGGAGGAATATTGTCTTCTTTGCTAATTTTGCCTTTTTATATTCCAGTATTGATTTTCTCGACTATGGCTATCAATGCGTCGGCTAATAGCCTCCCTGTTTCGGGTTATTACGCACTTTTAGGAGCATTTCTAATAGTCTCAGCGTTATTAATTCCATTTGCAGTAGTTGCTGCGTTAAAGGTCTCTTATAACTAGTCATGATGCAATTTATTCATAAATATGGTTCGCCAAAGTATTTTTATCAGTGGTCTCGCGGCTGGCAGCGCTGGTTAACCGTGATTACGGTGCTTCTTTTAAGTTTTGGTTTATACCAGGGGTTTTTTGTTGCGCCGCCTGATTATCAACAGGGTGAAAGTTACCGAATTATATTCATTCATGTACCTGCTGCCTGGATGTCGATGTTTGTTTATATGGTCATGGCCGTCTCGGGGATTGTCGCACTTGTATGGCGAATAAAAGTCGCAGAAATTGTCATTGGTGAAAGTGCCGTCATAGGTGCTACTTTTACGGCCGCAGCATTAATCACAGGCATGCTGTGGGGTAAGCCTATGTGGGGAACATACTGGGTATGGGATGCGCGATTGACCTCAGAGCTTGTTTTGCTGTTTTTGTATTTTGGAGTGATTGCATTGCATGGCGCATTTGAAGATCCTCGAACAGGCGCAAAAGCGGCTGCAATTCTTGCTATTGTAGGGATTATCAATATTCCAATTATTAAGTATTCTGTCGAGTGGTGGAGCACATTACATCAACCAGCCACGGTGGCTAAGTTTGATAAGCCATCCATGCATATTTCAATGTTGATCCCGTTATTAGTGATGGCGCTTGCGTTTAAAACTTATTTCATGGCGTTGCTATTTGCGCGAACGCGTACGGAAGTTCTGGCGCGTGAAAAAAATGCCTCGTGGGTTAAAGAAGTGATGGAGCAAGAGTCATGAAAGAATTTTTTGACATGGGCGGGTATGCGTTTTTCGTATGGTGGTCCTATGGCATTGTTGCGTTTGTAATGGTAGCTAATGTGGTCGCTGCAAAAATGAAACGTAAACGTATTTTTAAACAGTTACGAGAATTATCAGAAGAGTCCTGATTGGATTTATTATTATGACGCCAAAAAGAAAACAACGTTTAATATTTGTCATGGTGCTGATAGTAGGCTTTGGTGCTGCTATTGGTTTAGCGCTGTTCGCATTTCAAAAGAATCTTTTATATTTTTATAGTCCTTCGCAGCTCGCTGAGAGTGAGGTAGAAGTAGGGCAAATGTTTCGTTTAGGTGGTTTAGTGGTTGAAGGTAGTGTTGTACGTCAAAGCGACGGCATTACCACTGAGTTTGATTTAACCGATACGGCAGGCAGTATTAAAGTGAGTTATACAGGCCTGTTGCCAGATCTGTTCCGTGAAGGCCAAGGTATCGTTGCACAGGGAAAAATAAATCAACAAGGTGTATTTGTTGCACAAGAAGTATTAGCTAAGCATGATGAAAACTATATGCCTCCAGAAGTTGCCGAGGCATTAAAAGAAACCGGGGCGAAGCATCCCGCATCTATTCCAAAAGCGGCAATTAATTGAATTCTGGTAAATAAAAACTATGGTTGCAGAAATTGGTCAGTTCACATTAATCATTGCTTTGTGTTTAGCAATTGCGCAGTCGACAATTCCACTGATTGGCGCGCATCGAAATAATCTTAGTTGGATGTCAGTAGGACGTACCGCTGCTTGCGGGCAATTTCTATTTTTACTGATCTCATTTGTTTGTTTGACCTATTGTTTTGTGACGAATGATTTTTCAGTTTTATATGTCGCTAATAATTCGAATACTAAGTTACCTGTTTACTATCAGATATCTGCAGTCTGGGGCGCGCATGAAGGCTCCCTGTTATTATGGGTGCTAGCGTTAGCTGGTTGGGGTTTTGCAGTTTCTATATTTAGTCGTGCATTGCCGGCCGATATGATTGCAAGAGTGCTAGCTGTCATGGGCATGATTGGCATCGGCTTTATATTATTTACTCTGCTGACATCAAATCCGTTTGAAAGATTATTTCCTGCAGCAATAGAAGGACGTGATTTAAATCCTTTATTGCAGGACCCTGGTTTAGTCATTCATCCGCCTATGCTGTACATGGGGTATGTGGGTTTTTCAGTGGCCTTTGCATTTGCAATCGCCGCTTTGTTAAGTGGCAAAATGGATTCAGCATGGGTTCGTTGGTCGCGGCCATGGGCAAGTATTGCTTGGGTATTCTTAACTATCGGTATTGGCTTGGGAAGTTGGTGGGCTTATCACGAACTAGGCTGGGGTGGTTGGTGGTTCTGGGATCCAGTAGAAAACGCATCGTTTATGCCTTGGCTTGTGGGTACCGCATTAATTCATTCACTCGCAGTCACAGAAAAACGTTCTACCTTTAAGAGTTGGACAATTCTGTTATCTATTATGGCATTTTCACTCAGTTTGTTAGGCACATTCTTGGTTAGATCAGGTGTGCTGGTGTCGGTGCATTCATTTGCCAGTGATCCAGCGCGTGGACTTTATATTTTAATCTTCCTGGCAATTGTTGTTGGCAGCTCGTTAACGTTATATGCATGGCGTGCCACTCAATTTACTTCCGGTGGACGATTTGACCTGGTATCTAAAGAAACAATGTTATTAATTAATAACGTTCTATTGGTCGTAGCAATGATTACCATTTTAGTTGGTACGTTGTATCCGTTATTTTTAGATGCACTAGGATTGCCAAAACTATCAGTAGGGCCGCCGTACTTTTCAGCTGTATTTGTACCATTGATGTTGCCGTTGGTGATTTTGATGGGAATAGGGCCAATTGCAAAATGGCGCCGTGTCCCAGTGAAGGAATTATTTAGCAAGCTAAAAGTATTATTACTATTAGGTATTGCTCTGGGAATTATTCTTCCTTTAGCGATTTATCGTGATACCACCATAATGACTGCAGTAGGAATAGCTACGGCAGCATGGGCGATATTAGCTGCACTTTATGCCGTGCTACGATTAATTATTAAACGCGATAGCTCAACTTCATTTGCTAAAGCATGTTCAAAAATCCCACGGGCGATGATTGGCATGGTGACGGCGCATGTAGGCATAGGGATATTTATTCTTGGTGTGGTATTTACCAGTTCCTTTAGTGACCAGAAAGAAACCAGTGCTAAATTCGGAGAAGAAATTGAATTGGCAGGTTATACCTTTGTATTAGAAAGTGTCGGTGGTGTGCAGGGACCTAACTATCAAGCTATGCGTGGCAGCGTAAATGTCACTAAGGAAGGTTCGCCAGTGGCTATGTTGTATCCTGAAAAACGTATCTACACAGTGCAAACAAATCCAATGACTGAGCCAGGTATTCAAACCGGAGTGTTCCGTGATTTGTATGTCTCATTAGGAGAGCCACTTAATAATAATGAATGGGGTTTTAGAATTTATTATCGTCCCTTTATACAGTGGGTCTGGATAGGGACATTACTGATGGCTTTAGGTGGTTTGTTAGGTGCCATGGATAAACGTTACCGAACATTAGCTAACACTGAAAAGAAAACGGCTAATAGTAATTCTGTCACACAGACAACATCATCCTAAGTTAAAACATGATACGTTTTCTTATTCCCGCATTTCTTTTTCTAGTGTTGACTGGATTTTTGTTTGTTGGTTTATATAAAGATCCATCGTTAATTCCTTCACCTTTGATTGGTAAGCCAATTCCAACATTTGCTACTAGTACTTTAAGAGATCCGAATAAAGTAATTACTGATAAAGATATTCAAGGTGATTATGCGTTAATTAATGTATGGGCAACCTGGTGTGCAGCGTGTAAACAAGAGCATTCAGCGTTAGTTTATTTAGCGAAAAAATTACAAGTACCTATTTATGGGCTTAATTATAAAGATGATCGAGCTGCAGCCCTTGATTGGTTACAACAATATGGTGATCCATATGTTGTGAATATTTTTGATGAGAACGGCCGCATTGGTATCGACTTTGGTGTGTATGGTGCACCAGAAACATTCTTGGTTGATAGTGATGGCATCATTCATCATAAGCTTGTTGGCGTGATGACGCCCGATGTTTGGGAGAACCAGTTCGTGCCTAAGATTCAGCAGATTACATCAGTGACAGCAAAATGAATAGATCGCTAATATTTATTCTTTTATTATCTTTATCGTTATTGTCTAAAGCTAATGCAGAAATCATTTCTGTGGCGCCAGAGTACCAAGCACGTTACGATCATCTTTTAAATGAACTGCGTTGTCTGGTTTGTCAGAATCAGACAGTGGCTGAATCCCCTGCAGACCTATCTAATGACCTGCGTGTTGAAGTAAAGGAAATGTTAGAACAGGGTGCGACTGACCAGGAAATCTTAGATTTCATGTCCGATCGTTACGGAGACTTTGTTTTATATAATCCCCCAGTGAAGCCACGTACTTACTTATTGTGGGTGGGGCCATTCATGCTTCTTATTGGGGGCGTTATTTTTGCGCTTATATTGGTTAAACGGCGCTCTAATAATGTTGGTGATAGTGCGTTGGATGAAAACGAGAAACAACGTCTAAAAGATCTTCTCGATGAAGATAAGAAAAAAGATGACAAGAAATAAAAATAACAAGGCAATTTAAATGATCACTTTTTGGTTAGTTGTAATTATATTGATATTGCTTGGATTAGCATTTGTCTTGTTGCCATTGTTATCGACAAAAAATAAAAATGCAGTTGTCTCTAGAGAGGCAATTAATAAAGCAATTTATATTGGTAAGGTAGAAGACTTACAAGCCGACTTGGATAGAAGCCTGCTTGATAAAGAAGAATACGATCACGCGCTAGCGGATCTGCAGCAAACGTTATTGCAAGATGCAGAGTCAGAAGAGGCTAAGCCACTTCGTTCTGGAAGCAATATGGTAATTACTTTATTGGTCACTCTAACTTTGCCTGTTGCTGCATTATTGATATATCAGCAAATAAGCACCGGCAGCTTCATCAATGATGTTAGTCAGCAGCAAGCAGCATCGTCGCAAGTAGAATCTATAGAAAATTCAATTGCTAGCTTAGAGCAAAAACTCAAAGATAAGCCCGACAGTGTTGAAGGCTGGACCATGTTAGGTCAATCGAATTTTGTTATTCAACGCTATGATCAAGCAAAGCAGGCATATATAAAAGCGCTAGATCTGGTGAGCCAAGCTGACCCTGAAATACTAGTTTTAACTGCAGAAGCTTCGGCGTTCTCAAATAATGAAGTATTTGGTCAATATGAGAAATCATTGCTGGCTAAAGCATTGGCTATTAACCCTAATCATCAACGTGGACTGTGGTACTCAGGTTATGCGGCGTTTACGACGTCAGATTTTTCAGATGCTGTTTCTTATTGGGAACGATTACTAGCATTAGTGCCAACAGACAGACCTGAAGTAAAAGCATCGTTAGTTCAATTCTTGAATGATGCACGTGAAAAAGCGGGTTTAGAACCATTAGATGATTCAGTACAGGTAGCGCAACAAGATACTGATGATCAACGAAAAATTGAAGTTTCCGTGCAGTTAAATGAAAGTGTAAACCAGAATGCTGCATCGGGAGATACATTATTTATATACGCAAGAGCAGTCGAAGGCCCCAAAATGCCACTGTCACTTGCGCGTTTAACCGTCGCTAACCTTCCAGTAAAAGTAACACTATCAAAAGAAATGGCCATGCTGCCAAGTATGGATATCGATACCTTCGAAAAAGTTGAAGTGATAGCGCGTATATCAAAGAGCGGCCAAGCCATCACTCAAAAAAATGACCTTATCTCGCAGCCAGTCATAGTTGATTTTTCTCAGTCAAATACAGCAGTAGTATCTTTGGATATAAATGCTATTGTTGAATAAGCAGTTCTAATTCGAATGCATTTGTAGATCAAGCAAGGCGAAGGCGGTCAAAAAAATAAATGGTACTGACCCCTTTGTATTTTTAAATCGACATTTGTCGTTTCGAAATATAATATTGACTATTAAGGCCTGTTTGACTCAATATTGAATTTGCTTTAACTGACGAGTGAAGAAAAATATGGAAAAGGTCCCTGTGGTTGAGATAGCGCAAGTTATAACTCTTGCGGTCGCACCAGTATTTTTGCTTGCTGGTATTGCTGGATTTTTAACTATTCTTTCTCATCGACTTAGCAGAGTGGTTGATCGTACTCGTTATGTGAATCGATTTATTCGCAACGTTGAGTCAAAAGAACATAAGAAACCGCTTGAGTTAGAAATGTGCTTGTTAGCTAGACGTACTAGGGTTATTAACTGGGCTTTACGATTTTCTGTTTGTGGGGCACTTGCAATATGTCTTGTTGTAATGTGCTTGTTTGTTGGCGAATTTGTTCTTATTAACCTTGGTTCTTTTATCGCTTGGTTGTTTATTTCGGCAATGGCATTAGTGATCATGTCGTTATTGTTATTGCTGTATGAAGTTAATATATCTACAAACAATTTACAAAATAATATTGAACATTTACTTGTAGATCCTATTTCAGAAAAAATAGGGTCAGACTCGAATTAAAAGCTACTTCTGCTATCATCTGTGGCGATGTCGCAAATTAACAAAACAAAATTTCTACCGCCTTATGGTGTTTTAACATCTATGATAGTGATGTACTTATTAGCTAAGTTTATTCCAATCATGGCTTGGCAGAACACACGTATCTTTGCTTACGCTTTAATGCTCGGTTCTTTTATGTGTATTTTGTACTGTGCTTATATATTTCATAAATATAAAACTGAAATAAAACCATTTGAAGAATCATCATTTTTGATTTTATCCTGGCCTTATACAATTAGCCGCAATCCTATCTATCTTTGTATGTTTATTTTCTTGATTGGTTGGGGAATATTTTTACAATCAATGACTGCTTTTATAGTGATTGTTGTATTTGCGATTTGGATTCATAACAAGTTTGTTTTGCAAGAAGAGGTTATGCTAGAAGAAAAGTTTTCTGATGACTATCTTTCTTATAAGTATCGAGTACGTCGTTGGGTTTAATTGTTTAGAAATTTTTTGGCGTTGACTAATGTGCCGACAGAATCAAGTTCATAGCCGGGCAGGTTGCATATCTGTTCTGCAAAGGTGTGGGTTTTGATGTTGCTGATTAATGTTTTTATCGTTGATTTATCTAAGTCATCAGTTTTGCATGCGAGTACGTATTGCTCTGAGATGATAGGTATAAAGTCTAAGTTGAATTTCCTAGCTGCGTATTCAATGCCAAAGCCTATATCTGCTGCGCCACTGGCAACATGTGCTGCAATGGCGGTATGAGTATATTCTTCAGTGTTGTATCCATTGATTTGAGATTTTTCTATACCGCAACAATTCAACAATTCATCTAATAAAATTCTTGTGCCTGCCGATTTTTGTCGGTTGATAAATTGAATAGAGGGATTAGTGAGCGCTGATAAATGTGTAATTGATTTGGGGTTGTTTTTTTGAACAATAAAGCCTTGTTTACGCAATACCATTCTAATTATGGTGTGTTTGGATTTAGATAATGTGCGGAAATGCTTGTTACCAATTTTCTTTCTTATTAATGGGTGAGTGCAAATATGAAATCCTGCGATGTCGCAGTGTTTGTTGATTAGTGAGTCTATTGCTTCTGCGCTTCCCATATACTTAATGTCTATGGTGCTATCGTCTTGTTCTAATCTAGGAATCACGTCGATGGCGTAACCGTGACTAGCGTGAATTCTTAAGATATTTTCATTTTCTCCTAATAAGCTATTTAATTCTCGATTGATCGTTGAGGCTAATGTACTAATGCTAGGCGTTAAGTGTGCGTCAATTAACCCTTCAGCCCAGACAAACTTCTCGCCTAACTCGGTTAGTCGAGTACCTTGGCCTTTGCTTTGTGTCACAAGTGGTTTGCCTAGTTGATCATTCCATTTTTTTAGAATGTTCCAAGCGTGACGATAAGAAATATTGGCCTGTTCTGCCGCCTTGGTTAGCTTGTGGTCTGATTGTAGGTGCCGCAGTAATTCAAACAGAATTGGATCGATCGGCCCAGTTTGGTCAGTGGAGAACTTCCATGATGGTGAGATTGATAATTTCATATGAACATAAGTGCATAACTATACTGGTAAACTATATCATATTGCACAATTTATTAAGAAATCTACAATAGTGACTCCATTACTGCTGTTATAGATAAGAACATTAATGCATAAGTATCAGGAAATCATACATTCCTCGCGCCAACCTTTATTATTAATCGGCATAGTCCTGCTAACTATTGTTGGTTATGCCCATGCTAGCAATCATCCCTGGTCGTTAGATTCTGCCTTTAGGTCACCTGACTGGCTGAGTATCAGTGGTGAGCACAGAGCTCGATATGAAACTCTCGATGAGCAATTTCGTGCTGGTGGCAATGGTGATGATCAAATTCTGGTGTTTAGAACCAATATCTTGGCTCGGGTAACATGGCATCAATGGGAATTCGGAGTGGAATTATTAGATTCACGGCAAGCCCATGGAGATGACAGTACTCGAATAACTTCGGGTGATGTTAATCCACTTGATATTTTGCAGACCTACGCGACATGGAGCTACGTTGATCCACAAACGCAGGTGACTAGCCAGGTGAGGGTGGGAAGGTTCACGATGGATGTTGGTAGTCGTCGTTTAGTTGCGCGTAATAAATTTCGTAATGCAATTAATTCATTCACAGGATTAGATTGGCAGCGAACAACAGAGAAAGATGAACAGTTTCGTGCATTTTATACTTTGCCTGTTAATAGATTGCCCGCAGAGTTTGAGCGGAGACAGCACAATAGATCGGAAGGGGATGATCAAGATACAGAGGTTGCTTTCTGGGGCTTGTATTATAAATTACCTAAACCAACTTTAAATGCGTGGAAAAGTGACGCCGAGCTGTTTTATTTTGGTTTGGATGAAAATGACACGCATAACCGGCCAACGAGAAATAGAGATATACATACTGTCGGTGGTCGTCTGTATCGAAAAAAAGTACGCAATCATTTTGACTATGAGTTAGAAGCGGTATATCAATTTGGTGAATCACGAGCGACCTCGGCTGAGGCAGATCGAGAAGATCTAGGTCATACAGCTTACTTTGCTCATGCAGAGTTAGGCTATAGTTTTGATGCGGGATGGTCGCCAAGATTAATTGCACAGTTTGATTACGCTAGCGGTGATAGTGATCCTGATGACGGTGATAATAATCGCTACGATAGCTTGTTTAGTGTTAGACGTGGTGACTTTGGTCCACTCGGAATTTATGGTCCATTTGCGCGTGCCAACATTGTCTCTCCAGGATTGCGTTTGCAACTAAAACCTAGTTCGAAAGTTTCTATGTTTGTTGCACATCGAGGTTACTGGTTGGCATCTGATCGCGATGCTTTTGTAGTTGCAGGGGTGCGTGATCCTGAAGGCGATTCGGGCAGTTATCTTGGGCAGCAGCTCGAAGCGCGTCTGCGTTGGGATATTTTTCCTGAAAATTTGCGTTGGGAAATTGGTGCGGCTTACCTATTTAAAGGTGGTTTTGCTAATGATGCCCCAAATGCTAACGATCAAGGCGATTCTAATTTTTTATATAGCCAAGCCACTTTTTCTTTTTAAGTAACTCATTATTCTGGTGAAGTCAGTCATGAAAAAAAATATAACCATAATAACAATTAGCATTATTTTAATTGCCTCTCAATTAGCATTTATACGCATAGCCAATTCTGAAGAAACGCCATATATACTTTTGCAGTCAACAACCTCAACAAAAAACTCTGGTTTGTATGATTATCTCATTCCAAAATTCAAACAGGATACTGGCATTGATGTGCGAGTGGTTGCCGTTGGTACAGGCCAAGCATTAAGGAATGCGCGCAATGGTGATGCTGATGTTTTAATTGTCCATGCTAAATCACGTGAAGAAGAATTTGTTGCAGAAGGGTACGGCCTGAAGCGTCATGAACTAATGTATAACGATTTTGTGGTGGTTGGGCCTGAATCAGATCCTGCCAATGTATTGCAAGCCAATAATGTGAAACAAGCATTGCAGAGTATCTCGCAAACACAATCAATATTTGTCTCTAGAGGGGATGATAGTGGCACGCATATTAAAGAATTGTCTCTATGGACTTTGGCGAGTGTCGATGCTGTAAAAGATAGTGGCACCTGGTATCGAGAAGCAGGTGCTGGCATGGGGGCAACGTTGAATACTACGGTAAGTATGAATGGTTATACCATTACTGATCGTGCAACCTGGATTAGTTTTGGTAATAAGCAAAATCACGTATTGGTATTAGAAGGTGATCCGCCTCTGCATAATCAATATAGCGTGATCGCTGTGAATCCTGCTAAGCATTCTCATGCCAAAGTAACGCTGACTCAAACGTTTATTGATTGGTTGTTAAGCGATCAAGGTCAAACACATATTGCAGATTATCGAGTCCATGGTGAGCAATTGTTCTTTCTTAACGATAAATAGCCTGTAATGTCTAATAATGATTTGTAAATTGTAATAAGAGAGTTAAAACTAGGGTCTTAATCTAATGAATTAATTAACCCATAGAGGAATGATGGAATTTATATTATTTGCCATCGTAGGTATTACCGCGCTTATTTCAATTATGTTGCTACCTAATGTTTGTAGCGAACATTCATTCTTCTCTGGCGTCTCTCCTGATGGAAGACAGCCCAGCACTCTTACTTTAACCTTCTCGCAAGTCACAACTTGGATTTTCGCCAGGTCATTAATGAATGCAGCCATTCTTGGTTACTATTATGGTATTTGGGGAACGCTGGCCTATGCTGGTTATTATTTATCATTCTTAACTGGTTGGAAAATTATTGAAGGAATACGTTTTAAGCAGGGTTTTGAAAGCCTGCATGCGTTTCTATATCAACGATTTGGTCGAGTAGGTGTATCTTGCTACAACGTGGTGGTGATTATTCGTTTGATTAGCGAGGTATTCGCTAATTTGCTTGTGGTAGGAATGTTATTTGGTTTGGCTGGTACCAATATGTACGGCATTGCTATTGTTGGATTTTCAGCGGTTGTGCTGTTCTATTCTATGCTTGGTGGTTTACATGCTTCATTGAAAACAGATGTATTTCAAATGAGTATGTTTATCGCCGTGTTGCTTATATTGATGTTAGCTGTATTTGATAGCGGTCAATTCTCACTAACGGATCTAAAATTTATTAGTTTTGAAATTGGCGAGCCTGGTCCAGTATTATTGCTTGTTGCGTTTTTGCAAATATGGAGTTACCCCATGCATGATCCAGTGATGATGGATCGAGGCTTTCTTGCAGACCGTGACACGACTAAGAAGAGTTTTCTAAATGCTGCTTGGATAAGTATTATATGTATTATCGCATTCGGTTGCTTAGGTGTTTTAGCTGGAGCCAATGCCTTGGAAGGTGATGATATGAATGCGGTATTAATGCGCATGTTAGGCGAATGGCCGATGTTGTTGTTATCTGTTGCATTGATTGTTTCAGCCATGTCTACGTTAGACAGTAGTTTGTCGAGTGCGTCTAAATTGATTGCACTGGATATGAAGCTAGTGTCTCCAAATGTATTCAACGGACGTTTAGTGATGTTGGTGTTTATGTTACTAGGCGTGCTTTGTGTGTTCTGGGGGAATAAGGATCTATTCAGTGCGGTGGCAGTGAGTGGAACCGCGTCTTTATTCTTAGCGCCAGTGGTATTCTTTTCTATCTTCGCGAATAAAGATAATGTGCCAGTGTGGAGTTTGTTGATTTCATTTGTACTCGCAGTGCTTGGCGCAACTATTTATTTTCTAGAGTCTTCTGGTCATACCGCATGGTTGGGCGATATTCATAAATATACTAAGTTGTTGTATATCTCTGCATTTGTGTTGGTGGTTGGCTGCGGGGCATTCTGGTTGGGGATTAAAACTAATCGATTGAGCGCTTCGTAATATCATTATAAGCGTCAATACGTCGGTCACGGAAATATGGCCAGGCTAATCGCTGTTGTTCTGACTCAGTCATATCTATTTCGGTAATAACAGTTTCATTATTGTTGTTTGAGCATGTGGTAATTACTTTGCCTCTGGCATCACAGGCAAAGCTGTTCCCCCAAAATTCAATGCCATCAGTTTGCTTGCTAGGATCATTTTCATGGCCAACACGATTAACGCAAATTAACGGTAAATTGTTAGCAATAGAATGGCTACGCTGGATAGTGATCCATGCATCGAGCTGGCGTTGTTTTTCCTCTTCATTATCATTCATGTCCCAACCTATCGCAGTAGGGAAAATTAAAATCTCTGCGCCTGCTAATGCCGTTAAGCGTGCTGACTCTGGGAACCATTGATCCCAACAGATGAGAATTCCTAATGTACCAACACTGGTTTTAATCGGTGTAAAACCTAAGTCCCCAGGCGTGAAGTAATATTTTTCATGATAGCCAGGGTCGTCAGGGATATGCATTTTTCGATAATGTCCCGCTAGGCTTCCATCACTTTCTAATACAATGGCAGTGTTGTGATATATGCCGTTGCCACGTTTTTCAAATATTGACCCGACTATCACTATGTTGTTTTTCTTTGCGCAAGCAGCAAGGGCTGATGCAGTGTTGCCATCTAAAGTTTCAGCTAGATCAAAATGATGTTGGGATTCTGTTTGGCAAAAATATAAAGAACTATGCAACTCTTGCAATACGATCAACTGTGCACCCTGTTGGGCAAGTGTGTCGATTTGATCTAGCGTATAGCTAAGATTCTCGTTGATATCTTCGTGGTTGCTATGTTGTATTAATCCCACTTTCATTGCTTGTGCTCGAGTTCAGTGTTTTGGGTGATTACATTCTTGGGTATATGTAATGTTGCGCAGTGTAGACTGCCGTATTGTTTTAATAAAGGCATGGTGTTTAATCCAATTACCTTTCTATCAGGACATGCGCGCGCCAATATGTCTAATGTCGATTGGTCATGTTCGTCGTCATGCATAGGGACGAGAATAGCGTCGTTAATAAATACAAAGTTAGTATAGCTAGCTGGTGCAAAAGTGTCTTTGTCTAGCTCGATTAACTTCTTGGGAAGCGGTAGAGGTATTAGTTGATACGGTTTTCCTTGCTTAGTTGTTAAAGCGCTTAACTGCGTTTTTAATAATAGTAAGCATGAATGATTTGGGTGGTCTGAGTCATCACAGGTTGCATAAGCGATGGTGTTGTCATCAATGAACCTTGCTAGTGTATCGATATGCCCACCAGTATCATCACCAGAAAGCGGTGGAACGTCTACTGTTAAAATCCGTTTTACAGATAACTCATGCTTAATCGACTCGATTAACTCATCATTGCTAATGCTTTCTTTTTTCATATTGCGTTTCACGCAAGCAATGTTGGTTAACAGTGTAGCATTACTGTCAAATTCTAAATTGCCACCCTCAATCACTAAAGGCGTGCGATGGTACTGGCATTGTTCACTTGCAGCTATTTTATATAGGGTTTCAGAAAATAAATTATCTAAGCGGCAAGCATACTGTTCACCCCAGGCATTAAATTCCAGATCAAGATATTGATACTCTTTATCCCCTAGTAATATCTGAGGTCCATAGTCACGCACCCACGTATCATTGGTTTCAATATTAATCATGATGATTCTCTGCATATTGCAGTTATGCTCACGACATAATTGGTTAATATGAAGCTTATGTTCTTGATTGAAATATATGATGATGACATCTTGAAACTGAGAAATAGCCTGTGTCATTTCTAAATAGCTAATGGAGACTTCGTCTAGCATGTTTGCCCAGTCCGAATATCGGTGAGGCCATACTAATATTGTGGCACCTTGATTGTGCCATTCTGGAAGAGGGAAATAATTATTCACTGCTAGGCGAAATATAGAGTAGAACGCCTAGCTATTATTCATTGTTGCGTGGGAAATGCCCAGTGATTTAATGGCTAGACGAAACTACTGAATGCAGCACATAGTTGTGCTCAAAAAATACTGAGTAGCCGGGGTAATCCCAACGGTAAATTGCTGGCTGACCGGTTGGGCCGCTAATGGCTGTTGGTGAACCAAAATTAGATTCCACCTGGCTTTTGGTCATTCCGCGAGCGGGTGCTGAATTACTAGTCACCACTTGAGGTGATTCAGATGGCATCTTGATAACATCTGCCTGCGCAGTAACAACGATAACTAATGAGAATGCGATACAATAACGAATAGCTTGAGCAATCATGGATATATCCTGTTTCAATGTTGTCGTAACTATATCACCCAGTTGATTTTTCGAGCAGGGATGTAGGGCGAAAAAGGGATAATTCGAAGCTTTTTTCAGACTAATGACCGCAAATAGTATGAGTTCATTTGGAAATGAGTGCCTTCACTATTCTTAATAAAATAAACTTATATAAAACAATAGAATAGCTACTAAATTTAAAGTAAATAATAATGTTTAAACCCTTAGAATTATTCATCGGTTTGCGCTATCTGCGAGCCAAGCGGCGCAATCACTTTATTTCATTCATTTCTCTGACCTCTGTTTTAGGAATTGCGTTGGGCATCATTGTGATTATTACCGTGTTATCGGTGATGAATGGATTTCAGACTGAAGTGCGAGACCGCATGCTGCGCATGACAGCACATGCCAATGTACTTGAATTAGATGGAACACTAGATGACTGGCAACAGGCAACAAAGGCAATAAGTCATGTTGATCAAATTGTTGGTACTGCACCCTATGTAGAAGGCCAGGCGATGGTAGTGAAAGGCACCCAAGTCACCGGAGTGTTATTAAGCGGAATAGATCCGGTGTTAGAAACCGAGGTGTCTGAAGTTGGAAATTTTATGCTTGAAGATGACCTTAATGTACTACAACCAGGGAAATTTAAAATTCTAGTCGGTAGTGAGCTGGCAAGGTTCCTAGGCGTGAGAGTAGGAGGGAAAATTACTGTCATCACTCCTGAAGCTTCTGTCACTCCGGCGGGTATATTGCCGAAGCTAAGAAGATTTACTGTCGCAGGCATATATGAAGTGGGCATGAATCAATTTGATCGTAATACCGCTATTATTCATATTGAAGATGCCAAGCGTTTGTATCGCCTCGATGACAAGGTCACAGGTTTGCGATTGAAATTGTCTGATTTGTTCCTGGTGCCTGAACTGACACATAAGTTAAACCAAGATTTACAGGGTAAGCTATGGGTGACTGATTGGACTAAACGTCATCAAAACTTTTTCCGTGCAGTGAAAATGGAAAAGACCATGATGTTTATTATTATGACGCTGATTGTCGCAGTGGCTGCATTCAATGTTGTGTCTATGTTGATAATGGTGGTGACAGATAAACAATCTGATATTGCAATATTACGCACCTATGGTGTGTCATCTCGCAGCATACTGTGGATCTTTATTATCCAGGGTAGTTTGATTGGTTTTGTAGGCACATTGTTAGGTGTGATTGGTGGGCTTGCGTTAGCATCTAACTTGGAAGTGATTGTTTCCTCAGTCGAACAATTATTTGATCTGAAAGTGTTATCACCAAGTGTTTACTATATTAGCGATCTTCCATCTGAAGTGCGTTCTGGAGACGTTATTTACGTCGCGTGTATTTCATTCTTCTTAACAGTGCTGGCAACACTTTATCCGGCCCGCAAAGCAGCAAAGACAGAGCCTGCAGAAGCCTTGAGGTATGAATAATGGATGCTGTTGACAATAACGCTATAAATCATGTAATAGAAGTAAGCACCTTAAGTAAAAGCTTTCATGATGGTGATCTCAATGTCACGGTGCTGAATAATGTTAACTTTTCATTAAAAGCGCGTGAGCGTATTGCCATTGTTGGCACTAGTGGTAGTGGTAAAAGCACATTGTTGCAACTGCTTGGAGGCTTAGATAAACCTAGCAATGGTGAGGTGATATTGTGTGGTAACAAGCTAAATAATCTTGCTGATAATGTGCGTGGAAAATTGCGTAACCAATATTTGGGGTTTATTTATCAGTTTCATCATCTGCTGCCTGAATTCACCGCATTAGAAAATGTTGCTATGCCGCTAATGGTGCGCAACGAATCAGTCAAAAAAATCCAACAACAGGCTGAAGAGATTTTAGCTCGTGTTGGTTTGAAAGATCGTATTCAACACAAGCCAAGTGAACTGTCTGGCGGTGAGCGTCAACGTGTCGCCATAGCGCGAGCATTGGTGACACAGCCAAAAGTAATTCTTGCGGATGAACCCACTGGTAACTTGGATAGTAAAACCGCAGCGCAGGTGTCAGAAATTATGATGGAATTAAATGATGAGCTGGATACAGCCATTGTTATGGTGACTCACGATATGGGGTTGGCTGAAACCATGGATACTGTTTACGAATTAAAAGATGGCGTGCTGACAACGGCATAACATGGAGGCTTGGACGGTTTATATTTTAGAGTGTAAAGATAAAACACTCTATACCGGCATTACTAATAATCTAGAGCGCAGAATTCATCAACACGAATCTGGTCAAGGTGCTAAATATACAAAAGGGCGCGGACCATTCCTTGTTATCTATACAGAAGAGTTTGCAGAAAAAGGCTTAGCCTTGAGTCGCGAACATCAAATCAAGCAGTTAAATAAAAATCAAAAGTTAGCGTTAACGATAAATTAGATGTTCCGTGGTTGATTTAAATCAAGGCTGATATTCGCGCTAGCTAGTATATTGTTAACTGGGTTCCTGTTGGTGTGGAAGTGTTACTGATGGAGCTGGTGTCATTTCATCAAAAACTTTTAACCAGTTACCATTTTTGCCCTTGGGTAGGAGCAAATGAACCTGCTATATGTTCTATTGTATGACTCAGAATTTATGTAGAAATAGGTCAAAGCTAGCATGTTAAATCTTAATATTTCATATGACACAACTGCATATGAAGTTCAGCCAGAATTGAATGAGGATGGACTCCTCACGACTCAGTGCGCACAGAAAATTTGTGAAGTGTTAGATGAATTTGGATTTGTTGTGCTTCCCGATCTACAAACAGATGAAGAAGCTAATATGGGTTTGAAATTAGTCCAAGATGCGATTGCAGATCCTGCGCGTGAGAGGGGAGACTTTGCAAGTCAAACAGATATTCAATATGAGCGTCGCGACTTTTGCCCATTGCCTTCAACGTCTCCAGTGTTGTCCTATGCTGGTTTGCTATGTAAGCGCTTAGAGAATGTATTACTTGAGTACTGTGGTCAAACTCGTAAGGTTCTAGAAATTTCAACAATGACAAGTTATAAAGGGTCATCTCATCAATATATTCACCGAGATCCAGATGGCGTGTTGTGTATGTTTTCTGCGGTAGATGACGTATCTGCTGAACAGGGAGGTACCGTGTTTGTGCCAGGAACGCATAAATATAGTGGTGCAGAGTTGAAGCATGATGGTAAGGCGGGATTGTTTACTACGCTTTTTCAAACTTTATCTAATTACCATGTGTTGCGCCATAATCTTAAAAAAGTATTCGATATGCGCAAAACAGGAGAACCTGAAATTTCTAAGCAAGAATTTCGGGATCGTATTTTTTCAAAATGCTATGACAATCATCAACCCAATTTAGCTAACTTTTTCTTACGTCGTAATGATCTGTTCGATATTTTTAGTCTCTTACCACATAAATTATTAAAGTTATTTATGAATCGGAAGTATATCGATGAGAATTATTCTCTGGTTCAAACAACACCAAAGAAAGGCACGGTAGTTTTATATCGTAGTGATATGTTGCATGCCGGGCCGGATAATCGTTCGACTAAACCACGCTTCTTTTTTGGTATGAGTATTGCTCGCGATGTAATTTTTGATGAAGAATGGAGAAATGGCTATGCGCCACATACTTCGTTATTGGCTGAGCCTAAATCATTGGGTGATTTGATTAAGTATTAAGCTAGCAAAAGCCTCAAAGATTGGTGTTCTTGGAACGTTTGTAGCTTTTACGATTAGTCCATACCTTGGAAACGTACCAACGCCAATAGGCCTGTATCAATCCATAGCCAATCGCGCCCACTAGTGCGCCACTGCACAAACATCCCACCAAGAATGGTTGCCATCGGTCTTGTAATTCAGTAAACAACCAGTTCAGGCTAAATTCAAACTGGAAGGGTTGTAATTGAACATCTAATAACATCGCTCCAAATTTGTAGGCCGTATAAAAAAGTGCAGGCATGGTGAGCGGATTAGATACCCAAACCAATATGACTGAAATAGGAATATTGGCCCGCAATATAATCGCAAGTGCAGCAGCGAGTATCATTTGGCCGGGGATAGGTACAAACGCACAAAATAAACCAACGGCAACCGCACGTGACACCGAGCGACGGTTAAGATGCCATAGATTGGGTTCTCTTCCCGCATGCCCAAACATCTCTAGCGACTGATTGTTTCTCATCGAGTCTAGATTTGGAAATAGCTTTCTTAATAATTTTTTAGGCATTAAACGACGCTGGTGATCCGTAACAAAATGAATATACTGCAGTGATTATGTCATGAACATGGCAAAGGTCGCATTGTCATTTTTGCTGGGTGTAGTTTTATTTCAGACTTCTAGTGAGCTGCCTGTTTATTATTGTCTGTTATCTGTTCCGTTATGTGCCTTGCTGCTATTGAGGTATTCGTTTACGTCGCCGCTGCTATTTGCATCATTGGGCTATTGCTGGTCGTTTATATTTTCTTTGTACGTTATTTATCCTCTATTATCCTCACAGTTAGAGGGTGAAGATATTCAAGTTACGGGAAAGGTAATAGAAGTAAAGTCAGAAACTCACAAATTCTCAAAGTTTGTCTTCGAGATAGATCAAACATCAATCCGTCAATTGAATGATCAAATACCAGAAAAGGTTATGTTGAGCTGGTATCAACCTAAGCAGTCTGTTCAATATCAGCAACAATGTGATTTTGTCGTGCGATTGAAGAAAATTTGGGGCTATTCGAATCCAGGTAGTCACGATTATGAAAAGAACATGTTCTTGTCTGGTATAGGTGCTAGAGGATACGTCAGGTCAGGACGCTGTGAGGAATTAAATTCTAAGGATGCAGAACAAGCAAGTTTACGGCAACAGTGGGTATCACAGTTTCAAGCCACCGCACCGCGGTATGAATACGCTGATTTAATGCAGGCACTAACCTTTGGTGAACGTCAGGACATTAAGCAGACTCAGTGGCAAGTGCTACGCGAAACCGGCACGTCGCATCTACTAGCAATCTCAGGATTGCATTTGAGCGCTATTAGCGTGGTGGTGTTCTTCTTGATGAATCATTTAGTACGTTGTAGTGCATGGTTATGTGAACGAATACCTTCGCAATCAATTGCCGCTGTCTGTGCCATGGTTGCGGCAATATTCTATGCCTATTTAGCTGGTTTTTCTTTGCCGACACAAAGAGCGCTGATCATGGTCGTGGTTGGTCTGCTGGCAATATTGCTACGTAAACCGGTTATTAATATTCCATTGTTGTCAGCTGCATTGCTGCTGGTGTTAATTATTAATCCTTTGTCAGTATTAAGTGCAGGGTTTTGGATGTCATTTCTGGCTGTGTTATTTATTTTTATTGTTGTTAAGAGCACGCGGGGGAAAAGTAAGCTGTTTCGTATTATTGCAGTGCAGTTCTATTTGGGCTTCGCCCTGTTCCCGGTGAGTTTACTTTTCTTTTCTCAGGCTTCAATTATTTCGCCGCTAGTAAATTTAGTGGCGATACCCTTAGTTAGTTTTGTGTTGTTGCCATCGTTATTAATAACACAGGTCTTGTTTTTATTAGGCATTTCTATCGCTGACTCAATGTTCACGATATTGGATCAATTATTCTCTTGGTTATGGTGGGGGTTACAGGAATCTGCTGAGTTTAAATATTCTTCCTTGGACTTCACGCCTAAGGTGTTAGGAGTCATTGCTTACGAAGTGGGTTTGTTTATGTTGGTGCAGGCTAAGGGATTACCTGTTCGTCATTTAGCATGGGTATTGTTAGTCGGATTATTCTTAATTACTGAGCCGCAGTTAAAACATGGACAGATGCGACTCACGGTACTCGATGTTGGTCAGGGGCTAGCGTTAGTCGTAGAAACGGAAAATCATGCGTTAATCTATGATGCAGGCGAACGGTCGCCGTCGGGGTTTAATACAGGTGACGCGGTTGTACTGCCTTACCTCAAAACGCGAGCGATCTCTAAAGTGGATTTGGCGATTATTAGTCATAATGATAATGATCATTCTGGGGGAATGCATACGCTAATATCACAGGGTGTGATTAATGACTTGATGGTAAGTAATCAAACAGAATTGTATGACTTTGAGAATACGCGTCTATGTCGCGTCGGTGATGAGTGGCAATGGGATGAAGTAAAGTTCGAGATCTTGCATCCGCCGAAAAAATGGCAATCTAACGATAATAACCGATCATGTGTACTGCAAATTAAGCACGCGGCTGGCAATATCCTAGTTCCCGGCGATATCGAAAAATCGACTGAAGAATGGTTAATTAGCCAATATGATGATTATTTGTCCAGCGATATAATTATTGCTCCTCATCATGGCAGCAAATCATCATCGAGTTATCGGTTTGTTGACCTAGTTCATCCACAAACTGTCGTTTTTTCAGCGGGTTATCGCAACAGATATGGGTTTCCTCATGCTACTATTACGCAGCGCTATGAGGAGATTGGGGCGCAAATTGTGGAGACGGTTAGCCAAGGAGCAGTGACGTTTCTATTCGATGCTGATAAAGGACTGCGAAAGCAGGCTGGGCATAGACAAGATAGCAAACGCTATTGGCATTCCACACAACAAGAGATAACTGATCAAATAGAATAAGGGATATCTACAGAGTGTTTGAAATTATCAAATCAGGCGGATGGCTAATGGTGCCTATCCTAAGTTGCTCGGTAATTGCGCTAGCAATCGTGCTAGAAAGATTTTGGAGTCTACAGAAAAAACGTGTGGCGCCCGAAAATCTAGTCGCAAAGGTATGGAAGCTAGACCAGAATAATCAACTGAGTGACAAAAAAATCGTCGCTATTCGAGATAGTTCGCCATTAGGTAGAATATTAGCAGCTGGTTTAACTAATCGCTTTAGTACACGTGATGTGATGCGTGAAAGTATAGAAGAAACAGGCCGTCATACTGCCTACGAATTACAATTATTTCTGACTACGCTGGGTACTATTGCTGCCATCTCACCACTGTTGGGACTATTAGGAACGGTTGTGGGTATGATTCAAGTATTTGCCGTAATCACAAGTGTGGGTGTGGGTGATCCTGGTGAATTAGCTAATGGAATTTCAAAAGCATTAATTACTACCGCGGCGGGAATATCCGTGGCGATTCCAGCAATTTTCTTTGTGCGTTACTTCCGTCGTAAAGTAGATGGATTGGTGGTCGACATGGAAGGTGAAGCGATCAAGCTAGTAGAAGTCATGCAAGGTTCACGTAAAGCGGAATCTGATAAATAATTGCCCCTATGAAATTTAATCTAGACGATGAAGATAAAACTGATGTTAGTCTGACACCGCTGATTGATGTTGTATTCTTATTGTTGATATTTTTCATGGTGACGACAACTTTTGATAACGACGCCAGCCTAAAGATAGAATTACCTACGGCCAGTAATACGGTACAATCTCAGGAAGAAAAGAATCTGGAAGTTGTGATTGATCGTAAGGGTCAATTTTATATGGACGGTAAGGCGCTATTAGATGGTCAATCGCGGACTTTAGAGTCGGCATTAGCTAAAATGACTAAAAAGTATAGTGTTGAAAAAATCACCATACGGGCAGATGCTCAAACACCACATCAATCTGTTGTCTCTGTGATGGATGCAGCGGGTAAGATAGGTATAAATAAAGTATTCATTGCAACTTCAAGTGAGCAACTCAAAAGCCAACAGTAAATCAACACAAGACTCATCGGGCTTGGCGGTATACCTTCGTCTCTTAAGATATCTAAAAAACTATAAATCATTGCTTGTGTTAGCAGTGATCGGCTTGGCAGTTGTCGCTGCAAGTCAACTCGCATTCACACTATTGTTAGCACCTATTATTGATGAGGCTTTTGTCGCGGGCAGTAATGAGGGGCTTTTATGGATTCCATTTACTATTGCCGCCATATTTATTGTGCGCAGTGTCGGTAGCTTTCTAGGTTTGTACTATATCGGCAGTATTGGTCAGAGAATCGTTAAGGTATTACGCACAGAAATGCATGAAAAGTTACTCTACTTTCCTGCATCTTATTATGACTCTGTGACGCTAGGGTCTACACTTTCCAAATTCACCTTTGATGTAGAACGCGTTTCTTGGGCAGGATCTAAAAGTATTCCAATTCTTGTGCGCGATACGCTCACTGTAATATTTTTGATTGGGTTGATGTTTTACCTAAGCTGGAAGCTGACACTAGTGTTGTTCGTATCAGCCCCACTAGTGTATGTCGTTATTCGTTATGCCACCGTACGTTTTAGAAAGCTAAGCCATAGAATACAAACATCTACAGGTGATATTACTTCTAGAGTAGAAGAATCCATTAGTGCCCAAGCGCTAGTAAAATTATTTACGGCAGAAAAAGAAGAGATTGGCCGGTTTGACATAATTAATGAAAAAAATCGACGCAATCAAACAAAATTTGTTGCGGTTAAGGCGGTGAATACGCCTTTAGTTCAAATGATTGTCGGTATGGCATTTGCCGTGGTTATCTATGTTGCCTTTATGCCTTCAGTGAAAGGGGATTTGACCGCTGGTTCTTTTGCAAGTTTTGTTGCAGCAGTCATGGGTATGCTGAATGCAGCACGTAAGCTCACTACAATCAATCAAATACTCCAAGCAGGCATCGCAGCTAGTGAAAGTGTGTTTAAGTTAATTGATCAACCTTCTCAAGTTGATCAAGGCTTAGTTGAACTAAGCTCATCTCGTGGTGATGTCGAATTTAACCAGGTGTCATTTCAATATCCATCAAAGCCAGACCCTGTGTTAACCGATGTTAGTTTGTCAGCAAAGTCTAATCAGATGATTGCTTTTGTGGGTAAATCTGGCAGCGGTAAATCATCCTTAGTTAGACTGATTCCTAGATTTTATGAAATCCAATCAGGAGAGATCAAAATTGATGGGCATTTAATTGAAGATATTTCATTGCAAAGTTTGCGTCGTAATATTTCTATGGTTAGTCAAGATGTTGTGCTATTTAATGACACCATCGCCAATAATATTGCCTATGCTATGCCTGAAAAATCCAAGCAAGAGGTGATTAAAGCTGCAGAGCAAGCCCATGCTGCCGAATTCATTGAAAAGCTACCAGAAAAGTATGATACGCAGGTGGGTGATAAAGGATTACTACTTTCAGGTGGGCAAAGGCAGCGTATTGCCATCGCACGAGCATTACTTAAAGATGCACCAATTTTGATTTTAGATGAAGCAACATCTGCATTAGATTCTGAATCTGAATATCACATACAAGAAGCACTAAACGAATTGCGTAAGCATCGCACTACCTTCGTGATTGCGCATCGTTTATCTACGATTGAAAGTGCAGATAAAATCTATGTCATGGATCAAGGTAAAATCGTTGAGCATGGTTCTCATGATGAGCTAGTGAGTCAAAATGGTGAATACGCTAATCTCTATCATCGCCAATTTAAAAAATCATCTGTGGTAGATGGCTAAACCAACCAAATCTAAACAACGCTCACATCAGTGGGTGAATTCTGTTTGGTACGGTGAAAATAAATTATCTCATTTGTTATCGCCGTTATCTGGTGTGTTTTCTATTTTGGCAAAAGCTAGACAATGGAAGCAAAACAATTCAAAAATAAACTTTTCAGTGCCGGTAATCATTGTTGGTAATATTACTGTCGGTGGCACAGGAAAAACCCCAATGGTTACTGCATTAGTGAAAAATATGCAACAACAGGGATATAAACCCGGTGTTGCTAGTCGTGGTTATGGTGGAAAAACTATACATGCAACATTAGTTGAATCATCACATAGTGCAGATCAAGTGGGGGATGAACCGCTAATGATATTTAATAATACTCAAGCGAGCGTAGTCGTTGGGAAAAATAGACTCGAGGTTATTCAACAGCTCATCAATACGCATCAATGCGACGTCATCATCTGCGATGATGGCATGCAAGATTATCGCTTTGAGCATGATATAGAAATTATTATGGTCGACGGAGATAGGGTGTTTGGTAATCAAAAACTATTGCCTGCAGGACCTTTGCGTGAACCCATTAGCCGGTTACAAATAGCTGATTTTGTGGTGGCAACCGCTAAAGTAATACCCGCAGTGAGCAGTGACTGTATGAAGTTGGAATTGGCGGAATGTGTAAAGTTGACAGATCCTAATGATAGAAGCACTTTAGAACAGTTTAAAGGCCAAACGGTGCATGCAGTGGCTGGTATTGGGAATCCAAATCGCTTCTTTAATAACCTAGCATCATTAGGGTTGAAGGTGATTGAGCATGCTTATCCTGACCATGCGAGTTATGAAATGAGCGATTTTTCGTTTTCAGATCAAAATCCAATACTAATGACAGAGAAAGATGCGGTAAAATGCCAGACATTATCATTAGATAATGCATGGTTTGTGCCGATGCAAACAAAGTTACCTGATGATTTCATGTCACGTGTCAATACATTATTGAGGAATATGAATGGATAAGAAGTTAATGGATATCTTGGCCTGCCCAGTGACTAAAGGCTCTTTGATTTATGACGAACAAAAACAAGAATTAATTTCTACCTCCGCTCGTTTGGCTTATCCAATACGTGATGATATTCCTGTCATGTTAGAAGAAGAAGCACGTCAAATTGAACAAGAAGAATACGAACACTATAAAAAGAAAAAATAATGGCTAACTCATTTCGAGTTGTTATTCCTGTTCGCTATGCATCAAGCCGATTACCAGGAAAACCTCTAT
Organism: Gammaproteobacteria bacterium; assembly: GCA_045105615.1. Lineage (GTDB taxonomy): Bacteria > Pseudomonadota > Gammaproteobacteria > UBA4575 > UBA4575 > UBA1858. The sequence continues at coordinate 177,920 of JBGCDS010000007.1, forward strand.
TAACATTTCAACATAAACCGATTATTGAACATGTATACAAAAATGCATGTGAAAGTGATGCTGAGTCAGTGTTGATAGCGACAGATGATGATCGTATTGCTGAAGCTGCTAAAAAATTTGGCGCTGAAGTATCAATGACAAGCAGTGATCACCTATCAGGTACTGATCGCATTACTGAAGTGATAGAACAGCAGGGGTGGTCAGATGATGAAGTCATTGTCAACGTACAGGGTGATGAGCCACAGATGCCGCCAGCGAACATCAAACAGGTCGCTGAATTGCTTTTAAATAATCCTAGTGCGGTGATTGGCACGTTGTGTCATCGCGTACAGACTATTCAAGAATATGATGACCCAAATGTCGTTAAAGTGACTAAAAATTCAAAGGGCAGAGCGCTTTATTTTAGTCGCAGTTCGTTACCCTATATTCGCGATGTAGATGTTAAGGTATTAAAAGAGAATAACGTTTTTCGCCATGTAGGTATCTACGCATACCGCGTACATTATTTGAAGCAATTCATCAAAATGGCACCATCACCATTGGAAATGGTTGAAAAGCTAGAGCAGCTACGCGCATTAGAGAATGGAGACGAAATCGTGATTGATGAATGTATAGAGCATCCTGGAATAGGGGTGGATACCATGGACGATTATCATCGTTTGAAGATAAGTAGTTAATTTTTTTCTGCCATGCTCGCACGCTCGCAAGGTATGCGGGAATATTAGAAATGCAGGAGCAATATCCCGATCTTCATAGGGATAAAAAAGTATGTAAATTAATTGTTTTCTATAATTCACATCGGTTATGAATGCTATGAAAAAAATAATCTTGCTATCAATAATATTTTTTACGACCTCATTCGTTTCTCATGCGCAATGCCAAAAAGAAAGAGTCTCATTGCAAGTGTTAGGCTCGGGTGGTCCGGAACTCAACGATCAACGCGCATCATCTTCATACTTAGTTTGGCTAGATGGCGAAGTAGTGGTCATGATCGATGCTGGCGGAGGAAGTAGTTATAATTTTGAAAAATCTGGTGCAGACTTCAATGATATTAAAGCAGTCGCATTTACTCATTTTCATGTTGATCATAGTGCAGATTTTTCTGAATACATAAAATATTCATACTTTAGCTCACGTAAAGATGATTTATTTGTTTATGGCCCGGCGGGTAACAAAATCATGCCGTCAGCAACTACATTTATAGATGCTTTATATGAAAGAGAGGGTGCTTATCCTTATCTAAATAATAATATTAATCTAAACAGTAACAATCCATATCATATAAAAACAACAGACATCAGTTTAGACAAGAAGCGTAGTGAATTTAAATTAGATAAAGATATAAAATTAACAGCAGTCCCAGTGCATCATGGTCCATTAGCAGCAGTTGCTTGGCGAGTTGATCTGGTAGGATGCGCAATTACATTTTCAGGTGACATGAGTAATAGATTTAATTCGCTGACAGGATTAGCCATGGATTCAGATATTTTAGTAGCCCATAACGCCGTGCCTGAAGTTGCAAACCGCTTCGCACATAATTTACATATGCCACCATCAGTGATTGGCAAGATTGCACATGATGCTAAAGTGAAAAAACTAGTCTTGTCGCATCGAATGAATCGCACCCTAGGTAAAGAGGACGAGACATTGCAATTTATCAGGAAGTCTTATGGTGATACTGTCGTGTTTTCAAACGATCTGGATCAATATGATTTGTAATACATCACTTGCTAAATAGTGCGCCGTTGTACTTCTGTATATTTATTTTTCTAATATACTCAATATGCGAGTGTCTGCTTTCGACCCTTAGCAGACATTCACTTTATTAGTGAATCTGTGTCTCGATTTGACCATTTTCATATTTCTCCTACATATTGAAACTGTTATGGTAATCAATAAGATGTGCAGAGATATATGAAAATACTAATTCAACTATGCGGACCGAATCGCTCTGTTTAATAACTGTTATGTGTAACTAAATATGATCGGGTTATTTATAGGCGGGCTGATTGCTATGCTTTTCCCTTTGCTTTGCATAATTGTTGTAGCCGAGAATTTTTTACCTTTTAAATATAGGCGTTTAGTATTTGTTGTTTCTGCAATGTTGTTGCTCACACCTTCTTGGGGGCCAGCAACTATAGTCTACATCCCAATACCATTTGGCATGTTGCTTAGCATTGGTATTTTTAGTGGCGAGCTACAAGAATTATTTGATCTCGTTGCTTTATATGGCTGGTGGCATTGCATAGCTTTTTCAATTACTGGCATTCTTTCTTGGTTGATTTCCAGGCGGCTATTTAAACCTGAATTCACTACTAATGCATAATACACATAACAAATTGCTCAACCAGGACATGCATAAATGTCCGCTATTGCGCCGGTAAGAGACAAAATAGGAAATATACAGTGAAAGAAATTACGAGAATCAATCATCTTGGTTTAAGGGTTAAGGACTTAAATACCTCCAGAGCATTTTACGAGAAACTGGGATTCATATTTATAGCTGGTCCGGTTGGGCCGGAACCAGTTGCAATTATGGAGCACCCATCAGGCGTTAATATTAATTTCATTCTCAATGCGGATGTTGAATGTAAAGAGAATATTCTTATGGATATTTCTAAAAAGCATACTGGCTATACTCATGTTGCATTAGAAGTGACTAGCGCAGAATCAGCATTAAGTTTTATCAAAGAACTGGGCATTACAATAACAGAGGAGGTTGAATTCGAAGGCGCTAAATTCTTTTTCATAAGAGATCCCGACAGTAATGTTATCGAATTTCATCAACCGGCAAAAAATTAACAAGCCAGAGCGTATAACCGCTTTTGCGCCAATAACGGCCATTAATTTAGAGCATTTAAATCTAAATAGTAATCTTTCAATACAAGGTGTTGCAAAATGAATGAATTACATCATCCTGTTTTTTATGCAGCTTTAATGTTGATTGCTGGATTGGGTATTCCTATTTTTGCGGCATTGAATGGAGGATTGGGAGCTAAATTCCATAACCCTGCATTAGCAACAACGATATCGTTGTTAGTGTGTGTAGCTGCCTCTTTATGTTTTTTGTTTTTATCTCAAGGTGTCCCAAGGCTTGATCCAATATCGCCGGTTCCATTTTATTACTATCTCGGTGGTTTGTTTGTCGTGTTATATATTTTAGGGATAACTTGGGTTGCCCCGAGGTTTGGGGTTGGAAATGCTGTTGCATTTGTATTGTTAGGACAAATTATTTCGATGGCTATCATTGATCACTTTGGCTTGTTGAATGCCTTGCATCACCCAATATCCCTACAACGTTTTGTAGGTATTATATTTATGGTGATTGGTGTATTTTTAGCAGTGCGCCGATAAAAAATAAGCGAGGTCAGGCTCGAATCAAACCTTAAACAAACGAATCAAACGGCCAAATTTCAACTGTATCGCCAATTTTTACGCCATCGCTTTCCATGGGTAAAAAGATAAAGCAGTTAGCATCAGACATAGAACGTAATATTCCAGAACCCTGTTCACCGGTTCTGCTTACGCTATATTGACCATTTTCATCTAGCTGATAAGTGCCACGTTGGTACTCGACGCGTCCTGGGCGTTTGCGTAGCTGGCTTTTAGAGGTGGCTTGTATTTGTATGCGTGGTTTTGGCTCTTGCCCCATCATTTTTTCAATTGCGGCTTGTACGAAAATATAAAACGTCACCATGACAGACACTGGGTTGCCGGGTAGGCCAAAAAAGTAAGCATTTTTTACTTTGCCGAAGGCGAGTGGTCTTCCTGGTTTCATCGCAACTTTCCAGAAATTGACCTCGCCTAATTTTTCTAATGTCTCTTTGACAAAGTCTGCGTCACCCACTGATACGCCACCTGATGTAATCACTATGTCAGCATTTTCTGAAGCTTCTAAAAAGGCCGCTTCAACCGCCTCGGGTGTATCACGTACAACGCCGAGATCATTTATTTCTACACCAATGCTAGTGAGCATGCTCCATAGGGTGTAACGATTACTGTCGTAGATTTGGCCGACTTCTAATGGCGTGCCGATAGAAACCAATTCGTCACCGGTTGAAAAGAATGCTGCGCGTAATTTGCGAATAACTTTTATTTCACCAATACCTAATGATGCGATTAACCCTATATCGGAAGGATTTAAAAACTTGCCTGGGGTAAAAACAAGGTCACCCTCAGCAATGTCCTCACCTGCTTGACGTACGTTTTGATTGGCTTGCTGTTTGTTGTCTATGGTGATGAGTTTGTCATTGACCTGTACGTGTTCTTGCATAACAACTGTGTCTGTATCCGCTGGCATGACTGCGCCAGTCATAATGCGTACGCATTCGTTATCATTAACATTATCCTTGAATGGGCGACCGGCCCAGGCTGTACCAATGAGCTTGAACTGATTTGTTGCTTCGCTTGGGATGTCACTACTTTTTATTGCATAGCCATCCATTGCTGAGTTGGTATGACTAGGGACGTTAATGGTAGAACTAATATCTTCAGCGACAACTCTGTGTAACGCTTCACGTATAGGCACTACTTCAGTTTCGGTGATAGCGTTCATGGTATGTAGAATATGCTGTTGCGCAATCTGTGCATCCATTGAGGACGGATCATAATCATCCATGCAGCTTGGGTCGTATTTTATTTTTTCGTCAGTCATAGTGGTTTTTTCGTTAATCATTGTGTGAATTCTACGTTATTCCTGCACAGGCGGGAATCTAGCTAGTATTGATATAGGATGATCAACTTGAGTTGTGGCATTTACCTGAGGTTTGTCTGAGGCTGATATTTGAGTGCAGCTGGATTCCCGTCTTCACGGGAATGGCAATCTGGGTTGTGATATTTATCAGATGTTCGTCTGAGACTGATATTTGAGTGATAATGGATTATCTTCGTTGTTAAATGAGAATAATCCTGTTTGATGATTGTATAAGCTGAATGATGAATAGAATTGTTTTAATTATTGTTGTATCCATTTGTGTCCTATCACCTGCATTGAGTTCGGAATGGGTAATACGTGACGCCAATATCATGGGAACGACTATTCATGCAGAAGTGTGGCATGAAAAGTTAGCTGTTGCAGAAAAAGCAGCCAACATGGTCATGCAGACCATGGAAGAGATAAATCAAAGCATGAGCCCCTATATAGAGAGTAGCGAATTGTCATTGGTGAATAGAGAAGCAGCTTCGAAAGCGCTGCTGATTAGTTCAGCACTATATTCAGTGATTGATCAATCGTTAGGCTATTCGGCTAAAACCGCTGGTGCGTTTGATATCACTTTTGCCAGTGTTGGTTACTTATATGACTATCGAGAATCGATTCGTCCTGCTCAAGCGCAGCTTGATGAACATTTAGCTGGGGTGAATTTTCATCATATTGTGTTGAATGATTCTGATAAGACCATTCGTTTTCAGCAAGAAGGTGTGCGTATTGATTTAGGTGGGATAGCCAAAGGATATGCCGTGGATTTAGCTATAGAACGTGCGCAAAAGCTCGGTATTGAACATATTTCAGTTACAGCAGGTGGCGATACTCGTATATTGGGTGATCGCTTGGGTCGACCCTGGATAATTGGTATTCGCCACCCTATGAATAAGCAACAGGTCATTGCAAAAATCCCATTGGTTAATGAAGCATTGTCAACTTCTGGTGATTATGAGCGCTATTTCGACGAAGATGGCGTTAGATACCATCATATTATCGACCCAAAGACGGGCGATTCTGCACGTTCTGTGCGTAGTGTGACTATATTAGGTCCGAGAGCAATCGATACGGATGCTTTATCCACCAGTGTGTTTGTTATGGGGCCGAACAAAGGCCTGCAATTACTGGAATCTATGCAGGGTATTGAGGGAATTATTGTCGATAAGCTTGGTAACTTGCTCTTTTCTAGTGGGTTGCAGAACCTTGATTGAGATCACAAAAATATTTCCTATGTATATTGTTTTTATTGAAGTTTTTTACAGAATTAAATTTGGCCCATCCATCTGAAGACGTTTGCCGTTTATCAACATCGATTACTTCACACTCCATCTCTCCACAATAATCTCCAACATAAATAACTAGACTCCGTTCACGTAAATGGAGTTGTTTCGGAGAAGTCGGTCATGGCAGTTAAATGGGCTAAATGTTTTCGCATAGGTATGTTCGCAATCGGTGGGGCAATTGCGATCTCAATCACAGGTTGTGGCGGTGGCGCTGGTGAAGAAGATGGGGTGCTTGTTAATGGCGATTTCCCAATTGTTTATGCGCAACGCAATACGGCTGCATTAGGTAATCCAACAGATGGTGTCCGTTTTTCACCAGGTGGTGACCTATACATGAAGAATGTTTCGGCACCTCTTTCTGAATCAACCAACTTAACTGCGCCTTATACACAGGGGCAGGGTGATGTATCTGATCCAGAGGTTAATTTTGATGCCAGCAAAGTTGTGTTTGCAATGCGAGGACCTAATGATGCGACATTTAATATCTGGGAAATAGATATTAATGCCAATACGATGACTCGACTAATTCAAGACACTGCTGTTGCAGAATTAGCTAATGATGTTGATCCAGCATATCTACCTGATGGAAGAATTGTATTTTCATCAAGCCGACAGAAAACAACTCAACAAAAAATGGCTGAAGAAAATGTCGAGCCGTATACATACTTAGATGAGTATGAGCGTGAAGAAACAATTGCATTGCATGTGTTTAATCCTCTCACTCAAGAAATTACACAAATTTCGTTTAACCAGAGTCACGATCGTAATGCCACTGTACTTAGAACCGGTGAAATTATGTATTCGCGTTGGGATCATTTTGCTAATCGAAATCACTTCCCTGTATTCTTTACTAACCCAGATGGAACAAACCTATTTGTAGAATACGGCGCATTTAGCCCAGGTAATAGCTTTTTACATCCACGTGAAATGCAAGATGGCCGCGTGATGACTTCATTAATGCCTTTGTCTGGCACTAATGAAGCGGGTGCAATTATGTTGTTAGATGTGAAAAACTACTCTGATGCATGTGAGCCAGGTCCAGGTTTGCCACAAAACTGTAACGGTCAAACAAAAGTGCAACTTACAGACTTAACAGTTAACTTTGGTGATGAATTTTCTCCGGGTGGACGTTTTACAACTCCTTACCCACTATGGGATGGCACTAATCGCGCATTGGTATCATTTAGACCTGCACCACCAAATCCAACCATGGTGACGGATCCTATGACAGGTGTTTCCGAAGCAGATCAAGGCACACCAGAATATAGTGTTTATATGATGGACTTGAGTAATAGAACATTACGTCCTGTGCATTTAGCATCAGCGGGTAAAGCATTGGTTGACCCGATTGCGATTCTTCCTCGTGGCTTAGGTGATACTCCTGCCATTATTGGAGATAGATTCCTTGACCCTACCTTAGCAGCTGAAGCTAATGGTTTAGGTGGTACCGGAATGGGTGTATTTAATGTACGTAGTGTTTATGACACAGACTCATTAGATATTATGGGCGACTCCGTGCTTGCACCAGGTGAAGTAATACCTAAAACAGTTAATGGTGAGCCTGATCTTCTGTTAATGAAAGATCCTAGTACACCTGAATTTGCGAATCGTGCTGCACGTTTTGTACGTGTGACACGTGCCATACCAACACCGCCAGGCATGATTATGGATGCTATTGGTGAAAGTGAATTTGAGATGCAGGAGATTTTAGGTTATCAGCAAGTAGAACCTGATGGCTCATATAGAATAAAAGTACCTGCCGATTCTGCTGTATCAATGACAGTATTAGATGGGGAAGGCCGTGCATTCCAAACACATACAAATTGGTTGCAAGTACGCCCTGGTGAAGTACGAACATGTAATGGTTGTCATTCGCCAAGGCTTGCAACTGAACCATTAAATACAACGCCAATTGCAGGTAGTCATGCGGTTAATATTAATAACTGGGCAGTGATTGCTGGCGAAACGATGGCTGATACAAAGAGTCGTAATGACCCAACTTCAGGTGACCTGCTGCCTAACATTACCTATACGCCTGTATGGGCAGCAATTAGTGTAGGTGGAATACAGCAACAAATTATTTCATATGATGATTTGGATACACCTCCACCAGTAGCGCCAAATGGTCGTATACGTATTAACTATGAAGAGCATATTCAGCCAGTATGGGATAAAGCGCGTGCTGATGTATTAGGTGCATGTAGTGCCGCTGGTGCTATCAATGACGGTGGCTGTACCTGTGTGAACTGCCATAACAATGCATTACTGGCCAACGATGCTGTTTCTGCCGGCTTGAATTTAGAAGGTGGCTTAGGTGGTCTTGGTGGAAGAATAATTTCATACGATCAATTGTTAGTGGGTACCTTTGAAAAAGATGTGCTTGGTCAGCCATTGCCACCAGTTGTGCAAGATGGCGAAGTCGTATTTCTACGTAATGAACCACTAGTATCCGTGGGTGGTTCGGCGAATAGTTCGCGCACTAGTCATTTAATTGAAACGATTTACCATAAGAAATTACGTGCCGATGATGAGCACGTGTTAGGTGCGTTAGATCACAGTCTGTTTATCAATGCATCTGAAAAACGCTTGGTAACTGAATGGGTTGATATTGGTGCTCAATATATTAACGATCCGTTTGAGTTGGTGGGTGGCGTTTATAAAGTAAAAGAAGATTTGCTTTCAAGCGTAGGTGTTAGTCAGTCCTTGTTTAACTCCACTGTGCATCCACGATTAATGGCAGATTGTCAGTCATGTCATGCACCAGGTGAAGATGCTGACAATAGTGCAAACCCTTCTAGTGGACATAATCGTTTTGTATTAACTGGTAATCCTAGCGGTGACTTTAACGTGACTGTTTCTATGGTTAATGACCTGTGCACACCAGCGAACAATGATTTGCTGTTAAGAGCGATCTCAGACAGTGTCGCACCAAATCTACCGCATCCACAGGTGTTAGCGAATGTTAATAATCCGGCGGGGGCCACTCGACCGGTATTAATAGACACTAGTCCGAATAGCACTTATGGGGCGATATTGAACTGGATTAGCATGGGTGCTGCAAATAACCCAACTTGTATTTAAATATTAAATAGTTACGGAGAAAGTACCGTGAACAAGAAGCGGCGATTTGCGTCGCTTGCTGCGGCGCTAATCATTTTAAATGGATGTGATAGCGTCTCTACTGAGGATGATCCCGGTAGTGTGGCTGATCTGTGTGATGTTGTATTTAACCAATGTGTTAATCCAATACTGCAGAATTCTACTAGTGGTCAAGTTGGATGTGCTAGTTCATCTTGCCATGGGTTTGGTCCAGGACATACAGGAGGCGCATATTTTTTATATGAGTCTCCGAATCTAACCGAGTTAGCATTTAATTTTACGTCTACTCAGTCTTTTGTTAATCCAGCATCTCCTGCTCAAAGTAAGTTACTAGCTGAGCCTCTTATTGGTGACTCTGGAGTTGCATCTGTAGGCCCACATGTTGGTGGAGATATATTTCAAGCAACATCAGATGTTTGTTACCAGCAGTTACTGACTTGGGTGCAAACAAGTAATAGTGCTAGCTGTGCTATATCAACATGTAGACCGCCTCTAAGTACGCCGGTAGCTGCTGCCGAAGTCAACGCCTGCGGCATATAAAACTTTAGGAAATAATATTAAGCATGGAAAGCTTTACTCTCAACACAGCAATAACTCACTTAAAGTATGTGCTTTTCGTCTTTGTGATATTGATCACATCAAATCAAACTGCGTACGCTGAAGAAAAACACCAAAGCGTACAAGTCGCTGATCCCTATATTGAAATGCACACCGGGCCTGGAAGGGGCTTTCCTATTTTCCATGTCGTAGATCGTTATGAATGGGTGGAGATAATTAAACGAAAAACAGACTGGTTCAAAGTTAGAACAGATCAAAATAAAACGGGGTGGGTTCCGCGTTCACAGATGGAACGTACGTTGACGCAAGCAGGCACTAAAAAAAGATTTCGTGACGTTCTTGTTAATGATTACTTGAGACGACGCTTTGAGTTTGGTGTCTCTGGTGGTGACTTTGAAAGTGATCCATTTGTTACGGCACGCTTGGGTTATAAAATTTCACAAAATATCTTGATTGAATTGGCCTATGGAGAAGTGGCCGGTGATTTCTCCAGCTCGGATATATACAGCATTAACCTGGTTTCAACACCCTTTCCTAAATGGCGGGTGAGTCCAAATTTCACGATAGGTTATGGTCGATTCGAGAATACACCTAGAGCAACATTAGTGAATGCTGAAGACACTGATTCCGATTTAGCAAATGCTGGAATCGGAGCAAGGTTTTATTTAACTGAGCGTTTCTTTATACGCGCTGACTATCGTTATCACATTGTGTTATCGAATGATGATGAAACAGATGATTTCGATGAAATTACTGGCGGCATTGGATTTTTCTTTTAAAGAAGGTAAGGAATAAGTTATGAAATGGATTTCAATAGTGCTAATGATGCTTATCAGCATTAATACCAGCATAGTTTTTGCGGAAGATGATCAAGAAGCAGAACAAGAGCAGGTCATTAAGCCAGACATATATCGTCGAGATATTTTGGTACCTAAAATTGATACAGAGGATTTTGAGATTACAGCATTCTATGGTGTCTTAGATATTGAGGATTTTGGCTCTGAACCTGTGATTGGCATACGTGCAGCCTATCATGTTACTGAAGATTTCTTTGTTGAAGCTACTTACGCTGAATCTGAAGTGAATGATGAGTCATTTCGTCGGCTAGGTTTGCCATTGTTCCCTCAAGAAACGCAGGACGTTGAATATTACGCATTATCAATAGGGTACAACGTATTGCCAGGTGAAGTGTTTTTGGGTAGCGACATTGCCATGAGTAGTTCTTTTTATGTGCTTGCAGGTGTTGGTAATGTTGAATTTATCGAAGAAGATGAATTTGCTTATCACGTTGGAGTGGGTTTGAAGGTATTGCCAACAGATTGGTTATCAGTGAGATTTGATTTTAGAGATTACATCTACGAAACAGACCTTCTTGGTGAAAATGAATTTACTCATAATTTAGAAGCAACACTTAACATTGGCGTATTCTTTTAACGAGAATGTGAAGTCATCATGAATAAAATTACAATGAAAAATATTTTGCTAATTATTACAGGATTTCTGTGTTTGATTTCTATGAGTGTGCTAGTTGCAAGTAGTGATCTATTAGGAAAGACAGCACCTGATTTTACTTTAAAAAGTGATCAAGGTGACAACAGAAAACTTAGTGAATATAGAGGCAAAGTAGTATTAATTAATTTTTGGGCTTCATGGTGTGGCCCTTGCCAACAAGAATTGCCTAAACTTTCGGAGTTGAGAGGGCTGCATGATGAATATGATTTTGAGTTGCTAGCGGTCAATATTGATGAAGAACCAGAAAAGGCTTTGAAGCTAGCTAAAAAATTAGCAATTGATTTTCCAATTCTATTTGATGACCTAAAACAGGTGAGTAAATTATACGATATAGATGCCATGCCAATGACTATCCTTATCGATAGAAATGGTGAGGTTCGCTACATACATCGTGGTTATAAAGAAAGTTACCTTAGTCTTTATCAACAACAGATTAAGCAATTGAAGTATGAATAAGTCATGATGATTAAATCTTTTATTTTATTATTCATTATTATCGGTTTGACTGCATGCAGCATTAAGCCTATCGAACCATGGGTGGCTCCTTATGAGAGAGAGCATCTAGCAGATCCGATTATGGACCCAGATCGTGATGCTGTCTTTAGCACTTTTAGGCAACATACATACGAAACACGCGAAGGTGCTAAAGGTGCGGGTTCTGCACAGGGAAGTGGTTGTGGCTGTAATTAATCTACCACTAAATATAAGCGCGATTATTATCAGCGTAATAATTGGCTTGTCAATTATAAGTCATCCAGTATTTTCTGTTCAGTTACCAGAAGACAGAGCGGATATTCAATACCATTATTATGATGGTGGTGGGGTAGAAGTTGATGGAGCCACAGTATTAGTGCGCAAAAGTTTCGCGCAAAAATTTTCTATTTACGGTAAGTATCATCAAGACAGCATTACAGGTGCATCGCCTGATGTGTTAGCTGGCGCTAGTGAATATTCTGAAGATAGAGATGAATACACTATTGGTGGCAACTATTTGCATGACAATACATTGATGGGTGCATTTTTTACCTATAGTGATGAGGATGATTACGAAGCTAATACTGCTGGTTTCAATATATCACATGATATGTTCAGTGATTTAACTACGATAGGTTTGGGGTTTTCTTATGGTTGGGATACGGTAAAGCGTGTTGATGCCCCTGAGTTCGAAGAAGACTTAAGGCGCACTCAATATCGCGTGTCATTGTCTCAAGTAATCACTAGCAAAATTAAAGCAAGTTTATCTTATGAGGCTACAGTCGAAGATGGTTTTCTGAATAATCCATACCGTTTTGTCATTATTGGTAACGTACCTCAGGGCTTAGGGTCAGAGGTATATCCAGGCACACGTACGAGCCAAGCAACTGCTATTCGTGCCACTAAGTATTGGGATTTCAAAGGTGCGACATCATTGGGCTATCGTTATTTTAGAGATACCTGGGATATTGTGGCGCATACATTGGATTTCACTTATTCACAATATTTTGGTGATCGCTGGTTAACAGATTTTTATGGGCGTTATTACACTCAAGATGCTGCTGACTTTTATAGTAATAATTTCTCGGTGCGACAAAACTTTCTAGCTAGAGATAAAGAACTAAGCACATTTGATAGCTATTCAATTGGTGCAAAAGTGAGCTATAAGATTTTTGACGAATATTCACGATTCAATAATGGCACGCTGAATTTTTCAGCAGAATATATTGACTATCAATATGACGATTATAGCGGGATAGAAGACCTTTCCGTCATCACTGATGATCCATATTCGTTTGATGCGGCAGTATTGCAGTTGTTCTTTTCGGTGAGATATTAATCCGATGAGAATGAATAATTTAAAGGAGGTAGGTATGCCTACAAAATTACTAGTATTTATAATCTCTATGTTAATTGCGGGCAGTGTTATTGCTGCAACTCAAACTGATGAAAATTTAGATGATGAATTTAAGTCATTAGATGGGCGAGTTCAGCACTTAAAGAAAGAAGTGCTAGAAATTAATCGTGATTTATACGTATTAGAAGAAGAATTACTTTTTCCCGCTAATACTCAAATTGCGGTTTTTGTTTCGGTAGATGTTGGTGATTTTTTTGATCTGGACTCTGTGCAATTAAAGTTAGACGATAAAATTGTTGCTAACTATCTTTATACCAAACGTGAAGTCGACGCATTACATCGCGGTGGTGTTCAGCAATTATATCTTGGTAATGTTACCAGTGGCGAACATGAATTGGTGGCGATTCTTGTAGGCAAGGGGCCAAACGGACGTGATTATCGTCGTGGTGCTGATATTAAAGTTAAAAAAGGACTTGGTGCTAAATATTTAGAATTAAAAATTTCTGATAGAACAATTAAAAAGCAGCCTGAATTTGTCATTAAAGAATGGCAATAAGCGATATATCAAAAATATTATTGCTAGATAACTATGTTTTCTAAATTGATTAAATGTTTAGTCGTGATTTGCATGATTGCAAAGGTGACTGTGCATGCTGATGAAAAGGCTGAAGAAAAGATAGCTATCAATACCGTGAAGGACTTGCACTACGGTGAGGTATTATTTCATTTCTTCCAAGATGATTATTTTACTTCAATCACACACCTTCTGGCCGCACAACAGTTAAATAGAGTGGCTAACCATAGACCTGATGACGAGTTATTATTAGGTGGGATTGAACTGTCATATGGTATGCATCATGAAGCGGGCAAAATATTTGCAAGAGTACTTGAAGAAAACACCGATGATGCGGTTAAAAATAGAGCTTATTATTATCTATCAAAAATATCCTATCAGCGTGGTTATCTCGCAAACGCCACAGACTATGTGCAAAATATAAAAGGTGCAGTACACGCAGATATCTTTAGTGATGTTAAGTTATTGAAGAGTCAAGTTTATTTGGATATAGGTCAACCTGAAAAAGCGATTGCAACTCTTGATGGGTGGAAGGCACCTAAATCACATAAACCTTATGCATTACATAATCTTGGTATTGCTCATATACGAAGTGGCAATGTCCTCGATGGTGTTAATAATTTAAAATATGCGAGTAAACAAAAAGTAAGAAGCTCTGATCAGTTAACACTCAGAGATAAGTCTAATTTAGTGGCTGGTTTAGCGTTATTGAAAGATGAGCCAGAAAAAGCTCAGGGCTACTTGGAAGATGTCAGGTTAAGTGGTCTATATTCTGACATTTCATTATTAACTATGGGTTGGGCGCATAGTGAACAGGGTAATTATGAAAAAGCGTTAGCACCTTGGTTAGAGTTAAAAAATCGTCGATTAACGACAACGCCTGTTCAAGAAGGATTGTTAGCGATTGCTTATGGTTATGGACAGTTAGGATTAAATGGTCGTGCTGTAAAATCATATGAAGATGCCATTAATTCTTATCAAGTCGAAACGACTAAATTAACTGAATCTATCGCATCAATTGAAGAAGGGAAGTTCATTTCAGCGTTAATTAATAAGACGCAAGAAGAACCACTATTAGGTTGGTTTTGGTCATTAAAAAGTATTCCTTCTGTTCCAGAAATGCGATACCTATCAGAATTGATGGCAGATCATCAATTTCATGAAGCAGTAAAAAATTTCCGTGATTTAATTTTTCTTCAAGAAAATCTTCGATATTGGTTAGAGAATATTCATGTCTATAACACTATGTTGGATACACGCAAAGCACGTTATGAAGAAACTGCACCTGTCGCTGGTAAGACGCTGAAAAGGTCTCAATTAAAACGCCTTCAATCTAGATACGATGAATTAACAGAATCATTAAGCAATGCGGAAGCAGACCAAGACGTATTAGCGTTTGTTAATGATGACGAGTTATTAAATATAAAACGTATTGAGCGATTGAAAATTAAGTTGACCGCGTTAAGTGAACAGGATCCAAGAAATAAACAGTATCTAGATGGGTTGAAACGATTGAGGATTCTTAAAGGGCGTATTTATTGGGAAGTTTCACAGCAATATGCGCAGAGAAAATGGAATGCTAAGACTGATTTGAAAGCAATCGAACAAGAAATTATGAATTTAGCAGAAGTAGAAGAATCTATTGGTACAGTAGATCAAGTGGCAAGTTTTGGATTTGGTGGCTTTCAATATCGTATAGATGAAATTAAGCAAAGAATAGAAAATTCATTGCCACGATTAGTGGTTGCATATGAGAAACAAAGTAAGTTGATTGAAAAATTGGCAGTGCGTGAATTGGTTAAGCGAAAATTGGTGATGAAAAGCTATAGAGCACAGGCCAAACTTGCGTTAGCTCAAGCCTATGACCAAGCCACTATTGATAATCCTGAAATTATTGGAGAAGAAGAATGAAGCATATTCGTTTTTGTTGCGTTTATGCATTAGTTATAAGCTTGCAAGCCTGTGGGTGGGGTGGTGGTTCTTACTATACGATTGAAGATCTAGAACGTAAGAAAGTTGATGTGGAAAACGACATTCCTGTAGAGAGTAGTCGTAAAAAAGCCATTCATAGTTACCGTGAATTGTTAGTTGATGAAGATCAGGAAAAAGACTCACCTGTGGTGATACGTCGATTGGGTGATTTAAGGCTTGAAGAGAATGAAGATCTACAGGCTGTTGATGTCTCAAGCCCACAGGTCGCAGAGAAATTTACAACCACTGATATTAATTATAAAGAGACAATCGATTTATATGAATACCTGCTGGATGAGAAGTCTGATTACCAACTAAACGACGTTGTTTTATATCAGTTATCACGTGCTTATGAGGCAGCCGATGAGCGTGAAAAGATGTTGAATAGTTTGGATCGGTTAATTGCTCAATTTCCGAATTCAGATTACTACGTTGAAGCTCAATTCCGTCGTGGTGAAACATTATTTGTTGATAAAAAGTATAAACGTGCCGAATTAGCCTATGCGGAAGTAATTCAGTTAGGCAAAGACAGCCGTTTTTATAATCATGCGTTGTATAAGCAAGGTTGGTCTCATTTTAAGATGCTTGACTATGATGTCGGTTTGCACTCATTTATCGCACTAATAGATAGCATGATCAAGCAGGATGTTGAGAAAGATATTGAAGCACTTACGCGTCCAGAAAAAGAGTTGTTAGATGATTCATTGAGAGCATTAGCCTTGAGTTATGGTTATTTAGGCGGACCTGCCGAAATCTCGAGTTATTTTAATGGGTATGGTCGTCGCCCTTATGAATCATTGATATATGATCGTTTAGGTCTGCAATTCTTGGAGAAGCAGCGTTTTAGTGATGCCGCTAATACCTTTAGAGAATTTGTTAAACATAATTCATTTGATAAGCAAGCACCTGATTTTCAAATTAGAGCAATTGATTCATTTAAGAAGGGTAAGTTTCCATCTGAAGTATTAACCGCTAAGAAACAGTTTGTTGAAAATTATCATATTAATTCTGAGTACTGGTCGCACAACAAGATTGAATCTGCACCACATGTGGTTGAGTTTCTTAAATCCAATATTGTTGATCTGGCTAAGTACTATCATGCAGTTGCACAAAAAACTAAGAAAAAGCCAGATTACATAGAAGCAACACGCTGGTATCAAGCTTATATTGCTTCATTTCCAGAAGATCCACATTCAGCGCATATGAATTTTTTGCTGGCAGATATTTGGTTTGAAACTAAAGAGTATAAAAATGCTGTGGCTGAGTTTGAGAAGACTGCTTATCAGTACCAACCCCATGCTAAAGACTCAGAAGCTGGTTATGCTGCATTAGTAGCATTTAATGATTGGTTATCAGCAACTAAAGACTCTAATCTTAATTCACAGATTAAATCGAGACAGATCGATAGTACATTTAAATTCGCTAATAAGTTTCCAACGCATTCAGAGGCGCCGGTAGCTTTGACTAAAGCTGCTGAAGATTTATTTTCGATTAAAGATTACACCAGAGCAATTGAAGCTTCTAGCTTGTTAGTAGAAAAATTTGCGGAAAGTGATGTCAAATTACGTAAAAGTGCTTGGACAGTCAAAGCACATTCGTCATTTGAATTGAATGATTATCCGAATTCAGAAACTGCCTATCAACAGGCAATTCTATTAGTGGGTAAAGACGTAAAAGAGCGTAAAAAGTTAGAAGAAAAGCTAGCAGCGTCTATTTATAAACAAGGCGAAGCAAGTCAACTTGCAGGTGAGACTGATGCTGCAGTCGATCATTACTTGAGGGTTGGTCAAATAGTGCCAGATTCCGATATTCGTCCTGCTGCTCAATATGATGCAGCGACGTTATTGCTTAAATCAGAACAGTGGTCACGAGCTGCTTCTGTATTAGAAGATTTCAGAAGTCGTTTTCCAAATCACAAAGAGCAGTCATCAATTACTCATAAGCTTGCGTTAGTGTATGAAAAAGATCAGCGTAATTTATTGGCGGCACAAGAATACGAAAGAATTAGTTTAGATGATGCTAATGATAAAGAAACACAACGTACATCAAGTTTAGTGGCTGCAGATTTGTATGCTAAAGAAAAAGATGATTATCGTGCTCTAGATATATATAAGAATTACATTAAAAGATTCCCTAAGCCCTATGAGGCTTCACTAGAAGTACGTCAATCGCTGGTAGATCTATACTCTTCAAGACAAGAAACCCAATCAGTAAAGCAGTGGCGCGAAGACATTATCAAGTCTGAGGCAGCGGCTGGTTCTGCGAGTACTGATCGTATGAAGTTTATTGCTGCGAATGCATCACTACAGTTAGCGATCCCAAAATACACTACTTTTAATGCCAGTCGATTGAAGATTCCATTAAAGACCAGTTTGAAAGTGAAGAAAAGTTTGATGGAAAGGGCGCTGACTGCATTTGAGCTAGCGGGCGCTTATAAGGTACAAGAAGTAACGACTGCTGCAACGTACTATTCTGGCTTGATTTACTACGACTTTAGTCGTGCATTAATGCAATCTGATCGGCCTCGAGGTCTTTCAGAAGAAGAACTGGCGCAGTATGACCTATTACTAGAAGAGCAGGCATTTCCATTTGAGGAACAGGCGATTGAGTTATTTGAGCTTAATGCGCGTAGGACGGCAGATGGTGTCTATAACGAATGGATACGAGAGAGCTTACGTGAATTAGGCGAACTGGTTCCCGCTCGATATGCCAGAACTGAGAAGTCAGAAATTTTTGTGGAGACAATTCATTAATATTAACTACATCATTTTAAGTGCCGTTGCCTTGCTGTTAACAGCCTGTGCTAGCGCGCCTGGAAAGATCTCTTCTTCCGCAAAAGATGGTGATGCAAGCCCAGTAGTGGTTAAGAAAAATTACAAAATATCTGCTTCAGTTGAACAGCAATTTGCTTACGGCATTGAAGCGATGGCAACAGAAGATTATCTGCAAGCGATCGACATTTTCAAAAAAGTTGCAGAAAAAGAATCACGTGCCTCAGGTCCATGGGTGAATATCGCGATTGCATATAGAAAATTAGATCAAATAGATAAGGCCGATGAGGCCATTGAAACAGCCGTTAAGTTGAATCCGAGCAATCCTTACGCATTAAATCAGGCAGGCATTATTAAGCGTGAAAAAGGCCAGTTTGAAGAAGCTCAAAATATGTATAAAAGCGCGTTGGCCGAGTATCCGAATTACGCAAACGCTCATCTAAATTTAGCTATTTTATGTGACCTATATTTACAGAAAATAGTCTGTGCGAAATCTCATTATCAAGCATATCAAGAAATTGAAAAAAATGACGATAAACAAGTCATAGCTTGGATGAGTGATTTGTCTCGAAGAGAGAGTCAAATAAAATAGTGGTGGAGTTGAGGTAGTGAAAATCTTCTTACTTATAATGATCTCTGTACTTATGCAAAGTAGTTCATTTGCAGATCAGAATGTGCAAGAACTTAATGGTATCTCAATTATTGGTAATAAAGAATTGCCTAAAAGTCTAGTCATTGTTCCTTGGAAAGCATCATTACCAGGGGAGGGTGATTTTTTTCTACAGCGTCATATTAACGAATATATACAGCCGGTAGACAAGGAAGTATTTCAACGCAAAGTAGATTTCTACCAGCAAAGTAGAAAATAAATTTACGATTTAAGTAATAGGGAGTCCCAATGAGTATGTATGAGTCTTTTGTAACATTTTTTCAAACCGGTGGTTTTTTCATGATTCCAATCGTGTTTGTACTGGCAATTGGTTTAGCTATCGCGATTGAAAGATATATTTATCTTTCATCTACACGAGTTAAGAACCAAATCGCTTGGAAAAAAATTCAAACAGTATTAGCTAGTGGCAATATGAATGAAGCCATGAATTTTGCTGAGAAATCTAAATGCGCTATTAGTCGTATTATGGGTTATGGGTTGGCTAGTGCTCAATCTTCTAGACGTAGAGACGATATTGAAACAGCGATGGAAGAAGGCTTGATGGAAGTTGTGCCTAAGTTAGAAAAGCGTACTCACTATCTGGCAACTTTTGCAAATGTTGCCACATTATTAGGTCTGTTGGGCACAATTATTGGCCTTATTGATGCATTTACAGCAATTTCTGCTGCAAGTCCTGCTGAAAAAGCAGATTTACTATCTTCAAGTATCTCAGTCGCTATGAATACAACTGCATTTGGCTTAATGGTTGGTATTCCATTGTTGTTATTACACTCTTGGTTGCAAACTAAGACGACTGAAATTGTAGATAGCTTAGAAATGGCATCTGTCAAAGTATTAAATACGATTGCTACTAGCACTCGTAAACAAGCTGAAGCAGAAGCATAACACTTGGGTTAAGCCATTATGAGATCAAGACGCTACAGAAGAAGACGCAACAAAGAAGATGCAGAGTTAAGTATCACCGCTTTCATGAATTTGATGGTGATCTTGGTGCCATTCTTGTTGATTACAGCAGTGTTTTCCAAAATAAGTATTTTGGAATTGGATTTACCTGCTAAATCTGATGTGGTTAAAAATAACACTAAGAACTTAGAGTTGGAAGTTGTTGTTCGTGAGAATTCTTTGCGTATACAGGATCGAAATAAGGGCGTGCTTAAGTCTATAAAGAATAGTAAGCAAGGTTATGAGTTAACTGCACTCAACGAATATTTGCAAGGCTTAAAATCTAAGCACCAAGATATAAGTAATGCAACAATACTGTTAGAGCCAGATATTAGCTACGACGTGCTTGTTCAGGTTATGGACTCAGTTAGGGCAGCCGAAGTAGTCAAAGATGGCGAAACAGTATTTGCTGATTTGTTTCCAGATATTGCTGTGGGCGATGCTCCAGTATATACAGCAGGTAGATAATTATGCGTGGCAAGAAAACGGTTAAACGAATGCAGCGCAATCATGATCGCGCTAAGAAGCAAGCGCCATTCAATATTGTGTCATTGATGGATATATTCACAATTTTAGTGTTTTTCTTGCTAGTGAATGCTTCTGATCCGACTGTGTTGCCTAATGCTAAAGGCATTGAAATGCCACAATCCATGGCTGAGAAAAAGCCACGAGTTTCTGTTGTATTAATGCTAAGTAAAGATGACATTAGTTTGCAAGGTGAGAAAGTCGTTAGTTCAAATAATATTACTGGTAATAAAAAATCGGACGTCCAAAAGTTGCAGATAGCACTTCAAGAAGAAATATTAAAAGTGCAAGCGGATGTGCAAGAGGGCGAGAAAAAAGAAATTACAATCATGGGTGATAAAGGAGTTCCATTTAGCTTGATTAAGCAGGTCATGCAGATTTGCTCAAGCGCTGGTTTCGAACAGATTTCATTATCTGTCATCCAAAGAGAATCTACTAAAGCAAGTTAGAATTATGACAACAGCAGCCGTATATTCATGGCGCCTCCCATGGGAAGTGTCAACTGTAGAGAAAACAAGATTCAGGCGTATACTTAATCGCGTCACTATGACGTGTCTGGTATTTGCGTTAATTATCCCTTTTTTGCCCTTGCCTGAAAAAGAAGTACCAATAGAAGAAAAGCAAGATAAGCGTATTGTAAAAATTCTCATTGAGAAAAAAATTCCACCTCCTCCACCAATTGTTAAGAAGGTAGAGCCGCAAAAACTTAAAAAGCCGGTTAAGACATCAAAGCCAAAGGCAATTAAGAAAGTTCAAGAAAAGAAAGTTGCGAAGGTGGCAAATAAGCCGGTACCACAAAAGAAAGTAGCACCTGCACCACCTAAGAAAACGGCTAAAGAAGTGGCAGCTGGTTCAGGGTTGTTAGCTTTTCAGAATGAATTGGCTGATATTAGTAAAAAAACAACTTCCCAAACATTGGGTGAGCGCTCATTAAGTAATAGTGGTGGGTCTGCTTCAAGAATTGAACGGTCATTAGTAACTAAGAACACGGGTAAAGGTAGTGGTGGTATTAATACGGCTGCACTTAGTCGTGATGTATCTGGTACAGGACTTGGTGGTAGAACTGCTAGTCGTGTTTCAGGACCTGCAGGTTTAGGTGCAGGAGATGGCGGATCGGGGACTGGTTCTGATGATGGTATCGGACGTGCCGCGCAACGTGATTTAGAAAAAATTCAAATTACTTTTGATCGAAACAAGAGTGCGATATTTAGTATGTACAACAGAGCACTTCGATCTTCGCCTGAGCTGCAGGGGAAAGTAGTATTGAAAATATCAATTGCACCATCAGGGAAAGTGACTGACGTATTTATCGTTAGTAGTGAATTGACTGATACGGAACTCGAGAAGAAACTTATTCAACGCGTAAAATTGATCAATTTTGGATCTGAAGATGTTCCTGTATTTACATTCAACTATCCGATCGACTTTTACCCAGTCTAATCTACACTGGATATCAGTTGCGATCTTGTCATTTGCCATATCTATACCGGCAGTTTCAAGTGCGCCTCTTAAGTTAGCAAATTTTGAATTAAGCGGAGTTGTAATGAACAACTCTGATTCAATTGCTGTCCTCTTCGATAAAGAAAAACGCAACGAATTAGTCCTGCGCATTGGTGATGTAGTTGCAGGTTGTGTACTAGACTATGTGCGTCGCAGTCGTGTTAGTTTTTATTGTAATGATCAAGTGCTGACATTAACGCTGAGGAGTTTGAGTGTAGATATTACATCTACCATTGGCCAAGATGTTTGGTCTCCACCTGTGACTGTTTCTAATGAAGATCGTGAACAGTTTTTTGATCAGCCTAAAAACTTTATAACGACATTTAATTTAGTTCCACATATGCAAGATGGTCAACTAGCTGCATTTGAAGTAAAAAGTGTTGCCGAGGAAGAGATATCAAAAACATTTGATTTGCAGGAAGGTGATTTGATTATTTCTGTTAATGGCGTGGCGGCGACGAACGCTGATGAATTCTCGGATGCGTTTGATCAAATTAAATATACTCAATCGATTGATATTGAGTTGATACGTGATGATATTCGTTATTATAAAAACTATTTATTGCAGCGTTAACAATCCTTAAGCAGACTTTAGTAAAACGTATACAGCGCCGGTGCCACCGTCCACAGGTCTTGCAGAGCAAAATGCTAATATTTCAGCACGTTGTCGTAGCCATTGATTAACTAATGGTTTTATTACTGGCCCTTGATTGCTTGAACCATATCCCTTGCCATGAATAATCCGAACACAGCGAATACCATAATCCCGACATTCATTGACGAATTCATTCAGCTGTTGCTGTGCCTCGAGTCTGGTTGAGCCGTGCAGGTCTAACTCGGCTTCAATACTATATTGGCCACGTTTAAGCTTACGAAAGACCTGTTTTTGAATCCCTATTTGTACATAAGAAAGACTATCACCCGGTTGCATATCCTCATGTTCGTTAGGACTGATTAACAGCTCTTCCATGACTTTCTGTTCATCTCGATGAGATTGTTTTGGTATTGGACGTGGTTTTGGCGTCTCATGAACGACTTTATCGTGCTTTGATAATACCTTCACGCCATCGAGTAACTCGGCAAAGCTGGGAGAATCACTTTGATTTTTTTTATCGTCTGACATGAGTGTTATGATCAATTAAATTATTACTACGAAGCTTAGCCACTTGCCTGTTATTATAGGTGGATTTTACATTCTAGATAGTACACATTTTACTCGATTACATGCATGCATTTATTACTTAGCAATGATGATGGTTACCAGGCGCCAGGCCTCGTGGCCCTAGCTCAATCACTTAAAGAAATTGCCAAAATCAGTGTAGTTGCACCTCATATAGACCGAAGTGCTGCAAGTAATTCACTGACTTTGCAAATGCCTCTGCGTGCTAATGAGGTAGAAACAGCTTGGTATAAGGTTGATGGCACGCCTACTGATTGTGTCCATTTAGGCCTCACTGGTCTGTTGCAAGATGAGCCTGATATGGTCGTTGCAGGTATTAATTGCGGGCCTAATTTGGGTGATGATGTGATTTATTCAGGTACCGTTGCTGCGGCTATTGAAGGTAGACATTTAGGTTTTCCTGCAGTGGCTGTTTCTATTAACTCATTTCAAGCTGAACATTTTATATCTGCCGCAGTTGTCACCAAGAATATAGTGCAACAACTGATCAATAAGCCATTGCCTAAGGATACAATTCTTAACGTCAATGTCCCAGATATTCCCTTAGCGGATATTCGTGGTGTGCAAACAACTAGATTGGGCAGTCGGCACAAATCAGAGCCTGCGGTCGAGGCTAAAGACCCACGAGGAAAAACAATTTACTGGGTAGGTGCAGCAGGTCCTGAGGAAGATGCAGGTCCAGGAACGGATTTTCATGCAGTTAGTGAAAACTATGTATCAGTGTCGCCGATTCAAGTTGACCTAACTAAGTACAATTCAATAGATTTGATCAGCCGCTGGCTGAGTGACTGTGATATTAGCCATGAATAAGAATATTCAAGGCATAGGCATGACTTCGCAACGTACACGTGATCGTTTAATTGATCGTTTACGCGCTAAAGGTATTCGCAGTGTTAAGGTCTTAGAAGCGATGCGCTCATTACCAAGACATCTATTTGTTGATGAAGCATTGGCTACGCGAGCTTATGAAGATGATGCTTTACCTATAGGGCATAAACAAACTATTTCTCAGCCATATACTGTGGCTAGAATGACAGAAGCATTAATCGCTGAAGGTGTTCCTAGTAAGGTATTGGAAATTGGTACCGGTTCAGGATATCAAGCAGCGTTACTCGCGCATATTGTAGAAAAAGTTTATACCGTGGAGCTGGTTAAACCATTACATCAACAAGCGCGAAAATTATTAATATCGCTAGGTTTGAGAAATGTGCAGTGTAAACTATCTGATGGTACCTGGGGCTGGGAAAGCTATGCACCCTATGACGCCATTATTGTCACTGCGGCTGCACCTGAAATTCCTAATTCACTAATTAATCAATTAGCGATTGGTGGACGTTTAATTATCCCTGTGGGTGATCAAGATAGTGCGCAGCAATTACTGACGTTGAAAAGAACTAGCGAAGGTGTCACTCAAGAAAAATTAGAAGATGTTTCATTTGTACCTTTAGTACGAGGTTAATGATTGTTTAAATGAAATTATTTTCAACGATTTATGAAAAATGTATGACTGCTGCTGCACATAAACGTGCACCAACAATTTTAAGCGGATTAAGTTTTGCTGAATCATCGTTTTTTCCTATTCCTCCTGATGTCATGCTTGCTCCCATGTGTATGCGTTTACCGCATAAGGCATTTTGGTTTGCTTTCTTAACCACTGTGTTTTCAGTGCTTGGAGGAATAGCAGGATATGCTATTGGTTATTTTGCCTTTGATTTGATTTCGCAATGGCTAGAAACTACAAAATATTGGGATAGCTATATTCACGCGCGTGATTGGTTCGAACAGTGGGGTGTGTGGGTAGTGTTTATTGCTGGATTTTCGCCTATTCCATACAAGCTTTTTACTATTACAGCTGGCGTCATGGTGCAACCGTTGCTGCCGTTTATACTGGCTTCATTTGTAGGAAGAGGGGCTAGATTTTTCCTGGTGGCAGGAATTATTAAATTTGCAGGCCCTCGCATTGAACCTATGTTATTAAAATATATCGAATGGTTAGGATGGATATTTGTCGTTTTACTTGGCGTTGCCATTGCATGGGTCTCTACCCATTAATCACTCGTTTTAATTAACATGAGAATATTTTTTATTTGCTTATGTTTCATTGTGCTACTTTACGGTTGTGCATCTAAACCTAAGCAACCACGCTATTATCATAATAGTTATCATATCGTTGAAAAAGGTGACACCTTACATTCTATAAGTTGGCGTTATGGTGTGGACGCTAAGTCACTTGCGCGGTGGAACAATATTTCTCGGCCGTATACGATTTATCCCGGCCAAAAATTACGTGTTAATTCTACTGCGCCTATTCGAGGTGCAAAAAAACCAACTAAATCATCAACATCAAAAGCGGCTCCCAAACCAAGTAAGCCAGTAAAGACAGTTCCAGTGGGTGATTGGCGTTGGCCCGTAAAAGGTAAGCTATTAAGTAAGTTTTCAGGTAGCAATAATGGAATTGATATTGTTGCCAAAGAAGGCACGGTGGTGAGTGCAGCATCTGCCGGTAAGGTTGTTTATGCTGGTAGCGGCTTACGTGGATATGGGAATTTATTAATCATTAAGCATAACGATAGCTTCTTTAGTGCCTATGCACATAGCAGAAGATTATTTGTCGCTGAAGGTTCAGTAGTTAAAACAGGTCAGAAAATTGCGGAAGTGGGTTCCACAGGGACTAATCGAGCAAAACTGCATTTTGAAATTCGTAAAGATGGTAATCCTGTTGACCCGTTGAAGTATCTACCTCGTTAATCAATCAATAACAGCATACCTACATCACGCTGCTCAGAACTCAATACCGCATAGGTGCGGCAAGCTGCTGAATGATCCATTGCTTCAAATCCAATCTTATTGCTTGCAAAGTGAGCAATTACTAAGGCCGGTGGGAATTGTAATGACATACCACTGCCTAGTATCACTAATTCAGGTTTTAGATCGATAATAAATTGGATCGATTCTAGGTTTAAATTAGCGCTTTGACTGAGAGGTATTGACTCAATAAATGTGTTTGGAGAGAGATATAGCGATTTTTCGTAACATTGACTGTTTATAGTGACAGTATTTTCGCTGTACTCATTAATAATGTAGTTACCCGAGGGCTTGTCTTCTGTAAAATGCACGGTCTAATTTTCGCCTACAAATTCATTAAATAGTACTTTAAGTTCTGGAATAACGCATCAATGGAAGATTTTCCTAGAATTAAACGGTTACCACCGTATATTTTCAATATCATCAACGAGAGGAAGGCAGCTTTTCGTGCAGAAGGTGAAGATATCGTCGATTTCGGCATGGGCAATCCTGATCAAGGTGCGCCTGCTCATATTGTCGATAAATTGGTCGAAGCTGCCCAACGTAGCGATACCCATCGATATTCGGTGTCGCGTGGAATCCCACGTCTTAGGAAGTCTATCTGTGGCTGGTACAAGCGCAAATTTGACGTAGATTTAGATGAAGAGACTGAGTCCATTGTTACTATAGGATCGAAAGAAGGTTTAGCGCATTTAGCCTTGGCGATGTTAAGTCCCGGTGATGCAGTGTTGGTGCCTAATCCAGCATATCCTATCCATCCCTATGGTTGTGTTATCGCTGGCGCGGAAGTCATTTATGTGCCATTGACTGAAGATACAGATTTTTTTGAAGAGTTAGAGAAATCTATTAATGCCGCTTGGCCAAAACCGAAGTTAATTATTCTTAACTTTCCAGCTAACCCAACGACTCAATGTGTGGAACTAGAATTTTTTGAACGCGTAATCGAGATTGCCAAAGAACATAATATTTGGGTGATTAACGATATTGCTTATGGAGAGATTACATTCGATGGTTATGAACCTCCATCGATTCTACAAGTGAAAGGAGCTAAAGATATTGCAGCAGAATTTTACTCCCTGTCTAAAACGTACAATATGCCTGGTTGGCGTGTCGGTTTTATGTGCGGGAATAAAACACTTGTGGGTGCATTGTCGAGATTAAAATCATATCTTGATTACGGAATGTTTACGCCCATACAAGTTGCAGCGATTGCTGCACTTGATGGCCCACAGGATTGTGTTGAAGAAATACGAAATATGTATTGTTCGCGGCGTGACGTTTTGGTCGAGGGATTGAATAGTATGGGTTGGCATGTGGAGCCACCAAAGGCCACTATGTTTGTTTGGGCAAAAATACCTGAGAAGTTTGCTACACAGGGCTCGCTTGATTTTTCTATGCAAATGTTAGAACAGGCAAAAGTCGCTGTCTCACCTGGTGTTGGTTTTGGACAATATGGCGACAGCCATGTGCGTTTTAGTTTGATAGAAAATGAACACCGAACGCGTCAAGCACTACGTGGAATAAAAAAAATGTTCCGCGATTTTGAATAACAAAAGAGAACAAATAGCATCATGAAACCAGTCACAATAGGAATTTTAGGGTTAGGTACTGTCGGCGGAGGAACCGCCACGGTACTGCAACGAAATGCAGCAGAGATAGCAAGGCGTGCGGGTCGATCTATAGAACTAGTTGCAGCCAGTGTGCGCGACATCAATAAGAAGCGTAGTGCAGAATTAGATAACGTTAAGTTAACACTTGATTCAAATGAAATCGTCAATGACCCCAGTATTGATATTGTTCTAGAATTAATTGGTGGTACTGAGTTAGCCAAAGAACTTGTATTACTAGCTATTGAAAATGGCAAACATATTGTTACCGCTAATAAGGCGCTGATTGCTTTGCATGGTAATGAAATATTTGAAGCTGCTCAGCGTAAAGGTGTCACGGTTGCCTTTGAAGCTGCTGTGGCAGGTGGTATCCCTATTATTAAAGCTATTCGCGAAGGTTTAGCAGGCAATCAAATAGAGTGGCTTGCCGGTATTATAAATGGCACGGGCAATTTTATATTGACGGAAATGCGTGATAAAGGCCGTGACTTCATGGATGTGCTTAAAGAAGCGCAGGCATTGGGTTATGCCGAAGCTGATCCAACCTTTGATGTTGAAGGAATTGATGCTGCTCATAAACTAACAATACTTGCTTCGATTGCCTTTGGCGTGCCATTGCAGTTTGAGAAAGTCTATACAGAGGGTATCTCAGAAATCACTCGTGCAGATGTTGAATATGCTGGTGAGTTGGGTTATCGAATTAAACACCTGGGAATTGCTCGACGTGTTGAATCTGGATTAGAAATGCGTGTGCATCCGACACTAATTCCTCATAGACGATTAATTGCTAATGTCGATGGTGTGATGAATGCAGTATTAGTGCGAGCTGATGCTGTTGGACCTACTTTGTATTATGGTCCTGGTGCGGGTGCTGAGCCAACAGCTTCTGCTGTAGTAGCAGATCTTGTTGACGTGGTGAGAGCATTGACAACAGATCCAGGTAATCGTGTCCCTCATTTGGCATTCCAGCCTGATGCGATACAAGACATCGATGTGTTAACAATGGATCAAGTAGAAACAGCATTCTATCTGCGCATGCAAGTACAAGATCAAGCTGGCGTGTTGGCAGATGTGACACGTATATTTGCAGATCAAGAGATTAGTATTGAAGCTATCGTTCAAAAAGAAGAGAAAGATGAACAGGATTGCGTGCCTTTAGTTATGTTGACTCATAATGTGCTTGAATCAAATATGATGGCAGCGATTGAGAAAATAGAGAGCCTGATAACAGTAACGGGCAAAATTATTAGAATTCGTTTGGAAAGTTTAGGTTAAGTTTATGCAAGATATAGAAACACATTACACTGGTTTAATTAAACGCTATTTGCCAAGATTACCTATAGATCCTAATGGAAGGATTATTAGTTTAGGCGAGGGTAAGACGCCTTTAATTTTATGCAATAACATAAAAGTTGCTAATGAGCATGATGTCTCATTGTATTTGAAATATGAAGGACTTAATCCTACGGGATCATTTAAAGATCGTGGTATGACAGTCGCAGTGACTAAAGCTGTTCAAGAGGGAAGTCAGGCAATTATCTGTGCTTCTACTGGTAATACTTCAGCGGCTGCGGCAGCGTATGCATCACGTGCAGGGATTACAGCATTCGTATTAATTCCTGATGGCAAAATTGCGATGGGGAAATTAGCTCAAGCCATGATACATGGAGCCATCGTGATACAGGTACGCGGTAATTTTGATGACGGTATGCGTTTAGTGAAAGAAGTGGCAGATCACGCACCGGTAGATATAGTCAATAGTATTAACCCATACCGACTTCAAGGTCAGAAAACCGCTGCATTTGAAATTGTCGAAGAACTTGGTAAAGCCCCAGATTTTCATTGCTTACCAGTAGGTAACGCGGGAAATATAACAGCACATTGGATTGGTTATACAGAGTGTGCCAGTGACAATGGTTCTATCCAAACACAGGCATGTAGTTTGTGTTCTGGTAATTGTCAGTTCCATACGCCAAGTATTATTACAGCGAGACCTAAGATGGTTGGCTATCAAGCAGCAGGAAGTGCTCCTTTTATGCGTGGTGCAATGGTAGATGATCCGGAAACAGTAGCAACAGCTATTCGTATAGGTCATCCACAGAGCTGGGATAATGCTTGGATTGTTTCTAAAGAATCAGGTGGTTGGTTTGATGAATGTACTGACGAAGAGATACTGGCTGCACAACGGACATTAGCTAGTGATGAAGGCGTATTCTGTGAGCCAGCATCGGCAACATCGGTTGCTGGTGCGTTGAGAGATATCAAGCGTGGAAAAATTCCTAAGGGAAGTTCGGTAGTATGTACGCTGACTGGTCATGGGTTAAAAGATCCAGATACAGCAATTAAACAAGCAACAAGTAAAATGATTACCATTGATGCTAAACTTGAAGACGTCAAGAAGGCTATTCTTTCTAACATGGCTTAAATATTGTTTAGTTAGTACAACATAAAGCGAGTGTTTTTACGTCTATGAGGTTTTTT
>JBGCDS010000008.1:0-111641 GCA_045105615.1 Gammaproteobacteria bacterium
GACATCTACAATCGGGATACCCAAGTGCTGGCGAGCTTGTATAATGCGGATAATTAAAATGTTAATTATAAGTATATATACAGGGGTAAATTTTGGCTCAACAACCGAATGCAAGAAGACCTACTCACCTAAATAGACGCAAATTTTTAATCGCCGCCTCCACTAGTGCAGTAACGGTTTCTTTCCCACATTTAATCCTGGCTAATTCCAGCGCCAATGTTACAACTGAAAAGACCCTGTCTTTTGTTAACCTGCATACCAATGAAACATTACAATGTTGTTATTGGAAAAATAATCTTCCCATATTAGATGAATTGGCAAAAGTTAATTACATTTTACGCGATCACCGCACACAAGAAGTCGCACAGATCGATCTACGTCTTATCGACATGTTGCACAACTTACACTCCCTTACTGAATCGACTGCACCATTCGAAATAATTTCTGGTTATCGTTCAGCTAAGACGAATGAGTCCTTGCGCAAAAGCACATCGGGTGTCGCCAAACGCAGCTTACATATGCAAGGCAAAGCGGTCGATGTTCGTCTTCCGGATATAGAACTGAAAAAACTTCGCGATGTTGCCATATCACTACAAGCCGGCGGTGTTGGCTATTACTCGAAAAGTGGTTTTTTACACTTAGA
This sequence comes from Gammaproteobacteria bacterium, assembly GCA_045105615.1. Classification (GTDB taxonomy): domain Bacteria; phylum Pseudomonadota; class Gammaproteobacteria; order UBA4575; family UBA4575; genus UBA1858. Next base: position 644 of record JBGCDS010000008.1, read on the forward strand.
TACTGGTCGCCCTCGCAACTGGTAGTCACTAGCATCTCTGAGAAAAACTATAGTTAAAACTTACAAATCTGTGAGTTTGCTCGCAATTTAAGATTAATTTTCCTCTCTCTAGTGCCAATAACAGATTGTATACAAACATACGATTTGAATGGTCTAGAACGAGAGGAATTTGTGAGCACAAACAATCTATTACACTCTTTTGGTATTTTATCTGCGGTGGCAACGTTGCACTTCATCAATGGTGAGTTCTATTTTTATTCATGCCTATGTGCACTTAGCTGTAGTTATTGGCTTGCCTATAATGCAAAAATACTAAAGAGCGCATTACAAAAAGAATCAAATAAATAGTCATTCTAAATGTAAGCTTGATTACACAACATCGGTCTAGTTAAAACAGCCTATTCAAAGTGTTAACACCATGACCAGACTCCACCTTTTATTTCTAACATTAATATGCGCAACCAGCGCTTCATTTGCAGATGATACTGTTGCACAAAAAGAGACTTACCAATACGCAATAGACCTTTACGGCTCAACTGAGGAACGTGCCAATGCTAGAGAATGGATAGCAAAAAGAAATAATCCTGATGTGGTACCTGCACTAATTCGCACGCTACGTTTTTTCCCCGAAGACTCCGCACATACATTACCACTATTAAAGAAACTAACAGGGCAAGAGTTGGGTAAACGCTGGTTTAATTGGATGGTTTGGCTAGAAGCCAATCCTATAGAAAGCTTTAAAAACAATGAATTATTTTTAAGCCATATATTTAGTCGTATTGACCCACAATTCCAAGTATTTTTCTATAATGATATTGAACGCAAAATTCGCTTACATGAAATCACCTGGGGTGGTGTCCGCAAAGATGGCATTCCCGCACTGACTAGGCCGAAAATTATCTGGCCACAGGAAGCAAGCTACCTGAGAGCAAAAGATTTAGTCTTTGGTATTACCATCAACGGTGACACACGCGCCTACCCTTATCAGATTATGGATTGGCATGAGATGTTTAATGATGTGATTGGCGGCGTTCCAGTTTCTCTTGCTTATTGCACATTGTGCGGTTCTGGCATTTTGTATAAAACACAACTTGATGCTGACAAGCCAGCTTTAATTTTTGGCTCATCAGGATTTTTATATCGTTCAAACAAACTAATGTATGACCAAGAAACCCATACACTATGGAATCAATTCAGCGGCAAACCCGTTGTCGGCCCACTAACAAATAGCAATATTGAACTAGAAGTACTTCCTGTCGTCACCACCACATGGGGAGAATGGTTAGCCCAACACCCAGATACAAAAGTACTCAGCAGCAATACTGGCTTTAAACGTGATTACTCGCCTGGTGTCGCATATGGTGCCTACTTTGGTAGCGATGAATTAATGTTTCCTGCTCATCTTGCAAACAAATCATTACAACAAAAAGATCAAGTATTTGGTTTGCGTATTAGTGGTGCTAAAAAAGCCTGGCCACTAAAATTGTTTGAAAAACCACAGGCGATTAATGACCATGTAGGCATTATCCCTGTAGTCATCATTGGCAATGCTTCAACTCAAACCGTTAGAGCTTATCGCTCTGAAGGAAAAGAATTCAGCTTAAACAAAGATGGAGAATTGTTTGTAGAAGGCAAGCAATGGAAATTGAGCGAGACTGAATTAACTGGTCCTAACAATCAAAGCCTGCCTAGATTGCCTGGCCATATTGCTTATTGGTTTGCATGGAGCGGATATTTCCCCGAAACACTCTCAGAGGAATAACAAAAATAATACCAATAGGATAATCCTCGCCAAACAATCCGAGGTACTAGTTAGCGGTCAAGATTGAATTCTAAAACACCAAATCATTATTCTATACTTTGGCGCGCAATCTACGTGCTTCCATAGGATCCATACTCAATGGGCGATAGATTTCAACCCTATCACCCTCATGCAGCACAGTTTCCAAAGATGCCAATTCACCAAACACACCAACTTGATTTTTATCTAAGGAAATATCCGGGTGTTTATCTAACAATCCTGATTTCTTAATTGCCTGCTTCACGGATACACCTTCAGGCACTTCCGTATTGACCAAAGACTGAATGTTTTGATTGATATACAGAACTTGGATATTCATTAATAAACAATTTGTAAGTAGCACATATAAATATAAGCACCCAAGGTTATTTATAAACATCATTGGCACGCTGGACAAACGAAGTTACTAAACGGTCACAAATTTGACTGAAGAATGACTCCAACGCAATCTTAAGCATACGGCTAGATAATTCAAAGTCCACATCAAGTTGTACACGCGAGCCTTCGCTATCAATATCAATAAATTGCCAAACACCCTGTAACTGACTAAATGGACCATCAACCAATTGCAGATCAATGCGTTCTTCTGCAGACAATGTATTTCTGGTAGTAAAAGAGGTTTTAATTGCCCCGCGCGAAAAATATAATGCTGCTTCTTTTTCATTAGATGAAATTTCTTTTGAGGTGCTACTAGAACACCATGGAACAAATTCTGGATAACTTTCAATGTCATTCACCAACGCATACATTTGCGCGGCCGAATACGGCACTAAAGCACTACGACTAACGCTAGACACAATTTTAAATAATTCCTTTTAGATAATCCCTATGACATTCAGAAATATTAGCAATACACCCACTGGCGTCACAAAACGAATCAAAAATCTCCATACTTGATAAAGCACAGGGTTAGACATTGCCATTTCATCACGAACAGAGCTCTCTCGCATGCTCCAACCAACAAACACCGCAATCAACAGGCCACCTAACGGCAACATAATATTCGTCGTTAGATAATCCAATAAATCAAACACTGTTTTATCAAACAGTGTATATGTTTTCCATATATTGAAAGAAAACACTGTCCCCAAACCTACCAACCAAGTAATAAATCCACAAATAATACTCGCTTTAATACGCGTTAAACCTCTTCTTTCAACCAACCATGCTACTGCCGGTTCGATTAGCGAAATCGACGATGTCCACGCAGCAAACACTAACAACACAAAAAACAATGTTCCAAATATCACTCCACCTGGCATTTGCCCAAATGCCAGCGGCAAAGTATTAAAGATTAAGGCCGCCCCTTGATCTGTATCCAATTGATTTGCAAATACAATAGGAAATATCGCCAAGCCTGCAAGTATCGCCACAGAAGTATCCATCAACGCGACAGCAAAGCTTGTTTTAGCAATAGAGGCTTGCTGGGAAAGATATGAGCCATAAATCATAATTGCGCCCATACCCAAACTCAACGAGAAGAATGCCTGCCCCATTGCACTAAGCAATACATCTTGGTTAATTTTTGAAAAATCAGGTGTAAACATAAACTCAACGCCCAGCATGAAATGGCCTTGAGAAACTGAATATCCGATTAATACAAAAATCAATATCAACAGTGATGGCATTAAATATCTCACCGCCACTTCCAAGCCACCACTCACTCCTCTAGCCACTACAATCATAGTCATCACCATGAACAGTGTATGCCAAAGAATTAATGTCAAAGGACTTGCTACAAGACTTTCAAATAAAGCACCCGCTTGCGTTCCCGAAATACCTTGCAATGAGCCGGAAACACTTTCTAACACATAAGAAAGTGACCAACCTGCAATAACGCTGTAATAAGAAAGTATTAACACTCCTGCGAGCACGCCACTCCAACCCAGTAGACTCCAAGCCTTATGTACATTTTCTTGCTGGCTAAGGGTTTTCATTGTATTGATTGGGCTTTGCCTTCCACGCCGGCCCAACATGACCTCAGCCATCATAATTGGCAAACCGAACACTGCAATACAAGCGAGATAAATTAAAACAAATGCACCTCCGCCATTTTCACCAGCCATATAAGGGAACTTCCAAATATTACCAAGCCCCACTGCTGACCCAGCTGCTGCCAAAATAAATGCTAACCGCGAGGACCACTCACCATGTATTGATGTATTTTTAGTAGGCATACTGACTGTGTTTTATTGTTAGACTCCACATTCTGATCAATTTTGCAGCCAGTCTCAAGTAAATGACAAAAATAAGCGTGTCAGCTGGTAGCTGTTTATAATGAGCCCATGAGCAAGAAAAAAAAACCATCAACCGACAATACTATTGTACTCAACAAGAAAGCTCGTCATGATTACTTCATCGAAGACACCTATGAAGCGGGTATCGTCTTAGAAGGGTGGGAAGTAAAAAGCCTACGCGCAAAAAGCATTCAAGTAAAAGAAAGTTATATCACCTTAAAAGCTGGTGAAGCCTGGTTACAGGGGGCACATATTTCCGCACTCCCCACCGCTTCAACTCATATCAAGCCTGATCCGGTGAGATCACGCAAATTGTTAATGCATAGAAATGAGATTGATAGACTAATTGGCGCGGTTGACCGCAAGGGATACACCATCGTCCCAGTGAAAATGTACTGGGTAAAAGGTCGAGCAAAAGTACAAGTCGGTGTAGCAAAAGGCAAACAGCAACACGATAAACGTAGCACCGAAAAAGATCGTGACTGGGATCGACAAAAGTCACGTATATTAAAACACAATGACTAGCTTTTCTCAGACTCCAGCATAGTTTCCCAAACAGTGGTTTGATCAGCATTATTTTGTGCGATGTGTTGTAACATTTTTTCATGTTCAGCGACTTCTTCTTGGCTAGCGCTAATCACATTCAAATCATGCACTTTAGTTGTTTGCTTCCGTGATTTTTTACTGTTCTTCTGCGCTTCAGTGGTGGCCGCCAAACTGAGAGACACCTGCCCACCAGTCATCGCCAAATAAACATCTGCCAAGATTTGCGCATCTAATAATGCACCATGAAGTTCACGGTGCGAGTTATCTATTTCATAACGCTTACATAATGCATCTAAGCTATTGCGCTGCCCAGGGTGCATTTTGCGCGCTTCTTTTAATGTATCTGTGACCTTACAGATTTCATGAATATCTTTTAACTTATGGTCAATACACTTCAACTCATAATTCAAGAATCCCACATCAAATGCTGCGTTATGAATTATCAATTCACCATCGCGTATAAAATCCAAAAACTCTTCGCATACATCATAAAATTTTGGCTTATCTTGCAACGACTCCAAACTGATCCCATGAACCTCTTCAGCACCAGCATCAATATCACGCTCAGGGTTTAGATACTGATGATAAAAACGATCTGTGACCTGTCGATTATTCACTTCGATCGCACCAATCTCAATAATGCGATGCCCGTCTGAAGTTTCCAAACCGGTTGTTTCTGTATCCAGTACTATTTGTCTCATCTTAGTATCGCTTTTATCTTTTATATAATCATCAAAGATTCATTTCGTCGATTGCATCATTCGCCAGCTGGTCAACAATCTCATTCTCCCGGTGACCACTATGCCCTTTCACCCAACGCCAATCAATTTCATGCGCACTAACTAACTCATCTAGCTTGCGCCATAGATCTTCATTTTTAACAGGTTTCTTACTAGCTGTTTTCCAACCCCGCTTTTTCCAATTCTGCATCCACTGTTGAATGCCATCCATCACGTAACGAGAATCGGTCGTTAATTGAATCTTGCAGGGTTTCGACAAACTTTCTAACGCAGAGATGGCAGCCTGTAATTCCATTCGGTTATTGGTTGTGTCTGTGACCGCACCTTTCAGTGTTTTTTCAGCGCCTTCAAACCTTAGTAACGCTCCCCAGCCACCCGGACCAGGATTCCCTCGGCATGCACCATCGGTAAAAATTTCAACGTGACTCGACATCTTCTTGCATCCCTACAGTTGGTTTTGGCAGTTTACCTGTGAGTATTCTGTTAGTTGTGGTCGGCCATACACGTTTAAGTGGCGTCAACCTCGCTACGCGCTTGCGTGCTACAAATATATACACACCACCAATATTAGTTAATTGATACTGAAGAAGCCGCCCTAGTGACTGCATCTTCTTCCAGCTTTGAATTCGCTTAAATGGAGGCAGGTGAGCGGTGAAATGTAATTCCACCTCCTCAAATCCTAATAGAGAAGACCAGTCTCTAAGCCTCCGTACACTATAAAATTTTGCATTCCATGGCGCTAGCTTTTTACGAGACAGAAATAAACGCCACAGCCCATAGAAGGAGTAGGGATTAAAGCCAACAATAATCATATAGCCTTCCGGCACCAAGCAACGCTCAACTTCTCTTAGAATCTCGTGCGGCTTTTCAGTGAAGTCGAGCGTGTGTGGCAATACAATTAAATCTGTACTGTCACTGCATATAGGCAAGGCTGCTGGACTACATATAATGTCTGCAGCTTGGGAACGGTCAACACTAATCTGATCAGATATCGTACAGTTTTTTAATAGCTGGCGATCAGCAAATATATCGCCCACTTGAATAGCACTGTAGCCAAATATACAAGAAGTGATTCTCCACAAGTGTTGCTCGATGGCACGAGAAATTAATTCGCCTGCATCAGTCTGATACCAATCTCTTATGCTTGTTAAGTCAAACACTGAATAATTTAACCTCGGTTAAATTGATGAAAATGCTTCTATGGCTATTCTACGCAAATAGCCCCTCGACTGAAATTGTGTTGCCCATCACAAATCAACGAAAGACATTGAAAATACATGTATTTCATCGCCTGTGTACAGCGTTTAGTTGGCTACGATAACACCTGCTGTGTATTCTGTTGCTAAGATCCGTAAATCACTGAATTTAGATGAAGTCCAACAACAATCAATGACCATAACCGCGCAAAAATCACGTGCTTTATTGTACGCAATCATTGGCACTGCCGTTGTCACGACTGGTCTATTGGTAAAATACAATAATTTAGGAAATAACATCCAAACTTCTTTCCTAATTATTGCTGCAGTTCTCACTGCTGTCTTGGTTTATAGATCCTCCCATTTAGGTATTCGCTACCAGACTCCCAGGTCGAAAAAAGATGACCTGGATTACAAAAATATTCGCCTAGCACTCAATTTTCAAGGCCAAGGAAAACTCGATGCAGCATATGCTCTTTATAAGCAATGTAAGCAATCAGAGAAACTAATCTCTTTATTGAAAAATCTTGCTCAAGATTATGAGATTATCAAGCAACCTGACAAAGCTAATATTGTTTACGTTCATATCACTAATTTGCAGACAGGTCTTGATAGCAAAAACAGCATAGATGTGGTTGAAAAGAAAAAACCTGTTATTAAAAAATCAGCAGATGATAGCAGTGCACTATTCAATGAGCGTTATGAAATAGTCCGTAATATTGGTAAAGGCACAGGCAGCACAATTTTTCTCGCCAAAGATCATAATAATGATAAACAACCCGTAGCACTTAAAATCCTTGAGATTAATTACGACGAAAAAAATGCGCTAGAAACTGAATTGCTCGCACGCTTTATGCGTGAAGCAGAGACTGCTGCATCTCTTCAACACAAGAATATCATTGGCGTGATTGACTCTGGTCACGCTAACAGTGTTGCCTATATTGCGATGGAATATATTCGCGGTAGGTCACTACAAGATTACAGCCAACCAAAAGCATTATTACCTCAAGCACTGATTATAGAATTAATAGCACAGTGCGCTGACGCTCTTCATTACGCACACTGCCGAGGAATTATTCATCGAGACGTGAAACCAGCTAATATTTTGTACAACCATAAAGAATCACTAGCAAAACTAGGAGACTTTGGTATTGCCCATATTGCAAACTCCACTCAGACACTGGCTGGTTCTTTCTTAGGCACACCCTTTTATATGTCGCCGGAACAATTAGGCAGCTTAGAATTAGATGCTCGCTCCGATATATTCTCTCTAGGTGCCACTTTATATAGACTATTAACTGGGGTACCCCCATTTTCGGGCAATTCGATGGCTAAACTAATGCAAACAATTGTGAACGAACCGCACCAAAATATTCGAGAAATTAGACCGAATCTTCCTAATAACCTCGTAAATGTGGTAGAAATAGCACTGGCAAAAGAGCCATCAAAAAGGTTCGCTACTGCATTGGAATTTTCCGAACAATTACGCGCATGTTCAACACTAAAATAATCATTCAAAAATATACCTAATCTAATGAATTTAAAAGGAATTTTATCAGTTGCCGGACGTACTGACACAGGAAAAGTACGCTCGCACAATGAAGATTTCTTGGGCGAGAACTTAGATATTGGTCTGGTTGCCCTAGCGGACGGCATGGGCGGATATAAAAGCGGCGAAGTCGCCAGCGAATTAGCAATATCGACTGTATTATCAGAACTGGAAGAGCGAATTCCTCAACTCACTCCCGGTGAACTAGATCAGCAGACAGGCTATTCCAATGAAAGCTTAGCAGTCCGCGAAGCAATTATTAGCGCCAATGAAAAGATCTACCAAAAAGGCATGAATGACCCTGAATGTCGCGGGATGGGAACCACGCTAGTCATGGCCGTGCTTTACAATAATCAGGTCACCATTGCTCATGTCGGTGATTCTCGAATGTACCGCTATCGCAGCTCAAAATTAGAGCAAGTCACGGTTGATCATACATTTTTACAAGAATTAGTCGATCGAGGCTATTACACACAAGAAGAAGCCGATGCATCATTAAACCGCAACTTAGTGACAAGAGCATTAGGCATCCAACCTACAACTGCGGTAGACATAAGAGAAGATATGGTGATTCCGGGGGATATCTATTTACTCTGTTCCGATGGTCTGACAGACATGGTAGATGATCAAGAAATATCTAATATTGTGAGTGAGTTCCGTGATAATCTCGACAAAATTGCTGAAAACCTTGTGGAATGTGCGAACGATAAAGGTGGACGAGATAATATTTCAGTATTATTAGCCCAACCAACGAAAGCATTTCCTGAGAAAAAACGTTGGAATACTAATTTAAAAAAGATATTTGGACAGTAAATGGTCATGTCACACTTAGTAGTCACTCTCGAAGATAAGTTGGTCGGTGAATTCCCGATTTCTAAAGAAAAAATGACTATCGGTCGCAAGCCCGATAATGACATATGTATCAACAACTTAGCGATCAGTAGCTACCACACACAAATCATCACAGTATTAGATAGCTCTTTCCTAGAAGACTTAAATAGCACTAATGGTACTTACGTCAATGCGCGCCTAGTGAAGAAGCATGCATTGGAAGATGGTGACTTAATTGATGTAGGAAACTACAGAATACGTTATGTGGGTAATGAGCCCCAACAGGCCTCGGATCAAGAAGAAGACGTATTGGAAAAAACGATTGTGCTATCGCCTGGCACTGCTGACTCCGTAGAGGAGTTTTTAAAGAAAGAAAATACAGTTATAGAGCCAAGACCAACAAGCACGGTATCTAATCACCCGGCACCCATTATTGATACACGCGATGAAGCTGAAGTCGAAGTCATTGATAAGCCAACAGAAGCAAAAGCTTCACCGCAACCTGACTCAGTCACAGCAGAATCTAAACCAGCAGTAAAACTGCCTGAAGCATCACCTAGAAGCGATAATAATCAAGCTGAAGGTGAGCCTGACCGCCTAGGCAAGTTGCAGGTTCTCAATGGTAAGAACGCAGGTTTAGTGTTAGATCTGAAAAAATCACTGACGACATTTGGCTCACCTAAGCTTGCAGTAGCAGGAGTAACAAAACGCGCTAAAGGATACTTCCTTATCCATGTGCAGGGTCAAGAAGGGCAACCAACACTATTAAATGGTGAGCCGCTTAAAGACAAGGCTACTCAACTAGAAGATAACGACATTATTGAAGTTGCCAACATTAAACTCGAATTCTTCACAGAATAAGCCGCTTTAATGCAAGTGCAGTTTAGGCACTGCTGATAGTAACTTCCTTGTATAATCGTGCTGCGGATTTTGCAGCACATCCAGCGCACTGCCACTCTCAACAATCATACCCTGGTGCATGACTGCAATATCGTCTGCCAAGTAACTCACTACAGACATATCATGAGTAATAAACAAATAACTCATGCCCAGCTCTGCTTGCAGATCTTTCAATAAATTCAATACTTGAGCTTGCACTGAAACATCTAAAGCACTAGTCGGTTCATCACAGATAATCACCTGAGGCTTTACTGCTAGCGCACGAGCAATACAAATACGCTGGCGTTGCCCACCAGAAAACTCATGTGGATAACGATTATCAGCATCTTCAGGCAAGCCCACCTGCTTTAATAATTTAGCCACTGTCAATCGGCGTTGCCCCGGGCTTTTTTCAATCCCTAAAGACACCATCCCTTCCTCGATAATATCGCCTACTAACATACGTGGGTTGAGAGAAGAATAAGGGTCTTGAAATACAATTTGCAATTCACTCCTGCGCGCACGAAGTGCTTCACCATTCATGCTAATTAGATTTTGCCCTTGAAACATAACGTCACCATTAGTGACTTCTAATAACCGCACTATACTTTTACCTACCGTTGTTTTACCGCAACCAGATTCTCCCACCAAAGCCAATGTCTTTCCTGGATATAACTTTAGCGAAACATCATTAACTGCTTTCACATGACCAACGACTCTCTTAAAAATACCTTTACGAATAGGAAAGTGTACTTTCAGTCGATCGACATCTAATACAGGATGATCTTGTTCATGCATATCCAATGACGAACTCATACTCTCAACGCTTTGCTCTCCCCCAACTGATAAGCGCGTACCACGCTTATTAATACTCGGCACAGCATTTAACAGCTGCTGACTATAAGCATGCTGAGGAGACGCAAAAAATGCTTCGCTAGATGCTGCCTCAACAATTTCTCCATAACGCATCACTGCAACACGATCGGCAATTTGCTGAACTACACCAAGATCATGAGTAATGAATACCAGCCCCATCTTTAACTCATCTTGTAATTTTTTGAGTAGCTCTAATACCTGCGCCTGAATAGTTACGTCTAATGCCGTGGTTGGTTCATCAGCAATTAACACATCAGGACTCGCTGCCAAGGCAATCGCGATCATAATTCGCTGACGCATACCTCCTGATAACTGATGAGGATATTCATTCATATTACGTCTAGCATTAGGCAACCCTACAGCATTCAACAAATCTAAACATCGATTACGCGCGATGGTTTTAGATGTTTTCTCATGGTGAACCATAGACTCAATAATTTGATCACCAATCCTAATCACCGGGTTCAACGATGTCATTGGTTCTTGAAAAATCATTGAGATTTTACTGCCACGTACTGAACGCATTTCACGCTCACTATAATCAAGTAGGTTCTCACCTTGCAATAAAATTTCGCCTTGAGTGATCCTTGCTGCATCAGGCAGCAATCTAGCTATAGATAATGCGGTAATAGACTTACCAGAACCAGATTCACCGACCAAAGCAAAAGTCTCACCACTATTCACCTTAAATGAAACATCTTTCACCGCATGTATTGTTCGATCTGATAATTTTATATCAGTACATAAATTATTTACTTCAAGCAGCGCCATAACTTTATTCCGAGCCTGAAACACGTGGATCTAAAGCATCCCTAACCACGTCTGCAAATAAATTGGCAAACAATACTAACGTAAACATAAAGATAAATGCAGCCGTTAGCGACCACCATACAGCAGGATCACGCGCCATTTCTAAACGCGCTTGATTGATCATATTTCCCCAGCTGTTAGTCGCTGGATCGACACCAATATTAATATATGAGAGCACTGCTTCCGCTAGCACCAAACCACTAAAATCAAGCACCACAGTAATCAACACTATGTGCATAAAATTAGGCATGATATGCCTAGTGAGAATATTTGCCTTCGTTACACCAAAAGCAGTTGCCGCCTGTATGTATTCCATTTCACGCAACTTAAATGTTTCCGCGCGCAATAGCCGGCACAATCCAGTCCAGCTTGTAATGCCTAAAATCAAACATAGGAACAATAAGCGCAAATCAGCACGCTCAGTCAGACTATCAAAACCTTCCGCATTATTACTCATATATACTTGTAGCAATAAAACCGACGCCGCTATCAATAAAACATGCGGTATTGAATTAAGTGTCGTGTATATATACTGAATAACATCATCTACCCAACCACGGAAAAATCCTGCCATCGCACCCAAGGTAACAGCCACTGGCAACATCACTAGCGTCGTCAACGCGCCAATCAATATGCCAGTGCGTATACTTTTAATCGCTTGATAGAAAACATCTTGACCGACCTTGTCTGTACCAAATAAATGATATTGCGAACCAATAAACATGGATACAAATATCGCTATTGCGACTAGACCAGTTGTGATAGCGATAGCCCGCAACGGATAATTTGTTTCGCCGCAGATAAATTGTTTAAAGCAAACAAAAAAGCCAGTTCGCTGCGATTTCGAATTGCGCCATATCATAAGCAACCAGAAACCGCTCCAGCACAGGATGGCAAATATTGTTGCTTTTATGCTGATCTGAAATATGTCATCCCACTTTTGCACACTGGGATCATCAAGATATGCGCCACCATACTTTAAGCGCGCATATATTTGTTGCATAGATCCATCATCCTGCTGAACAGTTTCTTTAGAAAACAATTGTGTTGCCAGTGGCGCAGAAAATGTCTTTTCGACTTGTGTGCGCATCGGTGTCATCAACACATCCAACACACTTAGTATTTCATTCGAGTACTGATATTCAGAATCAGCCACATTGTCTAATTTAGGTCTAAAGTGCATTGAATCAAGTAGTGCTACCGAGTAGTAACAAACTAAAATCACTAACGACACGGCACCAGTAGTTCGCTTAATCACTTTTTCCCACGGGCGACGCAGATGTTCCCTTTTTCTTGCCATCATGACAAAAATAATAATAACTGCGGTCAACGCGAAGAAAAGCGCATCAGTGATGAGTAATGTTGGTTGAAATGGCATGGTCATTCAATCATTAACTAAGACGAATTCTAGGATCAACTAGAGTATATGAAATATCCGTTAGAATAAGACCAATAATGTATAGCACAGAACCCAGGTAAACCATCGATCTCACAATAGCAAAGTCTTGGCGATTAATTGCATCTATTGTGTAGCTACCCAATCCCGGAATACCAAAAAAGTTTTCAGTCAGTAGACTACCCATAAACAACAGAGGCAGCACAACAACGACTCCGGTTAAGATAGGAATTAATGCATTACGCAATACATGTCTAAACAGAACCAACTGTTCAGAAATACCCTTTGAACGCGCAGTACGCACATAATCTTTACCAATTTCCTCTAAAAAAATTGTTCGATACCAACGCGTACCTGAACCGATCCCTCCAATAATGCCGATAACGACTGGAAGTATTAAAAATTTAAGCGCATCCAAACCTGTGTCATAGCCTGAAATTGGCACCACCTTAAGTAATTTTCCAATCACAAACTGACCACCAATAATATAAAACAGAGTGGAAATGGACATTAATGCAACGCAAATAATCACTGCCCAATAATCAATATAACTTGCGCGAAAAAATGCTATTAATAATGCAAAAGTAATTGTTACGAGCAAACCGACAATCAAGTGAGGCACTGCAATAGTCAAACTAGGCCACATACGATTACTAATATCGTAACCAATATCACGACCACTATCAGAACTACCAAAATCAAATGCAAATAATTTTATAGATTTCTGATAGAAAATAGTTTGAGTGAATTTAGCACTTCCACTAGTTTCATTATTATAAATTAGCGGCAAGTCATACCCTCGCTCACGCTTCCAGTCTTCAACTTGTTGTGGCGTTGTATGTTTATGCCCAAGCTGATTCTTGGCCATATCATCTGGCGAGTTAACTACAAAGAATAATACAAATGTTATTAGGTTTATCCCTAGTAATAACGGAAATGCATAAAGAATGCGGCGACTAATATAAGCGATCATATTCCTTTTTCCCTCTCTCGCTGATAAAAGCTACTCACCGCCGGGATCATGGTTAACACTAGCACTACTAGCAATAAATAGATTGGCCATAGAATTGGTTGATTCCACTTCTCACGAGACTGCGCACGCAATACGGGATCAACTCTTTTATACTTCATTGTATTGTTCGCCATCAGATTTGGTTTAACATTTTTATACCAATCATGATAAAGAGAATATGACTTTGGATTAAATGCAAAAATCCATGGCGCATCAGCTCGAAGAATTTCATTCATCTGACGAATTAATATTAATCGTTCTGGACTATTCTCCATATTTTTCATCTTATCAAACAATCGATCAAATTCTTTGTTTTGATAATTAGTGTAATTCTGCCCACCTGACAATACTGTTGAGTTTGGCCCGTATAGCAGAAAGAAGAAGTTTTCAGGATCAGGATAGTCTGCATTCCAACCCAGCTGATAAATCTGAAATGTGCCCTTATCCATCTTATCAAAGAACCGATTAGCATCAGAACCACGAATCACCAAATTGATATCAATCTTAGCAAACTGTTTCACCATCCAATTAAGAAAGGCTTTAGTATCAGCACCTCGACTTACTGTATCAAAGTAAAGCACTAAAGGTTTGCCCGTTTCTTGGTCGACACCATTTTGGTATCGTGCTTGTTGCATTAATTTTTTTGCCTCATCGATACTTTTGCGTTTAGGTCGATTATTTTCCCAATTATAAACGTAGGAATTAATTCCAACCTCACCATCCTCATTACCAAAAATACCAGGTGGTATAGGTCCATGAGCTGGGACGCCCCTACCATTTTGAAAAATAGAAATAAATTCATCGTAATCCACCGCAATGGATATTGCGCGTCTTAATAATTTTGCACGTTGTGAATCACCGCCTATAACTGGGTCACCCATATTGAATCCCAGGTAGTACAAACTGGTCGCTACTGCAGATGCTAGATCGATATCTCTTTTCTTCATTTCATCAGTCAGACCAAACTCTCCTTGAGAATTCAGCTCAACAGATTGATCAAAACTATCGGAGGATATTCCCGAAGTATCGTAGTAGCCTTGCAAAAACTTATTCCAATAGGGAATACTTTCTTTTTCCAAGCTAAATACAATACGATCAGCAAATGGTAAATCTTTACCCGCATCATCAAGCAAACCTAACGCATAATCTTCCGGCTGGCCTTCGCTAGGGTACTTTTCACCATGAAAGTTAGGGTTCTTCTCTAACACCATGCGTAAATTAGGATTATTTTCAGTTAGCATATAAGGACCAGTACCTACCGGGTACCAGTCAAATGAAATATTGCGCTCTTTCATTCCAGGCTGCGAATAAAATTTATCCGCCTCCCAAGGAATCGGCGCAAAAAATGGCAAGTTCAACCAATAGATAAATTGTGGATAAACGCCTTTGATCTTGATACTAAAATGATGTGAGTCTAATACGGTTAATCCCTGCATAGGAATATCACGCAAATCTAACCAGGCGTTTTTATCTTCAATATTGGCAAGCACTTTTTCACGGTACTCGGCAAAACCATCAATATAATTACCTAACAAACCTGCTAATGGAGAGTGTAAATTAGGATGAGCTAATCTTTTTATTTGATAGACATAGTCTTGCGCAGTCAATTCTCTCGAAGACTGATATTCAAAATCAGACAATATATTTACTTCTTCAATGTCACTCTCAGTTATTGAGTGATAAACATAACCACCCTGCTGATCTTTGGCGAAAGCAGGATGTGGTTGGTACTTTATTTCCCGCTGAATCTCAATATTATAAATTGTATATGCAACTTTCGATGGGTCCACCTCGTCCGATAATTGATTGTCATGCTCATCAAAGAAAGTTCGAGTTGGCATCTTAGAGGCGGCCAAGGGTATTAACTGATACGGCCTTTTTAGAAAATGATATTGCAAAGGTGGCTCATAAATTTGAGCAATAAATTCATATTCTGCCGCATAATAAGATTTAACAGGATCCAGCTCTTTAGGACGCTCTTTAAAAGATGTATAAATAATATCCTTATGCTGATCTACATTACGATAGGGATTATTCCATTGCCCATTCTCACAGCCATACAGAATCAACACTGCCAATGTTATGAATAATAAATTTTTAAAGGAATGTCTAACTGCCATCAGCTTATCGGACAATGTATAATTATGAATTCAATCGCGTCAGTATAGCGATTAGCGCGTAATCAGGCGAACTACTTTTATAGGAGAAACCATGGGTTTTCTGGCGAATAAAAAAGCATTAATCATAGGTGTAGCAAGTAATCGGTCGATTGCTTGGGGAGTGGCTAAAGCCATGCATGAACAAGGTGCCGAATTGGCCTTCACTTACCAAAATGACCGACTGCAATCACGTGTCGAAAAATTAGCCAAAGAGTGCGGTAGCGATATTGTACTTCCCTGTGATGTCGCCACGGATGAGAACATTTCAGACCTATTTAATCAGCTTGGGAGTCATTGGTCAGAATTTGACATTTTGGTCCATTCGGTCGCTTTTGCGCCAAAAGAAGAGCTAGAAGGAGATTTTGTCGACAATACTACGCGCGAAGGATCAAAACTTGCTCACGACATCAGCAGCTATAGCTTAACCGCACTTGCTAAAGCTGCACGCCCGATGATGAGTGGCCACCCTAGCGCAATTATATCACTGACTTATCTAGGCGCGATGAAAGCAATGCCAAACTACAATGTAATGGGATTAGCCAAAGCAAGCTTAGAAGCCAATACACGCTATATGGCCTACGCTTTAGGGCCAGACAACATTCGCGTAAATTGCATTTCTGCCGGCCCAATAAGAACGCTAGCAGCGGCTGGGATTGGTGATTTTCGCAAGATGCTTGACCATGTAGAACAAAACGCACCTTTACGCAAAAATGTATCTATTGACGAAGTTGGTAATGTTGCTGCTTTTTTATGCTCTGACTTAGCCAGCGGGATTACTGGTGAAATCACTTACGTCGATGCAGGATTTAATATTGTTGGTATGACAGGATATTAATTATTTAACAAGATTTGTCTTTTCACCTTCTGAACGAGCTACAATTACCGCGCCGCATGAATCACTAAATACATTCACTGCGGTGCGACACATATCTAGCACTCTATCTACGGCAAGGATCAAACCTATCCCTTCTAATGGGAGGCCCATAGCCGCTAAGATAATCGTAATCGCAACTAGGCTTGCGGCAGGAATGCCAGCCACGCCTATGGATGTCATTAACGCCAGTATCACTACTGTAAATTGCTGAACAAAGCCAAGCTCTAAACCGTAAGCTTGTGCAATGAACAGTGCTGCTACACACTCATATAATGCAGTGCCATCCATATTTATCGTTGCCCCTAATGGCAGAACAAAACTTGATGTTTTATTCGACACACCGGCACGATCTTGCACACAATCTAAAGTTACCGGTAATGTTGCTGAGGATGAGCTAGTGGAGAACGCCGTCAGTAACGCTGGAAACATTGCTTGAAAATGTTTTACCGGTTGAACGCGTGCAATCACTTTCAACAAGAGTGGCATGACAACAAACATATGTAGCGCAAGCGCAGCCAATACTACAAAGAAAAACTTTGCTAGTGGTATAAATACATCGATCCCAGAGGTGGCAACAATTTTAGCAACCAAAGCAAACACACCGATCGGCGCAAAACGCATGATCAGGTCAGTCATTTTCATCATGACCTCAAACATACCTTCGAAAAAATTTCGCATGGTGCTTTTATTCTCATTTTTTAATTGAGCAATAAAATATCCAAATAATAGGCTAAAGAAAATCAAGCCCAACATCTGCCCCTGTGCAGCTGCATTGATAATATTAGGTGGAATCATACGCAGGAAAATACCAGCAATATCACCCGTACTAGCGTCACCAACCTTCTGAGTTACTTCTGCTGTATTTGCATGCAAACCAAGCACTTCTTTCGCCGGCACATCATTAATTAACCCCGGCTGAAACACCATCACCATCATCAAGCCTATAGTTATCGCTATGGTGCTAGTGGCAACATAATAGAGTAGTGTTTTGCTTCCCATGCGGGCAAAGGAACCATCCTGCTCGATGCTTGCGATACCGACAATAATAGAAGATACGATTAATGGAACAATAATCATTTTCAGCGCATTTAGAAATAACGCACCGAAGAATTGAAAGATTGGGATTAGGTCAAATCCAACCGTTGTGCTAATTGTGCTAGATAATGAACCGACAACAACTGCAAAGGCTAATGCAATTAATATTTGCCAATGCAGTTTCATTTTTATAATTAACGCTTATAAGTTTTCGGAAAAAATACTAACATCACCCGTTTCACGTAGCGCCTTTAACATGGCCTGCATTTCCCTACGGCCATACTCACCTTGCACCGTAATCCATTCAGCTGTTTCAACCTTAGCTCCTGACTCAGGAACAGTCATAACATCATTTAATTTAACCACAGCATACTGACCGTCATCTAACTCAATGCCATCATAGACAGGATAGCTTCCCGCCGATGAAAGAGAAAATACATGCTCTACAATTTCACTTGGTGCCGACTCATCATCACGTAACAACGCACCTACTGATACAAGCGGCACATTTAACTGCTGTAACATGCTATCTATATTTGATGAATTATTATTCAGCTTATCTATGGCATCCATTCCTTTAGCAATCAATTGCTCACGCGCTTTAATCGAAGTCACCGTCACTTTAACTTTATCCTCAACGTCCTCCAAAGCTTGAACCTCTGAAGGCTCATGCTCAAGAACCCTAATAACAAGAGCACGACCATCTGCTACTTCAATCAGGTCACTGTTCGCACCTTTATTTAATACTTCATCAGAAAATGCAGCACTAACTATACTTGGGTAAGAAGCTATGCCTTCTAACTCAGCCCCAACTATCCAATCTGATGTTTGAACTTCCATATTCAATTCTTCAGCAGCAACCTCTAAATTATCTTCATTAACATAACTCAAGTTAGATAGTTTTTCGATTAGCTCTATATACTCTTTATCGGCAGCATCGGCACGCAGCTCATTCTCAATCTGTGAACGCACCTGCTCGAATGGCTTGGTTTTTGGGTCAGTAATGTCATCAAGCTTAATCAATTGAACACCTAAACTTGTTCTAACAGGGACACTCATATCACCTTTTTGCATGGAAAATAACTTCTGCACAAACACAGGATTATCAATATCTGTACGCGTTACAAACCCAAGGTCTCCGCCATTCTTAGCCGAAAATGAATCTTCTGACATCTCTTTTGCAAGAGAAGCAAACTGCTCGCCACTTTCTATTCGATCAGCCACCGCTTGAAGCTTACTCAAGGCTGACGCCACTTGCTCTTCCGAAGCGCTTTCTGTCAATTTCAATAGAATATGACTAGCTTTTCTTAATTCAGGGGTTTGATATCGGCTTGGATCATCGTCATAAGAAGATTGAATTTCGTCATCCGACAAGGTAAAAGCTTCTGCAATATCCTTTTGCTTTATTTCTATATACTCAAGCTTGACGCGCTCAAGCGTTTTAAAAGATTGCTTATTCGATTGGTAGTACTCATTGATATCGCTATCAGTCACAACCACTGAATTAGTATCAGGAACAATTAAGAAATAATCAAAATCGCGCTTCTGCTGTTTTAATGCTGCATATTTTTGCTTGTCTTTTTCTGGAAGAAAACTCGAGTAAACGGCACTACCTTGATATTGGTTAATACTCTCTTCTTGTCTTAATTGATTTTCAAATTCGACAGGACTTCTATTCTGCGAAACTAATAGTTGCTGATACTTAGCCGAATCAAACCTACCAGCATTTTGAAACTGTGGGACTGACTGAATACGCTCTGCTAATTTCTTATCACTAATTCGATAACCTGCATTTGTAGTTTCATCGCTGAGCAGAGTGTTTTGTATTAATGTATCTAATACGCTTTGCTTCAATTTATTTTCATCGCTATATAACGAATCGAAGGAACTACCTAAGATAGATTTCAAGTAGCGTCTTTGATCTTGAACCTGCGCATCAAATACACGCTTTACGATTTCCTCACCGTTTACTTCAGCTACTTTCTGATCACCTGGAGCACCAAAATATTCTTGGATCCCCCAGAACGCGAATGGAATTGTAATTAATATGACAATTATGTAAGCGAGGATTCCGCTCGTTCGCTCACGAATTTGCATCAACATAGGATTTACTCAATTAGATATTATTTGGAAACGAGAGGTATTATACAAGATAGGGGAAGATGAAATCTTCCCCTATTTGTACAAAAAATGGCGGAGTGGACGGGATTCGAACCCGCGACCCCCGGCGTGACAGGCCGATATTCTAACCAGCTGAACTACCACTCCATGTTTGGCTATTTTTGCTATTGGTGGGTGCTGAGGGGATCGAACCCCCGACCCTCGCCTTGTAAGGGCGATGCTCTACCAGCTGAGCTAAGCACCCATGCAAAAGGCGCGCTAGTTTACTGCATCCTTTAACGCCTTACCAGCTTTAAAAGCAGGCACTTTAGACGCTTTAATTTCCATAGGCTCACCAGTCCTAGGGTTCCTTCCTGTACGTGCGCCACGCTCACGAACTAAAAATGTTCCAAATCCAGCAATGGCTACCTGATCACCACTTTTAAGTGCGCCAGTTATTGCTTCGATGACTGCATCTACTGTTCTACCTGCTGATGCCTTAGAAAGATCAGCGGCACTTGCCACCGCTTCAGTTAACTCGGTTTTATTCATTGAATAATTTACCCCTGAATTGATTATTATAGAAGTCTGGTACGGTATTGATTAGCACATATATATTTCGATAGTTAACAATTGATGTTACTAGAAAGCACGGAGTAAATGTAAAAGAATGCAGTGATTCTTTTACTAGAACGACATACGTGATCAATCATTAATGCGAAACGAAGTTATACCAGCAACGGATTCACACTGTCAATAAACGACTAGTGATGTCTTACTTCTTCTTTCTTATTTCCGACTTCGAGTATTCTCTTTTTCAACTCGTTCAAATTCTCGCCACCTTCCAATGGTGTAGGCATTTCAGTTAATGCAATTTCTAGCACCTCATCAATCCAACGCACTGGTCGAATATCAAGTTCGGCTTTAATATTATCGGGAATTTCCACAAGATCTTTTTCATTTTCTTCTGGAATCACAATAGTTTTAATACCACCACGATGTGCCGCTAGTAATTTCTCTTTGAGACCACCGATAGGCAATACTTCACCACGCAATGTGATTTCACCTGTCATAGCAACATCAGCTCGCACAGGGATATCTGTCAGAGCTGATACCAACGCAGTTGTCATTCCAACTCCGGCGCTTGGACCATCTTTTTTCACTGCGCCCTCAGGCACATGAATATGAATATCGACTTTATCGTAAAATTCTGGGCTCACGCCTAATTTGATAGCGCGACTACGAACGACTGTTTGGGCAACTTGAATAGACTCTTTCATTACATCTTCAAGATTACCTGTAGGTGCCATCATCTTACCTTTACCAAGTACAATTTCTGCTTCTATGGTTAACAATTCACCGCCTACTTCAGTCCATGCCAATCCTGTCACCTGACCAATTTGATCTTTTTCATCAGCCAAGCCATAACGGAATTTACGCACACCTAAATAGTCATCTATATTCTTAGGAGTAACAGTGGTCTTTTGATCTTCCTTACCAAGCACAATGGCTTTCACTACTTTGCGGCAGATCTTAGAGATTTCTCTTTCAAGACTACGCACACCTGCTTCACGTGTGTAATAACGAATAATATCTTGGACAGACTCTTTAGTGATCTCTATTTCTTTCTCTTTCAAGCCATTACTTTTAATCTGCTTGGGCAGCAAATAACGCATAGCGATATTTAATTTTTCATCTTCCGTGTAACCTGGGATACGAATCACCTCCATACGATCCAATAGCGGCCCTGGAATATTCATACTATTTGATGTCGCAACAAACATGACGTCAGACAGATCAAAATCAACTTCTAGATAATGATCACTAAAAGTATTATTTTGTTCTGGATCTAGCACTTCCAACATAGCTGATGAAGGATCACCGCGAAAATCTGCAGCCATTTTGTCGATCTCATCCAATAAGAACATCGGATTTCTCACCCCAATCTTTGAAAGATTTTGAATGATCTTACCTGGCAATGAACCTATATAGGTCCGACGGTGACCACGGATTTCAGCTTCATCACGCACACCACCTAATGACATACGCGTGTACTTTCTTCCAGTTGCACGCGCGATAGATTTTCCTAGCGAGGTTTTACCCACACCTGGAGGCCCTACCAAACACAAAATTGGACCTTTTAATTTTTTCACTCGCTGCTGAACAGCCAAGTATTCAAGAATACGCTCTTTGACTTTTTCTAGTCCGAAGTGATCTTCTTCAAGAATATTTTCTGCATTACCAAGATTACGATTAATCTTACTTTTCTTCTTCCATGGCGTTCCCACCATCCAGTCAAGATAGTTCCTCACGACAGTAGCTTCCGCAGACATTGGGGACATCATCTTTAACTTGTTCAATTCAGATGTGGCTTTCTCTTTGGCTTCCTGAGGCATGCCCGCATCTTCAATTTTTTGCGTAAGCTCTTCTACCTCATTCGGCGCATCTTCCATCTCACCAAGTTCTTTCTGAATCGCTTTCATTTGCTCATTCAGATAATACTCGCGCTGACTCTTTTCCATCTGCTGCTTAACGCGACCACGAATGCGTTTTTCAATCTGCAATACATCTAACTCTGCTTCGATCAAATTCATCAAATGCTCAAGGCGCTCATATGTCGAAACAATTTCTAGCACATGTTGTTTTTCATCTAGCTTTAAAGACATATGCGCAGCAATGGTGTCAGATAATCGGCTAGGATCATCTATACCTGCTAGTGAAGTTAAAACTTCAGGTGGGACTTTTTTATTTAGTTTCACATACTGTTCAAACAAACTCACAATCGAACGAGAAAGCACTTCTAGCTTTTTCTCGTCTTCAGGCTCTTCGTTATCAAGCACTGATATCTCCGCAGTAAAGTATTCTGACTCTTCTGCAAACCGAATAACTTTTGCACGCTCTGCACCTTCCACTAGCACTTTAATGGTGCCATCAGGAAGTTTAAGAAGTTGTAAAATTGATGATAGCGTTCCAATGGTATGGAAATCATCAAACGATGGTTCATCAAGCTCAGCGCTTTTCTGTGCCACCAAAAGAATTTGTTTATTATTAGCCATCGCCGCATCTAATGCTTGGATGGACTTATCTCGACCTACAAATAATGGGATTACCATATTTGGATACACGACAACATCGCGTAACGGCAATACTGGGACGTTTGAAACGTCCGTAAGATCGATAGGGCTATTTTCTTGCTGGTCAGCCATAGAGACTCCTTTGAGTCTAACGAGTAGAGGTTAAATGTGAATTAATATTCACACTATATATGGACACCCAGCACTAATTTCAAGTGCACCTGGGCAAAAGCCTGTACAGGGTATAGCGTTTATTCCTCAGCAGCGGCTTTTTCGTAGTCTGTGCTCTCGTAAATGAGATAAGGTTTGGCATCGCCCTTGATCACAGCTTCATCAACCACTACTTTAGTCACCCCTTCTATCGAAGGCAGATCATACATAGTATCTAGAAGCACATTTTCTAGGATTGTACGTAAACCACGTGCGCCTGTTTTACGCTCCATGGCTTTCTTAGCAACAGCAGTTAATGCATTTGGACGGAACTCAATTTCTGCATCTTCCATCTCAAACAATCGTGTATATTGCTTGGTTAAAGCATTTTTAGGTTCAGTAAGAATACGCACTAAGGCCTCTGCGTCTAATTCTTCTAAAGTTGCTACCACAGGCAAACGACCGACGAATTCTGGTATCAACCCGTAACGAACAAGGTCTTCTGGCTCAACACCATGTAAAATTTCACCTACCGAGGTATCTTCATTAGTTGCGCGCACTTCAGCAGAGAAGCCAATCCCTGTTTTCTCTGTACGGTCAAGAATGACTTTATCCAATCCTGCAAACGCACCACCACAGACAAACAAAATATTACTTGTATCGACTTGTAAAAATTCTTGCTGCGGATGCTTACGCCCACCCTGAGGAGGAACAGAAGCAACAGTGCCCTCAATCAGCTTCAATAACGCTTGCTGCACACCTTCACCAGATACATCTCGAGTAATTGAAGGATTATCTGATTTACGAGAAATCTTATCGATTTCATCGATATAAACAATTCCAGTCTGTGCTTTCTCTACATCGTAGTCACACTTCTGTAAAAGTTTTTGAATAATATTTTCTACATCTTCACCAACATAGCCTGCTTCTGTTAGCGTGGTTGCATCTGCGATGGTAAATGGCACGTTAAGTAATCGTGCTAATGTTTCAGCAAGTAAAGTTTTACCAGATCCAGTAGGACCCACTAATAAGATATTACTTTTTGCCAACTCGACGCTGTCTTTAGATGTGTTACTTGCTTCAAGACGCTTGTAGTGATTGTATACCGCTACTGACAACACCTTCTTCGCGTTGACTTGACCAATTACGTACTCATCTAGCTTGGCATTTATTTCTTTAGGCTTAGGGAGTTTAGTTCCACTAGCAGGTGATTGCTCCTGCATTTCTTCACGAATAATGTCGTTGCAAAGCTCGACGCATTCATCACAAATAAATACTGAAGGACCAGCAATTAGCTTCCTTACTTCATGCTGACTTTTGCCGCAAAACGAACAATAAAGTAGTTTTCCGCTATCGGTTTCTTTCTTCGAATCATCACCGCTCATATTGAAATCCTGTCAGTTCTACGGGTTGTTTAAATCGCTGCTATTTTATGACGAATTACCAACGGGAAAAAGCGAATCTATTCCCAGAATGGTACTTTATATCGGCATATACACCTTAAATGATTATATTGTTTAATATCAGTGCTTTATATCATCGATTTAAACAAGACTCAATGCTATTCAGCGCCTCGAGTGGTCAAAACCTTATCAATCAGGCCATATTCACGTGCTTCTTCGCTATCCATGAAGTTATCACGCTCGGTATCTTTACCAATTGTCTCCATTGTCTGCCCAGTATGGTTAGATAACACACGATTCAGCTGCTCACGAATCTTAAGTATTTCTTTGGCATGGATATCAAAATCTGACGCTTGACCCTGAAAACCACCAAGTGGCTGATGAATCATCACTCTTGAATGCGGTAGCGCATAACGCTTGCCATCCGTACCACCGGCCAACAATACGGCACCCATACTAGCGGCCTGACCAATACATAATGTGCTGATATCTGGCTTAGTAAACTGCATAGTGTCATAAATAGCCATCCCCGCTGTCACTGAGCCACCCGGCGAATTAATATAAATAGAAATATCTTTATCTGGATTTTCAGACTCTAAGAAAAGAATCTGAGCAACAATCAAATTTGCCATATGATCTTCAATTGGACCAACAATAAAAATAACGCGTTCTTTAAGTAGGCGTGAATATATATCGTAAGCTCGTTCTCCACGCGCTGATTGCTCAACGACCATAGGAACTAGATTCATCATCGGCTCTTGAGATTTTCCATTATTCATAACACTTTTCACCTTATTAATTTATTGGCGTTGCTTCACAATATTATCAAATGACTCTTTGCTTTCTTTCTTAGTGACTTGATCTAAAATCCAGTCTACGACCTGATCCTCCATCACTAATGACTCAACGCTTGCGCGCGCCTGGTTATTAGTAGAGTAATACTGAATGACCTGATCTCGATCCGCATACTGACTAGCTAGCTGTTCTATGCGCTGATTGACCAACTGCGTATCAATTTGCAGTTTTTGCTCACTGACAATTTCCCCTATCACCAAGCCAAGCTTAACTCGGCGTTTAGCTTCTTCCTCAAACAGGTTATCAGGCAATTGAGAGTCTGTTTCCATTTTGAAGTTTTCTAGTGCTTGTTTTCGCAATGCAGCCACTTCTTGGCTCACCATAGATTCTGGTAGCGGCAATTCATTATTGTCTAGCAATACCTGCATTACAGCTTCTTTAGATTTTATCTTTAACTGCTGCTGCAGTTCGCCTTCCAGTGATTTCTTGATTTCTGTTTTAAGCGCATCGACCGTACCATCTACACCGAAGGCACTAATAAACTCATCGTTAACTTCCGGCAATATACCCTGCTCCACCTTCTTAACCGCAACATCGAAAACAGCCTCTTTTCCAGCGAGTTCGCTATTTCCATAGTCTTCCGGAAATGTAACGGCAAAATTCTTCTTTTCTCCAGCCTTCAACCCTAATAAATTATCTTCAAAACCCTCGATCATGCCACCGTCACCTAGCACCAAAGGAAAATCTTCGGCTTTACCACCTTCAAACTCGACACCGTCTAATTTCCCAATAAAATCTAATGTGATTCGTTGTTCTTTTTCACAGGCGCCCTCTGCCTCGTTCCACTCCATTCGCTGCTTACGCATACGATCTAAAGTGAGGTCGACATCTGCATCCCCAACTTCAGCGGCAGGCACAGTGACTTCAAGTTTTTTGAAATCGCATAGTGTGAATTCTGGATAGACATCGAACGTGGCAACAAAGGTTAAATCTTGACCTTTCTCTACGTTTTGAGGTTCGATAGTAGGTGCCGCAGCAGGACGTAATTTTTCTTGAAGGACAGCATCACGATAGCTTGCTTGCATTTCATCAGCCATTACCTCTTGATTAACTTGAGTGCCGTAACGCTGACGCACGACGTTCATCGGCACCTTCCCCGGCCTAAAGCCATCTATCTTTACTCGCCCCTTAAGACTATTAAGACGTTGGTTTACTTCTTTCTCAACTTTATCAGTTGGAATGGTAATGGTAACTTTTCTTCCGAGCTCGCTCGTCTCTTCAACCGATACTTGCATTAATCACTGATCCTCAAAGAAGTATATAAATGGAATTTGCCTTAGCTTAAGCAGTCTTGATTTGATCTTGATGAAGATGGTGCGAAAGGAGAGACTCGAACTCTCACGGGTTGCCCCACTGGAACCTAAATCCAGCGCGTCTACCAATTCCGCCACTCTCGCATAATCATCTACTGACAACAGCACGCTAGTATAACTTGAAATTCGCACGATAGTTAGATGCTACCCCACTAGAAATATACGGCCCTAGATAATACTATGACCAATCAATAACCATAGCTACAATCCAGCTACCATAGCAGACTAAACAACATCCCATCCCCATGGCCATGGCCCGACTCAGTATTATTGTTGTCTATTTTTGTGCGATATGCCTACTTGGTTGTTTACTGGCCTATCCGATTTATATTATCAGCGGCGCCAACTTCGAACGCATCCTCTCTCGAACAATATTAATTTTAGCCGTTTTATTATTCTATCCGACCTGTCAAATCTTAAAGATTAACAATCCCGCAGCATTAGGCTTTAAAAAACAAGACATCAGTTCGACTGCAATTAGTTCATGGCTGCTAGGCATCGTCATGCTGGCACCAATTTCTATCTTCTTCATCTCCTGTGACTTCAGATTATGGGAACCTGCTCCACAGAATATATTTGAACCAATCACAATTATCATTAGCGCGATTATATCCGCATGCTTAATCGGCTTAATCGAGGAAACTTTATTTCGCGGCTTATTACACTCTCAACTCAGCGCTGCAATGAATTCATTTTGGGTGGTAGTGATTGTGAGCATTATCTATAGTAGCGTTCACTTTCTACAGGCCCCTGAATTTGACCCCAACCAAACCATTCACTGGTATAGCGGACTTACCTTGTTATCTTCAGCATTTGCAAACTTCAATAACATGGACACATTTCTAGACGCTTGGATTGCATTATTTTTAGCAGGAGTATTTTTATCACTAGTGCGTTTGCGTACTAACAATTTATTATGGTGTATCGGCATACATGCCGGATGGGTCACACACATTAAAATATTCAAAGACATTACTGATCGAAACAACTCTGCTGAATGTGCCAATTTCGCCAGCAATTACGATAATTTTATTGGTGCATTTAGCGCCGTGTGGATACTGCTGATACTCCTTGCTTGGGCCATCCTTCATTATCGAAAACGCCTTACTCGTTAATTACTCGCTTCCAACCAATCAGATATGGATCTAGCACCCATATTCCATCTTCATGTTTAACGTAAGGAACATCACGTGCATAACCCTGTTGCCACAACCCGTTATCAAAATTCTGCTCACCTAAATATAGACGCTGTTTTTTTTCGTCGACTTTTAACACCACCGCCACATGACCTGTCCCATAAAAAGCGCGCGAGTAAATCAACAAATCCCCTCGCTGCAAACCATGTTGTTGATCACCATTCAGAATACTTATAAATGGTTTTTGTGATTTTTTATCTGCGCTAGTAACATTTTCCAGTTGCCAAATATCTGCAGCAACATCAACGTCACCATAAACAACCCCCGTGTTTACTAACAACCACCTGCGCGCATACTCTACACACTGCCATTGAATTCCAGTGAAGGTTTCATTAATAAAGTATGGAGTAGGATTCACACATGAATTATTACAATTCGAGAAAGCTTTAACACCAGAATCGGGTTCTCCTAATGTTTCACCATATTCAACGACACAGTCTTGCACACAGAATAGTGGCAACTCTTCTGCATGAATAGCAAACGCCAACACAGACAGACAGATAATGAATCTTATTCGTAACAGCTTAACTATAATCATTCAAGCTCGTTAATGGCGGTAATTATTTGTTTTTTTACCAAGTCGATAGCTTGGTCAATTATCTGATAACTGCCATCGTGATCCGACTCAAGCCCATGGGCATTTTGCTGCCAGGCTAGCGACAATGCGATGGCATCCTGTTGCACAGGTTCAGGCATAGCATAGCTGATATCTTTAACCGCGAGCACATGAGACCAACCAGACTTTATATCTCCTCGCTCATCATCACTATCAAACCGCGCATATAAAACCACTTCTTGTAATTCGGTTAATTCCTGCATCATAAAGAAACCTGCTTCACGAATATTCTTATTCGACTCGGTAGATTCATTTCGCCAGGTGTTATACCCGAGGCCAGACAGAGCAACGATTAAACTGATAATTGCAACCGCATTAGTGCGTAATTGTTCGATAATTACCAAAATTTGCTACCAACGTAGAATCCCAATTGGTCATCATTATACGTAAATTACACCACACCCATACTTTTTAAAAGAATCTGCTTAGCATTATCTGCATTGGCTTGCAGGGCAGTAGCATCACCCACATCAATATCAAATAATGCCGCCATCTCCTGATATTCTTCAGTTAATTTGCCTATCAATGATAAGAAATCAGTGATATCCAAACCAAACTGCTTCTCTACCATTTCTGCGACATCCATATAATTTTTATACTCTTCATCACAGTAGATACAATCTGCAATTGGCCCAGAAAATTTAATACACTGAATAAGCTTAGGATCTAACTCCGCATCGTCAGACTCAGTTTCTGCATGACTCAATCCAACCATCTGCGTAATTTTTTGTGGAATACGCCATGAATTTAATAACCACTCACCTACCGCGGCATGATCAGTCTCCAGCTGACTCATCTCTAGAGCACATAAATAACGGTGATCTTGCTGCCTATCATCTATACCCTTATAAACAGCAGGAATCGCTTTATCAATTGCTAACATACCAAGATCTTGCAGCATACCTGGGAGAAACAGCTCTTCTTTCATAGGATATTTTGCTACTTCACCTAACTTGCGACATGCCACTGCCGTTGCTAATGAACGCTTCCAAAATAAATCATAATCCAGTCCTTCAGAATCCACTTGTTTGGCACCACCGACCAATGAAAAACTCAAGGCAATATTCAATGTACCAGTCCAACCAAACATAGACACAGCCTGTTGCACGCTATCTGTTTCAATCGCACGCATGTAAAGAGATGAGTTAGCCATGCGAATAATTTTTGCTGACAATACTGGGTCCATACTCACTACTTCAGCGAGCGTATCAATATCACTACCCACATTCTGACTAAGGTCAATAATCTGCGCTGCTACTCCAGGTGGAGATGGCAGTTCTTTACATTTTTTTAATTTATCGATGACTTCTTGTTTAATTTCACTCATTTGAGCATTCCGAATAGATAACTAGTTACCTATCGCATATCGGCCCATGTTGAACGGACTTAAGCTAAAAAATGAAAATTTGGGAGGAAGTTGCCATTTTGGCTAGCGAACGCACAAAAACAAGAAGGATCAAAGGATTAGACGACAGATTTCTACTAACAAGGTGGGGTGAACGATGGGACTCGAACCCACGACGACTGGAATCACAATCCAGGGCTCTACCAACTGAGCTACGCTCACCATAACAACTTGGTTAGCTAGTAAGCAGCTATTAACAATGAGAGATTGTTCTATAGTCACTTTTTGCAAGTACGACCACACGTTAATAAGTGGTGCGCCCGGCAGGAGTCGAACCTGCAACCCCCGCCTTAGAAGGGCGATGCTCTATCCAGTTGAGCTACAGGCGCAGTATTTATCGCGTGCCGTTATTTTTATTGCAGTCACATGGTAGACATAATGTCGTACAAGTCAACTTAGGGCGTCTATTCTAAGCGATGCAATAAAAGTGAAACAATTTTTAAGTATTGGTCGGGGCAGAGGGATTTGAACCCCCGACCCTCTGCTCCCAAAGCAGATGCGCTACCAGGCTGCGCTATGCCCCGAACTGACTTGATATCAACCACTCATCGAGAATGATCGAGTGCGCGGAAGGATACGCGTAATTCACTGCAATCGTCAACCAATTCTCAGGTAGATTGTCGAATAGCCAAATGTCTTTTACAGCCCGGCTGTATTCATTATGATACACAGCTTAAATCAACCACCAAATAGGCACCCAATGAAAGCTACTTATATTTCGAGTATTTTAATGTGCTTGTTACTAGCCATATTAGGAAACACAGTCATGAGCGAAACAAATCCCAAAGTTCAATTAGAAACTAGCAAAGGCAATATTGTCATCGAACTAAATGCTGAAAAAGCACCTAAAACAGTAGAAAATTTTCTAACCTATGTGAAATCAGGTCACTTCGATGGCACAATTTTCCACCGTGTGATTCCTGGGTTCATGATTCAAGGTGGTGGTTTTGATGTTGACATGCAACAAAAATCAACCAACGAAACTATCCAGAACGAAGCCAATAACGGACTTAAAAATGTTAAGGGTTCTCTTGCCATGGCACGTACATCAGCACCACACTCTGCAACGGCACAGTTCTTCATCAACGTGGCTGACAATGCCTTTCTAGACTTCACAAGCGAGTCACCTCAAGGTTGGGGTTACGCTGTCTTTGGTCAAGTCACAGAAGGCTTAGACATTGTATCTACTATAGAAGAAGTAGCAACAGGCAATCATGGTGGACATCAAGACGTCCCTCTTGAGCCTATTGTTATCCAAAAAGCCTCTTTACTAGAGCAATAGAAATGTCTGAGACTTTATTTGTCTCAGATGTCCACTTAGATGTGAAGAGGCCGGCAGTTGTCGACCTCTTCAATCAATTCTTACTTAAACGCGCCATACATGCCGATGCCCTTTATATACTCGGCGACTTATTTGAATATTGGATTGGTGACGATGCGCCACATCAAGAATATCAATCAACCTTTAACGCATTAAAGAAAATCAGTGCATCAAATACCCCCGTTTACTTTCTTCACGGCAATAGAGATTTTTTAGTTGCTAATGAATTCGCCAAACAAACAGGCATTACTCTATTATCAGAAGAACATGTTGCCAGCATTTATCATCAAAACATTTTAATAATGCACGGTGATACACTTTGCACAGATGACATTGCTTATCAACGCTTTCGAAAAAAAGCGCGCAACAAATGGTTACAGTGGATTGCTTTGCATTTACCTATTTCTACTCGCCAATCACTTGCCCATCGCTTAAGAGACACTTCAACACAAGCAACTGCGGAAAAACATGCTGACATTATGGACGTCAATCAATCAGCCGTTAAAGCAGCAATGCAACGAAACAATACAGACACATTAATTCACGGGCATACACACAGACCAGGCATACATGAATTTAAACTTGATAACAAAGCACATAAACGTATCGTACTTGGAGACTGGTACACACAGGGCAGCGTGATTTCTGCAACCACTGACGGCATACAGCTAGAAAGTTTCGCTTCCATCTAACCTCCCAAATTTTTATGACAAGGCGTTTAACTCTGCCTGACTAAAGCCTGCCTGTGTTCGAGCATCAGTATGAAACGGTCCATTTCCAATAGTGACTTTGTATTGTTCCAGCAATGCAATAAACGTTGCTTCGGAGTCAATATTTTCTTGCTCACAGGCATAACGAAACCATCGAGTCCCTACTTCAACGTGACCAATTTCTTCCTGTAAGATAATTTTCAAAATATTAACTGTTTCAATATCACCCACTGCTTCCAATCGATCTATCATGCCTGGTGTCACATCTAATCCTCTTGCCTCCAATACTCTAGGCACCAGCGCCATGCGCTCAACAATACTATGTTGAGTTTTTACCGCCATCTCCCACAGACCATTATGTGCAACATACGATCCATAGTTAGAACCCAGCTGAAACAATCGATCACGCAGCAGTAGAAAGTGCTTTGACTCCTCTGCGGCTACCATCATCCAGTCGACATAGTAATTACGCGGCATGTTTTGAAAACGATATACAGCATCCAAGGCTAAGTTAATCGCATTGAATTCTATGTGGCAAATGGCATGTATCAGAGCAATACGCCCCTGCTCTGTAGTTAATTTACGTCGTGCAACTTTACTTGGATGAACTAACTCAGGCTGGGCAGGACGCCCAGGCACATCGATAGTGTCGATATCTTCAAGCGGCGACAGATCGACTTGCAATGAGATTAAATCAGCGTAAAGCTGATCAACCTGTTTTGTTTTTTCTAATGGATCATTTTCCAATAACGCTTTTCTAACTTGAGAAAAATACATTACCGGAAGAACTATTTATCGCTTCAAGGCAACAACTAAATCCATTACGTTAGTTCCTGTTGGACCCGTAGTCACTAAATCACCTGTTTTAATTAGATAGTTACCAACATTAGCAGCGGTCAAATAATCACTAATATTTAATTCCTGCACATTACCGCGCGACACTGTTTGGCCATCGACCAAACCACCTGCATCAGGTGTTGGACCATCAGTTCCATCTGTTCCTGCCGCAAGAAAAACAATATCGTCTCTGCCAGATAGCTCACGTGCTGCCACGGCAGCCAAATGTTGATTACGTCCACCACGACCAGGATTAGATGGAAGTATCAATGAAGTTTCTCCACCCCAAATATGAATGCCTGCATCAGCAGCATTTAATTCTTTGCATATATCCACTGCTTTCTGCTCGGCATCACCTTCCATAAACTCATCATAAACTGTGACATCAAGTCCTAACGATTGAGCACATTTTTCTGCGGCCACTTTTGCGTCATCTAGTGTGGCAATCACACGAGTAGTAATATTTGAAAATAATTCTGCTTTAGGTGCAGGCGTAAATGTCACACCATCAAGAATAGATGTAATCGAGTCAGGCAATTCAAGCTGAGTTATATCTTCGTCTACGGGTGTTAATGGCCCAGAACCAATTACTGCCGGATCATCTCCTGGTACATCAGAAATCAACAGCGCTAGTGTTTCACGACCATTAATAAAATTAGCTAACCGGCCACCTTTAATGTGAGAGATAGCTCTCCTCACCTGATTCATTTGAGTAATGTCATAACCTATGGATAGCAATACTTTGTTGAGTTGCGCCAATTTTTCCAATGACATGCCGTCTGCCAATACTTCCATCAGACTTGAAGCGCCACCAGAAAACAATACCAAGAACTTTGCATCCTGTGGGGAACTATCAACAAAATCGATTAATGCTTTTCCAGCCGACAAACTTGGCTCACCTGGAACAGGATGGTCAGATTCCATTGTAGTGATATTATTATAAGTACGCAGTTCGTCCTCAGTATGGTCGTGTTTAGTAATCACTAAACCATTTGTAATTTGATCCTTCAATACAGACAAAGCACCAAGCGACATGGAAGACGCAGCTTTACCCACCGCTATCAAACAATATTCGCCAGACATTGGGTTGTTACCCAAAAATTCCATCACCGCATTATTTCCCTTAACACGTGAAACCCCGGCTTCAAATATTTCAAGCACCTGCGCGCGTGCCTGTTCAAGTTGTTGTGCATCCATAACATTACTTTTTACTAATTAGACGAAAGGCGCGAGAATACAATAGAATACGTGTTTCTGGCTAATAATAAGTTATCACCTAAAGTCCTCTGGAGTCCAACCCGCTTTCCAAACTTGCAAAGGAACTAGCTCAGGAGGTCGACCATTATCATGAAACCATGAATCGATCACAAATCGATCGCTTGTTTCTAATTCAACAATAGATAACGCAGTATGTGGGTATAACCCATCCAACAGCCACCCTCGATGCACTATTTCGCTCACGTTATGCCAATGCAGCTTGTGTTGGTTATTGAGCAGATTAAGAAAAACATACATGTTGAATGCCTCATCTACACAATCTAACTGCACACTATTAATATTCTCTAGAGTTTTTGCTCTAAATGTACCGCCAATATCATATTGAGTATTTGTTACTCGGCCCATCAATACCTCAATACGACTTACCACCTCCGACAATATCGCACGTTCCATTTTTGCAAATAAAGGTTTCTTTATTAATACACTTGTTGCCTCATTCCATTCCAACTCAGGAATACTCACATAAATTATTTCTCTACAAGTGTAGTGCCTGCAAAATGGGACCGCTTTTAATGATAGGGATTCTACAGATAAATTATTAAGTGTATCTATGGCGACCTGATATTGAGAAATTTGCTGTTTCGAGTATTCAAATTCGGCATTTACCGAATGCCACGGAGCTATCAAAAGAGCCACGCTAAACAGTAATTTACTATTGAATATAAACGAAAGTTTCTTCATCAATACTATCGAACAACTCCACAATATCAGCATTAGCCATACGTACGCATCCGTGTGATGCAGGGACACCTAGCAAACCTTCTTCTTGTGTTCCATGAATGTATATATAGCGTTCAAAGGAATCTCGGCCTTCACTGCAGTTTTTATTTTCTTCTAGCCCTTGCAACCAGAGGATGCGAGTCAGAATTAAATCTAAACCTGATGACTTTTCCTCACTAGTAATAATTGCCTTTTCCCCAGTAGCAATTCGTCCCACAAAAACCTCATTCAGCTCTGCTTCGCATCCAATTTTTTTAGCAACCTTATGAGCACCAACTGGCGTCTTAAAACTATCTTGCTCGCAACCTAAGCCGTATTTAGAGGTGGACACTAAGTATTGACAAATCAGAGATTGATCATCCATCACAAACATTGATTGTAAACTCGAGTCCACTAGTATCCATGGGCACGTAACCTTATCCGAGAACTGTTTTATTATCCGGAACAAAACCTTTTCAACATTCTCAGGCAATTGAGACAAAATGCTAGCCGGCTTATAAATTACTAATCAAGTCTATACTGGTGAGATCTTGCTGTTTTTCTTGTTCTAGCATCGCTTTACTAGCATCACTTCGCACTACTTCTAACGAGCGAAGGTACTCATCTCCAATACCTGTCACATATTTACCAGTAAATACTGATGTCTCGAATTGTTTGAGTTTTTTATTGCCCTTACGAACAGACCAAATCAGGTCATCAATATCCTGGTAAAACAACTTATCTGCACCAATCTCGCCACAGACTTCATCAACATTTTTACCATGTGCGATCAACTCATTTGCCGCTGGCATATCGATACCATATATATTCGGATAACGAACAGGCGGGGAAGCTGATGCAAAATAAACATTTTTTGCTCCTGCATCTCTGGCCATTTGAACAATTTCTTTTGATGTTGTACCACGCACAATGGAATCATCAACCAATAAAACGTTCTTATTTTTATATTCTAAGCTAATTGGATTTAACTTCTGCCGTACTGATTTCTTACGTTGAGTCTGACCCGGCATGATAAATGTCCGACCAATATAGCGATTTTTAATAAAGCCTTCTCTATATTTGCAGCCTAAAATATGCGCCATCTCTAATGCTGCTGTACGACTTGTATCTGGGATAGGAATAACGACATCAATAGTCTGCTCTGGCCATACCTTGAGAATTTTTTCAGCTAATTTTTGCCCCATGCGCATACGTGCTTTCTGCACGTAAACATTTTCAATAATAGAATCAGGTCTCGCAAAGTAAACATACTCAAAGATACATGGCGCGTAGACACCTTCATCAACACACACCTGAGAATGGAATTGACCCTGTTCATCGATGAGAATTGCCTCACCAGGTTTAACATCACGCACTAATTCATAACCCAACACATCGAGAGCAACACTTTCAGATGCCACCATGTACTGCGCGCCCTCACTCGTTTCTTTAACGCCATACACTAATGGACGAATACCATGCGGATCGCGAAACGCCAAAATTCCCATTCCGCAAATCATTGAAACTACTGCATATGCGCCTTCGCAACGTCGATGAACACCGCGTACCGCATCAAAAATTGTTCTGGGTGATAATTTTCTTTGACTCGAGTGAAGTAATTCATGCGCGAGCACATTTAATAAGATTTCTGAATCAGAATTAGTATTAATATGTCGACGATCATCGATATAGAGTTCTTGCTTGAGCGCTTCAGCATTGGTCAAATTACCATTGTGAGCCAAAGTAAGGCCGTAAGGAGAGTTAACATAAAAAGGCTGGGCTTCAGCTGAAGAAGAACTTCCAGCAGTAGGATATCTTACATGTGCGATCCCCATACTTCCTTTCATTTGTTGCATATGGCGGTCTTGAAATACATCTCTAACCAACCCATTTCCTTTGCGCTGGTAAACACGACTTCCTTCAGAAGTAGCGATACCTGCTGCATCTTGTCCGCGATGCTGCAGTACTGTTAGTCCATCATACAATTCTTGATTGAGTTGCTGACTACCAATAATCCCTACAATTCCACACATAATAGTTCTCTAAAGTTGAATATCAGCGTTGTGTACCTTAGCAGGCAGTCTAAACTGCTGCGCATATCGTTCAGGCAATTGGGCGACCACCCATACTGCTGCCTGTTCAAACGGTTTAATTAACTTCGATGTTTGCCATGTCGATGATTGCGGCAATGTCGTAAATGCAGATGCTGTCATGATTAAGATGGTGGTAATGACTGAGGCACGTAATATGCCAAATACCATGCCTAACATACGATCCACGCCTTTAAGTATTTGCGCTTTCATAATCTGACTCAGCACAAAATTAATTAGTGCACCAAATACAAGTACACCAATCATAATCAATACAAAGGCGATCCCTACACGAATATTAGTGCCATACTCATTTTCTCCAAACGAGAAACTTGCACTATCGATGGCCTCAGGCAATAAGAATGAAACCTGCTCTGACTGACTTAATGCCAACCAAATTGCTGCCACCCAGGTCACTATTGAAACCGCTTCGCGCACAAATCCTCTTAATAAGGCGATGGTCGTTGAAATCAAAAAAACAACGACAATAATTATATCAATC
The DNA here is from genome assembly GCA_045105615.1 of Gammaproteobacteria bacterium. GTDB lineage: Bacteria > Pseudomonadota > Gammaproteobacteria > UBA4575 > UBA4575 > UBA1858. The sequence goes on from JBGCDS010000008.1 coordinate 38,134, forward strand.
CAAGTAATATCGGCCATGTGTATTTATAGTTTTTATTATCCAGCTTTACGTGGATGCCGCGTTACAAATGCAGCCTCTAGTTTCATCTTTTTACGTAGACTGTCTCTAATTTTAGTTGCCTCATCTTGAGAAATAACAGGACCTACTTTGACACGAAAATAATCTTTCCCTTTATTTGAACCCACTTCGACTAGCGCATCAAAACCTGCATCAATAAGTTGTTTTTGCATAGCCACTGCTTTTTGCCTATCTCCAAATGCACCTACTTGAACTACCCAACCAAGCAGCTCAGATTTAGTATCAGCACTGACAACCACCTCAGGCACCACATTATTAACAGGGTCACTCTCTGGCAGGATTGCTTTTTCCTGCTGGCCTGAAGATGTATGTTCGGGCGCTGGCGTTTGCACCTGGCTATCCAACTCATCTGAAAATACCAACGTTGGCTCCGGCGGCATTTTCATATCAATCTTGGTGACCGATTCCTGCCCAGAACCATCGAGTATCATAGGAATAAAAATCACCGCCAACGAAAGCAACACTGTCGCGCCAACTATTCGATATTTGAGTGTTGAATCCACTATTTTAGTAAGTTTGATGGGTAGAAGTCATAAATACATTCTACATAAACCGAGAGGGACATGCGAAGCTTGAATTTGTAAATTTTTCACCCCTGACCAGGGGTTTTATGATTCGCTTGCAAGCACTTCTGAGACAGTGAAGATTGAACCAAAGACGATAATTCGATCACCTTCGCTAGCATCCATTTGCGCTTGAGAATACGCCTGCTCAACAGACTCAAATACCGTCACACTTGTGTCTGAACTTTGTTGCATAACTGACTGTTCCACCTGGTCTACTGGCATGCGGCGAGGCGAATTTACCTGCGAAATATACCAATCATCAATATGGGAATGCAGCAAGGACACAATACCATCAACATCTTTATCACTAAGGACTGCGAATACAGCAATGGTTCTTTGTGGCTTCGGCAACGCTATTAAATTCTCTGCCAGTATTTTTGCGCTATCAAAATTATGCGCAACATCTAAGATAATTTCACAGTCTTTGACGATACGCTGAAATCTTCCTTCTAGGGTCACTTCGCGTAAGCCTGTTTCTATAGCATCTGTACTCAGAGGCAACTTATCTTTCAAACAGTGCAATCCCATCAGCACGCTTGCTGCATTACGAATTTGTATCGCGCCTGAGAGGTTCGGCAGCGGCAACCCATGTAGCTCGTATCCATCAGCCATAAAAGACCATGAGGTTTTTGCTACCTTATAGCGGAAGTCAGTATTGATCTGAAATAAATTTGCATTCACCTTCTCAGCTGTCTCAGCAATCGAATTAGGAGCATCAATATCACCACAAATAGCGGGCGTATCGGTACGAAAAATTCCTGCTTTTTCATAACCGATTGATTCTCGGTTATCTCCCAACCATTCTGTATGATCTAAACCTATGCTTGTGACAAACGCCAAATCGTTATCTATAATATTAGTCGCATCAAGACGACCACCTAGACCAACTTCGAGTACGGCGACATCAACTTGACTATCATGGAATATATCTAATGCGGTTAGCGTAGCAAACTCAAAAAAACTTAAGCTGATTCCATCTCGTGCAGTATTAATTTTTTCAAATGATTGGCATAGCATTTCATCTTGCACACAACGCAAACCGATTCTGATACGCTCGTTATAATGAATAATATGAGGGGAAGTATAGGTGCCCACCTTATAACCTGCATGGTGGAGAATGGTGCTCAACATAGCCACCGCAGAACCCTTACCATTGGTGCCAGCAACAGTAATCACAGGGAAAGGACAATCGAGAATATTTAAATTTTCAGCAACAGTCTCAATTCTGTCTAAACCAAGTTCTATTTCACGCGCATGCAACGTGGTCTGCCACGCTAACCAATCATCTAAAGTGTTGTACTTCATCACTCCAACCAACTAAGTGCAGAAATCAGATTCACCATACTGATACTTCTTATAGAGACTACTTAGACAACACGATCAGTTAATATATGTAGCAAATTATGAATACGATCACGCAATTCTTTTCTCTCGACGATCATATCTATTGCTCCATGCTCCAATAGAAACTCACTGCGTTGAAAACCTTCTGGCAAGGTTTCACGCACAGTTTGCTGTATTACTCGTGGACCAGCAAAACCAATCAATGCATTAGGTTCAGCAATATGAACATCACCTAACATTGCAAAGCTTGCAGACACACCACCCATTGTGGGATCAGTTAATACTGAAATAAATGGAAGACGCTGCTCCGATAATCGCGTTAGCGCTGCACTTGTTTTAGCCATTTGCATTAAAGACATTAAAGCCTCTTGCATGCGCGCACCACCACTTGTAGAGAAACATACAAACGGAACACTTTCAGCAATACTCTTTTTAACCCCCATTAAAAATCGCTCGCCAACAACTGATCCCATCGATCCACCCATGAAACCAAACTCAAATGCCGCCACAACGACCGGCATGCCTTTTAATTTTCCATGCGACACAATCAACGCATCTTTTTCGCCAGTACTTTTAACCGCAGCTGAAAGACGATCTTTATATTTTTTAGAATCCTTGAATTTCAAAAAATCTTTAGGCTCTAACTCATCACCTATTTCAACCTGCCCACCTTCATCAAGAAAGTACCTAACTCGACTACGCGCATTAATTCTCAAATGATGATCGCACTTAGGACAGACTTGCAGATTACGCTCAAGTTCAGCACCATATAAAACTGCACTACAACTCGGACATTTATCCCATAACCCTTCAGGTACTTTTCGCTTAGACGTACTATCAGTACGAATCTGCAAAGGCATTAGTTTTTCTAACCAGCTCATGTTATTTTATTTCTTACTAAGTTGTTTTTACTAAGAATAGTTTTACTCGGAAAATCTAATCTCCGATTCTTATTAGGCTATATTTTGTATCGATTCACCATTATCCAACGCATCCTTGATCTCACGCAACAAAGATTTCACCTTGGTCGTTACCGTTTGCACATCTTTTTCATATTCAGCGATAATTGAAACAATCGCGCTACCCACAACCACCGCATTAGAACAGCCTGCTACCAGCTTCGCCGTGTTTGCGTCTTTAATTCCAAATCCAACGGCAATAGGCATATCTGTATGTTTTCTAATCTGCTTGATCTTGGTTTCAACGCTTTTAACATCAATTTGACTGGCGCCTGTAATGCCTTTGAATGAGACATAATATAAAAAACCAGAAGCCAAGTCGGTAATCATCTTTACTCGCTGGTCATTTGTCGTTGGCGCTAACAGATAAATAGTATCGATATCATGTTGCTTATACACAGATGCAACTTGCTTACTTTCTTCTGGTGGCAAATCGACCGTAATCACACCATCGATCAAACCAGAAACTGTTTCAGCAAATTTTTCCACCCCAAAAATTTCAATTGGATTTTGATATCCCATTAATACAACCGGCGTGGTGGCATCAGTCTGACGAAATTGCTTAATAATATCTATGATGTCTTTCAGCGAAGTATTATGTTTAAGTGCACGCTCACATGCTAGTTGGATAACAGGACCATCTGCCATCGGGTCTGAAAATGGTATGCCCAACTCGATAATATCGGTCCCGGCCTCTGTTAAGGCATGCATTATTTCTAACGTATTCGATGGGTGTGGATCTCCCGCTGTAACATAACTAATTAGCGCCTTTTTGTTGTTTTGCGCTAGTTGTTCAAAACATGTTTGTATACGACTCACAGCTCTATTCCTTCAATGCGCGCTACAGTATTAATATCCTTATCACCCCGACCTGACAAGTTAACAATAATGGTTTGTTCTTCATCCATTGTCTTTGCAAGTTTTTGTGTATATGCCACCGCGTGACTACTTTCAAGTGCAGGAATAATTCCTTCAACACGCGTTAATTGGTGAAATGCCGCTAGCGCTTCATCATCAGTCACAGTGACATATTCAACACTGCCTTCATCTTTAAGCCATGAGTGCTCAGGGCCGACACCAGGATAATCTAGACCAGCCGAAATCGAGTGAGTCTCTATAATTTGACCATTGTTATCTTCCATCAGATAAGTCCGGTTACCATGCAATACACCCGGACTACCGGCATTTAATGGCGCGGAATGACGCCCGGTTTCAAGACCATCACCACCAGCCTCAACACCATATTTTTTCACTTCATTATCTGACAAGAAAGGATGAAACAGCCCTATCGCATTTGAGCCTCCACCGACGCATGCAACTAATGCATCAGGAAGCTTGCCTGTTTGATTAAGACTCTGCTCTCGCGCTTCACGCCCAATGATAGTTTGAAAATCTCTTACCAACAAAGGATAGGGATGAGGACCTGCAACCGTACCAATAATATAGAAAGTGTTATCGACATTAGTCACCCAATCTCTCAATGCTTCATTTAAGGCATCTTTAAGCGTGCACGACCCGGATGTTACCGGAACAACTGTGGCACCTAACAATCGCATACGATACACATTAGGTGCTTGACGTTGAATATCATCCGCTCCCATATAAACAACGCACTCTAGTCCTAAGCGTGCTGCAATGGTGGCACTGGCTACTCCATGTTGACCGGCTCCTGTTTCAGCAATTATCCGCGTTTTACCCATACGTTTAGCAAGTAACGCCTGGCCAATTGTATTATTAATTTTATGCGCGCCAGTGTGATTAAGATCTTCACGCTTCAAATAAACCTTAGCGCCACCCCATAACTTTGTTAATCGTTCAGCAAAATAAAGAGGGCTTGGACGTCCAACATAATGAGCTAGATCATCATCAAATTCTTTTTGAAAGGATGGGTCACTCTTACTTGCAGCATAGGCATCTTCTAATTCCTGCAGTGGCGTCATTAAAGTCTCAGCGACAAACCGCCCTCCATAAATACCAAAATGACCATTCTCATCTGGCATTACGGTTGTATTCAGTGCATTTTCTTTTATGTTAGCGCTCATCAGCATCTCGTACTGCAGTTACAAATTTTTTCATTTTATTAAGATCTTTTTTTCCTTTAACTGACTCTATGCCGCTACTCACATCAACCGCATAGGGCCGTACCTGTTTAATCGCATCACTGACGTTATTCGGATCTAAACCACCAGCCAATATTATCGGTCTTTCTATAGCAGGAATATTCTGCCAATCAAATTGCTTACCGGAACCTCCAGGCTGACCGAGTTCATTACTATCTAACAATAATGCTGATGCTGAAGCATAATCCGAATCAGACACAACTTGACCCATTCCCCCCATAGCAACACTCTTCAAGTAGGGCAGCCCAAAAGAACAACAAAACTGCTCAGTCTCATCGCCATGAAACTGCAGCATATCGACGGGAACTTTATCTATTAGCGAGCTGATTGTACCCGCATCTTGATTCATGAATAACCCTACACTGGTGATAAATGGCCCACAACGATCAATTAACGTACATGCTTGCTGTACATTGATTGCACGTGGACTAGACGGACAGAACACCAGTCCAACCGCATCCACACCAAGTTCCATTGCTACCTGGAGATCTTCAAGCTGAGTGATGCCACAAAATTTAATACGCGTACGAGCCATAATTAAGCTATTTTCTTAAATAAATAGTATTTTATAATTGATACTTAGGATCATATTGTACAGACATAAAATAAAGCCCCTGTGCCTGCGCAGTGACACCACCACAGGAACGATCTTTTTTCATTAATACATCTTGAGCCCATTCAACAGGATGCTCTTTCTTGCCAATACTCATCAGTACACCGGCCAGATTACGCACCATATGATGCAAGAAGCCATTAGCGGTCACATCCATAATAACTAATGTACCTTCTCTTTGTATGCTTAACCTGGAAATTTCTCGCACAGGACTTTTTGCTTGGCAGCCTAGTGCACGAAAACTAGTATAATCATGCTTTCCAATCAGATGTTCTGCACCAGCTTGCATTAGTTGGGCATCGAGAAGTGAGTATTCCCATGCAGCCCTATTCGCCAGCAATGCCGGTCGCACTGGCTCGTTAGAGATAATATAACGATAGGATCGTGCAAGTGCAGAAAAACGCGCATGGAAGTCTTCTGGCATTAGTTTGATTGATCTCAACACCACACTACGTGGCAGATTAGAGTTGATTCCCAGCAACCAAGAGCGCAATTCGCGCTGAGCATTTGTTTCAAAGTGCATCACCTGTCCCAATGCATGCACACCTGTATCGGTTCTCCCTGCACAGGCAATACCTACTTCATGATTGGCGACTAAGCTGATCGCACGTTCAACAGCTTCTTGCACTGACGGAACATGCGACTGTCGTTGCCATCCGCAAAAATCACTACCATCGTATTCGACAATACCTGCAAATTTCATATATTTTTTATCGCTAAAACCAAGAAAGCCCCAGTGTACACACTGAGGCTTTCTTAACTAACCTGTTACTAGAAGTTACATTTTTATAATTTATCTAGCAAATCCTTTGCCTGTTGGATTTGAGTTGAATCACCTTGCTCCATCACTTCTGTGAGGGTTTCTTTAGCAGCATCTTCATCTCCCATATCGACGAAGGCCTTAGCTAGATCTAGCTTGGTACCAACCTCTTCAATCACAGATGGATTCTCTAGCTCGTAATCATCTCCAAATTCACCAAGGTCCGTCATAGTTGAATCAATATTACCAACGTCAAATTGTTCTGTCACATCATCAGTAAGCATATCTTTTTCAAATGTACCGGTCTCACTAGCAGCTAAATTTTCATTTAGATCATCAATATCTAGGTCTGGCTTGCCAATCTCAGAAGTTTGTAAAGTTGGCAATGAAGATTCTTCCAAATTATCAGGATCAATGTCTTCCGGGTCAAAACTTAGCGTCTCAAGTTCCGCAGTTAGATTTTCCTGCACTTGTTCTAAGCTCACCGTATCTTCATCAACTCGCTCGCCCTCATCTCCACCAGCGAAAGCTTTGGCTTCATCACTATTTACATCAAACAGTGAACTATCAAACATTGCCGTCTCTGAATGATCACCCTCAAGCATATCGTCAAGGTCATTATCAATTTTAATGCCTGCACTCACAGACTCTGCATTAAGATCATCGCCAAGATCAATTGCATCATCAAGCTCCAAATCAGCTTCGGCTCCTGTTAACAACGACTCATCTAGCATCTCAGCTTCACTTTCTTGATCAACTGAATCATTCAATTCGCTCTCTAGCGCATCTCCGTCAAAATCTAAGAACACATCATTATCATCACTTGTCGCATTCGTAGAATCTGCGTTATTACTATCAAACGCCAACGTTTCATCCCCATCACTAGACTCAGCTGCAGGCGCATCATCGCCTCCAAAATCTAATCCGGCTTCAAGTATTGCAGTAGACGACTCCTCCAGCATGTCGGCTTCTGGATCAGCCGCAAATGCTGGCGTCTCTTCAGCTGATGAATTCTCAAGAGCTTGAGATACCCCATCACTCAAATCACCATCATCATCAAAAGTAAAATCAAGTGAGTTATCATCTAGATCATCATTATCAAAGTCTTCCATATCTTCAGAAGCCATACTGAAATCACTGATATCATCTGTAGCTGCAACTTCTTTTGGATCTTCTGCAAAAGCAGGAGTTTCTTCAGCAAACACCGGCGTCTCTTCAGCAACAGTTGACGCATCAACTCCTGCAAACAAAGCATGTGCAGGGACTAATGCTGCACCTAACGAAGCAATTTTAGTCCACTCAGGCGATTGCTTATCTATATTTGATTCCATTGCTTCTACATGCTGCACAAACTCATCAGATTTTTTATCTGCGTAATAAATTTCTGCTAATTTAACTTGATATTTTGCATTGTCAGGCTCTTTAACCAGACCTTCTTTTAGAAGCTCCTCCGCCTGTTGATATAAACCGTAAGAAATGTAGACATCTGCTTCGGCTAATACATCATCGCTACCCTCAGCTGTATTAGGATCCTCACCAGTAAACACACTTTCCTCTGGCTCACCCTGTGCATCAACAGCTTCAAGATCATCTAACGCCTGATCAACATTATCAGACGAAGCAACAACCGTATCATCAAGCATTTCATCTATTGAAGGTTCATCTTCAAAAGCGGGCAGTCCATTTGCCTCTAGACTACTCTCTTCAACATTTGCATTACGACGCTTAATCCCCAACCAACCCAATAGAAGGACAATTAAGCCACCGCCTGCATATAGCAGTGTCTTACCTTGCTCTTGGATGATTCCTTTAATTTTTTCGATGATAGAGACTTCTGCAATTGTCTCTACAGGAGTCATCACCTTAGGCTTAACTTCTGCCTGTGCAACCAAACTTTCTTCTTGCGAAGCCTGTGCTGCTTGCTCGGCCTCTAAGAATTCTTCTGGGATTGGACCCGAAAAATCAGGTAACGGTTCGACTGATGCAGCTTTAATACCAGACTCAGGCTTAGCCGCTGTTTCTAATGACAACTCTTCGACTTGACTCTTTGCTGACTCAAGTGCTTGACCAGTTACATCCATTACCATTTCTTCTGCTTCAGGTTGCGCCAAAGAATCAGGGCTATCTGCTGCCAGAGTATTTTGCAATTGAGCTAACTGTTCATTTTGCAGGCTAATTATGTCTTCCTGCTTTTTAATCATTGATTCGAGCGTGTCGATACGGCCTTTAAGCTCAGTATTCTCTTGGCCTTTCGATTCAGTATTTTCTTTTAGTAGACTCACCTGTTTACGCAACTCTTTCAAAGTGGCATTAGCATCGTCACCAGTCTTACCTTCAGAAACATCACCTTCGCCCAAGATAGACAAAGACGAGTCTGTGCTTTTTGATTCCTCTTGTTTAGGTTGAGGCGTTTCCATCACCTCGCTACCAACCATCTCGCCAGCATCAACATTTACAGCACTAGAATTTGCTGATGTTCCTTGCTTCCAGACCTGCCATTGACGCTGAACTTCTGCAAGCGCTTCACGCGCAGAATATTTTGACGCCTGGTCTGCAGGAATACGCAGAACAACACCAGTCTTAAGATTATTAATATTATTTTTAGTGAAACTTTGTGGATTGGCTTCTTGAATAGCCAACATCATTTGATTAACGCTTACACCATTCTCACGCGCATATGGTTCAGCAATACTCCAAAGAGTATCTCCGCGTCTAACTGGTTTGGAATTCGTTTTTTTTAGCGGAACTGGTTTTGATGCTGTGCTTGGCACAGCATCCTGATTAGGACGCACACTTGGCGTTGGCGTTTTTGGTGCAGGAGAATTTGCGATAGTGCGCGGTTTAGTAACCGGCTTTTTTGCAACGGGTGCAGGTTTTGTTGCTTGCGTTGCAACTTTAGGCGCTTGTATTGTTGCTTTCGCTTTCTCACCAAATACTGGTGGATCTAATAATACTGTGTATTCTCTAAGTAACTTACCTTTAGCCCAACGCACATCAACTAAAAATGTTAGGAAGGGTTCACGTACAGCATCCGTTGAAGTAACTTTAATAACTGGCTTGCCATTAGACATCGTGGGCGTGAATTTCAAGCGAGTCAGAATGTATGGACGTGGCACACCAACACGTTCAAACACTTGTTGGCTTGCAAGCTCTACTTGAACTTCATCCACAGTAGCTGCACTAAAACCGACCAATTCAATCTCGGCATTCATAGGTTGATTAAGTGCAGAATTGATTTCGATTTCACCTAATCCAAATGCGAAAACGAGCCCGGGGCTTCCAACAAGCAGAGTGGCCAATAAGGTAAGTGCCACAATCTTCTTATGCATTCTTGTATCCCCCATGATTACTTTTTGTATATTCACTAGTTAATTGTCAAGTTATATAAAGATTTCACTTTAAGTTAAATGAGTAACTCACGATACTAATATAAATTATATATGATTTTCGATCAAAAATTCTGCGATCTGGACACTATTTAAAGCAGCCCCTTTTCGAACATTGTCGCTCACTATCCACATATTGAGGCCGCTAGGGTGGGAAATATCTTCTCTTATGCGACCAACAAACACCGGGTCTGTTCCGTCGGCATCTGTTGCAGCAGTGGGATAGCCTCCATCTTGCCTCTCATCCATCACCACGATACCTGGCGCTTTGCTCAACACTTCTCTCGCCTGGGCAGCAGTCATTGGCTTTTTAAGCTCCAAATGAACCGCTTCAGAGTGACCAAATTTCACCGGGATTCTGACGGCGGTAGGATTCACACGGATACTTTTGTCACCCATAATCTTGTGTGTTTCCCATACCATTTTCATCTCTTCCTTGGTGTATCCGTTATCTTGGAATATATCTATATGTGGCAGTGCGTTAAAAGCAATTTGTTTCGGATAGACGTGACAATTCAACGGCTCATTAGCCATAATTGCTTGAGTTTGAGCATCTAATTCATCAATCGCCTCTTTGCCAGTTCCGGACACAGCTTGGTAGGTAGCAACATTAATTCTGTCGATGCCAACCGCGTCATGAATGGGCTTTAAAGCCACTAACATTTGAATAGTTGAACAGTTTGGATTGGCAATAATGCCGCGGTTTTTATACTCTGCAATCGCATGAGAATTAACCTCCGGAACCACCAATGGAATATCATCTTCATATCGAAATCTAGAGGTGTTATCGATTACTACACAGCCTTTTTCAGCAGCAATTGGCGCATAAATATCTGAAACTGAGGCTCCCGGTGAAAATAGTCCAATTTGCACCTGCGAAAAATCAAACTTGGCCAAGTCTTGTGCTTCTAAACAGCGACTACCAAAAGGCACAGGCTTTCCTACTGAGCGCTCACTCGCCAAAGCATAAACATTCCCTACAGGGAATTTACGCTGCGCAAGAATTGATAGCATTACTTCACCTACAGCACCTGTCGCACCAACAACAGCAACATCATATTTTTTAGCCATTACGCTTCCTTACACTCTCTTAAATTCAAATCTTAAACAGATATTATTTCTTGTAAATTTGCTAACACAGCATTACCCATATCACTGGTGGAAACAGCCTGAATATCTCCATCAACAATGTCTTGGGTACGCACTCCCTGCTGTAATGTAGCAATCACAGCTCGCTCAATATTTTGTGCTGCAGTTTCTTGATTTAACGAATAGCGCAACAACATGGCAAGCGACAAAATCGTCGCCAAAGGATTAGCAATTCCTTGACCTGCAATATCCGGCGCCGAACCATGAATTGGTTCATACATGCCTTTATTGTCTTGATTCAACGACGCAGATGGCAGCATACCAATTGAACCCGTCAACATTGCTGCCGCATCTGAAAGTATGTCGCCGAATAAATTTGAAGTTACCATCACATCAAATTGTTTAGGCGCTCTGACTAGCTGCATAGCCGCGTTATCCACATACATGTGGCTAAGCTCGACATCAGAATACTCTTGATGTACTTCCTCCATCACCTCGCGCCAGAGTAAAGACACTTCCAACACATTTGCTTTATCTATTGAGCATAGGCGTTTATCACGTTTTCGTGCAGCAAGAAATGCGACATGAGCAATACGACGAATTTCATTTTCGTCATATACCATAGTGTTATATGCACGACGCACATTATTCTCTACTAGTTGCTTACGAGGCTGTCCAAAATAAATGCCTCCGGTAAGCTCTCTCACAATCAATAAATCCAAGTCCGCTACAAGCTCTGGCTTCAAGGACGACGCCGATGCTAACTCCGCATACAATAATGCCGGGCGTAAATTTGCGAACAAATTTAAATGTGCACGTATATCTAGCAAACCCTGCTCTGGTCGTAGATGCCTCTCCACCTGATCGTATTGAGGACCACCCACTGCACCAAGTAAAATGGCATCACAATTTTCTGCCTGCGCAATAGTTTGCTGCGGAAATGGAGAATGGGTTTGATCGTACGCAGTACCACCAATGAGACCATGCTCAACCTCTACTGATAAACCATTTTCACGCAGGCATTCCAGCACTTTAACTGCCTCACCAACAATTTCTGGACCGATACCATCGCCAGGTAATACGAGTATTTCAGGTACATTAGAATTAGTCATGAGCAAATAACCATGGTGATGATTGTTTTAATTTTTCTTCATAAGCATGAATTTTTTCTTCATATTGCAACGTAATACCGATTTCATCTAAGCCATTCAACATGCAGTGTTTAAGAAATTCATCGATATCGAACTGACAACTACCAATGTTGTTAGCCACTACTTGCTGCTTTTCCAAATCGATAGAAATTGAATAATCAGGATCACTCAAACTTGCTTCAAATAATTTATCGACCACGCTTTTTTTAAGCACAATCGGCAGCATTCCATTTTTAAAACAGTTACTAAAGAATATGTCAGCAAAGCTAGTTGAGATGACTGCGCGAAAGCCATAATCCAACATTGCCCACACGGCATGCTCTCGTGACGAGCCACACCCATAATTATCTCGAGCTAGCAATATTTGCGCGTTTTCATATTGATCGTTATTGAGAATAAAAGTCTTATCAATGCGACGTTGGCTATTATCCTGATCAGGCTCACCTGGATCTAAATAACGCCAATCGTCAAATAGATTTACCCCAAAGCCACTCTTTTTGACAGACTTTAAATATTGTTTAGGAATAATCGCATCAGTATCAACATTAGGCCGATCCAATGGCAACAAACTTGATGTCAGTTTAGTAAACGCTTCCATAGTTAAATTCTTTAGTTAAAATATTTACGTGCATCATCAAAGTGACCGGCAATGCTAGCTGCTGCTGCCATTGCTGGACTGACTAGATGTGTACGACCACCCTGTCCTTGGCGACCTTCAAAATTTCTATTTGAAGTTGACGCACAACGTTCACCAGAATCCAGCTGGTCGGCATTCATTCCTAAGCACATAGAGCAGCCAGGATCACGCCACTCAAAGCCCGCTGCTTTGAAAATTTGATCTAAGCCTTCTTGTTCCGCTTGTCGTTTCACTAAACCTGAACCGGGAACAATCATTGCTAACTTAATATTACTAGCAATGGTTTTACCCTTTACGACTTGCGCTGCCACGCGCAGATCTTCGATCCTAGAATTAGTACATGAACCAATAAAAACCTTATCTACACTGATTTGATTGACCGCCTGACCAGGAACCAACCCCATGTAAGCAAGCGCATTTCGCATACCCTCTGCTTTAGTTGCATTAATCTCTTGATCAGGATCCGGCACGATACCATCAACTGACACGACCATTTCCGGGGATGTTCCCCAGCTTACTTGAGGACTCAGTTGACTTGCATCTAAATCCACCGTGCTATCAAAATTCGCACCTTCATCTGACACCAGTTGACGCCAAGACTTCACTGCGGCATCCCACATTGCGTCTTTTGGTGCAAAAGGTCGTCCAGCAATATATTCAATAGTTTTTTCATCGACACCAATCACACCTGCACGCGCACCTGCTTCGATCGACATATTACAAATTGTCATACGTGCTTCTATCGATAGACTCTCAATCGCCTCACCACAAAATTCGATGGTGTGACCATTACCCCCTGCTGTACCAATCTTGGTAATTAACGCCAGCACAATATCTTTTGAGTAAACTCCTTTGGGCAACACTCCACTGACATTTACACGCATCGATTTAGTTTTTCTTAGCAATAAACACTGGGTTGCTAAAACGTGCTCAACTTCTGAAGTACCAATACCAAAAGACAGCGCAGCTAATGCACCATGTGTAGACGTATGTGAATCGCCACAAACGATAGTCATGCCAGGCAAACTTGCCCCCTGCTCTGGACCAATCACATGCACAATGCCTTGACGTGGATCATTCATTTCAAATTTCTGCAAAGCAAAGAAATCACAGTTTTGATCGAGCGCTTGTAATTGTTTGCGTGATACAGGGTCAGCAATTTCTTTATCTCGATCTGTAGTCGGTACATTATGATCTGGTACAGCCAGCACTGAAGCTTTACGCCATGGCACTCGACCGGCTAAACGCAAACCCTCAAACGCTTGAGGTGATGTCACTTCATGCACTAAATGTCGATCAATATAGATCAAACTAGTGCCGTCATCTTGCGTATGCACTACATGAGAATTCCAAAGCTTGTCGTATAAAGAAAATGCAGTCATGGATATTTATTGGTTAATTGGTTTTGTCGATTAAATTAAAATTTATCGGATTTCAAAAATCCGACTGTTATTTTTACTCAGCTGCTATTTATTTAGATGCAGGAATGTCTGGAAAGTCAGTGCTGACATTGGCATTTTGACCGCGATGACGTATCGCATGATCGGCTAACACTAACGCCATCATTGCTTCCGCTATTGGCACTGCACGGATCCCTACACATGGATCATGGCGCCCTGTGGTTACCACTTCTGTTTGCTTGCCCTGTTCGTCAACCGACTCACCTGGCACACGAATACTAGACGTCGGCTTTAATGCAATTGAAGCAATTACATCTTGGCCAGAGCTAATTCCACCCAAGGTGCCGCCAGAATTATTCGACAAAAAGCCACCTGGCTGAATGTTATCGCGATGTTCGCTGCCGCGCTGAGTCACACAGTCGAAGCCTGAGCCAATCTCAACGGCTTTCACAGCGTTAATAGACATCAAAGCCTTAGCAACATCTGCATCTAAACGATCAAAGATAGGCTCGCCCCAGCCTACCGGCACACCACTGGCCTGCACCATTAAACGTGCACCGATGGAATCACCATCGCGGCGCAATTGATCTAACAATGTTTCTAATTTAGGTACTTGCGTATCATCGCCGAAGAAGAATGGATTGTTTTCCACTGCATCCCAATTCATATTCTGCACACGAATATCACCAATCTGTGTCACACAGGCATGTATCTCAGTATTGTAATCACGCAATAAAAATTGTTTCGCTATCGCACCTGCTGCTACGCGCATCGCTGTTTCTCTAGCAGAAGACCGGCCACCGCCTCGATAGTCTCGAACCCCATACTTTTTAAAATAAGTATAATCTGCATGACCTGGTCTAAAACGCTGGGCAATATTGGAATAATCTTTGGAACGTTGATCTTCATTACGAATTATTAGCCCAATTGGCGTACCGGTAGTTACACCTTCAAACACACCTGATAATATTTCAACGCGATCAGATTCGCGTCGCTGAGTGGTGAATTTGGACTGGCCTGGTTTCCGACGATCTAAATCTGGTTGCAAGTGTTCTTCTGTTAACGGAATACCGGGAGGACAGCCATCAACAATGGCACCAATTGCAGGTCCATGACTTTCTCCAAAGGAGGTCACACAAAATAAAGTTCCAAAGGTATTACCGGACATTTAATTTACTCAATAGAATTCGTTTCAACAATTTGCTTACATTCTTCATTGGTCAGCACACATATTCCTTCACCACCATGCTCCAACTCATGCCACATGAAATCATAATGTGGAAACTGCGACTGCAACATCTGTGCAGACTGACCCACTTCCAGGACCAAAATACCTCTTGGCTCAAGGAACTGACTTGCGCCTAAGATAATTCGCTTGGCAATATCAAGTCCGTCTTCACCAGCAAATAAAGCATGTGCGGGTTCATGGGAAAATTCACTAGGCAAATCTGATTGCTCTGACACAGGAACATACGGCGGATTAGCGGTAATAATATCATATTGATGGCCTGGAAGTTGCTCGTAGACATCTGAAAGTACAGCATTTATGCGCGATTCAAGCCCGTGGAAGACAATATTCTTGTTCGCTACCTGTAATGCTTCGGGATCTATATCGCTGACATCGACCTGTGAATGCTCAAATTCTAATGCCGCCAGTATCCCCAAACAACCACTGCCAGTACATAAATCTAGAATCCTCCGCGCTGAATGCTTGCCTGACCACCAGGGAAAGAATCGATCCTCAATCATTTCAGCAATGGGTGAACGCGGGATTAGCACATGCTCGTTGACAAAAAATTTCATTCCGGAGAGCAGGGTTTCCCCCAGCAAATAGGCTAGTGGAATGCGAACAAAGATGCGTTGATGCAAAAAATCTTGTAATCGATCAACCTCAACCTGATTAAGCGACTGGGTTGCTTCCTGCTCACCAAAATCGGGTGGTAATCCCGCTACAAAACTGACAAGATACGCGGCCTCATCTATTGAGGTTTGTATTCCGTGGCCGTAATTTAACGGGTACTTTTGCAGAAGATCCGCAATTTCACGCACCCCTTCTGCCACGTTATTACAAGCCAGAGTTATAGAATTTTCCATGTTCAGTGATTGATCAGATTTAATTTGAATTATTCAAGTCCGCAAACTTTAGACTGACAAAGATATTAACTATGAACGCGATCAACAAAGCAATCTTAATTATCTTAGCAATAGTCATATCAATTAGCTTGGGTATTTATGCGTCTGGTAAAAAATTCGTGTTTGGCGACATTCACCAGCAGCTCACACAGGCAACCTATTTATACGACCAGCAAAAAGCCATCGCTGACTTCACTCTCATTGATCACCACAATAACACTTTCACACCAGACAGCATTAAAGGCGCCTGGACTTTCTGGTTTTTTGGTTTCACTCATTGTCCAGACATATGCCCAATCACATTAGGCACTTTAAGCGCTTCTGTCAGCAAGTTGAAATCAACACATAATATAGACGACGATATAAAAATTATTTTCGTATCCGTTGATCCGCAACGAGATGAAATCACCAAGTTAAAAGCCTATACAAGTGCATTTAGTCAACATGCTATAGGAGTCACTGCGGCTGAAGAAAAACTAGCACCATTCCTAAAGAATATGGGCATCATCGCTGTCAAACAATCGCCTAAAGCCGAATCATCAGACTACTTAGTTGACCATAGCAGTTCGGTTTTCTTAATTGCCCCCGACACAGGTATCAGCGCTGTTTTTGGCGCGCCACATAATGCTGAGGATATTACTCAGGACTTCTTAACTATTCATAAATTTTATCGCTAATGGAACCTGCACTTGCTACACGTTGGGAAAAGCTAAAAGGATTAGTTTTTCACTGCTTCCCGCACCATTTACTATCGCGCGCCACTTTTTGGCTGACACGCCAACAACTACCCTTTGTAGAAACACTAATTAAACTTTTTATTAGCGCATTCAAAGTTGACATGAAAGATGCTGTGATTGAAGACGTTTCAAAGTACTCTACGTTTAATGAATTTTTCACACGCACATTAAAACCCGGCACTCGCCCAATTGATGACAACGCCGCATCTATTGTGTCTCCCTGTGACGGCAAGATCAGTATGTTTGGCGATATTAATCAGCACACGCTACTGCAAGCCAAAAACAAAACATTCACACTGAATGAATTTTTAACACCCAACTGCAAACATTTAGATGAATTTATTGGCGGCAGCTTTTATACCATCTATCTATCCCCACGTGATTATCATCGCGTACATACAGCCTATGCTGGACATTTACTAGAAATGATTTACGTGCCTGGCAGATTATTCAGTGTGGCGCCTTATGCGCCCAAGACAATTGATAAACTATATGCGCGCAACGAAAGGGTTGCCTCTATCTTTAAAATTGATGGCGGCTATATGGCGATTACGATGGTAGGCGCTGTTAACGTTGCTGCAATTGAAATGACATGGGAAGGATTAGTTACACCACCCCATTTAAATACTGTCGTACATTATGATTATGAAGATCGATCAATCGACTTAACTAAAGGAGAACAGATAGGCACATTCAATATGGGCTCCACAGTTGTCATGATGTTTTCCAAAAACTATGCACAAGCATTACAACAATTAAGCATCGATCAGCCTATCAAAATGGGTGAAACGTTGGCTAAACGCAATGATTAAGCATTATTCCAATCGAAGCTAATCACCTCGGATAACGAAGACGCACTTACCGCCAGCATCACCACACGATCAAACCCAACTGCTACTCCCGCGCATTCAGGAAGCCCATATCGTTGCGCATCTATTAAGCGCTGATCAACTTCAACCTCTATAGAGTTATTCTGTTTTCTAATACTCTGATCATTCATAAAACGATTTAATTGCTGCTCAGCGTCTAGCAATTCAACATAGCCATTGGCCAGCTCTATTCCCTGATAAAAAATTTCAAATCTTTCTGCAACAGAAATGTCCTCATCATTTAATTTAGACAATACTGCCTGCGCCGCAGGGTAATGATATACCACTGTAATAGACTCCTCACACATAGCAGGCTCAACCTTATGCGAAAACAAAAAATCGACACACTGCTGTAAAGAAACATCACTTTGTAACACCAAGCCACTCTCTACCGCTAAATCTTTAATCGCATTTTCAGTTAACAAATCCAGCGTCACGCCTAAGGCCTTTTCAGTCAAATCACGATAACTAATATAATCAATATCTATTGGCTTATTATTTTTTACCAGCAAAGTGACAATAAGGTCGACTGTCTCTTGCATTATCTGTTTCAAACTATATTCATGTCGATACCATTCGATCATCGTGAATTCTGGATTATGCCTTGCGCCATGTTCACCCATACGAAACGATTTACATATTTGGAAAATATCAGGGGCACCATCCGCAAGTAATCGCTTCATGGCATATTCAGGAGAGGTCTGTAAATATTTTTGAGCATCACCAACAGGAAAGCTGAATGACTCTATATTTGGCTCAGTGACTGTATGCGAACAGGCTAGGGGTGTTTCCACCTCAAGCACGTCACGTTGCGAAAAAAAGTGACGTGCCAGATTTAGCAATTCGGCTCGTCGCGCCAGATTATGAAAACTGGCTGTGGGACGCCAATCAGACATCACTTTTATCTAGATAATAAATTAGCTATCTTTTACTCGAGACACGTATTCACCAGTACGTGTATCTATTTTGATCACTTCGCCTTCCTCAACAAATAACGGTACTTTTACCGTCGCACCTGTTTCAAGCGTTGCCGGTTTTGTCGCTCCCTGTGCCGTATCTCCTTTGACACCAGGATCAGACTGAGTGATTTTCAATTCAACAAAATTAGGAGCACTCACTGATAAAGGCGCGCCATTGTACAATGTCACTTGGCAGATATCCTGATCTTTCAACCACTTAGAAGTATCTCCTACAGCGTTTTCATCGGCGGCATGCTGCTCAAATGTGCTTTGATCCATAAAGTGCCATTGTTCTCCATCGGTATATAAATATTGCATATCAACATCCATAACATCAGCGCCTTCGACACTATCTCCAGACTTAAAGGTACGATCTACCACGCGACCAGTTTTGAGATTACGGATTTTAACTCGACTAAAAGCCTGGCCTTTACCAGGTTTAACAAATTCATTTTCAACAATAGCGTGAGGATCGCCATCAAGCATGATTTTAAGACCTGACTTGAATTCGTTAGTACTGTAATTTGCCATAGAGATAATTTAGATAATTTAAAAGACCCAACATGATACCGTGCAAGCAAACAGCAGAACATCCCCTACATTGGAAAAAATTATTCGCCAAATCCTATGTCGGCATTAAACAGATATCTAGAAATTTGCCGGATAACTCGATAAGTGCAGACAAACTAGACAAAATTGATTCACTGTTCCCAATCCAAATATCCCAGCAATTCATCAATCAACACCCGCTCGGTGGACCAGTATTAAGACAGTATCTGCCCAGCACACTAGAGTTGCTAGACCCTCCGGGCTACACGCAGGACCCAGTTGGCGACCTCTCTGCAACAATACAACCAGGCGTAATCAAAAAATACAATCACAGAGTATTACTCATCACCAATAACACTTGCCCAATACATTGCCGTTATTGTTTTAGAAAAGATTTCCCCTATCCACAATCAAATCCCAATACCCACCAATTCAAACAAGCATTAGATTTTTGCCAACGAGACGAGTCTATTAACGAAATCATTCTTAGCGGCGGAGACCCACTTAGCCTGGAGGATGAATCTCTCAATCATTTATTTAAGGCGATTGAAAAAATCCCCCATATTAAAACCATTCGCTTACATACAAAGTTTCCCTCTGTATTCCCACAACGCATCACGGATAATTTAATTACTACACTTGAAGAATGCACGCTCAACAAGATATGCGTGTTTCACATTAATCATGCAGATGAAATCACCCAAGAATTTTGTGATGCAGTGCAAAAAATCAAACAAACAAACACCACCACACTCAACCAATCGGTACTACTAAAAAATGTAAATGATAATGCAGATACACTGATTGATTTATCCAACAAGCTATTTGCTTCAGGGATACTTCCCTATTACTTACACAAGTTGGACCCTGCCAAAGGAACACATCATTTCAAGGTTTCGGATACTCAAGCAGCAAATCTCCACCAACAAATGAAAAACAACCTACCAGGCTATTTAGTCCCCAGGCTTGCTCAGGAAATACCTGGTGAAAGCAGCAAATCTTACTGACATCTCTAACCTATTAGTTGTTAGTCGTTTTATTTAAATTTTCAGGTTGATAAGGCAATCACAAACTACAAATTGGATAACAATTACACTAATTCGCGTCAATTAGGATGGACGGAGCGCTACTGCCGACAGATAGGCGACTAGTTAGCCGCTTTTTATTGGCACAAGTTTTAGAATCTAAAGTTGAAAATTTAAACAAGCAGGGAATTATTTCGATGTTATTGGATATGCAAATCTATATGCCCACACAAGATCCGTTGGCACAGCCGGATATTGCATTTACCCCGCGTCAAGTTAAGAAATGGATCAAGGAGCTACCCATGATCAACCTTGACACCGCAAGCAAACAAACCTTTCAGTTAATCGCTGCAAGCAATCGACAATCATACCCGGTTAAACAAAGATTTTCTTCAATCGAATTATTGCTACCGCTATCAAAAACTTTTCTTGACCATCATCGCAGATACTTAGCTTGTCAAACATTTCCGCTATCACCAAGTGCTACTGAAATGTTTCAACTACAACAGAGCATGAATGCTGAGCTTGCCATCGCATTCAAAATCATCATATCGGAAGTAGTTCAGGGAGATGCAAAACTAGATCAGAAGAAATTACTTCACTGCATATACAATGCTATTTCACACCTTCAACACCAGTATGTTGCAAGCCTACTCATGTACCAAGAAATACCTAGCAGCCTGTGGCACGACATATGCCAACTATACAGAGTAGCAGAACACTACGGCCTACATACTGCATTAGTCAGCAAGCAAGGCACAAAAGAAAAAACTACGATCATCAATATATTTAAGCATCTCTGCGCGCTGACATTAATCTCATTTAATCAGTTGCGCCAAGGCGAAGCTGACAAAGTAAACAAGTTCCTTGAAATGCACCATGAACTAATCGATATCACGCCGAACACAGATACTTTAAGCGGCGAATATATTTATATTGCCAATCTTGCTACTGGCAAACACCCTACCTATTACGTTCCAAGAGAAATGCCTATTTCCACTGAGAATCGCTTTATAGGTTACTCAGCTTTAGTTAGCAAACTTGCAGAATCAACCAAGAAGTTCGCACAAAGCACTTCTTATTATCTACAATCAAATGAAGAACTAGATCCAGAGCTAGCTGGCCGCTTAATCACTATGATTGGCAACCCCAGTCAACGCCACAAGAAGAGAATTAAAAGCGATCAAGTCGTGCGTGCAATTATCGGCTTAACGCGCATAGTTGAAACGATGAATCCCAAACTGGAAGAAACTGCCGATTATGCAGATCAAAGTTCATTTGTGGTCAATAGTCTTTCCTTATTGCCAGTTGAAGAAACAATTAATTCAAGATCGCCTAAAACATTGAGTCAAGCTTCTGCTGGCGAGACATTAAGCGATGTATGGAATCCCTTTGCTGTTCAAACAGGCGCAAAAAATGCCGCCGACACGAGCCAACAAGATCAAGAAAAATACTCCGGCATTGTTGCTTCGCTAGATAAGTGGCAAGTAGAAAACTTCAATGCTGGAGGCTTCTGTCTACACTACAAAGCAGACGGTATATGCACTACTCGCGTAGGAGAAATTATTGCTATACGCGATGAGAATATAAGTCGCGAATCCTTACAGTGGCGCGTTGGAATCATCAGATGGATGCAAGGCTTACCAAACAAAGAACATAAGGTAGGTGTAGAACTTTTTGGTGCTGAGTGTGCATGTGTCACTGCATATAACAAAAATAACTCTCATTTAGAATACCAAGGATTACTACTTAAAAGAATTTTTGAAAATAGTAAAAGCTATAGTTTGCTACTGCCCACAAATTCAAATTTAGACTCTCGTGAAATCAGCATCAAGGGCTCCAACAGTGAACGTACCGTGATGCTAGGAAGAACATTAGAAAAGACTAGCTGTTTCTCTCACATTGAAGTGGTAAAGATATTCAGCAAAGAGCAATGACAGATTTACTGAAGGGAATCAGGCACTAAGCACATGGATCAAATATTGAAAATTTTGGTGATAGACCAAAACGCAAACAATGCCGACAATATTGTGAGAACAATTAAATCGTCAGGTTTCGCAGTGCGTGAAACGATTGTTTCATCAAAAGAGCAATTCGAAGAGGTCAAGAACTTAGAAGTTAGCCCACATATCATCATTCAAGCTAACAATGTTGACGAGCTAAGCATTCAAGATGCTCGCGCCTATTTCAAAACTAATGATCATGAAACACCTATTGTTGCCCTTAGCGAAGATGCACACAACCATCAAGCACAACTATACATTGATGGCGCTAATATAGTTTTACCCTATGATGATCAAGAACAATTAAAGCAAACCACTTCACGCTTTGCACAGACCGAATTCTACATTCAAGATTTAAAAGTACAAGCTGATAACTATAAAGATCTAGACCAGCGCTACAACAAAATACTTGACACTTCTCGTGACGCAATTTGCTATATCCATGAAGGTTTACATGCATATGCTAACGCTTCTTATCTAGAATTATTTGATATCGATGGTGCCGAAGATGCGAGCATACTATCAATCTTAGAATTGGTTTCACCTGATGACCAGGACGCTCTAAAATCCATCCTTAAAGATGTTAATAAAAACCACACCTCTGGAACTGCCAGTTTAAACTTCAAATCTGATGAAGAGTATTTACATACAGAGATTGAATATAACCCTGTGCTAGTTGAAGGCGAGACCTGCGTACAATTTGTATTGCACATGCAAACAAATGAATCAAAAGAATTACAAGAACAACTCAGCTATATTAGCGAACGCGACCATGAAACCGGCTTCTTCCATAGAAAATCACTGACAGATAAAATCCAAGAAGCTATCGAAGCTGCACAGTCTGGAGAGACGCCATCAACTTATATCCAAATAGACATTGCTAATATTGACACTATCAAAGATCAATTTGGTATCAGTGCAATTGATAAACTAGGTGCACATATAGCAGATGCTCTAAAACAAGTGTGCACTAAAGAGGATGCGCTTGGGAAAATTAATGACGAATCATTTGGCATACTGACCTTCGAGAACAATGAAGACAAACTAGTCGCATTAGGTGCACGCCTTAGAGATGCGATCGACAACAACCCTGTCACAGTCAACAGTTTGAAGATTTCTCCAGAGCTATACATTGGCGCCACAGCACTTGATCCAAGCTTAAAAGAAGTTGCCGACGCATTATCTGCTGCAAAATCAGCATGTGACTATGCTTGGGAAAACGAAATACAAGAACTTTATATTTTTGCCAAGGAATCACGCAGCCTGACAGGAACCCTGCTTGATCAAAAATGGACACAAGAGTTACAAGATGCAATTCGTGAGAACAGATTATTATTATTATTCCAGCCCGTTGTTAGCATTACAGGAAAAACTGAAGACCGTTACCAAGTCTATACTCAACTAGTCAGCAAAGAAGGTGCAAAAATCTCTGTCGCCGAACTACTTCCAAGTATTGAGCGATCTGGCGTATCTGCAATGCTTGATCGCTGGGTTGTCACCACCGCAATCAAGAAACTTGCTGAGCATGGCGAGACAAGCCCTGACTCTCAATTTTTCATCAAATTAACTACTGGCGCACTAAATGATCAACAATTCACGCCATGGTTAGAAAAACAATGCAAAAGCCATAATGTTGATCCATTTAGGCTGGTATTTGACATGCGTGAAGAAAGTATTGTGAGTCATTTAAAAGATGCACGTGAATTTGCAACACGGTTAAAACAACTTGGTTGCCAAATCGCAATTGATGCCTTTGGTATCAGTCAAGAACCAGAAAAAATTCTATCAATGATTCCTGCCAGCTACTTAAAACTAAGTTTCCAGCTTATGGCGAGCCTTAAGAATGGCGACAAAGAACGTATCGAAGACATCAAACATATCTGCGAACAGGCGAAACAGAAAAATACTATGACTATCGCACCATTTGTAGAATCAGCTGAAGCACTATCTCAAATTTGGTCAATCAATATTGATTTTGTCAGCGGAGACTTTTTCCGCGAACCTAATGAGAATTTAGGCTACGATTTCTCTAGTGCTGCTTAAGTATTAACTATTTTCTAATGCTGCAATACGCAGCTCAAGTGGTGGATGCGACATAAGTAACTTCTGCAATCCCCCTTTCACTGCCCCCGATATCCCAAATGCAGCTAGCTCACCAGGTAAATTGTCAGGCTCATGAGCCGACTGTAATCTTCGCAGCGCAGCAATCATATTTTGCTTACCGGCAAGCTCGGCACCTCCTATATCAGCACGATACTCTCTTCGACGCGAAAACCATTTAGCAACAATAGCAGCTAATACACCCAACACCATTTCAGCAACAATACTGCCTATCCAGTAACCTGGGCCTATACCGCGTTCAATTTTAAATACTGCACGATCAATCAACATGCCGATTATGCGTGAAAATAATATAACAAAAGTATTCAATACGCCTTGCAGTAAACCCATTGTGACCATGTCACCGTTCGCCACATGACTTACCTCATGACCCAATACCGCTTCCACTTCATTTTGTGACATTGATTGCATCAAACCAGTGCTAACAGCAACTAAGGCATCGTTCTTATTCATGCCAGTGGCAAATGCATTTGGTTGCGGTGACTCAAACACACCCACTTCAGGCATTCCGATACCAGCCTGTTCAGCTTGCCTACTTACCGTTTCTATCAACCAGCGCTCAGTGTCATTTTTCGGAGATTCAATGATCTGAACGCCCATACTTCTCTTCGCCATCCATTTAGATATCGCCAAAGAAATAAATGAACCACCAAAACCCATCACCAAGGCCATAATTAATAAACCATTAACTTGACCAGCCATTCCCTGTTGAGCCAACCATGCATCCACACCAAGCACACGAGATGAAACACTGAGCACAGCTAATACGCCAAAGTTCGCAACTAAAAATAATCCAATACGAGAAAACATGATTACCTCTTATTCAATGAGTAATGATATAACAGCACTAACAAATATAAATACAACAATATTTTATGACAAAATTATCTTCAATCGTTCACTCAGTTAATCAGAAGAGAAATCCACCTCTAAGCGGTCAACAATTCGATAGCCTCTAGGCAACTTAAGGCCACGTCTTCCACGCTCTCCAGCATACTCATCAACTTCACTACCTTTCATGGTTTTATGCTTCTTGCCACAGTATAGCGTGAGTGGCTCACCATCCTGCACAAGGCAAACGTGATCTACTTTCTCTTCACCTGCTTTAAGCTTAGCACTAGGTATATTGATAAATTTAATGCCCTTGCCTTTAGACATTAATGGGAACTCAGAAAGCTCGGTTACTAGCATATATCCTTCTGAACCGACCGCAACAATCCAATCATCTTCATGAGAACGCACCAACACTGGAGGCAATACTTTTGCATCGCCAGGTACATTCAAAATACGTTTACCAGCCTTATTACGTGAATGCAGATCTTCTAATTTACAAACAAATCCATAGCCAAAGTCCGTGGCAAGAAAGTACAAATTACTAGGATCTCCAATCATTACGCCAACAAAACTTGCGCCATCAGCAGGATTGAAACGTGCAGTCAATGATTCACCCTGTCCACGCGCCGAAGGCAAACTATGAGCAGGTAGGGTATAAGCTTTACCCTGTGAATCTAAAAACACAGCCATCTGGTTACTTTTACCAAACGCATGCGCTTGATATTCATCACCCGCTTTGTAATTCATTTCAATCGGATCAACTTCATGACCTTTCGCTGCCCTCACCCATCCACGCTTCGATAAAATAACCGTAGTTAATTCTGCTGGCATTAATTGCGTTTCATCAAGTTGTTGTGCTGCTGTTCGGCTAACAATCGCTGAACGCCTTACATCACCATAGACTTCTGCATCTTCTAATAATTCAGTGCGGATAAGCTTTTTAAGTCTTGCTTTTGAGCCCAGTGTTTTTTCTAACTTTTGCCTCTCTTCATTTAACTCTTTTGCTTCTGACTTAATTTTAATTTCTTCAAGCTTAGCTAAGCGTCGCAACTTAATCTCTAAAATAGATTCAGCCTGTATATCACTGAGCTTAAAGCGCTTGATCATTACCGGCTTAGGTTCATCTTCCTCACGAATAATCGCAATAATTTCGTCGATATTAAGATAAGCGATCAATAAACCTTCTAGAATATGTAAGCGCTCATTCACTCTATCTAAGCGCCACTGCAAACGACGCGTCACAGTGTGCGTTCTAAATTCCAGCCACTCCTGTAACAAAGTCCGTAAATCTTTCACCTGCGGACGGCCATTAATACCAATGACATTCATATTCACTCGATATGTACGCTCTAAGTCAGTACTCGCGAATAAGTGCAGCATTAATGCTTCCACATCAACACGATTACTTCTTGGCACAATGACCAAACGCACTGGATTTTCATGGTCTGATTCATCACGCAGATCTTCAACCATCGGCAGCTTTTTGGCATTCATTTGCTGCGCAATTTGTTCAAGTATTTTCGAACCTGACACTTGATAAGGTAATGCAGTAATAATAATACCGTCTGTTTCTTTTTCATAAACAGCACGCATGCGAACTTGGCCATTGCCCGTCTCGTAAATAGCTCGAATATCTTCAGGGCTAGAAATAATTTCAGCATCGGTTGGATAATCTGGTGCTAATACATGCTCGCACAATTCGCTGACTGTCGATTTTGGCGCGTCTAATAATCTGACACAGGCTGAAACCACTTCGTTTAGGTTATGCGGTGGAATATCTGTGGACATTCCTACAGCAATCCCCATCCCTCCATTGAGTAAAATGTTTGGCAATCTTGCCGGCAATACAACGGGTTCTTGCAATTGGCCATCATAATTATCAACCCAATCAACAGTGCCCTGCCCTAACTCTTGCAATAAGGATTTAGCATAGGGTGTTAAACGAGATTCTGTATATCTCATTGCCGCAAATGATTTTGGGTCATCAGTAGAACCCCAGTTCCCTTGACCTTGAACGAGCGGATAGCGATAAGAGAATGGTTGCGCCATCAACACCATCGCTTCATAACAAGCAGAATCACCATGCGGATGAAATTTACCAATCACATCACCTACTGTACGCGCTGACTTTTTAGGTTTAGAGGAAGCTGAAAGTCCTAACTCTGACATCGCGTAGACAATACGTCTCTGCACAGGCTTTAAGCCATCTCCA
Organism: Gammaproteobacteria bacterium; assembly: GCA_045105615.1. Lineage (GTDB taxonomy): Bacteria > Pseudomonadota > Gammaproteobacteria > UBA4575 > UBA4575 > UBA1858. The sequence goes on from JBGCDS010000008.1 coordinate 65,679, forward strand.
ATTTGCGGCAATGCACGATCGAGAATCACATACATTGAATAATCGAGATAGGCTTTCTCGGAAAAAGTATGTAGAGGAACACGCTCTACATCGCCATAATCAAATTCCATATTATCACTCATAGCATTTCCAATATTTATACGTCAGCCAAATTGCCCTTATCTTCTAACCAAGCTTTTCTATCTTGAATAGATTTCTTACCCAGCAACATGTCCATAATTTTATATGTGTCATCTCCTGATTCAATCGTGAGCTGCACCAAACGGCGGCTATCAGGGGAAATTGTTGATTCTCGTAGCTGACTAGGATTCATTTCACCAAGACCTTTAAACCGAATGATATTCACTTTACCTTTTTTCTTTTCTGCCGCAATTCTATCTTCTATCCCTTGCCGCTCTGCATCATCAAGCGCATAGAAGACCTCTTTACCAACATCGATTCTAAATAAAGGAGGCATTGCAATATACACATGTCCGGCATCTATTAGTGCAGGGAAATGACGCAGGAATAATGCGCATAGTAAAGTCGCGATGTGCAAACCATCGGAGTCTGCATCCGCTAATACACAAATTTTTCCATAACGTAATTTACTAAGATCTGAATCACCTGGATCCACACCAATAGCAATGGCAATATCGTGAACCTCTTGCGAAGCTAACACCTGATCTGAAGCAACTTCCCAGCTATTAAGAATTTTCCCGCGCAAAGGCATAATAGCTTGAAATTCTCGGTCACGCGCTTGCTTTGCAGAACCTCCCGCCGAGTCGCCCTCAACTAAAAACAATTCTGTACGCGTGACATCTTGAGACGAGCAATCCGCCAACTTACCTGGCAAAGCTGGACCGGCAGTAACGCGTTTGCGAACTACCTTTTTAATCGCACGTAATCGCTTTTCTGCATTGCGAATAATTAGCTGCGCCAGTGCTTCACCAGTTTCAACATTCTGGTGCAACCACACGCCCACTGAATCTTTAACCACACCGGAAACGAATGCTGCACTTTCACGCGAACCTAGACGTTCTTTCGTTTGGCCCGCAAACTGAGGGTCTTGCATTTTAACGGATAGCACATAAGCAAGCTGTTGCCAAACATCGTCGGGCGCAATTTTAACACCACGTGGTGTTAACTTACGCGTATCGCAAAATTCTCTTAGCGCATCAGTCAAGCCGGTGCGCAAACCATTAACATGGGTGCCGCCTTGAGCTGTTGGAATCAAATTGACATAACTTTCTGCTATCCACTCACTACCTTCTTCTACCCAGGTCAATGCCCACTCAGCCGCTTCATTTTCTGATGAAAAATTTCCATAGACGGGCTTCAGAGGAAGCAATGTCATACCCTCTAATTCTGATAGCAAATAGTCACTGATACCATCCTCATAAAACCATTCTGTTTCTTCATTTTTTGCGACATCTTTAAATCGAATACGCAATCCCGGACAAAGCACTGCTTTTGCACGTAACAAATGGACTAACTTAGGAATAGAGTAATTAACACTATCAAAATATTTTTTGTCGGGCCAAAAACGGATGGTAGTTCCAGTGGTCCGTTTAGCCACTGTACCAATTTGCTTCAAATTTGACGCCTTATCGCCATTAGCGAATGACATAGTATATTCTTTGCCGCCCCTACGAACGGTGACATCAACACGTTCTGATAACGCGTTAACCACCGATATACCGACACCATGCAAGCCACCTGAAAACTGATAATTTTTACTCGAAAACTTACCACCGGCATGCAGGGTCGTCATAATTACTTCCACCCCTGGCTTTTTCAATTCAGGGTGTTTATCCACCGGCATACCACGGCCATCATCAATCACTTCTAAGGAACCATCCTTAAATAGACTGACATCTATACTGGTCGCATGCCCAGCAATTGCCTCATCCACACTATTATCGATAATTTCTTGTGCTAAGTGGTTTGGACGGGCAGTATCGGTATACATCCCAGGGCGTTTGCGCACGGGGTCTAGGCCGCTCAATACTTCAATGGCGGCGGCATCATACTGTTTAGACATAAATTAAAATCAAAAGGAAATATTCGTTAGAGCAATAGCGCTTAGAGAAAACGCATTCTATATGAAACCGGCACGCAGCAAAAACTTCTTATCAAATCATGGCTAGTTTAGATACTTCAACTCACCCCCAGCACAATGCCAACGTATTTGCATCGGCAGGCTCAGGTAAGACATGGTTACTAATCACACGAATCTGCCGACTATTACTAGCAGGTGCTGAACCTCAGCATATCCTCGCAATCACTTTTACACGTAAAAGCGCTGCAGAAATGCGCGCTCGATTATTTGACAAGCTTGAATCATGGTCAGTGATGAGCGAATCCGAACTAAGTAAAGAACTATCTTCCATCAAGGAAACTGTTAATAGCGATACTATTAAAAAAGCTAGGAGCCTGTATGAAAAACTTCTATTTTCTGATCAAGCCATTCGCATTAGTACATTTCATGCATTTTGCGAAGAGATTATTCGCGCATTTCCACTTGAAAGTGAATTACCAACCACTTTCGAGCTAACAGAACACGCTCACATATACTCCAACCAAGCGTGGCAACGTTTATTATCCACTAGCGAGCAAACAGGTAAATCCAAGTTACGTGAAGCAATGCACACCCTGTTCGATTTTTGCTTCGGCCTAAATGGTAGCAAAACAGCATTGCTGAGCTTCTTAAATGCACGTAGTGAATGGCGTGCGTTTACCAAACAAGCCAAAGACGCAGTATCTTTTGCTCACAGCGAGATGATAAATAAAACAGGGAAAGCACAGAACGATAATTATCAATTTTGCTTTGAAAGCGATGAATTCTCAGCATCACTTAAGCAGTATTACCAAATCCTACGCTTAAGCCCTGCTAAAACATATCAAGGCTGGGCAGATAAAATCGAACCCCTACTATCTTTACATAATCAATATGCAGATACCCATCTATCCACATTGCAATCGGTCGTTTTAACTAACGACAAAAACCCGCGCAAACTAACTATCAGCAAAGCTTGGCAAAAATTAATTAGTCCTCAGCAATCTGATTTTTTGATTAAAACTCATCAAGAGTTTGCTGAGAAAATTTTACAATTGCTTGATAACAAAATTCATGTGCATTTATTAAATGCCAATCATGCTTGGTTTTATGCAGGTAGAGAGCTGCTACAGCAGTATCAGCACATCAAGTTTGAACATGGTGTGATTGACTTCAATGATTTGGAATGGGAAACATACCGACTACTTCAACAGGAGGACCATGCATTATGGGTGCAATACAAATTAGGCCAGCGCATTCACCACTTTCTTGTTGATGAATTTCAAGACACCAACCCTATTCAATGGCAGTTACTCAAACCATTAATAGAGTCTTCTCATGATCAACACCAATTACAAACAAGTAGTTTGTTTTTAGTCGGTGATATAAAACAATCTATCTATCGATTTCGCGGTGCGAACCCAGAAATACAAACACTAGCCTCCAACTGGTCGCAACAAGAATTAAACAGCCAGCTTCTCACTAACGACCATTCTTGGCGTTCATCTCCAGCCATCATCGATTGTGTTAATCAGTTATTTTCACATCCTTCTATTTCACAACAGTTTTGTTCTTTTCAGAACCACAGTTACCAGCATCAAGACCGTTGGGGATTTTTCAAAATTCACCCTTTAATTGAGATTGATAATAAACAGGATCAAGAAGATTTCCGCCATCCTTTAACCACTTCTCGTGAAAATAGTGAAGAAACAGCTCACTATCAAGAAGGCGCACTCATCGCACAAGAAATCTCTCAATTGATAGAGAACCAAACGCCCATCTATGATGGCGAAAAAATACGTTCTGCTGAGTTTAGCGATATTTTAATTTTAACCCGCACGCGATCTCACCTGGACGAACTTAAAGCAGGCTTAATGAGCGCATCAATCCCCATACATGCGAATGACGCCACCCACCTATTAGACTATCTCGAAATAAGAGACATGCTTGCATTATTAACTAGCTTAGTCGACCCATATGATGATTTAGCATTCACACATATGTTATCTAGTCCTATTTTCAATATCGATGAACAGCATCTTATTGAATTGCAAAAAATCACCGCTGACACATGGAAACAAAAGTTAGAAATCATCAGCACAGAAACAGAATCAGATCATCCCCTGAATATCGTTAACGCTAAATTACATGAGTGGAAACAATTCACAGATCGAATCCCAGTTCATGACCTACTCAACTACATATTCTCTAGCTGGAATATTCTATATCGATATCGCGCAGCAATCCCTAATTCAGAATCTCAACATATCTGCGCGCGCCTCAATCAATTCTTACAACAAAGCCTTGAAATAGAAAGTGGTAGATATTCAAGCATATCCAGATTTATACGCAAAATTAAAGAAACCAACCCTGAAGCATTATTTGTCAGCGATAACGAAAACACTAATGCGGTTGAAATTATGACTGTACATGGCTCAAAAGGTTTAGAATCACCAATTTTGTTTATCGCAGATAGCGGGCCTAGCACTGAACCACCTGAGCAGTTCAGTGCTATCACTCAATGGCCGGCGGCTTCGGACACGCCTGATGTATTCATGCTTGGTTGCAAAAAGAGCTCCATGAGTAATGCTGCTCAACAACTTAAAGAGGTAACACAATCAAGCAATGAAGGTTTAAATCTACTCTATGTTGCGTTAACACGTGCTAAACAGATTCTCATTATGACTGGCGTCAATGCTAAAAGAAGCTCTCAGGAGGGGTGGCATTCTCAATGTTGCGCAGCCTTAGAAATTGAAAAAGATAGTGTTGAAGCATGGCTACATGAACATCACACCAAACCAACACTAGATAACATTGAATCGCCAACACCACCAACAAAAAAATTATCAAATGATTACACTGCATTGTTTTCACCCTCCAATGACGCAACAAAAAATATCGTTAGCGTGGAAAAAATAAGCACAGAGGCGCTTGAAGGTACACTTATACACAAACTACTAGAAGTCTTAACACAGACACCAAATGTTAATAACCAGGCATTATTAAATAGAGTCAATCTAGAAACTAATGCAAATATTACTATTGATGAGCTGAAACCCCTCAAAAAGGAAGCAATAGACTGCTTAAATAGTATTGATCTTGAACCAATATTCAAGCAAACAGACAATCAAAAGACATACCACGAAGTCACTGTTGCTAGCACCACAAAAAAACATCAAATCAATGTTATTGATCAAATGATCATAAGCGATGACAATGTATGGATTATAGATTTCAAAACCCAAGCAGATATTTCAAGCGCGAATGCGCAGGAACAGGCAAAGAAATTTAAAACACAGCTAGAACGCTATGCTGACGCGGTCCAACCCCTTTATCCGACACTACCAGTTCGATGTTCAGTAGTGTTTACTAAAATTGCATTATTGGTTGACGTGCCAATAAATGACACATCAACCAATTAATATTAACTAGTTCTGCGCCATACTATCTAAGCGTTGAGCTAACTGCTTAGCTGGCAAATAGCCCGGCATCAATTGACCATCCGACGTTAAAATTGCAGGTGTTCCTGTTACACCAATCTTCTGTCCAATCTCAAAATGATCTACTATTGGATTATCACAGTTTTCAGCAGGCAATTCCTGACCATTCTTAGACTTTGTTAATGCCTCAGCGCGATCGTCACTACACCAAACAGATACCGCTTTAGTATAACTTGGCGAAGTGATTCCATTACGCGGAAACAATAGGTAATTAACTTTTATGCCATAGCTTGCATATTGATCCATCTCATTATGAAGTTTTCGGCAATAGCCACAGTCTATGTCTGTAAACACGGTAATAGTATGCTTGGGCTTATCAGAACCAAAGCTTATCTTTTCTTGATCATTAACCTGAGTCATATATTTTTTTCGTGCACGACTAGAAGCAACCTCAGTAATATCACGTTTACCATCATCAAGATCCATCACGACACCTTGAATGATATATCTAGCATCCTCTGTCACATAGATAACCTGCGTGCCATAAACAGCCTCATAAAGTCCTTCAACAGGCGACTTTGAAATACTATCTGGAGAATGAGTAGGGAAAGATTCGATTAACTTTGCTTTAATCGCCTCCGCCTGTTCAGCAGAATCCGCCTGTGCGAATAATGAAATGATAGCTAATATAATAAGTACAGATAAGCATCTGAACATGATGTTTCCTTGTATAAAATAGGTGAATTTATAATGAATTTAGCGAATTTAGATCATTAGACCGGGAAAACCCCAAAGTTATCCCAAATAATTAGCCGCGAGGGTGATGTTCCCGATGTAACTCCTGTAATCGCGCCTGAGCGATATGAGTATAGACCTGAGTAGTCGACAAATCACTATGTCCTAACAGCATTTGAACTACTCTCAAATCTGCTCCATGGTTTAGCAAATGCGTCGCAAAAGCATGCCTAAGGGTATGAGGGCTCAGATGTTTCTCAATACCGACAACACGTGCATGCCTCTTAATAACATGCCAAAAAGCTTGCCGCGTCATTCCCGAGCCACGATTAGAAACAAATAACACACTACAATCCTGGCTTTCTTTTAACAGGCTCGGTCTAGCATCATGAAAATATTTTCCCAGCCACTCTCCCGCCTGTTCTCCAAAAGGCACTAAACGCTCTTTATTCCCCTTCCCAACCACTCTCAACACACCAGTTCTCATGTTGACTTGGTGCAACTGAAGGTTAATTAACTCAGAAACACGCAACCCACATGCATACAGCACTTCTAACATTGTTCGATCGCGAATACCTTGGGGTTTGGCAAGATCAGGAGCAGCTAATAGCATTTCCACATCATCTTCGGTTAACACTTCAGGCAAATATCTGCCCAATTTAGGAAATTCAATTTTTTCAGTAGGATCCGCAGCAACGTTACCCTGACGCAATTGGTAGCGATAAAAACGGCGAATACTTGAGAGTAACCGCGCACCCGACCTAGGCTGCATTCCTTGTGTAACTCGATGAGCCAAATAATCTAGTAAATGCTCATGTTTAACATCTGATATTGATACTTGGAAACTTGACAACCAGCGCAACAAATTAAATAAATCGTTTCTATAAGCACTCAATGTATTTTCACTAAGACCATGCTCCATCCAAATATTATCCAAAAACATTTCGACAATATTACTGTCTTGGTCCATTAATTGATTCGCCGCGTTAGTCGCCATAATAATTATTCATTAAGATACAGATGATGATGAGCAACTGCTTGATGCAGCAGGAAGGAATGTTAGATAAAATACTTGGCTTGTTTGAACAAAATTAAAAACGATGCAATGAATCATATACACTTTTAATTGGTAAACCTATTGTGTAGTGTAAATGTTTTTTAAACAATTTTCATCTTTTGTTCACTTATCAGTCAGCATTACCAAAATGCATTAAGATAAACAAACATTAACCGTAACCACTTCACCCAAAATGAAAGACAATAGTTCTAACCAAACAGTGAGTTTGCTACGCAGAATTGTAATTATGTTTTACGATTCAATTTTACTCATTGCTTTATTATTTTTCGCATCCTTACCTGTTGCTGTCCCTCTTGAGATAACAGTGGAACATCCTTTATACCCTCTATTCATACTCTATATACATCTAGTTGCATTTTTATTCTTTGGCTGGTGCTGGACTCGTGGTGGACAAACGTTAGGTTCGAAAACGTGGAAGATAAAACTAGTGGCAGACTCTGGAAACAATATCACTTGGAAGCATGCATTATTACGCTATATCGGTTCTCTGCTTTGCTGGCTTAGCCTAGGCGTAGGATTTTTATGGTGTTATACCAACAAAGAGCGACGCGCCTGGAATGACATTATTTCAAAAACACATTTGAAAATAATCACCGTGTAAATTTAAACGCTATCATTGAGAAGGCTAAAATAATAATCACTGGTAAAAATGCCACCAATACTGGCGAAAATTGGTAAACAATAGCGCCATTGGCAATCACCTCCACAATTAGGTGTGCCACTAAGGCAATAACAATCCCTATCAACAGGCGTTGACCTGCACCACCCATCTGGCGTGGTCTAAAGACTAATGGTAATGCTAGCAATAGCATTGCCAAACCCACAAATGGCACTGCTACCCTCTTAAATAATGCCACTTCATATTCACGTGCATCTAAATGATTATCTTCCAGATAATAGATATATTCATACAGGCGTTGCATTGACATTTTAAAAGGGTCTGACGCCACCGACTGTAGAAAGCTGCTTAGAAATAACTTTGGTGCAGGATGAGTATCAGCCGTTTCAGCAATCACTTTGTTGTCAATGAATTGTGAACTGCGGTAATCATTCAATTGCCAAATATCCTGTTTGCGAATTGCAGATTTTGACTCACTGATAGATTCGATTTCACCACTCTGGCTAAAACTATAAATTGCTATATCATTCAATAAATCTTGAGATACTGCATGTCCGACTCTTATAAATCGACTCTGATCACGCACCCAATAACTCTCATCTGACGCTAGTAAAATATCCTCTTGCTCGCTCTGTTGCATCATAGCTAAAGAAATTTTATCGCTAATTGGCGCGTACACCTCTACTACAATACTCAATACAATAGTAATTAACAGCCCAGCAATGCAAGACATCACTCCCACTCTAAAACGGCTATAGCCGCTAGCACCCACTGCAACTAATTCCGAACTTGCCGCAAACTGCCCCAAACTAAACAAAGTGCCAATAAGCAAGCTACTAGGCAAAAACTCGAATAATTTATGAGGAATATCTAATATCGTGAGTACCAATACATCAGAAAAATTATCTCCACTACTCATTCTTCCTACTTGATAAAACAGGTCCCCTAGCCAATCTATGGCACAGATTATTAACAACGCAACTATGATGCCTATAAGCACAGAACGAGCTAAATAAATATCTAATGTTTTCATCAATCAAGCAAATGTAACTAAGCGCTTTAAACGCGATAATAGAGATTTTTGATATGCGGTATAGGTAACAACAGCCACCAAAAGGTGAATACTTATTAAAGCAAACAACCCATAGCTCTCACCACGTTTTATCCAGCTACAGGTCACAACAACTAGATTCAGATAAAGAACATAAATCAGCACAGCCACAGCTAAACGTGAGAATCTACCCGAATTGGGCGCCACTTTACTCAAAGGTATCGCCAATAACATTAGCACCAAGGTAGAGAAAATTATCGAACCACGTTGGAAAATCTCTGCCACGTAGCTTGAGTCACGCAAACTAAGCAATGACACTATATTTTGATATTTCGCCTTACCCGCTTCTTGAGAAAAATTAGTCTGCGGAGGATAAACCCGATGTTCTTGATAGGTGGATATAGAAAAATTGGCCTGCCCAGGAACACCCTCAATGGTCTTACCATCAAACAGCACGAAGACTTGAGATAAACCCTCATTTTTTTGCATCTGTGCACGCTCTGCCACTTCTACAATCAACTTCCCTTCTTCTTTTCTTTGCAAAAAGACATTCTGCAAAGTGCCATCCTGAACATCTTCAGATTCTGCGTACACCACCCACCCGGTACTTTCGAGCTCGAAAAACTTTCCAGGTGACAGCTGCCCAAGCACCATGCTTTGCTCCGTCACACTTTCAATCACCTCGGCAAATCGATTCGCCCAGGGTGAGATATAAGATACCAGCAGATACAATATCACCAACACTGGAATACCAATTGGCATGACTGCTTGAATAAAATCCCTACTACTGGCCCCACTCGCCATTGCTGCATTGATCTCACTATCTTTATGCATCCGGCTCAACACTAAAATTATGCCAATAAACAATGAAAATGGTAGCAAAATAACCAGATATCTAATCACTCCAAGCAACAAAACAACACCCAACATATTGGCAGTGAGATCTCCATCCAACACCTCACCCAATAGCTGAATAAATAGCTTTCCTAAAATAATCAGCAGCAAAATTAAAGCGACAGATGCAATAGCCGCTACAATGTCACGGGCAATATATCGAGAAATTATTCGCATTCTTTAATAGTATTTAGTACAGCTCATGAAATAGTTGATTCAATTTTTTTGATCCATGTAGAATCCACCTAATAGAATTTATTAAACCACCTAAAAACTTTCAGGAGAAGCAAGATGGAGTATCTCGTAAAACGTAGTGCAATTACTAGCGAGAAAAGCGCATGTGCGATTGTGGCAGTATTTGCAAACAAGCGTTTAAGCGATGAAGCTCAGCAGTTAGACAAGCTCTATGGCGGGATTTTATCCTCCGCAACACGCAGTGGTGATATCAGTGGAAACCTCGGTCAAACACTGTTGCTACATACACCCAAAAATTCAAATTTGAAGCGAATATTGCTCGTTGGCTGTGGCAATCGTAAAGAATTGGACATTATAAAGTATAAAAAGGTCCTGAATTCTTGCATCACTGCGTTAAAGAGCACGGGTTCACCTGAAGCAATAAGCACACTCACTACAATAGATATAAAAGATCACAGTCCCCAGTCACTCACACGCATGCATATTCTGTTAGCCGAAGATACCTATTACCAGTATGACCAGACGCTATCTAAAAAGAAAACGCCCAACAAATTAAAACGAATTAAATTTCTCTGCAGCTTAGCATCGCAGCTAAAACAAATTAAGCAGGGCATCATTCAAGGTAAAGCCATTGCCGACGGCATGATGGTGACAAAAGAATTGGGCAATTTACCTGCAAATCTATGCACTCCTAGTTATCTTGCAAAAACCGCTCAAAGCATCAAAAAAGGCCAGGGTAAACTATCCCTGACAGTACTAGATGAGAAAGAAATGAAGAAGCTTGGTATGGGTTCTCTACTATCAGTCTCTGCTGGTAGCGTTGAGCCCGCCAAATTAATATCTCTCCAATATAAAGGCGCTGCTCGCAATAGCAAACCTGTTGTCCTAGTCGGTAAAGGCATCACATTTGATACAGGAGGGATTTCACTAAAACCTGGCGCAGGCATGGATGAAATGAAATTCGACATGTGTGGCGCAGCAACGGTACTTGGCACTATGCAAGCTATTTGCGACATGCAATTACCGTTAAATGTTGTAGGGCTAGTTGCCGCTGCTGAAAATATGCCTGGCGGCAAAGCGACAAAACCAGGGGATGTAGTTACTTCAATGTCAGGTCAAACCATCGAAGTTTTGAATACTGATGCTGAAGGCCGCTTAGTATTATGTGACGCCCTAACCTATGCGAAACGCTACGATCCAGATGTAGTAATTGATATGGCAACATTAACAGGCGCATGTCTTGTTGCACTTGGTCAGGAAGCTAGCGGACTAATGAGTAACTCAGACAAATTAAGTGACGACTTATTAGAAGCCGGTCAATCTACTGGCGATCGCGCGTGGCGCTTACCTATCTGGGATGAATACCAACCATTACTTGATAGTAACTTTGCAGACATCGCTAACATTGGTGGACGCTGGGCCGGAACCATTACTGCTGCATGTTTTCTTGCTCGCTTTACTAAAGAGTATAAATGGGCTCACTTAGATATTGCTGGAACTGCTTGGAACCAAGGTAAAAACAAAGGCGCCACAGGACGACCAGTCCCCATGCTCACTGAATATTTGATGCGACGCGCACGCACCGCATAACGTGCCACAGATCGATTTTTACATCGTCGACGATACCGCAGCTGATGCATGGCTGCGGTATACCTGTAGACTGGTTGAAAAAGCCTATACGCTAGGCATGCATGTTCATATTCATACACCCAATGAAAACTTAACCATGCAAATGGACGAGTTACTTTGGGTCTTTCGTGATCGTAGCTTTATCCCTCACCAGCAGGTCTGCTCAGAAAACGAGCTATGTGCTGTGACTCTGAATCATGAGCAACTACCCGCGCAACGCGAATTATTGGTGAATCTAACACCTGACGCACCAGATTTTTATAATCAGTTTGAGCGAGTGATCGAAGTTGTCGGCCCTGACAAGACAATGAAACAAAAAGCACGCGAGCGTTTTCGCTTCTATAAAGAAAAGGGTGACACGCCTACCCACCATCAAGTTAGCTAAAGGTTACTCACACACTTTTTTATACTATTTGACCAACAAACAATGGTGAGCACAGCCGTTTACAAATAGAATAGCCAACATAAATTCTTTAATAACAATAATAACCATCTTCAGGAAACCTACTCACTGTGGAAAAAGTCTACCAGCCTCACGACATTGAAAAACATTGGTATCAAGAATGGAAATCACAAGGATATTTCCAACCTGGCGAATCAGGCACCCAGCCTTTTTGCATCATGATTCCCCCTCCCAATGTCACTGGTACCCTGCACATGGGTCACGCGTTCAACAATACCGTAATGGACAGCCTAACTCGTTATCACCGCATGTGTGGTGATAACACGTTATGGCAACCCGGTACTGACCACGCTGGCATCGCCACACAAATGGTCGTAGAGCGTCAACTCAACGCTGCTGGCACATCACGTACTGAATTAGGTCGCGAAGCTTTTCTAGATAAAGTATGGGAATGGAAACAACAATCCGGCAATACTATTTCACAACAGTTAGAACGATTAGGCTCTTCAGTGGATTGGTCGCGTGAAAGATTTACTATGGATGAAGGCTTATCTAAAGCGGTACGTGAAGTATTTGTTCGCCTGCATGATGAAGGCTTAATTTATCGCGGCAAACGATTAGTTAATTGGGACCCTGTATTACATACTGCAGTGTCTGACTTAGAAGTAATTTCGGAAGAAGAAAACGGTCACCTTTGGCATATGCGTTATCCACTAGCTGACGGCAGCGGTCATTTAGTTGTCGCCACCACTCGCCCCGAAACTATGCTTGGCGACAGCGCAGTCGCCGTACATCCAGAAGATGAACGCTATAAGCATCTAGTTGGAAAATCCATCAATCTGCCTTTATGCGATAGAGAAATACCTATCATTGCAGATGATTATGTTGACCCAGAATTTGGCTCAGGTTGCGTGAAAATTACACCGGCACACGATTTCAATGATTACGAAGTTGGTCAGCGCCATGATTTACCAAAAGTTAATATTTTCACAATAGATGCAAAGATCAATAACAATGCTCCGGCTGCATTCCATAACTTAGACCGTTACGATGCACGCAAAAAAGTCATCGATAATCTTAGTGAATTAGATTTATTAGAAAAAATTGTTGAACACAAACTAATGGTGCCAAGAGGTGATCGTTCAGGAGCTGTGGTTGAGCCTTTCCTAACGGATCAATGGTACGTGAAAATTGAACCGCTTGCCGAGCCTGCGATTAAAGCTGTTGAAGATGGCACTATTCGCTTTATCCCAGAAAACTGGAATAACACTTATTTTGAGTGGATGCGCAACATTCAAGACTGGTGTATTAGCCGTCAACTATGGTGGGGGCATCGTATCCCTGCTTGGTACGACAAACAGGGTAATGTCTATGTAGGTCGTGACGAAGCAGAAGCACGCAGTAAAAATAATTTAGATGAGAGCATTGTGCTTAGGCAAGATGAAGATGTGCTCGATACATGGTTCTCATCAGCACTATGGCCGTTCTCGACATTAGGTTGGCCAGACAAAACACCTGAGCTAAAAGAATTCTATCCCACCTCTGTATTAGTTACAGGGTTTGATATTATTTTCTTCTGGGTGGCACGCATGATCATGATGGGCATGAAGTTTATGGATGACATTCCTTTCAAGGATATCTACATCCACGGACTAGTACGTGATTCAGACGGACAAAAAATGTCAAAGTCTAAAGGCAATGTATTAGACCCTATCGACTTAATTGATGGCATTACCTTAGAAGCTCTTGTTGAGAAGCGCACTAAAGGACTCATGCAACCAAAAATGGCTGCAAAAATAGAAGCCTCAACACGCAAGCAATATCCTGACGGCATCCCGTCATATGGCACCGATGCATTACGCTTCACTTTTGCCGCCCTAGCATCAACAGGACGCGATGTTAAGTTTGACCTAAACCGTATTGAAGGTTACCGAAACTTCTGCAACAAGCTATGGAATGCTTCTCGCTTTGTATTAATGAACTGCGAAGATCAGCAGGTCGCAGATAGCATTGATTTTTCATCATTACCTCCTACAGACAAATGGATACTTAGCCGCCAACAAGAATTAACCGACTTAGTTCATCGCGACATACAGAACTATCGTTTTGATCTGGCCGCCAAAGCTTTGTACGAATTCACTTGGAACGAGTTTTGCGATTGGTATTTAGAGCTAATCAAACCTGTGATGTTCTCTGATGATGAACAGGCAAAAAAACAAACTCGTCGTGTATTACTGGAAGTGCTAGAAAATCTGCTCAGATTATTACATCCAATTATTCCTTTTATTACCGAAGAAATTTGGCAGTCAATCGCGCCTAAACTAGGCATCAGCGATAAAACCATCATGCTTCAACCCTACCCAAGAAGTAACAATGACTTGGTAGACGTGAATAGTGCGGCTGAAATAGAATGGTTAAAAGACTTTATCGCCGGTGTACGCAAGATTCGCTCGGAAATGAATATTCCGCCCAGCAAGGGCATACCCGCTTTACTACAGCAATGTTCAAGCACAGATTTAGAAAGATTAGAAACTCATCGCAATGCGCTAGATAAGCTCACCAAACTGGAAAGTATTATCGTACTTACCGACGAAGAAGCACCTGAAGCCGCATTAGCACTGGTGGGCGAAATGAGAATATTGATACCACTAGCAGGCTTAATCAATAAAGATGAAGAGCTACAACGGCTAACTAAAGACATTGCAAAACTTGAAGCCAATATTGAGAAAACTCGAGCAAAGCTAAATAACCCAAACTTCAAAGACAAAGCACCTGCAGCTGTAGTAGAAAAAGAACAGGACAGAATAAAAGAGCAGGAAAAAATGCTCGCAGAATTACATCAGCAGAAAGATAAAATGGAAAAATTATAAATCACGCTATAAGAAATTTTCTAAGAAAACAAAATATGATCGTTACGGCTAATACTATAATAACGATCATTATAGTAACAAGCCTTCACCTATCGCTCATCACTTTTCTATTAATCAAAGATTACCTAATAAAGTCGCAACGTTGACGCGCTAACCAAATGCAACAGAATGATAAATCAGCCTGAATTAGCTTACTTTATTATTGCCTCTATACTGCTGATTATTGCGCCAGGCCCCGATATAATATTTTTAATTACACAATCAATTCGGCACGGACCGAAAGCCGGTTTATTTACTGCACTCGGCTTAGCGAGCGGCAATCTTGTTCATACTGCGGCTACGGCTTTGGGCATTTCTTTACTCATCCAAACATCAAGGCTGGCATTTATTAGCTTAAAGTTTTTAGGCGCATGCTATCTTCTGTATTTAGCCTATCAAATAGTCACTTCAAACAACTCACCCGATCAGCAGCAGACAATCGAATCTCCTAGCAGTATATCTTTTTATCGCAAAGGACTATTAATCAACTTACTCAACCCCAAAATTGCGTTATTCTTTATTGCTTTCTTACCGCAATTCATTCCAATATCATCCACACACCAACACTTAGATATCATTTTTCTTGGGATTTTATTTTCTCTTATGGTGACTTTGATATTTGGCAGTATCGGCTTATCTGCGGGAAAGATAAAAAATATAATTCACTTAGAACCCAAGAACCATGCAATCTTCAACAAATTAATTGCCTTTGTATTTGTACTGCTAGCAATTAATTTATTACTATCAAGTCAACAATAGCGAATAACAGCATCATCGTGTCAGATAATAGAAATCTATGAACCTTCTGCCTGTGTTTTTTTATCAATAAGAACATACGGCTGAGACTCATGTCCTTTATTACATTTTGCTTTGATAGTGATTTTATTTGCATCAGCCGGAATCAATACATCTCGGATACTTCGCGTAAATGGCTGCTCATTCACATGAGGATGATACAAAGTGCGCTTAGCAATTTCCTTACCCTCTCCATCCTCTACAACCCATTCACTGGCATAATGCTCCCAACCCGTATCTGAATGACGTATTGTCACTGCAATATCAAATAATTGATTTGATTTCAGACTAGCATCTGCTTTCACAACCTGAGGTGGTTGCGCATACACAGAAGCACTAAACAATATACTCAACAGCATTATTTTCTTCATTATTAATTCGCTCTAAATATATGAGACTTATCTTGAAAACATTTAAATTCTAAAAAATTTTCGCTAGGATCTTGTATAAAGAAAGTTCTTTGCTCACCTGCTTCTCCTGAAAACCGTGTATACGGCTTAATGTAGAATGCGATGTTGTGTGACTCTATGCGTGCAAGCAATTGATCCCAGTCATTCCAATCTAGAATCACACCAAAATGTCTCGCAGGCACTGCTTTATTATCAACCTGATTTCTACTTGGTTGATGCACATCGGTTCCATCTAAGTGCGCAGTGATTTGATGACCAAAAAAATTAAAATCAATCCAGCATTCACTTTCTCTACCAATGTCACACTTTAATACCGAACCATAAAACTCACGAATAGAGGCAAGATTAGCGACAGGAAATGCCAGATGAAATGGCGCTATACTCATTTCTTCTGATGTACAACTTGATTACGCAGGTACACTGGCAACGCATGCATCGCATCAACCATCTGCTGATCAAGGTATTTATATTTTGCTAGTTGCACAGTAATTTTCGCATGCGGCAAGGCATCTCCAATAACATTATCTGTAGAACCACTGATTGCCTGCTTTAAAACCTGCTCATAAGATCCCCACCCAGTGCCTAAGCCACATGAAATATTATCAGAAATAGAAACATCGCTCGGCAACTGCACTCTCTCCTCACTAACAAGCTCGACATTATCTGAAATCTTTTTGTAGAGGCCCCAATACACTTCGTCCATACGTGCATCTATCGCTGGCATGACCAGTTCACCCACTCTTACCTTAGCTTGATAGGCAAGATTCGCTAATGTTGAAATGCTGGCAACAGGCAAATCATATGCAAGCGCAATCCCTTGAGTCACACTGGCAGCAATGCGTATACCAGTAAATGCACCTGGGCCGCAGCCAAAGGCAATGGCATCTAGTTGCTTTAAAGAAATTCCCGCATCTGCTAATACAGACTCACACATAGGCAGAATAAGCTCATTATGCTTGCGCGGCACGACCTCAAAGCGTTCTACTACTTCGTTATCAATAAGAACAGCAGCAGAACAAGCCTCTGTCGCTGTTTCAATACCCAGCAGTTTCACTGTCATGAATAATGTCTAAAAATTGTTTAATTTGCACTTCATCTTCACTAATAGTCATTGGCGGCAAACTTTTTAAGAAGGATTTTCCATAGGCTTTGGATTTTAACCTAGGGTCCATTAACACGACTACACCACAGTCCTGTTCACCACGAATTAAACGCCCTACCCCCTGCTTCAGATTTAAAATTGCCTGAGGTATTTGGTAGACCATAAATGGATTTTCGCCAGCTTCTTCTAATGCTTTTGAACGTGCACGTACTAGAGGATCACCAGGAGAAACAAATGGCAGTTTATCTATAATAACCAAACGTAGACCCTGTCCTTTAACATCAACACCTTCCCAAAAACTTTGCGTACCTAGTAATACGCAATTACCAGTCTCTTGAAATTGCTTTAGCAGTTCTCGTTTTGCGGCAGAACCTTGAACCAATATATTAAACGCACTATCTTTCAGCAAATCCGCTGCTTGATTTAATGCTTTATGACTAGTAAACAGCATAAATGCATTTCCTCGACTGGCCTTCAACAAAGGCAGCGACCTTTTTACAACTTCTGCAGTATAGCCCTGTTCATTTGGCTGCAGATTAATTGATGGCAAATACAAACGCGACTGACCCGCATAGTCAAATGGGCTATCACACATTACGCATTCCGAGTCTTGTAACCCTAATTGCTCAGTAAAATGACTAAAGCTTTGCTTTGCAGTGAGGGTAGCCGAGGTATAAATCCATGCACATTTGTATTCTTGGATTGCTTTTTGATAGGGAATTGCTACATTCAAAGGCACACTACCTAAGCGGAAGCGTCTCCGACCTAACTCTATCCACTGAACAAACTTATTATCAGCACTTTTGAATTCATCTAGCAGGCCATTAATCTCGCTGACTCGCTTATATGACTGAGCCAAACCTGGAGATTCACAACCTATATCAGCTAATTGATCTTCAAGCATGAGCAAACAAGATGCTAATTTATCATATGCAGCATGAACATCTTTATCGCTAACAACATCACGCCACAGCTCACGTTGTTCTTTCATCTTCTTCGCAACACTGCTATAAAACTTCTCCACCACATCCAATACTGCATAATAGCTTTTACTAATTGATGTGATATTGCTAGTCAGCTTAGAACATTCTTTACTAATATCTGCAACCAAATCTTGCAACTGGCGACTACTCAGATTACTGCCAAAGAAATTTGGTAATACTTCGGTCAGCTGATGCGCTTCATCTAGAACAAAAACATCGGCACTTGGTAACAACTCACCAAAACCTTCTCCCTTTAGTACTAAATCTGCACACAATAAATGATGATTAATGACCACGAGATCAGATTCTTGCGCGCGTTTACGCGCTTTCAGCACATGACATTTATTGTAATCTGGGCATTCTCCACCCAAACAGTTATCACGAGTAGAAGTGACGTGCTGCCAGATTTCAGACTGCTCTGACAACTCATTCACTTCTGCAACATCACCTGTCTGTGTCACCACCGACCAATCTTTCACTTCGCTATAAGCACCCGTCAATCTTGGATTATCACCGAGATCATGCTCGAATCGTTCAAAGCGATATTTACATAGGTAGTTTGAGCGCCCCTTAAGAATAGAAGCATTTATAGAGAGAGATGCTGCATGCTGCAAGAGTGGCAAATCTGTATAAAAAAGCTGGTCTTGCAAATGTCGTGTTCCTGTCGACACCACCACCTTCTTGCCAGACAACATAGCTGGTATTAAATACGCAAATGTTTTACCAACACCCGTACCAGCTTCAACCACTAACGTACTTGAATCATTAATCGCTTGATGAACAGCAGATGCCATCGTGACTTGCTGTGGACGATGTTTGAATCCTTTGATTTTTTGCGCGAGCTCTCCCTCAGAGGAGAAGTAATTTTCGATTGGCAAGGTATTACTAGCTCTCTATTGCAACAGAACAACAGCCATTGCTGCTATTCCCTCTTCACGACCGACAAAACCCATTCGCTCAGTTGTTGTTGCCTTTACATTCACTGCACTAACATCCAACTTCAGATCACTTGCAATGATTTGACACATCTCTTCGATATATGAAGCAATTTTTGGTGACTGCAGTATTACGGTGGCATCTATATTCACAACAGTCAAATTTTGCGCTTGTATTTTACTTGCGATATCTACAACGAATTCACGCGAATCTCTATTTTTATGTTCACTATCCTGATCTGAATAATGGTTGCCAATATCACCCAAACCTGCAGCACCTAAAACAGCATCACAAATTGCGTGTAGCAATACATCACCATCTGAATGTGCTTCAATAGCAAATTTATGAGGGATCACTACACCACCCAAAGTAATTTCACTTCCATCGGTATAACGATGCGCATCAAATCCTTGACCAATTCTCATCTATTCGTTTCTTCTTGTAAAAACATTTCTGCTAAAGAGATATCTTGTTCTGTTGTTACTTTAATATTACGCGCGTCACCGTCAACCATACAGGGTTGATAACCAATATACTCTATCGCACTGGCTTCATCAGTAATACATACATTATTTTCAAATGCCTTTTGTATTGCGCTTTTTAATATCCCAAACCTAAACATCTGCGGTGTATAGGCACGCCAAATATTCTCACGATCAAGAGTATCAACAATATTATTGTTCTCAACATACTTGATGGTATCTACTACACGCGAGCCAATAATTCCGCCGACTTCATGTGCTAAACATGCATCTATTAACAAATCTAAATCATTATTCGTCAAACAGGGGCGTGCAGCATCATGCACCAAAACAAAATCATCTTTATCTAACTGCGCTTCAAAACTGTTCAGCGCATTCAGCACTGATTGAGCGCGAGTGGCACCACCTATTACCGTGTGAAGCTTATCGCGTGCAGCAATAGTCATATCTAGTGTTGAAAAATGAGTGTCCTCGGGATGCAGCGCAACAGTGATACCGGCAATATGGCTATTACCAACAAAAGGAGTTATTGCATGCTGGAGAATTGTTTTACCTGCTATTTGCAGATATTGTTTAGGTATGGTTGAGCTGACTCTTTCGCCAATCCCTGCAGCAGGAATAACAGCCCAACATTTGGGCAACCTGCTCATTTGTTTTGCTGGACATCATCATGTTCGATCACTTGAAAAAATGTCTCACCTTCACGAATCATCCCCAATTCCATGCGTGCACGCTCTTCTATTGCATCGAACCCAGATTTAAGATCTTCCACTTCAGCGGCCAGCACTTCGTTTCTCTCATACAGCTGTTGATTCTTTTCTGTTTGGTCTTCCATACGATCACTTAAATGAACAAGCTTTCGCACACCGTCTTTATCAATCCACAATTGATATTGCAAAACAACAAAGACTATGGCCAAAAATAGAATAAAAAGCTTCATTGAGTTTATCTAATACGCCCTCTGGCTTAACAAAATCTTATTGCTGAAATACTTTTTTACCTGGGTAAATTGCTTTAGCGCCTAGCTCTTCTTCTATACGCAGCAGCTGATTGTATTTTGCAACACGGTCAGAGCGTGATAAAGAGCCAGTCTTAATTTGCCCAGCACCCGTCGCTACTGCAAGATCAGCAATCGTCACATCTTCTGTTTCACCGGAACGATGTGAAATAACAGCAGTATAATTTGCATCATGTGCCATTTTGATCGCTGCCATTGTTTCTGTTAGCGAGCCTATCTGATTAAGCTTAATCAAAATTGAGTTAGCTACACCCATATTAATACCTTTAGCAAAGATCTCAGTATTAGTCACAAATAGATCATCGCCAACTAATTGTATCTTCTTGCCTAATGCAGAAGTTAACTTAGCCCAGCCATCCCAATCACCTTCGTCAAGCCCATCTTCGATAGTGATAATAGGATACTTATTGGCTAGATCTGTCAGAAATCCTACGAACTCTTCACTAGAAAACACTTTGCCTTCAGATTCCAAGTGGTACTTACCATCTTTATAAAACTCAGAACTTGCGCAATCTAAGCCAATACTAACTTGCTCGCCAGACTTATAACCAGCCGACTCTATAGCTTGTAATATAATCTCAATTGCTTGCTCATTAGTTTCTAAAGACGGAGCAAAACCACCTTCATCACCCACAGCTGTATTCAAGCCTTTGCTTTTTAATATTGATTTCAATGCATGGAATATTTCACAGCCACATTGTATCGCTTCATTAAATGATGAGACGCCATGAGGCACAACCATAAACTCTTGTATGTCAGCACCTTTATGCGCATGTGCACCACCGTTAATGATATTCATCATTGGCACTGGCAACACCATCTTGGTGCCAGTATTCAAATATTGATAAAGAGGTAAGTTCTTTTCAGCAGCACTGGCTTTTGCTACTGCAAGTGATACCGCTAAAATAGAGTTCGCACCTAGCTTTGCTTTATTATGCGTACCATCTAAGTCCAACATAATTTGATCAACATTCGCTTGATCTAGAGAATCGACTCCCACCAACTTAGACTTAATTTTCGTATTCACATTTTCAACAGCTTTCTTAACCCCTTTACCAAGGTAACGCTGCTTGTCTTCATCACGCATTTCTAGAGCTTCTAGTGCACCAGTGGATGCACCTGATGGCACTGCAGCTCTTCCAAACGCACCTGACTTCAAAGTCACATCCGCTTCGACTGTTGGGTTACCACGCGAGTCGATTATTTCTCTCGCTTTTATATTCTCTATTTCAGACATAGTAGTTTAGATCCTTGTTAAGCCCGTTATAAATTCCTATTATTGTTTATAGGAATCTGTCCTCTGAGAGCGTCGAAGATTTAACGACTTTATCCAACTCACAAAGAGTAGATAAGAGCTCAGGCACTAGTTTTAGAGGCAAAGAGTTGGGGCCATCACTCTTAGCATTTTTTGGGTCGGGGTGGGTTTCAATAAATAAACCTGCAATACCCACACTCACTGCGGCACGTGCCAATACAGGGACAAATTCTCGTTGCCCTCCAGATCGGCTTCCTTCTCCGCCGGGCAATTGTACCGAATGTGTCGCATCAAAAACTACTGGACATCCTGTCTCGCGCATGATCGCCAATGAGCGCATATCCGAGACTAAATTACCATAACCGAAGGATACACCACGTTCACAGACCATAATTTGATCATTTCCAGCTGCACGAGCTTTTTCCACTACATGCTCCATATCCCATGGGGATAAGAATTGACCTTTCTTAATATTCACCGGGCGTCCAACCGACGCAACTCTTTGAATATAATTGGTTTGTCGACAAAGAAATGCAGGTGTTTGCAGCACATCTGCAACCTCAGCCACCTCTTCTAATGGGCTATCTTCATGCACATCAGTAACAATTGGCACGCCAAATTCTTGTTTTACCGCCTGTAAAATCTGCAATCCCTTATCAATTCCAAGGCCTCGAAAGCTAGATTCTGAAGTGCGGTTTGCCTTATCAAATGAAGATTTATAAATAAAAGGCACATTATTTTTTTCTGCGATCTCTTTGAGACGTCCAGCAGTCTCTTGCGCGAGATCTAAGCTTTCAACCACACATGGCCCCGCCATAAGGAACAATGGGTGTTTTAACCCTATTTCAAACCCGCAGATCTTCATACTGACTCGGGAATAGAACTGTCTTCAGAAGTTGGACTCACAGATGATGCCACGTCACTCTTTAGTGCACGACCTTTTCTTGCTGCCTGCACAAAGCCAGAGAACAACGGATGGCCTTCACGCGGTGTCGAGGTAAATTCAGGATGAAACTGACAGCCAATAAACCATGGATGATCTGCTATCTCGATCACTTCGACTAATTTGTCATCAATTGATTTACCTGTAAATAACAAACCAGCATTACTTAAACTTGCCATAAAAGTGTTATTAAATTCATAGCGATGACGATGACGTTCAAGGATCACATCCTCTCCATACATATCACGCACCAATGAATCTTCCGACAAACGACATTGCTGCGCACCTAAGCGCATAGTGCCACCCAAGTCAGAATTCACCGTGCGTTCTTCTACACTTCCATCACGCTGTTGCCACTCGGTAATGAGAGCAATCACTGGATTCGGTGTATCTTCAGCGAATTCGGTACTGTGGGCTTGCGGCATTCCTGCTACGTTTCTTGCAAAATCAATCACCGCAACCTGCATACCTAAACAGATACCAAGATAAGGAATACCATTTTCACGCGCATACTTTGATGCCATGATTTTCCCTTCAATGCCACGTTGACCAAAGCCACCCGGGACTAAAATAGCATCCGCGTCTTTTAGCATATCAACGCCATTAACTTCGATCCTCTCTGAATCAAAGTATTTAATGTTTACCTGTGTTCGCGTTTGCGCTCCCGCATGAATTAACGCTTCATTAAGAGACTTATAAGATTCGGTTAACTCTACATATTTGCCGACCATATAGACATTGATTTCCACTTCAGGAAATTCAATCGCATGAACCACATCTTTCCAGTCAGACAGATCTGCTGGCGGCAGATCTAGCTCAAACTTCTCCAATACAATGTCATCCAAGCCCTGCGAATGTAGCCACAGTGGAATCTTATAAATACTCGATACATCGACCGAAGAGATAACCGCTTTCTCTTCTACATTGGTAAATAGAGCAATCTTTTTACGCTCAGTATCTGGAACTGGTCGCTCACCGCGACAAAGCAAAATATCAGGCTGAATACCAATTGACCGCAATTCTTTCACCGAGTGTTGAGTCGGCTTTGTTTTGAGTTCACCTGAAGCTTTAATATAAGGCACTAGGGTTAAGTGCATATAAATGACATTACTGCGCCCTAGCTCAACTCCAATTTGACGGATCGCTTCCATGAATGGCAGAGACTCAATATCACCTACAGTACCGCCAATCTCAACTAACGCGACATCGGCTCCTTCAGAGCCTTTCTTAACCGACGCTTTGATCTCATCTGTAATATGAGGAATGACTTGAACTGTTCCACCTAAGTAATCGCCGCGTCGTTCTTTACGAATAACGCTTTCATAAATTTGTCCCGTGGTGAAGTTATTACTACGAGTTGATCTAAAACGTACAAAGCGCTCGTAGTGACCTAAATCCAGATCCGTTTCTGCACCATCTTCTGTCACATAAACTTCGCCGTGCTGAAATGGACTCATAGTGCCTGGGTCCACATTGATATAAGGATCCAGCTTGATCATTGTAACTGAAAGGCCGCGTGCTTCTAATATAGCGCCTAATGAGGCGCTGGCGATGCCCTTACCTAATGAAGAGACCACCCCGCCTGTGATAAAGATGTACCGTGTCATCAATTAAATTCCGAAATGCAAGATGGGAGATTAGAGTACCAAAGCCTGGAGATTGCCTCAATCAATATCCTTCACCAATCCAATATCCCCAGACAAAAATTAGCTGTTGATTGTGAAATATCAGGGGAATTCTATTGCGTTCCCATGGTTCGACACCCTGCTCTTGAAATAATGTTTTTAATTCTTTTTGACAGCCACGCCCTCGTGGGCGCATGACTTCGCCACCACGGCGAAAGCTGACTGTCAGTTGCTCAACTTTGCTCAAATTCACACCAAAGTGATCTAACTGTTGTCGCGTTAATATCAGATCTAGCTCAGGAAGAGTTAATGGTTGCTGTAAATCCCATTGATAACTTAATGTTGCATCGTGATCCATATTGACTGTTTGCAAATAAAGCTGATCACGGTATTTCCTAATTTCATAATTCTGCCAACGTATGCGAGCTTCGCAGTCGCTTCGGCTATGGACGGCATCTTTAATAATGCTATCGAGTACATCGGCATTTGGTAACAGATAGCCTGCTGTTCTTATCCACCATCGCAATACATTTTTCAATCGCACGTTATCTAAAATGACTAGTTCTTTTATGCTTAAGCGATGGTCTTCATCCACAGCTTCTTTCGCGTCTTGTTCGGCCAAGCTATCAAGCATCTGTGAAGACTCACTTTGCCATTGACTACTGCGACCAATCGTTTCTCGCAAACCCTGCCATCGTGTATGCAACAGTGGCATTACTTCATGCCGCAGGTAATTTCTATCGTGAACCAAATAATCATTAGAAGGATCATCACACCATTGCAATTGATTTTGCTCAGCATAGTGCTCGATTTGTTGGCGTGAAATTTCCAGTAGCGGACGAATAAGCAACGCATTACCTAACGTTCTCGTTTGAGCACAACTCGCTAAACCATGAGCGCCTGCACCACGAAAAAGTTGCAGTAACATCGTTTCGATTTGATCATCTGCATGATGCGCAGTGAATAACACATCCAGCCCATCTAAAGTGTTTTCAAATGCTTCATAACGTGCATCGCGTGCGGCACCCTCACCACCCTGCTGACTGAATTGTTCGACATCAACACAAATAGTGTTGATTTCAATATTGAGCTTTCGGCATTGTTCAATACAATGTTCTGCCCATTGAGAAGAGTTAGCGTGAATCTGATGATTGATATGTATGGCGGTTAGCGAATGATTACTTTGCTGGCAAGCAATATTCGTCGCATGCAAAAGAACTGTTGAATCTATACCCCCACTATAGGCAATGTAGATCGATTTATTGACATCAATAGAGGAAAGACTATCTTGTAGTTTATCTAAAATGACAGACATACACTGTCAGCAAAGCTAGTCTTTAAATACGCCGTATGATGTAAGTCGTTCAAATCGTGCTTCTAATAAATCGCTGGTGTTCATTTTAGTTAAGCGAGCAATATTCTCGCTTAGCGAAGCTCGCATATTCTCACTAGTTACATCTAAATCTCGGTGTGCACCACTCATAGGCTCTTTAATCACTTCATCAACCAAATTAAGCTCCAACAATCGATCAGATGTTATACCTAATGTCTCGGCTGCATCTTCTGCTTTGTCAGCATTCTTCCAAAGTATCGAAGCACAACCTTCTGGAGAAATCACTGAATAGGTACTGTAACTGAGCATAGACAAATGATCACCAACACCAATCGCTAAGGCACCACCTGATCCACCTTCTCCAATGACGTTACAAATAATAGGCGTCTTCAACTCCGCCATACGATATAAATTATGCGCAATTGCCTGCGCTTGTCCTCGCTCTTCAGCACCCACACCCGGATAGGCTCCCGGCGTATCAATGAAGGTAACAATTGGCATTTGAAACTTTTCTGCCATTTCCATAATACGTAAAGCTTTGCGATACCCTTCTGGTCTAGGCATACCAAAATTTCGTTTAAGATTTTCTTTGGTATTTCTACCTTTTTGATGACCGATAACAGCAATCGAACGGCCCTCAAATTTTGCAATGCCACAGATAATTGCTGCATCATCAGAATAGGCACGATCACCATGCAACTCTTCAAAATCAGTAAATAACTTTTCTACGTAATCCAAAGTGTAAGGACGACGAGGATGACGCGCAATCTGAGCCACCTGCCAAGCAGACAAATCTTTATAAATAGTTTCAGTCAGCGCACGACTTTTTGCTTCCAGCTTGGCAATTTCATCTCCCAGTTGCATTTCATTGTCTGACTCAACTCGGCGCAGTTCATTTATTTTTGCTTCTAACTCAGCAATCGGTTGTTCAAATTCTAGATAATCAGAAACCATAGGCCTTATATATTAACCAATATCATTTTCATTAAATTTTTCGCATTATAGTCGGACTCGGCGACGATTTCAGGAAAGTGTCAAAAAATAAACCAATAAAGCACGTTTAGTAAACGACTCTAGCGGTAACTACGCCATCCAGACTAGACAGTCTTCGTAGCAAATCCCTCTCTGGAACCACGTTCCATTGTTCCCCTAACTGGAATTTAGCCTCACCCTGTGCCGATTGATATTGAATCAATACTTTACAATTGCCATTGCGATAGGGTTTTAAAGTAGTCTCAAGATCAGTGATTAACGAAGCTCTTCTATCCTCTGCATTGACACTAATCACAATGCCTTTCCCGTAATCAATGCGCGCATCGTCTAAGCGAGTAATTTCTTTCGCACGAATCCGTGGTTTGCCATTATAGTCATCAATACTAATCACACCATCAATGATCAAGATTTGATCTTTGACAATATGATGCTTGAAGTCGCTATAGGCATCAGCAAATACCGCCACGTGCATGCGCGCAGTATTATCATCCAACGTTAAAAACGCAATTCGTCCTGAAGGACTATTTCGAAGACGCATATCCATTAACAATCCACCCACCTTGACCATATTTGCGTCTTTGTTTCGATAACTAGTGTCGACGGGGGCAATCGGTTGAGCCAAACGATCCTTCAGTGTTTTACCGACTAGGCTGGCTAGCTCTTCACGGTACTGATCCACCGGATGCCCAGAAAAATATAATCCTAAGGTTTCACGTTCGGCAGCCAGCAAAGAATCCTCATCCCATTCTGGTTTTTCTTCTATCACCCCTTCACGCGCAACGACCTGCCCGCCACCGAACATATCGTTCTGTCCAATATCATCGTTACGATGATATTGCTCAGCCGTTTGCATCGCTCTTGGCAAATGGTGCATTAATGTTGCACGAGTATGCCCGCACGAATCTAATCCACCAGAACGAATCATCGCCTCCATACTGCGACGATTAAATTTTTGTGTTTCTAAGCGCATACAAAAATCATTCAGTGATTTATACAGACCTTCTTTATCTCTCTCCTGCACTAACGATTCAATAGCTGCTTCCCCCACACCTTTAATCGCACCCAGCCCATAAACAATTTTCTGCTCTTCAGTTACGGTAAAACCATAATAAGAAGTGTTGGCACAAGGAGGCAACACATCTAAGCCCATGGTTTGACATTCTTCACGTAGATGCACCACTTTATCCGTATTATCCATATCCGCAGAAAGTACTGATGCCATAAATTCAGCAGGATAATGTGCTTTTAACCAAGCAGTCTGATATGACAGCATGGCGTAGGCGACTGAGTGTGATTTATTAAAACCGTAACCTGCAAACTTTTCCATCAAATCAAATATGAAGTTTGCATTAGTATCTTCGACGTTACGCTCAGTTGATCCTTTGACAAAAATCGCACGTTGTTTTGCCATCTCTTCCGCTTTCTTTTTACCCATGGCGCGTCGCAACAAATCAGCACCACCTAAAGAGTAGCCTGCTAACACTTGGGCAATTTGCATTACCTGTTCTTGATATAAAATAACCCCGTAAGTTTCATTTAGTATTGGCTCCAAATCAGGATGCGGGTATTCAACTAACGCACCATGTTTACGATCAATAAAATCATCCACCATGCCAGACTGCAATGGCCCTGGTCGATATAAAGCTACTAACGCAACAATATCATCAAACTTATCAGGCTTTAAACGACCTAAAATATCTTTAAGACCATCAGACTCTAATTGGAATACCGCAGTAGTTTGCTGATTTTGCAGCAGCGTATAAGTAGCCTCGTCATCAAGTGGCAAGGCATTCAAATCCACCGAAGGCTGGTTATCTTTAGCTAAACGCGCATTCACTTTATCTAACGTGCGATCAATAATAGTTAGCGTGCGTAAACCTAAGAAATCGAATTTAACTAAGCCTATTGCTTCAACGTCGTCTTTATCTAACTGTGTAACAACGTTGGCACCTCCCTCCTCACAATAAAGCGGAGTAAAGTCAGTTAATTTGGAAGGCGCTATTACTACCCCTCCTGCATGCTTACCGGCATTTCGCGCTAGACCTTCAAGCTGCAAAGCCATATCGATGAGAGTGCCAACCTCCTCCTCTTCCTCTACCATCTGCTTGAAGTCTTTCTCTTGCTCTAACGCTTTAGACAATGTCATACCCACTTCAAACGGCACCATTTTGGCAATGCGGTCTACAAAGCCATAGGGATGACCAAGCACACGCCCCACGTCACGCACTACTGCTTTCGCAGCCATCGTGCCGTAGGTAATAATCTGGCTGACTTTTTCACGGCCATAGCGAGTCGCTACGTAATCAATCACGCGATCACGCCCTGCCATACAAAAGTCGATATCGAAATCGGGCATAGATACCCGCTCAGGATTCAAGAAACGCTCAAATAACAGATCGTATTCAAGTGGGTCAATGTCAGTAATACCCAAAACATACGCCACCAAAGAACCTGCACCAGAACCACGACCCGGCCCCACCGGCACACCATTTTCGCGCGCCCACTTTGTAAAGTCAGACACAATTAAAAAGTATCCGGGGTAACCCATGCGTTCAATCACATCGAGTTCGACTTCTAATCGCTGATCATAGGTATCTAAATCAACAGATTCACGTGATGATTTAATTCTCTGCAGACGATTTTGCAATCCCAGCTTTGACTGCTCTCGCAAAAACTCATCAGTTGTAAGTTCGCCGGTAGGAAATTCTGGTAAAACATTTTTGCCAAATTCCAACCGCACATTACAGCGCTTAGCAATTTCTATGGTATTTGAAATAGCGGATGGCACATCTGAATACAACGCTACCATTTCGTCTACTGGGCGTAAATATTGCTGCTCACTATAAGCTCTTGCGCGACGAGGGTCTGACAACACTCGTCCCTGATTAATACATACGCGTACTTCATGCGCTTCATATTCACTTGAAGTTAAAAACCTAACATCATTCGTTGCAACAACGGGTAGATTATTTTTTTCAGCAAGATCTAAAGCACTCTCATTGTAGACATCTTCGCCTTCACGATCGGTTCTTTGTAACTCTATATAGAAACGATCGGAAAAATTCTGCTTCCACCGATTAATACATTCATCAATACGCGTTTTGTCTTGTTTACGAATTAACTTACCCAAATCACCTTCACGCCCACCAGACAATACAATCAAACCTTGATTGAATTCATCAATCCAACTTCGGTCTATAGTTGGCAGACCACCATGCTGGCCTTCTAAATAGGCACGCGTTAATAGCTCAGTTAGATTCCGATAACCAGCATTGTTCATACACAGCAAGCCAATGCGATAGCGTTCTTTTAATACTGGGTCTGAAATTAATACATCAGCACCGATAATCGGTTTCACACCATTAGAAATCGCCGCACGATAAAATTTAACCAAGGCAAACAAGTTGGAGAAGTCTGTCAATGCAACCGCAGGCATCTCTAACTCAGACACCTTACGCATTAATGCAGGAATACGTACTAATCCATCAACTATGGAAAATTCGCTATGCAAACGTAAATGGACAAATTGCGGATTCATTTTAGTACGTTAGCAACTGGCTTAAAGCTTCGACGATGATGACTGCATGGACCATGTTGCTTGAGTGCTTCCATATGCAAAGCAGTGGGATAACCCTTATGTTTTGCAAAGCCATATTGTGGATAGGACATATCTAGCTCACACATTTCTAAATCTCTTGTCACTTTAGCTAAAATAGAAGCCGCACTGATGGCCGGCACATGTTGATCCCCCTTGATAACCGCATAGGATTGCACCGTTAACTCCGGGCTGTATTTACCGTCAACCAATGCTAGTTCTGGCACCAGCGATATGCCTTCAAAGGCTCTTTTCATCGCCAACAGACTTGCATAAAAAATATTATATTTATCAATTTCTTCAGGTTCACAGCGTCCAATGGCCCACGCCAATGCATTTTTCTTAATCTCAGCAGCACAGGCTTCACGTCGCTTCGCTGTTAACACTTTTGAATCTTTAAGACCCAACCACTCATGCGTATCTCCAAGTACCACCGCAGCTGCCACGACTGGTCCTGCGAGTGGCCCGCGCCCAACTTCATCAATGCCCGCATAGGTATTGATATCAACCTGCATGTCTGAGAATTTAACCACATTAGAGTGCTTTTTAATCAAGAGTCTTTTTTACTCGATGATGCTCATATTTGAGCCCATATTTAGGCTAGAGGACGTATACTGCGAGGTTTTTATAATACAGATTTTTAGTTGAATGGGAATTGTGAATATAGCGGTCATTGGTGCAGGGTATTTGGGCAAATTTCATGCTCAAAAATATGCGGCATTGGATAATTGCCAGTTAACTGGCCTAGTAGATAGCGATCCTACTACTGTCGAAGAAATGGCTAATTTGTATCCAGAGGCAAAAGTCAGTACAGATTTTCTAACTATCATTGACCATGTCGATGCAGTCAGCATTGTGACTTCCACACCATCACATTACGAAATAGCCAAACAATTTTTATCCCGCGGCAAGCATGTGCTGCTGGAAAAACCCATGACCTCGACAACCGAACAAGCAAAAGAGCTGATTAAGATAGCCAATGACCACGGCTGTATTCTACAAATTGGGCATATTGAACGATTTAATCCTACTGTGCTTGCAATGGACGAACACATGCAGCAGCCCAAGTTCATTGAGTCTCAACGCCTATCTCCATTTAAGGCACGCGGCACCGATGTCAACGTCGTACTAGATTTAATGATTCATGATATCGATATCATCCTTAGTATCGTGCAGTCCGACATAAAATCAATTCAGGCCTCAGGAATGAGCGTACTATCTGATGATATTGATATCGCTAACGCACGCATCACATTCGCCAATGACTGTGTGGCTAATGTCACAGCCAGTCGAGTGAGTACTAAAAGTGAACGCAAAGTGCGACTTTTTCAAGGCAATGCTTACTTTTCCGCTGACCTTGGAAATCACGAACTAAAAATTTACACGCGAGAAAACAGTGAAATCAACGCGCAAAGTTTCAATTTCGAAAAATCAGATGCACTTCTATCTGAAATCACTCATTTTTTAGAATGCATTAACAACAATACTCAACCTCTTGTTTCAGGTATTGATGGTCTACGGGCACTACACACAGCCAATCAAATCGCCAACACAATTCAACTACATAACGCCAAGTAATTAACATGAATTCAACACCAATCCCTATGGTTGATTTGCGCCTGCAATATCAATCAATCAAAGATGAAGTTCAAAGCGCACTCAACGAAACGCTAGAAAATACTGCCTTCATTATGGGCCCTAATGTCCATGCACTAGAAGACGAAGTTTCACAATACTTAAACATTAAGCATTCAGTGAGCTGCTCATCAGGC
Source organism: Gammaproteobacteria bacterium (assembly GCA_045105615.1). Lineage (GTDB taxonomy): Bacteria > Pseudomonadota > Gammaproteobacteria > UBA4575 > UBA4575 > UBA1858. The sequence continues at coordinate 97,912 of JBGCDS010000008.1, forward strand.
ACTGATGCCCTGCACTTAGCGTTACGTGCATTAGGAATTAAGCCAGGCGATGAAGTCATTTGCCCGTCGTTTACTTTTGCAGCAACCGCTGAAGCAATTCGTTATGTCGGTGCAACCCCAGTATTTGTTGATATAGACTCAACCACTTTTAACATAGACCCTGCTTGCATCAAAAATGCACTCTCAGAAAAAACGCGCGCAGTAATTGTTGTACATTTATTTGGATTAACTGCGGATGTCGATGAAATAAAATCACTCATTAAAGATAAAAATATATATTTAGTAGAAGATTGCGCTCAATCATTTGGCGCTAGCTATAAAGGCAAAAAGACAGGCACATTAGGCGACATTAGCTGCTTTAGTTTTTTCCCAAGCAAAAATCTTGGTTGTTATGGCGATGGCGGCATGATTAGCACCGCCGATGACAAACTTGCAGAAGTATTAAAGCTATTACGCAACCATGGCAGCCCAGTAAGATACGAACACACTATAGTAGGCTACAACAGCCGCCTAGATGAAATGCAAGCGGCAATACTACGCATAAAATTAAAACGCATTAACCAGTACAATCAGCAACGACATCATAATGCGTCAAAATATACAAAGGCTTTAACAAAGCTGGGTATCATTACGCCAAGCGAATCGCCTGACAGTACTCATGTATATCACCAATACACACTTCAAGACGCACGCAGAGACAAGATACATGCAGCACTCAGCGAACAAAACATTGCTTCTGCAATTTATTACCCCAAAGGCTTACACCAACAAACTGCTTTTACAAATAATCAGCCAGCGGTGTCATTACCTATCACAGAAAATATTTGCGCTAATTGTCTTTCGCTCCCTATGTATCCAGAGCTATCCTCTGAACAGATTGGCAGCATCATTAGCGTTATTCAGCAACAGTTTAGTTAATCAAGACTGTCAATGAAGATTGTTATTGTCGCTGGCGAAGTATCAGGTGATTTACTTGGCGGAAAATTAGCAGGTGCATTAATAGAGCACGACAAAAAGATCAGCATGTCAGGTATAGGCGGACATGCAATGCGTGATGCAGGTGTGCATACGCTCTTTGATGTCAGTGATACATCGGTTGTAGGTATAGCAGAGGTGTTAAAGCATTACCCTCGGCTGCGCAGAATATTATCCACTCTGAAAAAACATCTCAAAGCTAATAAACCTGATTTACTAATACTAATCGACTATCCTGAGTTCAATTTAAAACTAGCTACATACGCTAAAAGTCTTGGTATAAAGGTAATATTCTATGTCAGCCCACAGGTATGGGCATGGCGCACAGGTAGAGTAAAGAAGATTAAAAAATGCGTTGATCTGATGGCAGTATTATTTCCCTTTGAGCTGGACTTCTATAATAAAGAAAACGTACCTGTCTGCCTTGTTCGTCATCCCTTACTAGATGACGTAGACGCTACCTACAAAGCCAATAATATAACAGATCAAGCGACCACTGTTGGCCTTCTCCCTGGCAGCCGTAAAAATGAAATCAGTAAACTACTTCCAGTGATGATTGATGTCGCTCAACGACTATTAGAACAAAATCCGAATATCAAATTTATCTTGCCTGTTGCTCCCGGGGCAAACATTAACGACCTCAAAAACTATAATAAATACGACTTACCCATCAGCTATCAGAAAGGTAACTTTTACGGATCAATTCAACGCTGCCACGTGCTAGCTATCGCATCTGGCACTGCAACCTTACAAGCCGCTTTGATGGGTAAGGCTATGGTTGTGATATATAAAATATCACCTATCACTTACAAATTATTTGGCCATATGGTCAATGTTGACCATATCTGCTTAGCTAATATTATTTTAAACAGACGCGCTTATCCTGAGTTAATTCAAGATGATGCAAATTCAGATTTGCTATTTGAGTCGCTAGTTAAATTAATTAATGACAAGCAAACAGATGAGATTATGATGAAAAATCGGGAAGAAATTCACGCTAAATTAAACTCAGGAATAAACTCCAAGGAACTTGCGGAGCGAGCAATCATGTTAGCCAATCAGAATTAACGAACTGTTCCGCGTTGACTATTTTCAACAAATTGTACGAATTCTTTCACTTCACTATATTGCTCAGCGATAGCTTTAACTTTTTCGAACTGCTCGGCGCGGGAATTTTTTGAAACAATCAATGCTTTATAAGCTTGATGCAGCGCTTGAATGACATCCTCGTTGAATTCTCGGCGGCGCAAGCCTTCCTTGTTCAAACCAAATGCTTTAGCCAAATTACCCGAAGCCATCATATAGGGGGGAAGATCTTTATTAAGCGCTGAGCCCATACCACAGAATGAATGTGCACCAATATGACAGAACTGATGCACCAGTGTAAAACCACCTAACACAGCGAAGTCATCAACAATCACATGCCCTGCAAGTGATGCGCCATTTGAAAAAATAGTACTATTCCCAATCACACAGTCATGGGCAATATGTACATATGCCATCACCCAATTATCATTACCGATAGTAGTCGAACCTTGATCAGCATTGGTGCCTCTATTAATCGTGCAGAATTCACGAATAGTATTATTGTCACCAATAATTAACTGACTATCTTCACCAGTAAATTTTTTATCTTGAGGTATTTCGCCTAACGACGAGAATTGAAAAATATGATTTTCCACACCAATCGTAGTCGGGCCTTTTATAACAACATGAGGGCCTATTGTTGTATTTTTACCAATTTTTACTCCTGCACCAATAACACTATAGGGTCCAATACTGACACCCTCACCGATAATTGCAGTTGCGTCAATCACTGCTGTTGGATGAATTGCATCCTCACTCGCAGAATGTAATGTATCGGTATTTCTCATATTTATAGGTCTTTAAACATGCACTTTAGTTCCGCGCTTGCTGCTAATTCATCATCTACATATGCGTTTGTTTCAAATACACCATAATTTCTTTTCATTCGCGACAAGCGTGATTCCAATCTCAACTGATCACCAGGCACTACAGGTCGCTTAAAGCGAGCATTATCTATTCCAACAAATAAAAATAAACTTTCATTTTCAGGCTTCAGATTAGGATCACTCAACACTAAAACACCAGACACTTGAGCCAATGCTTCAAGTATCAGCACACCAGGAAATACAGGAGTATTTGGGAAATGTCCCTGAAAAAAAGCTTCATTAATAGTCACATTTTTAATAGCAGCAATTGAATCACCGTGTTTACATTCAACCACACGATCCAGTAACAAAAAAGGATACCGATGCGGTAAATATTTCATGATTTCTGTCACGGACATTACGGCATCCATATTATTTCCCTTTATCCATTCTTTCTAATTTTTTTATTATATCATTGACTCGTTTAAACAACGCATCAAGATCCTTGAATCTCGCAGCACTACGTAACCAACTTTTATTATCTTGTGCAGTTGTACCTGACGAATATAGCCCTGGCTTCGTGATCGACTTTCGAATAGCTGTCATGCCAGATACTTGCACGCCATCAGCTATTTGAATATGGCCCTGGATACCCGCAGCCGCACCAATAGCACAATGTTTACCGATTACAGTACTTCCCGCAATCCCGGTACACCCAGCAATTGCAGTATGAGCACCAATAATAACGTTATGGGCAATTTGAATTTGATTGTCTAACTTAGCCCCCTGTTCGATAATAGTATCTTTTAGCGCGCCTCTATCAATCGTAGTATTTGCACCAATTTCCACATCGTCTCCAAGCACCACTCGACCTAACTGGGGAATCTTTTCCCAAACTCCATTATCGTTAGCCAGACCAAAACCATCACTAGCAATTACCGCACCCGGATGAATGATTACACGCTCACCCATAATGACAGGTCCCACAATGCTAACGCGAGCAATCAAGCGTGATGAGGCGCCAATAAAAGATGGTGCGGTAATAATTGTTCCAGGACCAATATGACAATCACTCCCAATAGTGCATTTTTCCGAGATGACTACATTAGGACCAATATAAACATTATCTGCGATTTCGCAGTTATCATGAATCACTGCTGACGGATGAATACCAGGAAGTTGCCCAACATCAGGATGCAGCAGCTTTGCAGCACGAGCAAAACTCAGATATGGATTATCAGATACTAAAGCTGTGGCGTTGCAATGTGAAACCAATGCCTCAGGCACTATCACTGCAGTGGCTTTTGTTTGCTTAAGATTATTTAAGTACTGCTTAGAAGCCGCAAATGAAAGACTTCCTTGTTTTGATTCATTCAAGTCTGCTACATGAGTAACTTCAGCATCAGCATCACCAAGAACATCAACCCCTATTTCGCGAGCTAACTCACGAACACTATAAGTCATATTATTCTTCAAGTAATTATGAACGACTACTGACCGGAATTAAGTTTTTGCAGAATTTGATCGGTTATATCAACTTGAGGACTGGCATATAGAACCGCTTGAGTTAACACAAGATCGTAATTTTTTTGCTCAGAAAACTTCTTAATCACTTCATAAACTTTTTTCTGTAATGCACCAATCTCTTCATTTCGACGAATATTAATATCTTCACGATATTCATCTCTCAAACGATTGTGGTCACGCTTCTTGCTTAAGATATCTCTTTCAAGCTGAACTCTATTTGATTCACTCATTATGCTGCCATCATTCTTTAGCTTTTCTTCTAACTTAAGGATTGCATCTCGTGAGGCACCTAATTGCTTGTCTCTACTAGAGAACTCACTCTCTAAGGCCTTACGAACAGCTTGTCCCTGCTTGGACTTCTCCATCAATTTACCAAAATTAACATAACCAATCTTTGACTCCGCATAAGCAACTGATGTAAAGCCAGTTAGCAGAATCAATAAAATTACAATAATTCTTTGAATATTCAATTCACTTCTCCTGAGTTAGAAACTTGTACCAAGTTCAAACTGAAATGGCTCTGTTTCATCATCTTCATCATCATTAAATGGACTTGCAAAACTTAATGTAACCCCACCTAGTCCTGTTATTAAGTTTATCTCCAACCCAGCACTTCCACGCAACTCACTGGTTTCAAAATCATCGTATTCCTCAAACACATTACCTATATCTGCAAATATACCCAGCCTAAACCTCGAAGGATCCGCTAATGATGGAATTGGAAAATAAATTTCTACGCCCGCAGTAGTTAAGAAATTACCACCAAAAGCATCGTCCTCAGAATCTTGTGGTCCTAGGGTATTATCCCTAAAGCCACGAACCGTATCAGATCCCCCAGCTCGAAATTTTTCGAAAAATGGCAAATCCGTAGTACTACCAAAACTATCTCCATAGCCTATTTCAGAACGCGTAGAAAGAGTAAAAGTGTCATTTAGCGGATAGAGCCAGATATGTTCATGACTGACTTTATAGTACTCAAGATCACTTGAGGGGACTGTAAATTCAAATCTTGCTCGATGAAAAAGACCTTTAGTTCCAAATGTTCTTCGGTTTCGACTATCGTGAGAATAAATACCCGTTAGATTGAAGTTAAGAAAATCATCACCATTATCATCTAGAAACCCAACCACCTCATCAGAAGAGTTGCTACTAGTTGTTATCTGAGTGGTTCTGACATCACCAACAACACTAACTCTATCAACTTCAGTTAGAGGGATACCATAATTAGCACGTAAACTAAACTGATCCGAATCAAAATCAGAAATATCTGCCTCTTCAGCATCGGTAGAAATATAGCTAAACCCAAATCCTCTACTTACACCATCAATCGTGTAATAGGGGTCACTATAAGAAAAATCATAAACTGTGTTTACTCTACTAGTATTAATTCGAAAAGAAACTTCTTTGCCAGATCCTAAAAAATTATCTTGGCTAACACTAGTTGTAACAACAGGGCCTTGGCTATCGGAAAAACCAGCCCCAATCGAGAAACTACCAGCAAGACGCTCAGAAACCGCAATATTAATATCAACAACGTCATCTTCACCTGGAATTTGCACAGTATCAATTTCAACAGCTTCAACAAATGCCAATCGCTGAATTCTTCTTCGAGAAGCTTCTATGCCAGATTGAGAATACCACCCACCTTCCATTTGTCTCAGCTCGCGACGAAACACTTCATCACGGCTAAACTGATTTCCAACCACGTTCACTCTACGCACATAAACTCTTTTGCCAGGGTCTATGAAAAACGTCAGAGCCACAGTGTTATTTTCCTCATCCACATCAGGAATTGGGTTAACTCGTGCAAAAGCATAACCATCAGCGCCTAAACGATTTGATATCCGTGAGGATGAAGCAACAACCTGGCTTCGTGAAAATATCTCTCCCACCTCAATAACCAACAAATCCCTTAACTCTTGCTCCGGTACTTCAAAGTTACCTGCCAATTTAATGTCCGTAAGCGTGTATTGATTACCCTCATTGACATTAATAGTTATAAAAATATCTTTCTTATCTGGTGTAATAGAAACTTGAGTAGAATCAACTGAAAAATTCAGATATCCAGTATTTAGATATTGAGAGCGCAACTGCTCAAGATCAGCTGACAACCTCTGCTTAGAATAATTATTGTTATCTGCCCAAATTTTCCAAAATGGTTTATTCCCAGACTCAAATTCTTTCTTCAATTCTTTATCTTGATAAACTGAATTTCCGACAATATTTACATCTTTTATTTTCGCCACCTTACCTTCAGCTATCTGAATTTTCACATCGACCCTATTACGCGCCAATTCTGTAGTTAAGGTTTTAATTTGCACGTTATATTTGCCGCGTGCAAAATATTGTTGGAGCAGTTCATTCTCTAAACGATCCAACACTGAACGATTCAAAACTCTACCGGGTGCAATACCGATATCAGTTAAACTTTCAATTAGCTGTTCATCAGGGATATCTTTATTTCCAACAATATCTATCGATGCTATTCCGGGACGTTCTTTTATCTCTACAATCAGGACCGAATTTTCAAGGCGTAGTACTACATCACTGAATAATTCAGTCTTATATAGTTCACGTATTACTTCAGCAGAATCAGTATCAGTAAATACATCTCCCACTTTAACCGGGATATAAGTAAAGACAGTGCCAGGTTCTATCCTTTCTAAACCATCAATAACAATATCTCGAATTTTAAAAGGCTCAGCACTCGCCGTGCTTACGCACAACAATACTAGCGACAGGATAAATGTTTTTATTATTCTTATTATCACGTTTACCATTCAATTTAATTAGCTAAAAACTCGTTGGAAGTCATTATAAAAAGCCAACGACATCAATCCAGCCAACATAAAAATTCCAATTTTTTGTCCTACCAATTGTGTCGCTTCAGACACAGGACTCCCTTTAACCATCTCGATCAAATAGTACATTAAGTGACCACCATCTAAAATCGGAACTGGCATTAGGTTAAGTATACCAATACTGATGCTAATGATCGCTAACGTACTGAGAAATGTTGCCAGACCAAGCTGAGCCGAAATACCTGCATACTCTGCAATAGAGATGGGGCCGCTGATATTTTTAACGGACGCCTGCCCGGTTAACAACTTGCCCAGCAGTTTAACTGTCAGAACACTCATATCAAGCGTTTTTGTTGCGCCTTTCGCAATGGAATCAACAATACCCTCACGGATGGTGATTTGACGCTTTTCTCGTTCGCTTTGATTAATCCAGGGATACGCCCCTATTCTTCCAATATTAAGGCCACCAACCTGTTCAGATGCAGGGGTAAGACTGGCACTTATCTGTTCTGAATTTCTTAATACTTCTAGCGCTATTGGCGTTGCTGGGTTGGCTTGAACGATTTTCACCCAATGCGCCCAGTCCAAAACAACCTCTCCATTAGCTGATAAAATCGCATCACCTTCTTTGAAGCCCTGTTGCTCAGCAGCACTACCTGAAGTGAATTCCCCTAATTTAGCGTCTAACCTCATACGCCAAGGTTCAACACCGATTTTCTCTAAAGGACTGCCTTCATCCAACAACGCTTTTGTATCAGAAAGATCCAGCATCACTTGGGAAATTTCTTGCTGCTGGTTTCTTTTACTAATACTGACAATACCTGTTTTCAAACCTTCATTAATTAGCTCTATGCTCGCTTCTTCCCAGGTAGCAACGTCCCGTTGATTAACTTGCACCAACACATCCCCTTCGTTCAACCCTGCTTGATAAGCCAAGCTATCTTTTTCAACCTTTCCAATCTCTGGAACAATTCCTTGCACACCAACGATATACATACAGGCATAGGCAAATACAGCAAAGATAAAGTTAAATAACGGTCCGGCTGCAGCAATGGCAAATCTTGACCCCACTGGCTGTCGATTAAATGCATATTGCTCTTCGTGAGGCTCAACATGACCTTCACGCTCATCTAACATTTTCACGTAACCGCCAAGAGGAATTGAAGCGAGCACATATTCCACACCACTTTTAGGAGAAACATAACGTAATAATGAGCGACCAAAACCAACCGAAAATCTCAACACCTTAACGCCAAGCAAACGTGCAACTATAAAGTGACCAAATTCATGCACTGTCACGATCACACTAACCGCAACAATAAAAGACACTACACTAATTAAAATATTCATATATCAAAGGTTAGCTGATTAACTCTAGAATTTTTTGAGTGGCTGTTTGACGCGCATATTGATCTATTTCCAATACAGCTTCGACGCTATCAACCGCCACAGGTTCCAATTTTTCAACAACATTCGCAACAACATTATATATATCTGGAAATTTGATTTTCCCATCCAAGAAAGATTGCACAACGACTTCATTAGCCGCATTCATAATAGCAGGACAGGCACCACCTGTTTTCTGTACCTCAATCGCTAACTTAAGACAGGGAAAACGCTGAAAATCTGGTTCAAAAAACTCCAATCCACTATGCTTAGTCATATCTAACCCGTCTACACCAGAGTCAATCCTGCCGGGCCAGGCCAACGCATGAGCAATGGGTACGCGCATATCTGGATACCCCATATGCGCGAGCATAGAACCATCTTGATAAGTCACCATAGCATGAACAATAGACTGAGGATGAATCACAACATTGACCATCGACACATCAATTGAAAACAATAAACATGCTTCAATTACCTCTAAACCCTTATTCATCATAGTCGCGGAATCAACTGAGATCTTTCTACCCATTTTCCACTTAGGATGATTACACGCTTGATCCGGAGACATCTGCGCCAATTCAGATAAAGGCGTATGTAAAAATGGGCCACCAGATGCAGTTATAGTCACCTGCTTAACACCTGCTTTAACCTGCATATTTGCCAGGTTTTGCATACACTGAAAAACGGCATTATGTTCACTATCGATCGGCAACAAAGTCGCATGATTTTGTTCAGCAAGCAAAATAAGTATGTCCCCAGACATCACTAGTGCTTCTTTATTGGCTAATAATAATGTTTTACCTGCCTTAGCTGCCGCTAAAGTTGAGAGCAATCCAGCTGCACCGACAATTGCAGCCATCACGCAATCCACTTCAGGTAACGAGGCAATAGTAATCAAGCCTTCACTACCGACTATTAATTCTGGTGGAGAATCTAACTGTGAAGCTTTTTGCCTAAATTCACTTGCGGCAGTTACATCAGTGAGCACCACATATTCAGGAGAAAACTTTTTTGACTGCTCGATCAACTCATCTATAGATCGCCTAGCACCTAGCGCCACTACATGAAACTTATCTGAGTTTCGTTCAATCACATCCAATGTACTTCTACCAACGCTGCCAGTTGAACCCAGTATTGCAATGCCTTTGGATTGGTTATTATCTTGCACCCTCTATACCATCCAATACAAACCCAGCATAAAACCGGGTGATGCCGCCAGCAAACTATCAATTCTATCTAATACACCACCATGACCGGGAATTAAGAAACCGCTATCTTTCCTACCAGCATTGCGTTTAAGCAAGCTCTCAAACAGGTCACCAACAACAGATATTAGTGCAGTCAGCACACATAAAATCACAAAGTAGACTGCGGCACCCCATGTTAATTGTTCTTGCCATAACCATATCCCCACAAACGAAAACACAAAGGTTCCAACCATTGCACCCAACACTCCTTCTCGGGTTTTACCTGGACTTAATTGCTCAGCAAGCTTGTTACGTCCAAATTTCTTGCCGGTAAAATAGGCAGCAATATCGGCAACCCATACCAACATGAATAAAAACAATAACAGCGCCGGCCTTTGCTGATGCAAGCCAATCATTGCTAACCAACCAATCACTATGACAAAGTAACCGCTATAGTGAAGAAAACCATCAAGCAAATAATTTCCTAACCAAGAAGACTGATAAAATGAAAGTAGCAACAAGATAAATACCCAAAAACTCGCACCTGCCAACATAATTAAACGCACATGACTGTCATCCAGGACTAACCAGCATCCTCCTATCAGTCCTGCGCAGATCAACACATAAATTGTTTTTGCCAGCAATGTCTTAGCCACCATGGAACCCCACTCCCATGCACCGGCCAAGGCAATCACTGCTAATAAACCAGCAAACCAATCACTAGGCATCATCAAAATCGATAACACGACAAGAGGTGCCAGAATCACAGCGGTGATAATTCTTTGCTTAAGCATTTGAGTCAGCTTCTATTTGTTCTTGGGTAAGACCAAATTTTCGTTTACGTTGAGCAAATTGCGCTAATGCAATGTGTAATTGCTGTTCATCAAACTCAGGCCAGAAAACATCCGTGTAATAAAATTCGGTATAAGCCATCTGCCATATCAAGAAATTACTAATTCTCTGTTCGCCCGCTGTACGTATAAACAAATCAGGATCAGGTATTGAACCCGTAGAAAGATAGCTAGAAAATTCTTGCTCGCCGAGATCATCAATCTTCAACTGTTGATCCTGTACTTTTTGACAGATGTTTTTACATGCCTGAACAACATCCCATCGACCACCATAGTTGGCAGCAATATTTAATAAGAATTTATCATTATCCGCTGTAATGTTTTCAGACTCTTCAATTCTATCTTGTAGCTTTTGACTAAAGCGCGTGCGATCACCAATAAATTTAAGTTGCACACCGTTTTCATTTAGTTTATTCACTTCTTTTTCCAGAGATGAAACAAATAAATCCATTAACGAGACCACTTCAGATTTAGGTCGATTCCAGTTCTCACTACTAAAGGCAAATAAAGTTAGCACTTTAATACCTGCTTTAGCACAGGCTTCTATGGTATTTCGAACGGCTTTTACCCCTTCTTTATGCCCAGCTGCTCTCGGAAGGAAACGTTTATTAGCCCAGCGGCCATTGCCATCCATGACAATAGCTACATGATGCGGAATAGGTGGATTTTTTGACATGATTAACGTTGTCACGCTGCTAGTAAACTAAGCGCAACTGAAGTACGAATTAAATTTCCATTAATTCTTTTTCTTTTTCAGCGAGCATATTGTCGATTTCTTTAATATGTTTATCAGTCAACTTTTGCACTACTTCTAATGCACCACGCTCATCGTCCTCAGAAATTTCTTTCTCTTTTACTAGCTCTTTAAAGTCTGCATTGGCATCTCGACGAATATTTCTAACCGCTACTTTGCCTTGCTCTGCTTCTTGGCGAACCAACTTAACAAAATCTTTTCTTCGCTCTTCAGTTAGCGCAGGTAGAGGCACGCGAATAACATCACCTGATGTCACAGGATTAAGCCCCATATCTGAGCTCATAATTGCTTTCTCAATAACTGGTACTAGTGCTTTCTCCCATGGAGATACAGCCAGGGTACGCGCGTCTTCAACCGACACAGTGGCGGCTTGCGCAATCGGCACTTCAGAACCGTAATAGTCAACTGTGACGTGATCTAGCAAACTAATATTTGCACGGCCGGTTCTAATTTTAGTTAATTCATTTCTTAATGATTCAATACTCTTTCCCATTCGGGTATCAGCATCTTTCTTAATATCTTCTATCATGATTACTCACTCACTACCGACGTGCCAACATCTTCGCCTAGCGCGATGCGTTTTAGGTCGCCTTGGTTAAACATATTAAAAACTCTTAACGGAATTTTATTATCTCTACACATAACAATGGCAGTAGCATCCATCACGCTAAGCTTATCGCCCAACACTTGATCATAGGTTAACTGCTTATATAACTTTGCATCAGGATTAATCGCGGGATCAGAATCATAAACGCCATCGACTTTTGTGGCTTTCAACATTAGATCTGCATTGATTTCTGTTGCTCTTAAACTAGCCGCTGAATCAGTTGTGAAATATGGATTACCAGTACCCGCGGCAAATACAACCACGCGGCCTTTCTCTAAATGACGTACTGCTCGACGACGAATATAGTCTTCACATACTTGATTGATTTTAAGCGCAGACATGACACGACAGTATTGACCTTCTCGTTCAACCGCATCCTGAAGCGCCAAACAGTTAATCACTGTGGCTAGCATGCCCATGTGATCACCTGTGACTCGATCCATGCCACCCTGCGCTAATCCAGCACCGCGAAAAATATTTCCACCACCAATGACAACAGCCACCTGAACATCCAAACGAATTAATTCAATAATTTCTCTTGCGACACGTGAAATAACTATCGGGTCTATGCCGTAATCAAACTGGCCCATCAAGGCCTCACCGCTCAGCTTAAGTAATATGCGCTTGTATTTGGGCTTTTCTGACATTAACTAACCACCAATAATAAATGTAGATATGCAGGAACAAAAACGGGGGCTAAACCCCCGTCTTGTAATACTAAACTTAGCCGTTTTTGATTTGGGCCATGACTTCTTCAGCGAAGTTTTCAGTTTTCTTCTCTATCCCTTCACCAACTTCATAACGATGGAATGAGATAACACTGGCTGAGTTTTCTTTCAGCAGCTTAGCAACAGACTTATCTGGATCTTTCACAAACGGTTGACCCATCAAAGTTATTTCACCTAAGAATTTCTTGATCTGACCACCGACCATTTTTTCAATAATCTCTGGTGGCTTACCGCTACTTTCCGCTTTGGCAATGAAGATCTCTTTCTCTTTTTGCAACAAATCTGCAGAGACGCCATCTTCATCAACGCAGGCAGGCTTACTTGCTGCAACATGCATCGCGATATCTTTACTTAGATCATGATTACCATTTTCCATCTCAACCATCACACCAATACGACTACCGTGCATGTATTTACCCAAGGCACCTTTGTCCGAGGCTACTTTAGTGAAACGGCGTATTTGTATGTTCTCACCAATCTTGCTAACTAGTGCAAGACGAGTTGACTCAACGGTTTCACCATTGGCTAACTTTGCATTCGTTAAGGCGTCAACATCAGCAAGATCTTGCGTCATCGCTACGTTAGCGACCTCATTGCTAAAGTTTAAGAAGTTCTCATCTTTACCAACAAAATCAGTTTCGCAGTTCACTTCTAAAATAACACCGCTTTTCGCATCATCACTAATAGAAATGACCACGGTACCCTCAGCGGCAACACGTGACGCTTTTTTATCTGCTTTAGCCTGGCCAGACTTACGCATTAGCTCAATCGCCGCATCCATATCGCCGCCGCTTTCTCCTAATGCTTTTTTGCATTCCATCATGCCTGCGCCAGTACGCTCACGCAGTTCTTTAACCATTGCAGCTGTAATTTGCATATCGAAACCCTATAAATATTTTAAAATGTAACTTTTACTCAGACGCATCCGATGCTTCTGCTTTAGACTCAGCAGCATCAGTGGCCACAGGCGCTTCTTCCGCTTTAGGCTTTGCAGCTTTCTTCTTTGCAGCTTTCTTCTT